>VRUI01000021.1 GCA_019456225.1 Planctomycetota bacterium | reverse complement strand
TGTGAGCTAAGGTCTTTGATTTGCAGGGCTTATGTTTGATGCTAACAGGAATTAACCAACTTTTCTGGATGAGAGCCTTTAATAATCAATCATAAATATGGAACATCCGCCAATGGCGGGATCAATTATAAATTTCAAAATCCCAGGCTGTTTCTTTTTGCTGCGGCAGAGTTATATTTGATCTGGAGATTCTTTAGAGTTTTGCCTTTCGGCATTGCTCCGGGGTATTGTTTTGCAATTTTTGCCGCCCTTGAATAGTATATGAGCAGATCGTTGAGTGTATACGCCAGTTCTACTGCCAGTCTTCGCTGCTGCAGCAAATACGGGTCGATGTACGTTTCATTCATCTCTCGTTCAAGATTTGCGATTTCCTCTCTGGTCAGATTGCCGCCATTGCGTTCGCCATAGACACGTCGCCGGAGTTTCCGCCTGCTTCCAGTTGAGCGTTGGAGCCGGTTCTCGTACGCCTTTCTCTCGATGCGTCTTAACCTTTCATCCTCTTTTGACGGCCTGTTTTTCAGTGCAGCCGATGACACTTCTTTCATCAGCTTTTCGATGTCTTCTACCTGACCTTCCAGTTCTTTGAACGCGGCGTAATACTTGGACAACTGAGCCCTGCTCTGGGCAAATTTTCGAACCCTGAATTTGATCCTGCTCGTAACAATAACCTTTACGCCCTCGGCCTGAAGGTCCTTTATAACTTCACTGCGTGAAGAGACGATCTTGTCAGCCATTTTGGTATAATCGACAGCGTCCTTAGCCGAAAGAGTTAACTGATATATATATTGCTGCTGGTCATCATCCTTTTCGGTGTCCTGCTTGGCCGGGCTGATTTTGGACTTTTTTGACCAGGTCTTTTCAATAGCGTCTGCCGGTTTCTTATCACCTTTATGCACAAAATTCCGCGAACCATGTTCGTCGGTGACGACTTCGACGACCTCGATATTCTGGTCGACCATCGCCATTACCATTGCGGCGGGACGATTTTTCTTTTCGGCAAACGTCGAAAGGTACTCGCCGAATGAAGCAATGCTTTTCGGGGTAAAAGTATCCAGCCAGTCAGTCGGGTCCTGTTGAAGTCCTGTCGTTTCCACCGGCGCTGCGACTGTCCCGATCTGAGCATCCGGGGCGATATAAATTTTATCGCAGGCAAGAGCGATCCCTGCCGCTGCCGAGAATGCACCGCCATATTTATTGCCGGTAATAAAGGCAACGACCGGACAGTTGGAAGTTTTTTTGATCGCGTCACAGATCTTCTTCATGTACTCGCCGCGTCCGCCGGGAGAGTCGATCTCCAGTATGATGCAGCGGGGCCCCTGGTTTGCTCCTTCTTCGATGGTCTTGGCTAGCGCGATCGAGACGGTATCGGAAAGGATGATGTCCTGGTGGTCAATTCCGATGACGATCAGGTTTTTCTTGCGGCCCTTAGCGTCATAGGTGACGTCGTATTCGTCGATGATCACAGTTTTGCCCTTGAACTTGCCATCTTCCTCCACATAGACGCGTGTTTTATTGCCCAGGCGTCGGTTCGTCGGATACCCATAGAAAATTTCCCCGCTTTGACGATGCTTGAAAACGTCACCGCTGCAAATAGACGAAAACAAAATTACGATGATTGATGCGGTTGTTAGATATTTAATCATAAAAAAACTCCTTAATAGCTGTCTTTTCATATATACGGCATTATACACTAAAAGGCTTAAAAAAAACAGCAGAACACTTTGTGCAAAGAGCGAAATGTCAATATTTAGCGTTTTTTCTCTTTTCCGGACAAAAACCCTGTTAAAATAGGGCAAATAGGGAGATTAAGCGGCAAGGTAACCTGACGGTCTCTCAGTTGAAGTTTTTTTTGTAGTCCTGTAAAAAGCTCGCTTGTCTTGCGTTTTGAGCAGCTGTTACCGGGCGTATGTTTATGGGTTCAAAAAACTTTATATTTTCGTCCGTATCCCTTGATTATTTCTTATATTTTAATTGTATGTTTATGTTGTAAAAGGTGTGTATTGACAAGGCTTGTGTGGAGTTATTTTATTGAGCCCATTTAGCAATATAACTAATATTAATTTAGCAGGTGCTGCGGCAGCTAAGGACCTGATGAAGCCTGGTAAGTCAGGTGGCGTCAAAGGCGGGGGTCTCGTTGCTGCCGCAGGCCCGGCAGTTGCCGATGGGCTCGCCCATAGCGGCGATATTCGCTCTGCGCAGGCTTCATTGATCGCTAAGTTGCAGCAGGTTAACCAGGCGGTAAACGTTATCCAGGCTCTTGAGGGGGAAAGTTCTGCGCTTAACAGCATGCTCAATAAGATCAAGTCAATGATCAAGCAGGGCAGCAAACATCTTGTTGACGGCGAAATGAACAGCGCCAAGAAGTCATTTACGGAACTTGTCAAAGATTTAATGAAGGGTATAAATGCCCCGGTCTATGAAGTAGGGAAGGGCTTTAACGAAAAGGGGCAGGTGCTGGCATATATCGGTAACGGTTTTTCGATCGATATTGTTGAGGGTGCAATAGTTTTTGATGTAAATAAGATGATGGAGGAAGTTTACGAGGACGAGAAAGAGCAGGAAAGGCAGAATAAGAAACGCAAGGATTATCGCGAGGCGATGGGTTATGCCACCGGTGGCCTGCAAAAACTGATGGAGTCGCTTACTGTTGAGATAAGCAAGGCTGGCGGGCTTACATTTATTCTTAATGACATTTCTGAAGCGAGTGGACTATCGGAAAATTTAATAGCAAAGATCCGCAATGAGTCTTCAATGCTGTCGATGAGCTATGGTGAGATGGATGCAGAATTTGTGATGAAACTTATTACTTAGCATAGCGACTATGCTGGCTAACTTGATCTTTTTTTATGCCTTATAGTCGCATTTTTGTAAAAGTTCGCCTTTTTTTCTTGCATTTTGCTATAAATTGAGATAAAATCGTCTTTTATGGCTTATCTTGCAGTTCCAATATCCGGGAGAACGGTTTCTGAGGCAGGCGACCAGATCAAGCAGGCAAAAACAGCTGGCGCTGAGATGCTTGAGTTGCGGGTAGACTATATTGACAGTGTCACTGCCGATTGTCTCGACGAATTGCTTGCACTTGCCGCCGGAGTTTGCCTCCCTGTTATTGTTACCTGCAGGGATGCCGCTGAGGGCGGCTTGAATGATCTGCCCCAGGATTTGAGGGTTTCGATACTCATCGCCGCCATACAAAAGGGCGCTGATTTTGTCGACTGCGAGTATGTTAATTATCAGAATTCTGATGTGCGCACACGCATTGACGAGGTTCTGGTCGATTCCAAAACACGTCTTATTCTTTCGGCTCATGATTTTAACGGACCGTTGCCCGATCTAGCCGGTCTTTATGATGAGATATTTCATTGTTGCCCGCAGGCGGTTGTCAAGCTGGTTTACAAGGCTAATCATATCAATGAATGTTTTGTGGCGTTCGATCTGCTTAATAATAAGAAGGGTGACGCCATCGTTCTCTGTATGGGCGGAGACGGTTTGATCAGCAGGGTTCTCGCGAAAAAATACGGATCGCTGGTTACGTTTGCTTCGCTTAGCGATGCGGAGTCGACCGCTCCTGGGCAGCTGGCAATCAAAGAGCTTAAGGAGCTTTACCGCTGGGACCATATCGACGCCGATACCAAAGTCTTTGGTGTTATTGGAAGCCCCGTGGCCCATTCGCTAAGTCCGGCGATCTTTAACGCGTGTTTTGACGAGCAGGGTTTAAACGCCGTCTACCTTCCCATACTTGTCAAAGGCGAGAAGGAATCATTCAATGAATTTATGGGCAATATTGAGTGCAGAGATGCCGGTTTTGCCGGATTCAGCGTTACGATACCGCATAAGGCTCACGCTCTCGATTATGTCGAGCAGTCCGGCGACTATCTCGAACCTCTAGCGGCGACCATCGGGGCCGTTAATACGCTTAAGATCGGCTTTGGCGGACTTGTAAGCGGTTTTAACACCGATTACGCCGGTGCGATGGACGCATTGCTTTCTGCGATGGGAATCGGCAAACACGGTCTTCACAACGTAAAAGCAGCGGTCCTCGGGGCAGGCGGAGTTGCTCGCGCAATAGTCGCAGGGCTTACCGATGTCGGGGCAAAGGTTCTGGTGTATAACAGGACGGTGGCAAAGGCAAAATCGCTCGCAGAGGAATTTAAGTGCGGCTATGCGTCTATAGAAGAGGCTGCGGCGATGGATGCCGGTGTCGTTATAAATTGTACGAGTATCGGGATGCATCCTAAGGTCGATGCGAGCCCGGCGCCTGCTGAAAGCATAAAAAGCGATATGGTGGTTTTCGACACGGTCTATAATCCGCTCGATACTTTGCTTTTGAAATACGCAAAAGATGCAGGAGCAAAGACTGTCACCGGCGCAGAGATGTTTGTAAGGCAGGCGATGGCACAGTATAAAATTTTTACAGGTAAAGATGCTGACGAGGAACTGATGAGACAAACGGTTCTAAAATGTTTAGTGTCAGATGACAAATGTCAAATGACTGAAACCTGTTTTTTATTATTTTATGTTTGGAGTAAAGGAGTTAGCTATGAAGGATTTAATGCGCGTTGTTGTAATTGGTTTTGTGTTCACTTGTTTTTTGACGGTTGGATTTGCCGGCAGGGTCACACCCGCAGAGAAAATGACTCGTAGTCTTCCTGAAGGTACGATCGGGTATGTCGCCGGCAGCGGCACGGACAGTGTCGGGGCGGCGTTTAAAAAGACTGCCCTGGGCAAGGTCCTCGGTAACGATCAGATTAAGACGATCTTTGACACTTTTTGGGCTCAGGTGATGATTACCGTCGAGAAAAGAAGCGGTCCCGATGAGACCAAAGCCGCCAATCTGGTTGTGGACTTTGTCAAACTCGTATGCAGGCGTCCCTTTATCGCCGGTATCTCAGAAAATACCGCCGGCGGTAAGGTGCCGATCTCCGGTTTTCTTATTATTGACGCAGGTCCGGTTCGCAAAGAGATCAATAGACTTTTCAGGGAGTACGAGAAGTTTGACACCGATGGAAAGATAATCAGGAAACTCGTCGGTCCATGCAGGATGAAGGTCGTTAAGATTTTCAACGATCAATATGTTTATTGGGGTTTCGCCGGCAGGAAATTCGTAATTGCCGTTTGCGATAAAGACGGTTTGGTGCTTAAGAACATTTTCTGGCCATCGAAGGATACCCAGAAGAATTTAAGCAAAATACCCCAGGCAGGCGACGCTCTTATTATTAACTATGACTACCAGGCGATCCTGTCGATGATGGAAAAGTTCCTGAAAAAGGCCGCTCCGAATGACTATAAAAAGGTCATGACGCTTCTTGACGACCTTGGTGTTGCCGATATGGGCAATGTTACCGCCAGGCTTGGTTTTTCCGGTTCCGATATAGTAGTCGGTGAAGCTGTTGAAATTCCGTCGCCTCGCAAGGGTCTGTTTAGTTGTTACGGAAATATCGATATGGCGATATTCGATCTTGTCGAGCCGCAGGCTGTCGAAGCCGGTGCGATGAACGTTGATATTGCCAGGTTCTGTGACGTTATTTGCAACTCTTTTAAGAAGGTTGTCCCGGAAAATATACTCAATAAGATCGCACATCATATCTCAGCTTTCGAGAAGATGACCAATGTTAATATTCGCGAAGGTATCCTTGGCAGTATTGCTGGTGAGGGCGTTTATTATGCTATCCCGGCCGGCGTTATGATGGAATCTCCCACCGGCGGATTTGTTGCTATTGCCCGTTTGAAAGATGACGGTGCAAAGTTTGAGCAAAGCATGAACGCTCTGGGGAAGTTTGCAGCCGGCAAGTCAGGCGGAATGCTGCAGATATCTTCGCTGCCTAAGGGCGATGTTACTATCCACGCATGGACAGTGATGCCGCTTGCGATGATGCAGATCATGCCTTGCTGGGCGATCGTCGACGGCAATGTCGTACTGGCCAGTAACGCGGTATTGTGCGGTAAGGCCATAGATCGCATCAAGTCCGACGATGCATCGAAGGATTCTTTGCGAAGTACCGTCGCTTTTAAGACAGCTGTCAAGGGCCTGCCCGATGAGCTTACGAGTCTTATTTATACCGACTCAAAGGTTCAGTTTAAGCAAATGACAATACAGCTTCAGCAGGTCTGGCCGATGGTTACGATGATGGCCATGCGGTATGGGACAAAGCTTCCCGCCATGCTGCCCAATTTTGATGACGCGATGAAGGATCTTACTCCTTCGGCATCGTACAGTTGGTTCGACAAGGACGGCGCTTATTCACGTTACAAAGGCAGCGGCGTCGAGGTAGGTGCTGCCGCTATTGTCGGCGGTGCTATGGGTGTGGCGATTGTAATGCCAGCGCTGGGAAAGGTAAAGAAGCTCTCTACAAGTCTTGTGTCGGCAACTAATCTGAAAGTTATTGGCAGAGCATGTATGGTGTATGCTTTTGACAACACGGATACATACCCGCCGAATCTTGAGATTCTTATTAAGGAAGCAGACCTTAGCCCGAAAACTCTTGTGTCTCCTCAAAAGCCAAAGAATTTCAAAGGACCGAGCTATATTTATATTGCCGGACAGGATGGCCCTTCAAACCCCGGTAATATCCTGGTTTATGAAAATCCGGCATACCTGCTTGATAAGACCAATGTGCTTTATGTTGACGGACATGTCGAAAGAGTCAAATGCGATAAGTTCATTAAGGATCTCAAGGCCACTTATAAACGCCTTGGCAAAGAGGCTCCGGAGATCAAGTTTCTCAAGGACATTCAGGCGGGAAAAAAGAATAAGCAGGACCAGGAGTTTCAGGAGCAGATGAAAAAATCGCAGGAGAAGATTAAAAAGCAGCTTGAAGAGCAGGAGAAAACGAAGGATCTGCAAAAGAAAGATGTAAAGCCCAAAAAGGTCAGGCCCAAAAAGGGTGGCCACAAAGCAGTAGCCGCTGCAATAGCATCGTAACCGATCTGACGTCTCGAACAGGCCGGCAGGTCGGTTTGAATAATATTGTTTTTTCTGGGTTGTTTTTGCTGCAAGTGCGGTGTATAATCAGCTTTTATTCGTGGATTTTAAAGGGATTTTAGATGGCTAAAGCTGAGAAAGTAGTCCTAGCCTACAGTGGCGGGCTTGATACCAGTGTTATTTTACCGTGGCTCAAAGAGACATACGGCTATGATGTTATCTGCTATGCAGCCGAGCTCGGGCAGGGCGATGAGCTTGACGGCATAAAGAAAAAGGCGATGGCTTCCGGTGCCGTTAAGTGCATTGTTGGCGATCTCCGCAAGGAATTCGTAACCGATTATATCTGGCCCATGCTCAAGAGCGGAGCGATTTATGAAAATGACTATCTGCTTGGTACCAGTATAGCCCGGCCTTTGATCGCCAAAAAGCAGGTCGAAGTCGCCCATGCCGAAGGTGCCGTCGCCGTCGCTCACGGCGCAACCGGCAAGGGTAACGACCAGGTTCGCTTCGAGCTTACCTTTATGGCACTTGACCCAACGCTTAAGATCGTCGCTCCGTGGAAGGATCCCAATTTTAAATTGAGATCGCGTGAAGCGGCTGTCGACTATGCCAGGGCTCGCAAGATCCCTATCGATCAAAGCAAGAAGAAGATTTATTCGCGGGACCGCAATCTCTGGCATATCAGCCATGAAGGCGCAGACCTAGAAAATCCATGGAACGAGCCAAAGGACGATCTGTTCGTAATTAGCAGGCCCGTTTCCAAGGCTCCCAATAAAGCTGAATATGTTGAGATTGGTTTTAAGCAGGGCATTCCGGTTAGATTGAACGGCAAGGCTGTCGGGCCGGTTAAGATGATCGAGACGCTTAACGCCATCGGCGGAAAACATGCTGTCGGCCAGGCCGATCTTGTCGAAAACCGCCTTGTCGGCATCAAGAGCAGGGGCGTTTATGAAACTCCCGGCGGAACTATTCTGATGACCGCACACCGCGGGCTGGAGATGCTTACGCTCGATAAAGAGACCCAGCACTACAAACAGCAGATCGCTTTGAAGTATGCCGATCTCGTATATAACGGCCAGTGGTTTACGAAGATTCGCAAGGCTCTTGACGCTTTTGTCGACGTTACGCAGGAAAATGTCAGCGGGACAGTTCGTATGAAGCTCTTTAAGGGCCGCTGCACGCTCGCCGGTATGAAGAGCCCGAAGAGCCAGTACAGCGCCGACCTGGCCAGCTTTACCATGGGTGACGAATACGACTCTACCGATGCGACCGGCTTTATCAAGCTGTTTGGTCTGCAGATGCAGGTAGAAGGCGTAATTGACCGCAAGGGTAAAAAGAAGACTACCAAGCGTAAAAAGTAGTTTGTTGCATTAAACATTATACAATATGGAACATCCCGGCTTTACGTCGGGAATCAATAGACATTTATACAGGGATGTTAAATGATACCGATTTGGTTTTACCTGGTATGCGCGTTTGCTTTTGGCAGTTGTATCGGCAGCTTTTTAAATGTTGTCGTATACAGGCTTCCTCGCGACAGATCGCTGGCTTTTCCGCCATCGATGTGCCCCGGCTGCGAAAAGTCAATACGCTTTTATGACAACATTCCGATCCTTTCCTGGCTGCTGCTTGGCGGCAGGTGCAGAAATTGCAAGATGCTCATCACCCCGCGGTATATGATCATTGAGCTTATGACGGGCCTGCTTTTTGTCGCGGTCTTTGTACTTTATTTCATGTATGGCGAAAACCGCTTCGAGTTGCTGGGCGGCAAAATAGGTATCGAAGCTTTTCAGGCAGGCGGCTGGTTCTTTTATCTAATCCACATCGCTTTGCTATGCTGTTTGCTCGCCGCCAGTGCGATAGACCTGGAACTGTGGGTTATCCCTCTTTCGCTGTGCTGGTTTTGTACTATTGTCGGGCTGGTTGGCACGGCAATAGGACGTACAATAGTCGACATCGGCCCGCCGGATCCGCTGATCATAGGTTTTTATACCAATTTTCCGATGGTTAAATCATCGACGGTAACATCTCTTTCGGCTGGCGCAGGTGTTGGACTGATCATATCGATGGTTTTATTAATGACCGGAGTCATCAAGAGGAGCTACGAAGATCAGGGCCTCGAGGACGTTCAAGAGCAGCTCAACGACAAAAATTTCCCTCATCGCCTTGAAGTTACCAAGGAGATAGTTTTTCTTGCCCCGATCATTGCCTGTTCGTTCGTCTGGTACATGGCATGTAAGTTACCTGTCCTGGCTGGAAGATGGCAGAGTTGGACGGAAATTCTGCTGGTTTATGGCTTCCTGACAAGTTTATGGGGGTATTTCGTCGGTTGCGCAGTTGTCTGGGCAACCAGGATACTCGGCACGCTCGGTTTCGGTAAGGAAGCGATGGGACTTGGCGATGTGCACCTTATGGGTGCGGCAGGGGCTGTTATCGGACCTGTATTTGTGGTTATCGCATTCTTTATAGCTCCGTTTTTCGGGCTTGCATGGGCTCTCTACCAGATGTTTTTTAAAAAAACCCGGCAAATTCCGTATGGTCCGTTCTTGTCAATCGCGGTCTTTGCTGTTATGATTTTCCATAAGTTTTTTATGGAGTACATGAAAAATGTTTATTTGTCGAATGGTTAAACGTATTTAGTCGAAAGGAATATCGAAATGAGAATTTATTTGAAGAGAGTATGTGTTGCGTTGTTTGCGGTAATTTGTCTTTCAGCATTGACTGGTTGTACCAACTGGGAGAAGGAATACAGTAACCTCGAGATGCTTTACAAGAACCGCCAGGGAGAACTCAAGTACTGTCAGGATAATCTTGAGAGCGTTGATGCCGAAAGAATACGGCTTGGCGATAAGCTTAAACAAAGTCTTCTGACGATAGAGGACTTTAATAGACAGGGCAGGCCAGGAACCGATGATTCCAACACCGGTTTTGATGGAATGGTTGTTAGACGTGATACGGCTGCTGGTACGATCACTGTTATACTGCAGAATACAGTTCTTTTCTCATCCGGCAAGGCTACTCTGAAAAAATCGACTATCAGCGAACTTGATCATATCAGAAGCGTTATTCAGAAGCTTTATAGTGGAATGAAGATTGATGTCGTCGGGCATACCGATTCTGATCCGATCAAAAAGAGTAAGTGGAAGGACAACTGGCAGCTTTCTGCAGAGAGAGCTCTTGCGGTACTGCGGTATCTAAACAGCAAGGGCGTCAGTTCCAAGCAAATACGTGCAGTCGCGGCCGGTTCGTCAAGACCTGTTGCCTCCAATAAAACTGTATCGGGCAAATCCCAGAACAGAAGGGTAGAGATAGTAGTACACACGAGGTAGGGATTTATAATTGATTATTAGTCAGCCTGCTCAAAATTTCATAGGGATGCCGGGCTTTTGCTCTGGTGTCCCTTTTTTTTGTGAATATGTACTTATTTTAGTTTTTTTTGTAACATTTTTGCACTTATAGCGTCTGTTATAGTAAAGAACATATATTTTTATTAAGGGATTTGAAATGAAGAAAAGATTGTTTATTGTCACTCTCGCTGCCGTTTTATTGTTTGTTTGCGGATGCCAATCAAACCCTAGAGGTAGTTGTAAAATGGAAAGTCGCCGGATTACTATAATAACCGAACCTGAAGGTGCGAAAGTGATACAAAAACAAGTGCTTGGTCAGGCCTCTTCGCACCTGGGAACTACTCCCATTACAGATCAGCCCGTTGTGGTCATTACATCTGTTAAAATGAAGAATATGCCCTATCATAGAGCACAGGAGTTAATGAGAGCTACTGGCAATGTTATGGTTCGTATCGAAAAGGATGGTTACAAACCATACAACGGGATCCTGTCTACAAAGGTCGGCCAAACCGCTACCCATAAGATAACTCTGCAAAAAAAATAAGAAGGATAAATGATAATGAGAATAATTATTTATGGGTAGTTATTTTTATTGTTCCGTCTTTTTTGATTCTTATTGTAATTGCGCCATCGATAGGTGTGTAGTATGCTTCGATTTCGCCGGGCGCTTTCCAGTTGCTTTGCAGTCTTCTTTTTGCGCAGCTGACGATAGCAATTTTCGCCCCTAATTTCTCCGCATAGTTTTCCAGCAGATTTGTCTTTGAACCGTGGTGCGGCATCACTATTATGTCTGCGGTCAGGTCCGGATACATTTCGAATATTTTTGACTGTGCGAATATCTCTATATCGCTGCATATCAGTATCTTTTTGCCAGCGTATTCGATCAACGAGACCTGTGATTTATTGTTTGTGCTGATTGCCGGATCGTTGCAGATTTCCTCAGTCGGCCAGAGGGCGGTGATGTATTTGTTTGGGTATTCCTCTACCGGTTTCAGACCGGATGAGACTTCCAGAAGTGCATTATTCAGGTGTCGGATTTTCGTCGGCAATTCCACCTGTCCCAGCAACGCCGAGTTTCCATAAACCCTTGCACTTCTGTACCGGCCCACCACTTCGGGTATCCCGTTTATATGGTCGATGTCTTCGTGACTTGCGATGATAGCATCGAGTTTTGATATACCTTTCGTTTGCAGAAAGGGCACCACGATAGACGCTCCGCTGTTCTTGGCGCTAAGCGAACCGGCGTCGAAGAGAATATTACTTCCGTCCGGAAAAAACGCTACGATTGCCTGTCCGTGACCAACATCAAGGCATGTAAGCTCCAGCGTATTTCGTCTGTGAGGGGCAATTTTTATCACCATAAGCGAAACCGCCACACTGATCGCCAGACCGTACAGCACAGCCTTTCTAAGCACTCGCCGATCAGTATGCCAGAATCTAAGCAAGACAATATTTAAGTAAAATGCGGCGATGACTATTAGAGGCACCTTGCCAATGACGATCTGCGAAAAGTCATATTCGGCGATGAAGCCGACAACGCCGATCAGCCACTCTGAAAGGATGTCGAGCGCAAACGCCAGCACCATAGAGACCGTCGGCAAAACGGCGGCAAGGAGGATCTTAAAATAACCGATAGGCAGAATTAGCATTATAAAACCATAGACCGTCACTGTCCAAACGCAAGCAAGCGGCGTTATCGTCGAGAAGTGGTAGAGCATTACCCCCGACCCGCCGATCCATGCCGAAAGCCCCGCAGAAAGCAGCCCAATCGTTTTGATTGAAAAGGACTGAATGAAAATTGCACCGGCCTTTTCGTGTTCGCGGCTGAAAAATGCGATGCGGTCTATTGTTTTAGATATGATATAGTGTTCGATGCTTTTATAGAAGAGGATAATTCCGGCGACGCAGGAAAATGACAGTTGCCACCCGGCCTGAAAAAGGCTCGCCGGCTGACCAAGCAGCAGGATTATCGCAGCAAGCGACAGTGTGTTGAGCGGGTTTGGTTTTCGTCTTACGATCATCGAAAAGAAGAAAAAGCAGCAGATGATCGCCGCTCGCAGTGACGGCGGACGCGGCGGGATGGTCAGAACGTACAGAACAATTAGAGCGATGCAGATCGCCGCACGATATGGCTTCGAAAGTCCCGTATACCGGCACGACCACCACAGGATCGATGCCAGTATTGCCATGTGCATCCCGGACAGGCTGATAAAGTGCGACAGCCCCGTCCGCCGAAATGCCTCGTATGTACTTGTGTCGATCTGTCCCCTTGTTCCCAGCAATAGCGCCGCAAGCAGTCCGGCATTATCGCTTTCGATCTGCGTATCCGAAAACAACGCGCTGTTAGCAACAGTTTTTAGTTTATATCGTAATTTTGTAAGAGCTGCAGCTCCTTTCTCCATCACCTTTACACCGCCTGGCGAATATATCGCCGCCCCGTACAAAACGGATTTACGTTTCATATAGCGGGCCATTTCAAACTGGCCGGGATTGGAAGCATTCGGGAATTTCGACAGCGTGCAATAGATTTCCACCCGGTCGCCAGCCGATATGCCGGTAAGCGTCGCCGAAATATTTACACGCACTTTGCCGGTGATATCCGCCCAGGAGGTCTTCGTTTTTATCTGTTCAAGATCAAGGTAAAAACTGCTCGAAGGACTCAGCGGCAAAAACGCGCCGAATTTCCAACTCCCCCGGTCCTCCTGCCGGATATCAGTAATAACCGTACCGCGTAAGGTTGCCATCTGACGGTCCTGTGTGACGAAGTTCGATATGTCGCTAACCGGCGGATCGTTAAAAACACACAACCTGATAGAACCAAGAAAAAGAAAAGAACTGAATGTAAGAAAGGCGAGCATCCCAATGCGGCGGTGAGGTAATTTCTTTTTCAGCAGAAAAACGCATACGGTGGTATTAACAGCAAGCAGCACCAGCGGAACCCATACTGGAAAATTTGCAATCATATTTGCAAGGGCGATCCCGCAGATGATGCCGCACGCCGCAAAAACCAGCGGAGATCGCTCAAGAAAAGAAGCCATCAGAGACTCCCTCTCCTTGAAATGTTCGTCCAGCAGATCCAGCCTGCGCTTAATGGGGTCTTTTGATAGCATAATCCTCTTCAGAGTTTTAACTGTGAAGGTTTCCGCTTTTAACTTATTTGCATTGAATCCAGAATGTTGTCGACAAAATACAATTCATGGTTTACAGTTTTTGCATTAAACTGGTTTACATAGAAATTGATAGCGTCGTTAAGATCATCAAGCTTAACAAATGTATCGTCGATATCGCAACCTACGCATTTTAAGTCAATTTTACCTTTATCAAGTCCTCGTACTTCAAACACGAATCTGTTTTTATTGGCATCATAAATGTTTTTTGAAATATCGCCGTACATGTCGGCAAACTCATCAATGGGCATTTTTTGGATTTTGGCCAGCCTCGCAAAGAGAAATTTAAACTCAAAGTCCCACCATCGTATTTCAAGAAGTTTGCCGATGATATTTTCTGAAAACCTGTAGCGGAGTACTCTTGCGGGATTGCCTCCGACAATCGCGAAATCCGGAACATCTTTTGTTATCAGTGCGTCTGCTCCAATTACCACTCCATTGCCGATTTTAACACCCGAAAGGATAGTTGCCCCGCTTGAGATAACGACGTTGCTTCCGATTACCGTTTTTCCTTTGCAGGTAACGGTTGAATCGATTTGGGCAGTTTGCTTTAGCAAGGAGAAAGGGTACGGAAAAGCGTTTAGTTCAAGGTTTATAAGCCGGTGATTCGTGTGTTCTCCATCTACGATGATTGAACAGTTTTTGCCAAATGCACACATATTGCCGACTGTCAAAAGCTCGGGCACATTTTCGTCCATCTTATGACTTTCGATCTTGTAAAGTGCAGTATGCGAACCTCTGCCGATAATGAATTCTGTTATGTAGCCACAGTCATTCGTCTGGAAGTATCTCCCCGGATAATTGGAATACAAAAGTCGGAAGATACTAGGTTTGTCATCAGGGTCGATAGTTACAGTTGCAACTTTATTATCTAAAATAAACCCTGGTACATTCATAAGTGGCTTCCATTATTTTTTTGTGATTAGCTCTTTGCCACCCAAGTATTTTCGCAAGACTTGGGGTATCGTAATTGACCCGTCTTCGTTCTGGTTTAGTTCGAGGATCGGTATCAGTATTCTTGGCGATGCGATTACTGTGTTATTGAGCGTGTGGCAGAATACGTTTTTCTTTTCGCTGTTTTTGTAACGAAGATTCATCCGCCGGGCCTGGAAATCGTAGAAGCGGCTTGCGCTGTGTGTCTCGCCATAGCTGTCTCGCGAGGGCATCCACGCTTCGATATCGAATTTCTGTACCTGTCCACGCCCAAGGTCGCCGGTGCAAACGTTTACAACCTGGTAGGGCAGCCCGATAGCCTGCATCACACCTTCGGAGTTCGCCAGTATCTCTTTGTGGTATTCGATGCTTGCCTCTTCGCTGTTTTTAGCGATGATCACCTGCTCGACTTTGTCAAACTGGTGTATGCGGTAGAGTCCGCGAGTATCTTTACCGGCAGCACCGGCTTCACGTCGAAAACATGTGCTCATAGCAACCGACTTGATCGGCAGCATATCTTCTTTGAGCAGCTCGCCCGAATGATATGCCGTCACCGGTACTTCTGCGGTTCCGACGAGGTTTAGCCCGTCGCGTTCCATCTGATACGTCTGTTCTTCAGAGCCTGGAAAGTATCCGGTCCCTCTCATCGCTTCGTCTCGCATAAGCAGCGGCACAGCCATCGGTGTGTATCCTCTTTCGATCATGAAGTCCATCGAAAATCTCAGCACCGCCCAGTGGAGCATTGCCCCGTCGCCTTTAAGGAAATAGTTACGTGTCCCGGCAAGTTTGACACCGCGTTCAATATCGATAATATCAAGGTCCAGACCGAGTTCGACGTGGTCTTTGGGAGTAAAATCAAATTCACGAATCGTCCCCCATTTGCGGAGTTTGACGTTTTCCGTGTCATCTTCGCCATAGGGCACATCCGGCGACGCGGGCTGGGGAACCTTTCCCATTAGATCATCGTATTGCGGCTGAAGGGCGTTCACTTCTTCGTTGCTCGCCGCTTCCTTACTTTTAAGATCGGCAAGTTTCGCCAGTGCTTCGGGCTTTTCTTCGGCGCTGAGTTTCGGAATAGATTTGCCGATAGCATTCTTTTCGGTCGCGATTTGCTGAAGCTGTTTTTTGCCGGCCAGAAGTTTTTTATCGACGGCAAGGAGTTTGTCAATATCAACTCCCAGATTCTTTGCGATCGCGCCGTCGTGATATTTTTTCGGGTTTTCCCTGATAAGCTTAATGTCGATCATTTTGATTTACTCGTATGTTTACTCGAATCTTTTAATTATCAGTACGTTATTCTGTCCGCCGAAACCGAATGATTCGCTCATTACTGTGTTGACCTCTGCTTTGCGTGGCTTATTCGGTATGAAGTCCAGATCCAGTTCCGGGTCAGGGTCGTTTAGGTTCATCGTCTGCGGCAGTATGTTGTCGCGGATCGCCATCACGCAGGTTATCAGCTCGGCACATCCCGTCGCCCCGATCAGATGTCCGAACATACTCTTTGGACTCGATGCCGGTGTGTCTTTGGCATGTTCTTTAAAAACCGTTTTGATCGCCAGTGTCTCGATGGAATCGTTTTCGGAGGTACTTGTTCCGTGCGTGCTTATATAGTCGATGCCATCGATACCGACATCTGCGTCTTTCAATGCTGCCTTCATTGCCTGTACCGCACCTCTTGCTTCTTCGTGCATATCTGTTACCCGGAAGGCGTCATTGCTCGATCCGAATCCGCTGATCTCGGCGAGTATTTTTGCCCCGCGTTTTTGTGCCGAAGTAAGAGATTCCAGGATCACTATCGCACCGCCTTCGCCCAGCACGAAACCGTCTCTGCTCGCGGTGAACGGTCTTGATGCGGTCTCCGGGCTGTCATTACGTCTCGAAAGGGCAGTCAGTCTGCTGAATCCCGACACGCCAAGCGGATGTATCATCGAATGCGCACCGCCTGAGATCATAATGTCGGCTTGTCCCGAGCGTATCATCATCGCCGCCTCGCCGATCGCCTGGGTACTCGCCGCACACGCCGTCAAGCAGCTTCTCGAAGGCCCTCTCGCACCGGTCAGCAGTGCAAGGTGTCCGCCGGTCATCTGCGGTTCCTGCTCAAGTTCGTAAGACGCGTCCATATTCGAGAAAGCAACATCGGCCCACTTGCCCCAGTCCATTTCATTGTTCTCATCGTCCCAGGCATTGGCCACAGCGTTAAAGAAATTGACGTTATCGACGGACCCTTCACCCGCACCGAGGTATACACCCATTTTGCGCCGGTCAATACCGTCGGAAGGCGAGTCTGTATCTATTTCAATACCCGCTTGTTTGCACGCCTGTGCGGTCGCTCCGACTGCGAAAGTAGTTCCGCGGCTGGCATTTTCGTGAAGTGCCGGGTTTTTTGTAAAGTTCCTGACATCGTAATCTTTAACTTCTGCCCCGAATTTTGTAGGAAATGTAGAAGCGTCAAAAACGGTCGTATTTGCGACCCCGTTTTTGCCGGCAAGGATACCCTGCCAGACGCTCGCAACGTCATTACCCATAGGGCAAACCAAACCCATACCTGTAATTACAACTCGTTCTTTCATTATGTATCTGCTGTAGGGTGGGCCGTGCCCACGCTGATTAAAATAGCATCGCCAAAGGCGATTCCAAAATTTGTAATTCGTAATTCGTAATTAGTAATTATTTTTAACCACCACCGCCGCCGTCTGTCCGCCGTATGTGTAGCTTATGCACAGTGCATAGCGTATTTCTTTTTGCTGTTTGCTTTGCGAAATATTCAGCTTGCATCCCGCCGCTTTATTCTCACAGTTCTTCGCAGCCGGTATCGTCGACGTCTGCATAGCCTTTATCGCCGCGATTATATCCAGTGCTCCCGCCGCAGCCGATGTGTTGCTAAGCATACTTTTCGTCGGCAGTACAATCGCACTGTCGGTGGCGTCGCCAAGTGCATTCCTGATAGCAGTTGCTTCTGCAATGTCGTCTTGGGGTATTCCGGTACCATGCGGAATAACCAGGTCGATCTGGTCGGTCGTAATGCCGGCGTCTTCCAAAGCCATCTCGATGGCAAACTGTGTCCCTTTGGCCCCAGGTTCGAGCCTGTTGAAAGCGTTATTGATATTGTTGCTTTCCCCAAATCCAACAAGTTCAGCAAGTATTTTCGCACCGCGTTTTTCGGCGTATCCCTTTTCTTCCAGAACCAGCATGCCCGCCCCTTCGCCGAATACCGATCCCTTTGCGTCCGCGTCGAATGGCCTGCACGCAGTTTCGGGGTTATCGTTGTTTTCGGTCGTCGCTCTTTCGTTAAGGCGCTGGCGAAGCATCATCAACGCGTTAACCTTGGATTCGCCGCCGCCTGCAAGTGCGACATCTGCGTCATCGCGAGCGATTACCTGTGCAGCTTCTGCGATTGCAATATGTGCTCCTGCTTCACCGCAGGTTATCGAATTGCTTGGGCCCCGGATGTCGTGTATTATCCCAACGTGGCACGCCAGCATATTCGGAAGGTATTTCAGCAGCCACAGCGGCGTAAGTGTTTCAAGCCCGTCTGTCCCCCATTTTTTAACATCAAATTTCCCGTCGACAGAGCTTTTGGCGATGGAAGGCGCGATCTCTTCAAGGTTGCAGCAGATGACGTTGGCGCCAAAGTTGATCGCCATACGAGTTGGGTCGACGGTCGTATTTTCCGGATCCGTCGCTTTTGTTACTATTCCGCTCGAGGCGAATGCTTCGTTCGCCGCCAGCACCGAAAGCTCGATGTCACGGCACATAAGCTTGGTTGATTTGCGGAAACTTTTCGGGACGTGTTTTCTGATATTGAATTCACCGACCTCGCCGGCCAGTTTGCATGTAAATCCGCTCGGGTCGAATGCTTTGATCGTGTCGATTCCGCTCTTGCCGTCCAGCAGTCCCTGCCAGAGGCTCTCAACATCCATTCCAAGCGGGCTAACCGCGCCGATTCCGGTTACTACTACTTGCCGGTCTGTCTTCATGGTTGCTCCGTCTTCGATTTCTCGTCTACAAACCCGGTCAAAAGCGAGTTGAACATGTCGGTAAAGACGAAGTTCTCCTCGGGGAATTCCAACCCGGAAATATTGTTGTCGATATGGCTGAACATCAGGCTGATCTCCGCGATAAGTGTCTCGCCTCGCATGATCTTGCCGACCGTACTTGCCGCTTCCGGCGCGATCGACTCGATCTCGGCGTGCAGGATTATCGTATCGCCGGGGCGAACAAAGTGGAAAAAGACTGCCTTCCTGATCTTGGCCAGGATAACCTTTTCCTCGAAGTTCCTCGCCTCACCGCACAGTATACCCGCCGTTTGCGCCATCGCCTCGATCATCAGGCATTCCGGCATTACCGGAAAGCCCGGAAAGTGGTCGTGCAGATGTTCCTCGGCAAGGGTAACATTTTTAAGAGACACAGCGCTCTTGCCGCTGTTAAACTCCAGAAATTTATCTATCCAAATCCAACGCATAAAAAAATAGCCTCGGCCGTAAGGCCGAATCCTTTAATTATAAATCATCAATTATAAATCTCAAACTGACCGATTGGTTAGTTTGAGCTATTTAAGCTTAAGTTCGATGAAGTTAACAACCGAATTGACAGTAAACAGGTCTGCGATCTTGTTTATGTCCGGGTCAGCTGCAAAACCGGAGAAATCCGTATGCGGCATTTGTTCCTTGAATACTTCCAGTCCCTTTTCGGTCACTTTTCCGTTGTCAATATATTCCGGGTTACTGATAAGGTTCTCAGCAGGGAAGAGTTCTTCTCTTGGAATCTTCACATCGAAAGATTTTTCGAGTCTGAACACGATGTCCAGAAAATCGATACTCTCGGCACCGAGGTCGCCCATTAGGGTAGCTTCCGGCGTTACTTCGTCATCGTCAAGACCAAGTGCGTCAATTAGAACTTCTTCAACCTCTGTGTAAATGTCATCCCGACTCATTGCCATAATAAAAATCTCCGTTTTTGACTTATTTATTTTAATTTTTCTTAGTTATTGTTATATTTAATAATACAGTCTCGCCGAAGGCGAAACCTCCTTCTTCCTTCTTCATTCATAATTCTAAGCAGTTAATAGCTTAAACCGTTGTTTCATATTTTCTACGACAGTTCCGTCAACAGAGGCCATTTTCGGATTTTCCTGCGAGAGATTAAAATGTCTCAGGCTCAGTTTCGCCTCTACTATAGTTTTATCGCCGCACTTGCCTACACCGGTGAAGCTGCTGACGTTTTCTTCGATCATTTTCGCCTTGACGGTATATTTGATCTGCATTCCCGGCACCGCAAAACTCTTATATTTAACATTTCTGGCCTGTTCAAGCAAGACCATACTGTTAGAAAAACCCTGTTTTTCGCGCACAAGCCAAGATGCCGACTCGATAAGGCCTTCAAGCAGAAGAACACCCGGAAGAACCGGAAAAGCCGGAAAATGGTCGCCAAGGTATTCTTCGGCTAGCGAGACGCTTTTAACCGCCGTAATCTCGTTTCCGCTGTCAAGCGAAACTATTTTGTCAATAAGTACAAATTTCATAAAGTGTGATTGTAGTGAAATCAGCCGAATTTACCAGCTTTTTTTTAATCTTTTTTAACAATACTGCAACATAACTGTTCAATTTTGTCTGATATACCCTGTAGGGCCGGACCAAAGTGCCTTACAGAAAACATCCAGTGAGGTTTTTTACGCCAAACAGGGCAAAAATAGCTAGTGCTATGTCACGCCAAAAGATTAGGGTAAAGGCTCTTTAGCTTTATTTGAGCCTTTTCGATATCGACAACAAGTATCTCGCTTCGTTGGGTAATTCGCTCTGCCATTCTCATTGCGGTACCCCTATTACGCCGACTACAACGCCGCCAAAGCGGGCGTAATTGAATTGACAAAGACCATGGCCCTGGAACTTGCCCCGAAGGTTCGCGTTGTTGCCGTCTGCCCTGGCTATGTGTTAACTCCCATGCAGAAAGCGGAATACACACCGGAGATGATGGATAAGGTCAACAGTAAGATTCCGCTTAAACGGCATGCAATGCCGGAGGAGATCGCCGGCTTATTCGCCTTCCTGGCGTCGGATGACGCAAGCTATATCACAGGCCACGAATATATAATCGACGGAGGTGAAATCACCGGAGGATTGGCCAGCCGGTAGGATACAGGCTAACCTGCCGTTCCTCCTCCATCGACTACCAGAGAGGCTCCGGTCATAAAGGTAGAATCATCCGATGCAAGAAAGAGGGCGGCCTTGGCGATCTCTTCGACAGTGCCGATGCGGCCCATCGGGCGTTGGGCAGCAGCCTGGGCGTGGTATTCATCCCAGGTCATCCCTTGCATCCTGGCATCCTCTTTGAGCATCGGCGTTTGCACATCGCCGGGACAGAGGGAGTTTACGCGGATACCCTGGCCTGCGTGGTCGAGGGCCATAGCCTTGGTCATCAAAACGATACCGCCTTTGGCAGCGCAGTAAGAGACTGCTTTCTTTCCGCCCAGGATTCCCCATCCCGAACTGACGTTGATTATCACACCGCTTTGCTGCTCGATCATCGAAGGCAAAGCGAACTTGGACATCAGGAACGTTCCTTTGAGGCTGATATCGATGGTGAGATCCCAGTGCTCTTCCGGGCAGTCGACAGCATTCTCAGCAAAATAGACACCGGCATTATTGAACAGAATGTCCACCTTGCCGAATGCCTCGACAGTGGTCTCCAGCGTTTTTCGGCATTCATCGGGAAACCGGACATCAGCAACAACGAATACGGCTTGTCCGCCGGTCTTATTAATCTCTTCGACAACCTTCCGACATCTTTCTTCATTCCGGCCTGTGATGCATACCCGGGCCCCTTCCCTGGAAAAAAGTTTGGCTGTCGCTTCTCCGATCCCGGAGTTACCACCGGTTATAATCGCCACTTTATCAGTCAGTTTCATTAATTTCTCCTTAATTTTGCCTTACTTTAGATAATCGCGCGCACGAAATCAATAATATTAAATTGACTTAGCTTATTTAGTGGAACATTCATAGCAATAATACCCATTGGGTACGCTTGACCGCCAAAATGAATTTTAGAGGTTGGCGGATTCAAGTTGAACCTTCAAGGATTTCTCTTTTCTTTAATTACAAGACGATCTACCGTGCCGGCTGAGTAGTATCTCGAGCAGATCACACTTCGGCAGGCGCCTGGTACGGCAGAAAAGATATGGCCAGAATTGAATATTGACAGCCGTGGCGGTGTCGGCTATATAGTGTGCAGACATATTTATCCAACGGTTTACAAAAATATTACGAAACTTTAAGACCTGATAAAGGAGTACGTATGGAAGAAATGCCGAATGATTTTAAAGACGAGATTGACGATTTAAAAAAAGAACTTAAAAATTTTCAAAAGGAAAAAGAACGCGTTCGTGCCATTGTAGGTGGAATAGGCGGAGTTCCGACTTTTAATAGAAAAATAGTCAACATCGTTTTTGCCTTGTTGATAGTTTGCCCGCTGATAATCTCATTTTTCATGCGTAGCAGCGAGATAACGCTGCTGATGATAGAATTTGCCACAGTTGCCTTGTCGATTAAGATACTCTACATGATGCACTGCCAAAATCGTGTCAATCATTTTCAGATTTGGATGCAATCATCGATTGAGTGGAGAATCAACGAAATTATGAAAATTATCCGACAAATTGATGAGAGAGTTTAGCAGTAAGCGAGTTTATTTCGTGGATTTCACTCAGTAAACTCCTCGAAAAACTGGTACGAAACTGGTACGTTTTTCATTTTGTGAAATTTAAATGCCTGTTATGTCCTCTTAATTCATTACTTTGAGCCTTTCAGGGCGGGTTTTTGCCTCACTCCAGTTAGTTGATATAGTAGACCTATTTCACTATACAATCTTGAATTTTCGTAGGAAAAGCCTTGTTTACTGTTGTTTAGTTAAGTGGTTTGATCATTGATTGCTTAAAGGGTGAATTAGCCAATGGACAACAGAATTGCTTTTACGGCCGAACGTTTAATTACAGTTTAGGCCTATGACTCTTGCAATTTTTTTCAATCCGTATAATTCTTCTTTTTTATTAGCTAAACTCAGGAACTGATAGCAAGCTAAATATTTTTTTGAGTTAATCTAAAAAAAATTGAATATATTCTTGACAGTTCTTTCAGATTGTGCTAATTTAACTAAGACCGATATGGCCTTTATTGCTATTTGAGTATTTTTTTGTAGTACCGTTAGTTTAAAATAGTCATCCCAGTCAATAAAAGCCTATACATCGGGTGGCATTGGCCACTCCTGGCCTGATGCATAAACCCAGTATGCCCATTTGATGCGACAATGGCAGTAAAGCTTATCGTCTTGAACTAACTTATTTTCATATAACCTGGTATTTTAAGTCTGATTGCAATTCTCAGGCTGTATTTTAAAAGGAACAAGTGGCTATGCAGAAAAAGCATAAGAAAGAATCGAAACGAAAAAGTCAGGGTGGTTTACCTCGCCGTGATTTCCTCCAATTGGCTGTAGGCGGTTTGGCTTTGACAACAGCTCAGCCGGCATTCGCAGCTCTTAAGCTTATAGAAGATGTGGATAACCCACTGGACTTCTATCCTGCCAGAGACTGGGAAAAGATTTACCGCAATCAGTTCAAGCATGACTTCACCTATCATTTTCTTTGTGCACCGAATGATACCCATAACTGTCTGCTCAAGGCCTATGTGAAAAATAATGTAATCACAAGAATAGGTCCGAGTTATGGTTACGGAAAAGCCAAAGATCTCTATGGCAATCAGGCCTCATCTCGTTGGGAGCCGCGTTTATGCCAAAAGGGATTGGCGCTTATTCGCAGGATACAGGGCCCGCGCAGAGTAAAATACCCGATGATACGGGAAGGTTTTAAGAAGTGGGTTGACGCAGGTTTCCCCAGAGAAGCTAACGGTAAACCGCATTCTAAGTATCTAAATCGCGGCAAAGAGCCGTTTTTGCGACTTTCATGGGATGATGCTTTTGATATTGCTGCTAAGGTGTACACAAACATCGCCACAACTTATAGCGGCGAAGAGGGTAAGGCATTATTGAAATCGCAAGGTGTTTACGATGACGATTCAATCGAGGTAATGGCGAACGCGGGAACGCAGGTGATGAAATTTCGGGGTGGAATGCCCCTGTTGGGTATAACTCGTGTATTTGGCATGTACCGATTGGCAAATGCAATGGCTTTATTGGATTCACACGTCCGTGGAACCGATGAAAAAACAGCGATGGGTGCCAGAGGTTTTGATAACTACACGTTCCATACGGACCTTCCGCCGGGGCATACAATGGTCACGGGTCAACAGACGATTGACTGGGATCTGTTTTCAGTTGAAAACGCAAAACTGCTAATAGCCTGGGGTATTAACTGGATTTCGACGAAAATGCCGGATTCTCACTGGCTGACCGAAGCCCGATTAAAAGGTACAAAGGTAATAAGCATTACGGTTGAATATTCTTCTGTTGCCTCCAAATCCGATGAAGTCCTTATAATTCGTCCGGCTACGGATACTGTTCTTGCCCTTGGTATGGCCAATATAATTATGCAGGAAAAACTCTACGATGCTGAGTATGTCAAGAGTAGAACGGACTTGCCATTATTGGTAAGAATGGATACTCTTAAACTTGTGCGGGCAGAAGATGCAATTCCTGGTTTTGTGCCACCAAAGGAAAGAAGGGACACCAGAGTTCTCAAGAAGGGCGAAAAGGCCGGTTCTCCCATATCAGCCGGCGGCAAACAGGTTATTCCAGAGGAGTTGCTTCAGGAGTGGGGTAGTTTTGTTGTCTGGGATAAAAACACAAAAGATTTCGCTGCAATTACCCGTGATGACGTTGGCGATCATCTAAAAGAAACCGGAATCGATCCTGAGTTGGACGGTGAATATGAAATCGAACTTGACGGTAAAAAAGTCAAGGTTAGGACTGCATTTAGTCTGACGAGCCAATATCTCAACGATACTTTTGATCTTGACGCCGTGTCAAAGCTGACATGGGCTCCCAAAGAAGCGATTACCAGTCTGGCCCATCAGGTCGCCGAGAACGCGGGTAATACGCTTATTGCCTGCGGTATGGGGACGAACCAGTTTTTCAATGGAGACCTTAAAGACAGAGGCATTTTGCTGTTATGTGCTTTGACTAAAAATATTGGAACTCACAGCGGAAACGTAGGAAGTTATGCCGGAAATTACCGGGCAGCGTATTTCGATGGGATGGGCACATACATCGCAGAGAACCCCTTTAATATCCAACTCGAAGAGAAGGGGAAACTAAACTTTAAGAAGTTCTTTAAATTTGAGTCCGCTCATTACTATAACCACAGTGATAAGCCTCTTAGAGTGGGTAACAAAAACTTTACGGGCAAAACTCACATGCCTACTCCAACGAAATCTCTGACCTTCTGCAACGCCAACTCTATTCTTGGCAATTTGAAGGGCCATTACGAGGCCGTTGTTAACACTTTGCCCAATATCGAGTTCATATCCGTTGCTGATTGGTGGTGGTCGACATCGTGTGAGTATGCAGACATCGTTTGGGGTGTTGATTCATGGGGCGAATTCCAGTTCCCTGACGCCACAGCATCGGTAACGAATCCGTTCCTTCAGATGTTCCCGCGGTCAGGTATGAAACGAATCCATGATACCCGCAGCGACATTGAAGTGCATGCAGGTATATCGAAAGCTCTCGGTAAACTTCATAACGATAAACGATTTGAAGATTACTGGAAGTTCGTACATGAAGGCAAAGTTGATGTGTATCTGCAGAGGATTATGGATGCGACATCTATGACCAAAGGATACGATGTTAATAAGCTGGAAGAAGATGCCAAGAAGGGTGTTCCGGCACTTCTGATGAGTCGAACATATCCGAAAATAATTGGGTATGAACAGGCTGTTGAGAGCAAGCAATGGTATAACAAGACCGGCAGAATGGAATTCTACCGTGATGAAGATGAGTTTATTGAGTACGGAGAAAACCTCCCTGTTCATCGCGAAGCCATTGATGCGACATTCTATGAACCTAATGCTATTGTGGCAAAGCCTCACCCGGCGATAAGGCCGTTTGGTCCTGAGAAATACGGAATACCAATGGATGATCGTTCCGGAGAGACCAGGCAGGTTAGAAATGTTGTTTTCTCGCCGGCTAAACTGCTTAAATCAAAGCATCCTCTTCGCGAATTAGACGAAGGGTTTGAATATATCTATCTGACTCCAAAATACAGACACGGTTCTCATACATTGCCGGTCGATACGGATATTATCGCTGTATGGTTTGGTCCTTTCGGTGACACTCATCGTAGAGACAAGCGTATGCCGTGGGTCGGTGAAGGGTACGTCGATATTAATCCTCTTGACGCAAAGGAATTGGGGATTGAAGACGGCGATTATGTCTGGGTCGATGCTGACCCGGAAGACCGTCCGTATCATGGTGAAAAGATTGAAGGAAGCGAAGAATACCGGCTTTCGCGACTAATGCTGCGAGCCAGGTACTATCGCGGCGTCCCGCAAAAAGTCACACGTTCGTGGTTCAACATGTATGGCGCGACGTATGGATCTGTTGAAGGACATTTGAAAAACAAGGATGGCTTAGCGAAAAATCCAAGGACCGGGTATCAATCGATGTTCAGATTTGGTTCTCATCAAAGTGCTACACGCGGCTGGCTGAGACCAACACTTATGACTGATAGTTTAGTGAGAAAAAATACTATCGGGCCGGTCATTGGCAAGGGATTCGCTCCCGATGTTAATTGTCCAAATGGCGCACCGAGAGAAAGTTTTGTTAAATTTACCAAGGCCGAAGATGGCGGAACCGGAGGCAATAAGCTCTGGAGGCCTGCTAAGCTAGGATTCAGGCCGTCGTATGAAAGTGATGCCATGAAGAAATTTATTGATGGAGACTATGTTACATGAGTCATAAAGTACACAACTGGCAGTTAAATCGTGAGATGGATTATATCTATCCTCAAAGCAGACCAGACAAGCAGGTTTCGTGGGTATTTGACACAAATAAGTGCATTGCCTGCCAAACCTGTACGATGGCCTGTAAGAACGCATGGACATCCGGCAAGGGCCAGGAATACATGTGGTGGAACAATGTCGAAACCAAGCCCTGGGGATTTTATCCTTTAGGCTGGGACGTCAACCTGCTTGGCAAACTCGAAGATCAGAAGTGGGATGGTGATACATACAAGGGCAAAACTATTTTTGAATCTGCCGGGGCCGGTGAGAATATCACGGGATACGTGCCAGATAAGGAAGACTTTAGTTATCCCAACTTAGGCGAAGATGAAGTAAGCGAATTAGTCAAGCAAGGTCAATTTATAAAAATCCCACACCAACCATGGATGTTCTATCTGGCGAGAATTTGCAATCACTGCACATATCCCGGCTGCCTCGGCGGTTGCCCGCGTAAGGCTATCTACAAGAGGGACGAGGGAACGGTTCTTATCGACCAGAAAAGATGCCGCGGATACAGAGAATGTGTCAGGGCATGCCCATACAAAAAGAGCATGTTCCGCACGCTTACCGGCAAATCTGAGAAATGTATTGCTTGTTATCCCGCCACTGAAAAAGGCGAGCAAACACAATGCGTCCAGAACTGTATCGGAAAGATCAGAATGTTCGGTTTCAAAAACCAGCCCGACAAGATCGATCCGAAGAATCCGATAGATTATCTCGTCCATGTAAAGAAGATCGCTCTTCCGCTGTATCCGCAGTTTGGAACCGAGCCGAATGTTTACTATATTCCGCCGATCAACACTCCCGAATCGTTTAACAAACAGTTGTTCGGTCCAGGTGCCGCCAAGGCCGTTGAAATGTATAAAAACGCGATTAACGACAAATCGCTTGTCGCCCTGTTGATGCTTTTTGGCTGTACCGGCAAAATTATTCATTCCTTCGATGTCCAGGGCGATTTAGAGACAGGTCACTGCGTCGGCTATGACGAAAAGGGCCATGAAATAGTGAAGGTTCCTATAAAAGAGCCTATAATCATTAGAGAAAAACATGACAAGGAAAGAAATGTCAACAGAATCAGCGTTACCTGATAATTCGGAGTTGCCAAACTTGGGTATTGATACGAAAAATAATGATCAGCGGATGCGCCAGTACAAAACATTGGCAGCTGCGTTTAGTTATCCTGACGATTCGTTTTTTGCCAATTTTCCGGATTTGAAAGATGAGCAGCGAAACCTGATGGCTGAATATGACTCGCTTTTTAGAGCGGGGACAGTTTGGCTTTACGGTGCTGAGCATCTGGTCAAAAACGAATTTCAAAGAGCAAACATGCTTTCTGATATCATGGGCTTTTATACAGCCTTTGGTTTCGAACCGGATAAGGAAAGGCCCGACTCGATAACCTGTGAGATGGAATTTATGTATGGTCTTATTCTTAAAGCCGATCGTGCCGGTCAGTTGCCGGACGGCGAACAAGCCAAAGAAAAAATGGAAGTTTGTCTCGATTCGCAAAAGAAATTTTTTATAGAGCATTTGGAACCTGCTACTGTGTTAATCGCTGAAAAGATAATTTCTCAATCAGAAAATTCTTTTTATGTCAATATCGCTAAAGATGTCCTGGAGTTTTTGGCATCTGAGCGAGAGCATTTTGTTCTGATAGCCGCTACAGGTATAAAGCAATAATATAGAAGAGGAAATACTAAATGAACAATAAAATTTCTGTTACAATTGTTATCCTGATAGCGGCGGGACTTTTTGTCTGGTTAGCTAGCTATGGATGGATAAATCGCTATGGTTCATCGGAAACCTACGAGATAGTTGAACCTGGCGTACTTGCGGTAAATTTTCACGCAGAGGATTTAGCTCTAAAGGAGGCAGACGTCTTTGCTGAGGTTTGGCAAAATACACCTGTCTTAAAAGTTTTGTTAAACCACCAGATAACTGAAAGACCTTGGCCTAAAAGTTCGACTCCTTCAGTTGATGTACAGGCGTTCCATAATGGAAAAGATATATATTTTAAGATGACATGGGAAGATGACCATGCAGATAAGACCGCACTAGTAGATTCTTTTGTTGATGGTTGCGCAGTGGCTGCTCCAATCGATACGGATGCACCGCCGCGTTCTATTATGATGGGTTTTTCCAGTCCTGTTAATCTCTGGCAATGGCAGGCAAACAAGGATATGCAATATTGGCAGGGCAAAACAGGTGCTGAGCAAACTTATGCTGATTTTGTTTATCCCTTTGAGAAGGAAGAAATTTTCACTGTGAGTATTCCGGAGCTTAACAGCGCTGTTTCAGATCTGTTGGCCCAGAGAGCAGGCTCTGTTACCAGAAAGGATGACCAGATTGTTCAGGGGCGGGGTATATGGCGTGATGGAAGTTGGAACGTGGTTTTTAAAAGGTCGCTAACGACTGAAGATAAAGAGAACGACTGCCAATTTTCGGAGACTAAGCAGTCAGTATCATTCGCTGTCTGGGATGGCGACCAAGACGATCGAGGTTCTCGCAAATCGATAAGTGAATGGGTTGATTTACAAATCCAGCCGCCACAGTCTAAAAAGCCCGCAGAGCAAAAAACTTCAGATGTCGCAAGCAATGTTGATGCTCATAAAAAATCATGGATAGAAAAGCTGTCTTCGTTTTCATTCGTAAGTACGGCGAATGCAGCAACTTCACAAACTCAAGCGATCGAAACTGTAAAAGAACCGAGAGTTATTAACATTGTAGCCAAACGTTTCGAGTACACACCAAATCGAATAAGACTTGAAAAAGGAGAACTCGTTACACTCAGGATGGAATCACTTGACGTAACTCACGGGTTATATATTGACGGTTACGACTTAAAGATCAAAGCCAGGCCCGGGCTTATCGGTAAGGTGACTTTCGTAGCAGATAAGCCAGGACGTTTTACATTCAGGTGCTCGGAAACATGCGGAGAATTTCATCCTTATATGATAGGGTTTCTTGATGTCACTCCGAATTCCCGCTTCAACGCATTTGTTGGCGCTACAGGTGTTACCTTTGTATTAATTTTGGGTTTGGTTCTCTTCAAGGGCAAACAGAAAAATGGAGTCGAAACAAATGTCTAATGAAAATAATAATAATCAAACAGATAATGATCAACCATGTTGTGATCAAGCAGGTTGTAATCAGTCAGGCAGCAGGCAAAAGTTGCTTGGTATTATACCCTTAGACTGGCGATTTGATCTGGCATCAATTCCTTTGATACGCTGGATACTCAAACAACGTTGGTTCCCTTTGTGTTTCATCTTCATGAATATGTTTCTATTTATGTTGATACTCATGAGTGGTGTTATAGGAGGCTTTTCTTCCGGTAATTACTCCTTTGGTATCATGATGGTCTGGATACTTTGGTGGGTTGTGCTGATGATGATTCTTGTTCCTGTTTTTAGCAGAACCTGGTGTATGGTCTGCCCCTTGCCGTCATTTGGAGAATGGCTGCAGCGAATTAAAATTTTCGGCGTAGGTAAAAAAGTCGGCGGGCTAAATCTCAAGTGGCCCAAAAAACTAAGCAACATGTGGATTATGAATATTCTTTTTCTCATGACAACATATTTCAGTGGCTTTTTTACTGTCAGGCCATTAGCAACTTTCTTTATGCTCGGTTCTCTTATCGTTCTTGGTATAGTTTTTATGATGATTTTCGAGAAAAGAACGTTTTGCTTATATGTTTGTCCTGTTAGCGGTTTCCAGGGTTTGTACTCCAATTTGGGGATGTCGGAGATAAGGGTCAAGGACCCGAAAATATGTGAAAAACACAAGAAAAAAACTTGTGTAACCGGAAATAAGAATGGGTATGGCTGTCCGTGGATGCTGGAACCGCATAGTTTCAAGAAAAACACTTACTGCGGAATGTGCCTTGAGTGTTTTAAAAGCTGTCCCTTTGACAACATGGCATTTAACCTAAGGCCGCCTGCTACGGATCTCCTTGTAGATGAGAAAAGAGGTCTTGATGAGGCGTGGAAATGTTTTATTATGCTTGCGATTGCGGTAATGTTTTACGTTGCCATGATGGGCCCATGGGGAACCATCAAAAACTGGGTCCGAGGGGAAACTTTTATTGGTTGGTTTAAATTCATAAGTTTGCATACATTTTTTGCACTTGTGGTGATTCCAGGTATATTCGGTATCTTCGCATGGTTGTCAAAGGTCGTTAGTGGTGAAAAAGATATCCGGCTAAAAAAAGTTTTTGTCAATCTGTCTTATAGCCTCGTTCCTATGGGACTGGCGGCGTGGATAGCTTTTAGTTTTGGTTTCCTGCTGCCCAATGGATCTTATCTTTTACATATTTTTTCAGATCCCTTCGCTAGAGGCTGGGATCTGTTTGGAACCGCCGGGATTCCATGGACTCCGTTTGGAACAGTTTGGCTTGTACCGCTGCAATTTTTCACACTGTTGGGCGGGTATCTTGTATCAGTAGATTATGGTTATAAGTTGTGTTTACAGACGTTTGCAGATACCGCTACGGCTAAACGCGGGTTTATTCCCCTGCTTGTATTGTTAACTCTTGTTACGATTGCGTTCGGATGGCTTTATGGAGGCTAATTTACCTATGAAAATAATAAAATCGACTCTTTCTATACTTCTGCTCCTGTTCTGTACTATTGGGCCTATTTACGCGTCACTGAGGTATGAGGCTTCTCTAACCAAAGACTTTACGGCTGATATTGTTGCCCGCACTCCGGAGAAAGGTAATTTCTCGCCACGGCATATCAAAGTCCAGGTTGGCCAGAAGGTTAAACTCAGGGTCAGGAATGTTGATACCGTCATGCATGGCTTTGCAATCCCGGCATTAGGTATTGATGCCGGCGAATTGAAGGCCGGAAAAAATAAGATATTGGAATTTACACCCACAAAGCCTGGTATATATGATTTTTACTGCACAACATGGTGCAGCGAGTTTCATCTTCAGATGAGAGGGATCCTCGAAGTGGAGTAATGGTAAGTTTTAAGTAGCTGTTTACGGATTTGTCAGCTGCGCACGAGTGTACCAAATGACTAAAAGTAAAAGAAAATCCATAAAACGATTCCACAGACGTAGCTTTTGTGCGTTAGTAGGCATCTGCTATTTCGTTATCGCAACTAACTTTATTTACATTGCCCTGGACTGGATTGCGCCATTGGCAAAAGTTGTTTCAAATTCCGATTTCCCATGTGCCGGCCACGACTGTGGCTGTATGACCGCAGACCAATGCCTCAGCAACTGTTGCTGTGTTCCCAGCGGCAACAACCAAATGGTTCGACGTTCTTCACCGGAGAATCACTGTGCTAAAAAGCCTGTCACAGTCAAAGTCACTTACATCTCTTCTGCACAGTGTTCCGGGCATTATGGTAAACACAACGTAAGCTTTCAAAGGACTGGTCCGCATCTTCTGGTTCAGTTGCCTTCTGTAATGCCATTGCCTTTCACAGGCCGAGCATTTATCAGAAATGGTCTTACTCCCCCCACGGTCTTCGTAGATTCACCTGATAAGATCCCTATCTAAGTCTTCATAGTCCCTATTCCAATCGGCATACTTCAGCGAAACTGCTTTTCTCAAAAGCAGCGGTGTGCTTTGTAATTAACTAATCTATTTTAGTTTTTCTCGGGAAATACTCTTACAGAAAGATTAAAATATTAATAAGATAAAGGTGATCTCTATGAAAACTAAACTTTCTAAAATCTTTGCTGCGATTATTGCAGTTCTCGGCCTATTTGTTGCGATGATTCCTAAATATATATTTCCTATATGCGAGTCCGGCGATCTCAGTTTTTTCAGCTCTTATGAACCGGTTATGCGATGCTTCTGGTTTGGGAGGATTGAATTATTCATGGGCGGATTAGTTGTTCTTTCCGGCTTGATTCTTTTCTTTAGACCCACCCGAGAGACTCATTTTTCAATTGGAGCTTTACTTATAGGCTTGGGTTTGGTTATAATATTGGTTTCATTCAATACGGTTATTGGGAGTACCTGTGGGCATGATCACTCTCTTTGCCAAATCGGAACCAAACCGGCTGAACGTATTGTTGGATCGATCGTAATAATCTCCGGATTAATAATGGTGTTTTTTCCCGGTAAAAGGTTTAAGCAGAAATGAACGACTGGTATCTCGCATTAAGTCAGATCAAGCGTAATCCCTTACGCTCATCGCTGATGGCAAGTGGCATTGTCATTGCCGCGGCAGTTATGACTGCTGTCGCGCTTCTGATTGTCGGTGTCAATGAAGGCATAACAAACACTGTAAACCGATTGGGCGCAGATATAATGGTTGTGCCAAGAGGCGAGGAGGTCGCAAAACAGTTCAATGAAGCTTTAATAACCGGCAAACCAGCTACATTCTATCTAGACCCTTCTGCTGCCGAAAAAGTATCCAAAGTACCTGGAGTTGACCACACATCTAACCAGACTTTCGTTGAAACGCTTACAAACGCACGATGCTGTGCAGGGAAATTCTTTATCGTTGCTTTTGATCCTGTAACAGATTTCACGATAAAACCATGGCTTAAAAGTAAAGTTCCGCAATCTATTTCCCAAACCGAAAACTGGATGATAGTTGGAGATAGAATACTCCTTCGCCAGGGGAATGAGGCTCAATTCTATGGAACATCTTTTACCGTAGCCGGCGTTTTAGAGCCTACCGGTACAGGAATGGATTGGACGATTTATATGTCCGAAAAGTCATTGCGAAAAATGGTAATCGCCTCACAGGCAAAAGCTGAAATGCCATTGAGAATTCGCCAGGGGGATGTTTCGACAATATTAGTCAAAGCTGAAACAGGTGTCGATCTTATTGATCTTGCTGAACGAATAGAGCAAGCCGCCCCGGAAATACAGGTGGTACTTTCTTCAACAGTTGCCAAACTTGCCAGGCAGCAATTATTCGCAATTGCCAGCGTACTTGTTTGCGTCGTTGCCGGACTGTGGGTAATGGCACTAATCATGAGTGGTGTGATTTTCTCTATGGCAGTAAGAGAACGCCGAAGCCAGATAGGGCTGCTCATAGCCAAAGGCGCAAACAAACGCTTTATTTTCAAGATGCTCACCAAAGAATCTATCGCGATAGCTGCCACATCGTCTCTCTCTGGATGCCTTGTGGGATTATTAATCGTTATTTCTTTTAGAGAATTACTATCCAATGCTCTTGGTACACCTGATGTCCTGCCTACTGCTGCTACCACAGCCCTCTTTGTTGCGGCATTTAACGTTTTAGGCACTGCCACTGCTGTAATTACTGCAATAATGCCTGTTATATCTGTCTTGAAAGCAGAACCGTACGAGTCTATAAAACAGGGGAGACTAACATGATCTCCGCAATTGATATTACAAAAAATTATACTGGAAAAGATGGAACGATCGCAGCACTTGGCGGCGTTAGCTTTAAGGTTGCAAAAGGAGATTTTGTTGCTGTAATTGGCCGCTCGGGAACTGGCAAATCAACTCTTCTTGGTGTAATCGGTGGATTACTAAAGCCTTCCAGCGGAGAAATCTTACTCGACGGCCAATCCATTTGGAATCTTGACGAACAATTGAGGGCACAGATTCGTGCTCAAAAAATCGGATTTGTTTTTCAAAATGCTTCTGTCATTAGTTCTCTGACGGTTCTTGAAAATGTTATTTTGCCACAGAGTTTTTTGCCGAAACCAACCAGGTCAAATATGCCGCGAGCAAAAAACCTTCTCGAATCGGTAGGACTTGCCCATAGAACACATGCTTATCCTGATCAACTCTCAGGCGGCGAGAAACGCCGTGTAGCGATAGCCAGTGCTTTGATGAACGCTCCTGCCTTATTGTTAGCTGACGAGCCTACCGGCGACCTTGACAGCGAAACAGAGTTAGAGATTATGGATTTCTTTGCCGGACTCTGGAAAAGCGGAACAACAATTATAATGGTTACACACAATCAGCAGCTATCCAATTACGGCAACCGAATATTTAAAATGGACGATGGTATTATGACTGAATCATCAGGACAAACCCCGACGGAGAATTCTCTTTCATGAAAAAGATTCTTTTTTGCATTATTTTGTTGTTTGCCGTTTTGCTGGCTATCTGTTTAAAGCGGTCTGGAGATGAACATCTGCTCTGGAGTTTCAAAACAGGCAATGTTATGCCGACTTGCCCAACTGTCGCTCCGGATGGAACCATCTATATCGGCTCGCATGATCACCACCTCTATTCTATCAATAAAGACGGCAAAATGAATTGGAGTTTCAAAACCGGTGATTTCGTTCACGGAAGTTCTACCCTGGATAATAATGGCAATATCTACTTCGGTTCATTCGATGGAAATGTTTACGCCTTAAATTCAGCCGGCCGGGAGCTATGGAGATTTAAAACTTCAGATAAAATCGAATCGTCTCCGGCGATTGGTTCCGATGGTACACTCTATGTATCCTCTGATGACAGTTATATTTACGCTTTAGATTCCAATAATGGCAATTTGCGATGGAAATTCCAGACACAAGGCAAAGTTGCTTCTTCGCCTGCCGTTGGTCCCGATGGTTGTATCTATGTAGGCTCCGGCGATCATTATCTCTATGCGATAAACCCGGACTCCAGCTTGCGATGGAAATTCAAAGCCGGAGATAAAGTGTTATCGTCACCTGCACTCGATAGCGACGGGACAATATATTTTGGTTCGAATGATGGGAATCTATACGCTCTCACATCTCAGGGCGCGGAAAAATGGAGATTCGACACAGAAGCAAGCATATTTGCATCACCGTCGCTCGGTCCTGACGGAACTATTTATATCGGCTCGATGAGTCGATATTTTTATGCTGTATCACCTCAAGGCAAACTAAAATGGAAATTTAACACGCGAGACTGGGTGATTTCTTCGGCCTGTATCGCTGCTGACGGAACAATATATGTCGGATCATACAATCATTATCTATATGTATTTCAAAGTACCGGAAAGGTGCTATGGAAATTCAAAACACAAAAGTTTATATTCTCTTCGCCAACAATTTGCTCTGATGGGTTGCTGTTAGTCGGCTCCGATGATGGCACACTCTACGCCCTGCAAACGGAAACTAAAGGACTTGCCGATTCACCATGGCCAAAGTTTCGTGCAAGCATTACCAACAGCGGCTCGGCAAAATTTAACGCCGTAGAACAACAATAGAAACGCGGAAACGCAAGGCTCCGATCAGACGTAACGATTCAGTGAGGACCAATGTTACAATAAAAGAAATCATGATCTATCGTGGTTACTTTTATACCAATGATATTATGCTGCGAACCAAATTTCCAGATCAATGAGCAGGCAAACTCGGTCTTACCGACATTCCTGTCACCTGCACCAATCATTATCATACCTTAAATCTTAATCATTTTAGTACCCTAAGTTCATTGCGAAATCCCAAATACTCTACTGTGCCTTCGGCCCCTTAGCTTCTTTTGAAATCTTCAGATCAATATTTTCAACCTCACCGACGCCTCTCAGTGACTTGAGCATTCCGATTACAGCTTGTGAGATGAAACTTTCAACAAATCTATTTAAATCGATCTTTTGCCCATTAACTCCTAATTCAACACTGAAATTAGATTCATGTATTGTTGTACAGTCCATAATCGTCCCTGTTTTAAGCAATTAAATGGTGAAATATTTCCAGATGACTAAAAATTCAATTTTAATTGCAATGTGCCGATAGTATATTGGTAAGTATAATTTGTAATTTGAAGCTGCGATGAATAAACTGAGTGCGACATTGCTTCTATGAAAAGGTGACATTATAGTGAGTTCGATAATCAGTGATCAGGAATTTGCCCGCTTGATATCCAGGCGTGCCAAAGTATTGCTTAGTATTTCAAAATATTTAACACAGCAGGAATTTAATGAAGATTTTCTACTGCGCCCATTGATAGGGGACTTGTTGTCACACTCCTCGCAGGTTGAAGAATATCTTGATACTTACGGAACTAAGAACAACATCCAATGGAGTCCGTTTCGTTTAACGGTTGCCACGATAAAGAATTTTTCTGAGATTAATTATGAACTTTTGAATATTAATCATAGTTTGCCGAGGCAGACTTTTGTATTTGTTAGCCGGAATTTCTTTGGAGCAACAGATTCTGCGATAAAATTTGTCATAGATATTTTATTAAAGTCCATGAAGCGATTGCTCCAGCAAGCCGGCGATCTATGTTTGTCGGTCTCTGAAGAACCTTTTGATATTTCTGATTATTTTGAAGAACTTCCCACGGGCCAATTGGCCTCCGATCATGGTTCGCGCCAAGTTGAGAAGGTCCCAATTACGATAACAAAACTGGCAACGGCATTTCTGAATCTTGAAAAAGACTGCGGCTTGATCGATCTTTATGATCAGATCAAACGGCAGCGAGACATTGAACCTTATCTGACAATTTTAAACGAAGAGAACCTGAGAATATTTGAATTCAGATTCCACAATCTTCAGTCACTTTACGATACACATATATCCGAAACAGATGCAGTAAGTGTCGATTCGCACATGAAGGCCTTAAGGAGTGATATAGGGACAACATTGCATCTGTTACAAATAGCAACGGTATTGACACATTATTTTGAGCGGCATTTAGCTTTGATCGAGGACGACCAGGCCGAGACCGGCCGTCAGTTAGTAGACCCGCAGAAGCTGCTGGAGATGCTAAAGGATTATTGCACCAATTACATAAGTCAATATCTTGGCTGCGGTAAGGATTTGTCTCAGGGTATGTTGGCTCGTTATGCCGAGATAGGCCAGATAGAAGTCAGCATTCCCCGATATCGTGGATTTCACGTTCGGCCTTCAACGCTAATTTCCGCACTTGTTCTTCATTATGGAACTGATGTAACTATGGAGTTTGAAGACAGAAACTTCAATGCAAGCATGCCCCTTGACATCTTTCGGGTCAACGAAAAAATAAACGCTCAGAAGCGCAGATGGCTTGCCACAGAAATAGTACGCCTTCGCCTGGTACAGGAAAAAGACAGCAATAGAAGTATTAGCGAAATTGTAAAAGGGATCATTCTTATGCTTGCAGATATGGGCAAGTTGGTCATATACTCAGAATCACTGGATTTTTTTCCTAAGGAAAACGAAAAAGAGGGCACTTTGCTGGAGCGAGTAATGGATGAAATCACGCAATTTCAGGTTACCGGACAAATAGACATCGAAGTTGATTTTAAAGTGAATTTTATTGGAGACAAGCGAGCATTAGCTGATATTGAAGTACTGGCAGAAGCCGGTTATGGAGAGGATTACCTTGGCAACAATATCCCGCTGCCGGCTAAGCTTATGTTCCTGCGAAAATAGTATTTCACTTAGTTCGCACTGAATTTCAATGATTTAAGATTTTGGAATTGACGTCAGAGACAAATTGAAATAAGATATTCTTTGTGGCAAAATTGTATTCCTTTGTGTTTATTGTTTCATGCAGGGTAGCTCACTCGATCTGAGTGATAATATTAAGCTAATCGCCTGTTTTGGCATTCTTCATGGCATCAATGAATGGCTTGACCTTTTTATCCTTATTGAATACCTGGAAAAGCACACAACTGCTTAAAATTATTCGTATGGCAACCTTGCCCATATCCTTTATATTTCTGGTTCATTTCGCTTCAAAAGTTCTCGGCTGCCGATCATCAAGGCGGTATTACAGGTTTTTAACAGTGATTTTGAGTGTAATATGGGCAGTGGTTTTCCTTGTCAGTTCGCATGCAATGCTAAAGCATCAAGACTGGGATCAGTCAATGCTTATGTGGGATATCTGGTCGCGGTATATTCTGTGCGTTCCCGGCGCTTTCCTGACCGGGCTTGCCTTGCTGCTTTATGTACCCCATGTAGAGCCTGCCCGTGTCAAAACGGTTACTCAAAACCTTAAAATCGCAGGCCATGAATATTATTGATAAATTTTTTAGCTTTGCGAATATCACCCCTAATCCCAAGGCAGAGCCAATTGATATAGAACAGATAATTAATCGGGTTCTGGCTGTTTTTAGAGACCAGATTAATCAGGCGATGTTGAGAGTTGAAACATCCGGTATTGATGTCTTGCCGTGTATGTTTATATCCTCACATGAAATGGACCAGTTTTTTTTCGCGATAATACAAAATGTGGTGCATTCGGCAGGTGGTAATGAAGTCGGAGATTTTTCAATTAAATGTGATCTTACCGACGAAAAACTTGAGCTTGTTTTCACAGATAACTTTGGAAGCATTCCTTTTGACAATCCCAATGAAATTTTTGAGCCGTTCTCGTCAACCGCCGACACCCCATCAGCGAATTCATTCGGATTAGTGGTACTCAAAAGGCTCGTCTTAACTTACAATGGAACTATCGATGCCAAACGGCAAGATGATCTAAGCATTATCGAAATAACACTGCCCGTCGAAAAACTCTAAAAGCTTAGTTTAGTCACTCAAACGGCCCGAATCCTTAATCTGACATCTCTCAATCTGACCGATAGGTCAGTTTGAGTTCCTTATTTCTTCGAGTATTTCCCTGCCGCCTTCATTGAGCAGTTCGGAGGCGATCTTTTCGGCAATTATTTCCGAGTCAGATATCGCACATTTTGCTGTTTTCCTGATATATCGCGTTGCGTCGATATTGGATATGACGGCTATCAGCGAAATCTCATCTCCTTCGACTTGCGAGTAAACACCAAGCGGAATGCTGCATCCGCCATGCAGTTTCGAGAGTATGGAACGCTCAATATCAGTCGTTAAACGGGCATTTTGATCATCGATCACAGATAACAGATCGATCAACTCGCTGTCATCGCTTCTGGTCTGTATAGCCAATGCTCCCTGTCCCGGTGCAGGAACAAATTCTTCAGGAGTGAGTACTACAGAAATGTTATCAGACATTGAAAGTCTGTTTAGGCCCGCCTGGGCTATGATGATGGCATCGATCTGGCCAGATTTAACTTTGTTGACTCTTGTTTCCACGTTTCCGCGAAGAGGTTGGCAGTCCAGATCGCTTCGAAGGTGTTTGATCTGGGCGATTCTTCTAAGGCTTGAGGTTCCGACAGTCGCTCCTTGCGGCAGGTCGTTTATAGAATTGATATTGACACCGGCAACCATAACGTCGCAAACCTGCTCACGCGGTGGAATAGCGGCGATAGTAAGGCCGTCGGTTATTGCCGTTGGCAGGTCTTTTAGGCTGTGGACGGCGATGTCTGCCTGGTTTTGAAGCAGGGCATTCTCGACTTCAGATGTAAAGAAACCAACCGAATCCACTTTGTAAAGGAAGTCGGTTTTGTCGCGGTCACCCTTTGTAGAGACGTGGACAAAACTAATGTCGGCATCCGGACAAATTGATTTTATCATGTCACGAACATGCCCAGACTGGGTCGTGGCCAGTTTGCTGGCCCTTGTTGCAATTCTGATTTGTCTCATAATTACTACCTCAATACTGAAAAATAAACTAATATATCCTATTTTTATTACTTCTTGAGCAAAAGTTCAAGTATTTAATGGTTTTCCTGCTAAATTACAGCGAAATACTGTAATAACAAGCAATTTACTGAATATTAATTGCCGGGTTGACATATTTTCTCAAATTTGGTAAAATAACAAATCGTTTCCGTTAAATGGAACAAGACAAGACTTTAAAGTGTTTAGGGTTTCTCAAGTATGGTAATTGCATTAAGCGAAATTGAACGAAGATTATTGGCTGAAATTCAGCATGGGATGCCCGCAAGTTCCACGCCATATAGGGATGTTGCCGAAAAAATCGGCGTTGATATTGATGATGTACTGGAGATTCTCAATAGTTGGAAAAAAGATGGCCGTATGCGGCGTGTAGGGGCCATTGTAAATCATTTTAAAGTTGGCCTGCAGGCAGGTGCAATGGTTGTCTGGCAGGTTGAAGAAGACAGGATCGAAGAGGTCGGAAAGATGATGGCATCGTTTCCAGAGGTTTCTCATGCGTATGAGAGACCCTCGAATGATCAGTGGCCTTTTAATGTTTACACCATGGTACATGGCCCCGGTGCCGAAGACGTTAGAGACACTATCAAGAAAATGAGTGCAAAAGTTGGAATTAAAAATTATAAGCAGCTTGAAACGATCAGAGAATTAAAAAAGGTTCCACCTACTTATATTTTAACCGGTGACAAGTAAAAAGTGACAGGTGATATGCTATGCCAGGATTACCGATTCAAGAACGATATATTTTTCTTACTGTGACGGCTATTTATTTAGTCTGCTCGATACTTGCGTTTATTCAGTTGTTTCGATCCGGCGATAAGTTCCGTACAGTGATTATTTCGCTGGTTGCTCTCGGTGTTTCGCTGGAGTCTTTGCTTCTTGTTTTCAGGGCTGTTGCGATTCAAGCTATACCGCTTACCGGATTGTTTGAGTCTATGATCGTCCTTTCGATAGCGTTTGGTTTAACGTTTCTCTTTCTCAGCGTAACGATCCATCAGGTATGGTTTTCATCGGTGATGGTCTGGTTTATTTTCGCCCTTACGATATTGTCTGCGTTGGTTGCGGTACCTGCATCTAAGATTGAGTTGCTTGCCAAAACTCCGTGGGTTGTCTGGCATGGTCTTTCGATGGTCTTTTCGGGGACTTCGATTGTTTTTTCCTGTTGCATGGCCGCTCTCTTTCTTATTACCAGACGAAATCTAAAGAATAAAAAGATCGCCAGGGTGATCGGTAAGGTTCCAAATATTGAAAAGCTTGAGAAACTTAATGTTATCGGTATAAAGGCTTCCTTTGTTTTTCTGACGTTTGGTTTGATGAGCGGTATCGGCCTTGCCGTTGTAACGAATCCGGAAAATTCGATATCATTCTTTGACTGGGTTACCGACTCTAAGATAATACTTGTAATTGTCGCATGGTTTTTGCTTGCAGCTATTCTTGTTTTGCGTCAGTTGACCCTTAGAGGACGCGGAATTGCGATCATCACTTTGGTTGCCAGTTTTTTGATTATCTTTTCGATTCTCGGGACGAGTATATTTTGCGACAGTGAACATGACTTTTCCGACAAAAGTGTAGAGACTGTTAATACCGAGGACCTGCAATAATGTATATTTTGCTTGTCGGTCTTAATCATAAAAGTGCTCCCGTTGAAGTCCGCGAGAAGCTGGCGTTTAACGGTCAGTCTACCGCGATAGCTTTGGAAAAGCTTAAACGCCAGTATCCTGGCGGCGAGTTTGTTCTTTTGTCCACTTGCAATCGTGTGGAGTTGTATATCGCGATGGAAAAGTCGTCGGATGTTTCTCCGACGGATATGGCTGTATCCCTTGCTGAGATGCGCGGCGTTGATTTCAGTGAATTCAGGAAGCATCTTTATATTATGCGGGGCCAGCAGGTTGTCAGGCATCTGCTCACGGTCACATCGAGCCTTGACAGTATGGTCATCGGTGAAAACCAGATCAGTTCGCAGGTTAGAGACAGCTATACCCTTGCCTGCGATATTAAGAGTTCGTCAAAGGTGCTTAATCATCTTTTCCATAGTGCATTTGCTGTCAGCAAGAAGGTGTTTACTAATACTTCGATCGCAAATCGCCGCGTAAGTGTCGCCGGTGTTGCCGTCGACCTGGCAAAGCAACTCTTCGATGATATTAAGTCTGCCAGGGTCGTAGTAATAGGTGCCGGTGAGATGGGAGAACTGCTTGTCGAGCACTTTCTTCATATTAAATGCGCCGATATTACGGTTGTAAATCGAACCCAGCATCGCGGGTGCAGTGTCGCTGAAAGGCATGGTGTCAAGGCGGCAAAGTGGGATGATCTTGAAAATCAGCTTGTCGGTGCAAATATTGTGGTAGGAGCCGCTTCGCCTGATTCGGGGTATTTGTTCGACAAGAAGGGATTTTCCGAAGTTGTCTCGAAAAGACGCGGCAAAACTCTGCTGGCTGTCGACATCACGGTTCCGCGAAGTTTTGACCCGGACATAAACAAACTTGAAGGCGTGTACCTCTACTGCATTGACGATTTGGCGCAGGTGGTTGAAAAAAATATTAAGCTTCGTGAAGGCGATCTTGAAAAGGCTGTCGAGATTATCTGCCAGGGAGTTGGCCAATACATGGAGTGGTTTGCCAGAAGGGATATCGGCCCGCTGATCGGCAGGATGAAGGTGGCCTTTGAGAATATTCAGAAGGGTGAGATGCAAAAGTTCTTTGCCGGCGAGCGTGAGCAGGCGTGCTGCAAAGATGTTATGGATGCGACGGTTAGCCGAGTTGTTAATAAACTTCTCCATTGCGTCATCCAGAATATCGATACTGTTGCCAGTAAGCAGGGCCCGGCCGATGCCGTGCAGCTCGCCAAGAGTATTCTTGCCAATGCCGAAAGTGTCGCCGGCGGCGAGAAATAAATGAGTTAATTACGAATTACAAATTGAGGATTCGGCCTTTGGCCGAGGCTGTTTTAATTTAAGGACTAATGTTGAATACAGAAAAGAATAGGATTATGCGTTTGTTGTTCTGGGAGAGCACGATTAAGTGCAATCTCACTTGCGCGCATTGCAGGCGGGTTGAAGGTGATGATGCCGCTCCTAGTGACATGGCAACCGATCAGGCGATGGATATGATAGATCAGCTTGCTGCCCTTGGTAAGGAACAAGGGTTTATGCCGGTGTTCGTTTTCAGCGGTGGTGAGCCGCTTTGCAGGGATGACATCTTTGAACTTATAAAGCATGCCCGAAAAAAAGAATTGCAGCTTGCCCTTGCCAGCAATGGCACGCTTATCGATTCAACCGTAGCCGAGAAGATAAAAGATGCAGGCATTCAAAGGGTTTCGATCAGTCTCGACGGGGCGACAAGCGATATTCATAACAAGCTTCGCCAGCTTGAAGGCTCTTTTGAGGGGGCCATCGAAGGGATCGGTCATTTGAAAAAGGCAGGCGTACCTTTCCAGATCAATGTTACCATTACGCGTCACAACGCTCATCAGCTTGACGATGTTTTTGCCCTGGCCAAACAGCTTGGGGCTGTTGCGGTCCATTTGTTTATGCTCGTTCCGGTAGGATGCGGCGAAGAGTTTGCCGAAGAAGATATGCTCTCTGCCGACGAATACGAAAAAATGATGGAGCTCATCGCCGCCCTCGAAGTTTCGCAGGACCTGCAGATCAAGGTCACCTGCGGACCGCATTACGAAAGGGTTGTACGCCAGGCGGGTCTTCGTAAACAGCCGCATATGGCAGATATGCCTGAGGCGGCTTGTCCGCACGGACATGGAAAAGGCGGCCATCCCGGCGGTAAACCCATGCATAGCTCTAAGGGCTGTCTTGCCGGCGTTAGCGTGATTTTTGTCGGTCATCAGGGTGACGTTTTCCCCTGCGGTTATCTGCCGGTTAATTGTGGAAATATTCTTCAAACGCCGCTCGCAGACATCTGGAATAACAACACCGACCTCGCGAATATGCGCGATACCAGCAAGCTAACGGGTAAGTGCGGTATTTGTGAATATCGGAATCTCTGCGGCGGATGCAGGGCCAGAGCATTCTCTGTAAAAGGCGATTACATGGCCGAAGAACCGTTCTGCGATTATCTGCCTCAAACAAACAAATAAATAAACCTTTTAAATTTTTTACAGAACTGAATAGGACTAAAATATGATTAATGTTACGAAACTTTATTGCGATGAAGTAACGCCGGGTGACTGGCTTAGATATGGTATGCAAGGCAGCGGCGAAAGGGATGGCGAGACAGTGCCGAAGAAGGCATCCGAGCGTAAGCCCATCGTTGTATGGAATATTACCAGCAAGTGCAATTTGAAATGTGTGCACTGTTATAATGACAGCGGGCTCAATAACGATTGCATCGAGGTTACTACCGAAAAGGCTAAAGAGATACTTGATGACCTTGCCGGTTTCGGCGTTCCGTCTGTGCTGTTTAGCGGCGGCGAGCCTTTGATGCGTGAAGATCTTTTTGAGCTTATCCCCTATGCACGCGATAAAGGGCTGCGTACGGTCATTTCGACCAACGGTACGCTGATCACATCTGAAAAGGCCAAGACGATAAAGGAATACGGCGTGTCGTATGTCGGCATAAGTCTTGATGGTATCGGTCCTGTAAACGATAAGTTCCGCGGCGTTGAAGGTGCGTTTGACAGGGCCGTTGTCGGCATCCGCAATTGTATGGAAGCAGGCGTGCGCGTTGGGTTGCGATTAACACTGACAAAACGTAATGTTCAGGATATCGAGCAGTTGTTTGAATTTATGGATAATGAAGGTGTAGAGCGGGCGTGTTTTTACCATCTCGTTCCGAGCGGCCGGGCCGATTCGATGTTTACCGATGACCTTGCCCCGGCCCAGAGTATTAAGGCGATGGAAACTATTCTGGCAAAAACAAAGCAGCTTAAAGAAGCCGGCAAAAAAACGGATATTCTTACAGTTGATAATCATGTCGACGGCGTTTATCTTTACCTGAAACTGCTTGAAGAAGACCCTGCAAGGGCAGAGGAAGTCTGGAAGCTTTTGACCTGGAACGGTGGAGGACTTAACAGCAGCGGTGTTGGGATCAGCTGTCTGGATTTCCATGGCCATGTTCATCCCGATCAGTTCTGGTATCACTATTCGCTGGGTAATGTTCATGAAAAACCGTTTAGCGAGATCTGGAGCAACCCGGACGAGCCATTGCTTAAGGGGCTTCGCGACAGGAAGAATTACGTCAAGGGCAGATGCCGAATGTGTAAGTTTCTGGATGCTTGCGGCGGAGCTTTAAGAGTTCGGGCCGATTTATATTTCGATGACCCATGGGCACCGGAGCCGGCTTGTTATCTTACCGACGAACAAATTGGTCTCGATGATGAGAAAAAAGCCGAGCTTGAGGCAGCCGGCGAACTTTACAAAATGCCGGAGTAGTTGGTTAAAACCCGAACCTGAAATATGATAACAAAGCAGGATATATTTAAAGCCGATAACGAAAAGCTTCCAGAGCTTAAACGTACCGTGTTGATCGAGCAGATCAAGTGGCTGATAAAGCTTCGCTGGTTTGCTGTCGCCGGGATTGTAGTTTCGTCCCTGGTGTGTACCTATATATTTGATGTTTTGCCGGAAGTTAACATAATACATAAGTGCGCCCTTTTCCTGCTTATATTCAGTGTATATTCGTGTTTATTAGTGGTTTTGGTGGTATTAACGGTTACGTTATTTTTGAGTAGGAAATACTAATGAAAATAAGAGTATTAATAGCAGATGACGAGCAGACATTCAGGGAGACTTTTTCCAGGGTTTTAATGGAAGAAGGTTTTGAAGTTACAGAAGCTTGTGACGGTCTCCAGGCGATAGATGCTATTCGAAAAGATCCGTATGATGTTGTTATCCTCGATATTCAGATGCCAGGCGCCGACGGGATCAAGGTGCTTCGCGAAACGATGAGTCTTCGTCCGGATACCAGGGTTATTATGGTAACCGCATTCGGCACGGTAGAAATGGCAGTAGAGGCTATTAAGCTCGGTGCAAGCGAATATGTAATGAAGCCGATCATCTTTGACGATGTTATTTTGAAGATTCAGCAGCAGTGGCGATATCGTCAGTTGCAGCAGGAAAATACAGAGCTTAAAACGCAGCTTGACGGCCAGTTCAACATTGATAGCATAATAGGTGAAGCCCAGTCAATGAAGCATGTTTTCGAGACGATATACAAGGTGTCCGGTACAAAAAGTAACGTTCTCGTCACGGGTGAAAGCGGAACGGGTAAGGAAATGGTTGCCAGGGCGATACATACCACAAGTCCTGCCTCATCGAGTCGGTTTATTGCGATTAATTGCGGAGCGATTCCGGAAGGCCTTATCGAGAGTGAGCTTTTTGGACATCTCAAGGGCAGCTTTACAGGTGCTCACGTCGACAAGAAGGGCTTGTTTCAAGCAGCAGAAAATGGAACCCTGTTTCTTGATGAAATCGGACACATGCCTCTAAGCTGCCAGGTTAAACTGCTGCGGGCCGTAGAGGAAAGGGAAATATGGCCGGTAGGTTCAACACAGCCAATTGAAATTAATCTCAGGCTTATAGCTGCCACAAACAAAAGACTGCTTGAGGAAATTAAGGAAGAAAGGTTTAGGGAGGATCTTTACTATCGACTCAATGTAGTAGGTATACATTTGCCTCCGCTACGGGAAAGAAGAGAAGATATACCGAAGCTAATTCATTTCTTTATGACCAAATATAATTCAGAGATGGGCAAAGAGTGCGTCCATATCAATGAAGACGCAATGCAGGTGCTGATCAATTACGAGTGGAGGGGTAATATAAGAGAACTGCAGAATGTAATTGAGCGAGCTATCATTTTTGCCGAGGGAGATACCATTAAAGTATCCGATATAGGGATTTTTAATGCTGCTGCTATCAAGAATGATAATGATGAATATGATTTACACAATGCCATGAGAAATTACGAAAGACAGTACATTATTCACGTTCTTGATAAATGTGATGGAAACAAGTCCCTCGCCGCCAAGTCACTTGGCGTTGGTCTTTCAAGCCTTTACAGGAAAATCGATGAACTGGAAATTAACGGAAACAGGAAAGTGACTAATCTGGCCTAGAAATCATGGAAGTGGAATTCTAATGAAACTTAAAAAAGCAACCAGTTACGCTCTTCATGCTTTAATGTATATGACCAGGCATTTATCCCAATTACCTGTTAACCTTGAAGCGATCTCAAAAGCAGAAGGCATACCACAAAGTTATCTGTCAAGAATATTTCAAAAACTTATCAAGGCAGGTATCGTAGAATTGTCAAAGCCCAAAGGAAAGGGATACAACTTTGTCAATCCGCCAGATCAAACCAATCTTTTGCAGCTTTTTGATGTGATGGAGGGTAATGCCTTGTTTAAAGACTGCTTCATGAAGCACTGTCAGTGCGGAGGCACACCTGAAAATTGTTATATTTACGCCGCATGGCACAAATCTACCAAAAAGATGGCTGCTCTGCTCACTGAAACCAGCCTGGTAGATGCCGCATGGAACCATCCCGAACACAGATTTAACGAACTACCGGATGGGTGACAGGTTAAAAATGACAGGTGGAAAGTGGTTTTTTTGGGTTCTGGGGGACTTCTTTCATTTTTTTAGCTATAGTGGTTCGCCGTAAGTTCTTGTTAAATAAGGGCTTACCGCCCCCTTTTCTTGGCGACACAAAAAACTTCTTTTGCCGCTTTCGGCGGTGGTTTTTATCTTGCAAAAAACAGACTGATGTAGTATTCTAATAGTGTCTCTTTTGGGCTTTTTTCGAGGCCTGGTGATGAGCATTTAAAAGAGAGCCATTTTCTCGGACAAAAACAAAAACCGGTCAAAAATGGTAAAATATGGTAAACTTTTTCGCGGGCTTAAGTAAGCCAATTCCGAGTAAATTGCTCAGCCAAATCTTAATTTAGAGCTTCAGATTCCCAATTGCTTTCAGCGTTTTGTCAAAATCCTTCTGCGTATGTGTGGTTGATATGAAGCTGGCCTCGAACTGGCTTGGCGGGACGTATATCCCGGCTTCGAGCATTTGCCTGAAGTATGCCCCGTACCGTTTAGTGTCCGATTTTGCAGCCGAATCGAAATCCTTGACCGCGCCATCGTTAAAGAACAGCGTAAACATCGAGCCGATCTGATTGATCGTGTGGCCGATGGATTTTTCGGTAAGAATTTCTGTTATCCCTTTGCACAGTTTTTCCGTTGTGCGGTTGAGTTTTGCGTAGGGCTTTGTAGATTTGAGCAATTTCAGGGTTGCGATACCGGCTGCTACGCATACCGGGTTGCCCGAAAGTGTGCCTGCCTGGTAGACGCTGCCGACCGGCGATAGGAAATCCATGATCTTTTTCTTTCCGCCTACTGCTCCTATCGGGAAACCGCCGCCGATGATCTTACCCAGAGTAGTAAGGTCCGGCCTTACTCCAATAATGTCCTGGTATCCGCCATAGGTGAGCCTGAAGCCGTTAATGACCTCATCGAATATCAGCAGCGATTTGTTCTTTGTGCAAATGCTTCTAAGGCCCTTAAGAAAGCTGTTTGGCGGGACGATAGTTCCCATGTTGCCCGCAACCGGCTCTACTATTATCGCGGCGATCCTGTCGCCTTCTTTGGCGAAGACTTTTTTCACCGCGTTCAGATCGTTGTAAGGAAGTACGATCGTGTTTTTAGCGAAGTCTTTAGGCACGCCCGGGCTGGAAGGAGAGCCCAGCGTCGCAAGACCGGAACCTGCACTTACCAGCATGTGGTCTACGTGGCCGTGGTAGCAGCCGATGAATTTTACGACCTTGTCTCTGCCCGTAAATCCCCGTGCCAGGCGGATAGCTGTCATCACAGCTTCTGTGCCGGAGCTTACCAGGCGGACTTTGCCGATAGAGGCGATGGCTTTGACGATCATCTCGGCGAGTATTGTCTCGGCCTCGGTGGGTATTCCGTAGCTGGTTCCCTTTGCCATTGCCTTGCGAACGTCGCTAAGGATGTCTTTGTTTGCATGTCCGAGTATCATCGGCCCCCACGACAGGCAGTAGTCGATAAACTTGTTTCCGTCGGCGTCGTACAGGTAGGGGCCTTTTGCCTTTTCTATGAAGATCGGTTTCGCCTCGACCGACTTAAGTGCTCGCACGGGGCTGTTTACTCCGCCGGGGATGACCTGTAGGGCTTTTTTGAATAATTTTGCACTTTTAGCGTTACGCATATCTACTCCTGGTTTTTCGGCAATACTTCTGCATCGATTCCGTTTTCTTTTGCTATTGTTAGTGTCGGCAGTCCCAGGCAGAAAGCTTTTACATTTTCGGGAACCTTTCCAAACCGTTTAATGAATGCCCGAACGCTTGATCCGCTGGTAAACAGTACCTGGTCGATATAGTCGAAGTCGACGTCGGGGCATTGCTTTTCGATGGTTCTGTATACAGGCATTTTTGTCACATCTGCGCCCATTCGCTGCAAGCCGTCTGGCAGAACCTGCGAGGCAACCTCCGCTTGCGGTAGAAGAATTGCTTTGCCTGTAATGTCAATGTCTGCGAATGCTTCGAGAAGTCCCTTGCTTGATTGCACTTTTGAGCACAGGTCGGCATTAATACCGTATTCGGTGAGAGTTTCTCCGGTAGTTTTGCCGATAACAGCGATCTTTGTATTTGCCAGTGCCCGGCAGTCGAGGCCTTTGGCTTTTAGCCTTGCAAAGAAATGTCGAATACCGTTGGCACTCGTGAAAACGATCCAGTTGAACGCATCAAGATTTTCGATTTGTTTGTCGGCGTCTGTATAATCGTCAACGGCTACGCATTCAATCAATTGCCTGTGTACTATTGTGCCAAGATTAAGGTAAATTTCCGGATGTGTGCCGAGTATGAGTATACGGGGCTTCTTTGAGTACCAGCCAAGTTTCTCCCTCATCCCGACTACCTTGCCGACTACGAAAATGCCGGGTGTTCTCAGCGGTTTCTCTTTTATGATCGACAGGAAGTTGTCGAGTTTGCCCTCTATTACACGCTGGTCGTACCATGTGCCGTGTTCGATGACGGCGATTGGGGTGTCTGATTCCCAGCCTTCTTCGAGCAGCTGCTTAATGATCCTCGGGATGTTACCGACGGACATAAGGAATATTACAGTGCCTGCCTTTGGTATGTCGATAGGGCGGTCGTCACCTTTTTTTCTGTGACCGGTAACTATGGCGACGTTGGTTGTGCAGTCTCTGTGTGTCGGCGGCACACCCGCGTAGCACGGCGCGGAAAATGCGCTCGTTACGCCCGGGACGACCTCAAAGTCTATTCCGTCATCAAAGCATGCCTCTGCTTCTTCGCCGCCGCGGCCAAAGATATATGGATCGCCGCCCTTGAGACGAACGACCATTTTCCCTTCTTTGGCCTTATCGATTATGAGCTGGTTGATACCTTCCTGGGGGAGTGTGTGATTGCCGGCAAACTTGCCTACGGATATTTTCTCGGCATCTTTCCGCGTAACCGACAGCAGGTCCATTGACAGCAGGTGATCGTAAAGGATAACATCTGCTTGAAGCAGAAGCCGATAGCCCTTCAGTGTGATCAATTCCATGTCACCGGGGCCAGAACCTACGAGATATACTTTTCCAGCGGTCAAAATTATTACTCCTGAGATAATTTTTTTAAAAAAACTAAACTTTCTTACAAATGAGAATAGGGTGTTTATTGTCCTATGTTAGGCCGTCTCTGAGCCAGGCAGGGTAAGTCGCCAAGCCATTACTTTGACACGTTTATAACGTTTATGATTATAAAAGTCAACAGAAAAGCAGTTTAGTTCAATACCAGTAATTGACATGGATTGCCAGTTTTATTATTATAGTTATTTGTAAGAGGTTATTAGCCGTTATTTTAGAAGGATTTCAATTGGATAAATTAGACCGACAGATCATAACAGAGTTGCAGATGGACTTCCCCATATCGCCCGATCCTTATGGAATTATTGCCGATAGGCTTGGGATTGATACAGATATTCTGCTTGACAGGGTGCAGGCTTTAATAGGTTCCGGCACGATCAGGCGTATCGGAATAAGCGTCGATTCACGCAAAATGGGCTATTCCAGCACATTGGCAGCGGTAAGGGTCGCCCCTGACAGTGTCGAGTCGGCTTGTGAGATAATAGAGACCTACCCGGAAATTACCCATAGCTATCTCAGGGCTGATGAATTCAATATCTGGTTTACAGTTATTGCAATTAGTCAGCAAAGAGTACACGAGGTGCTAGAAGAGCTTAGAGTTAAGTTGAATATAGAGCTTTCTGACGTCCTGGATCTTCCAGTTAAGCAACTTTTCAAGCTTGACGCACGATTTAAACCCACAAAATAATTCCCGCACTCAACCCATTTCCCCTTTTTTTGCAGGGCGACTTTCCATTTATTTTGAACCTGCGCGATAATTCCCGATTTTGGGAATTACGATGGTTTTCGATGCTCAACTGGCTCTCTTTTAAATGCTCATCACCACAAGGGCCCCGGCACGTCGGTACACCTGCGAATGCTTATCTCGCGTTTTCTCACTGACCATCTGCCGCCCGGATCTCGCTAGCCGCAGTTTGATGGCTTTTGGCAATATTTCGTTCTGCGGGTATCCTGCCCGCAGATGCTGCATGCAGCATATTGCCGCTAAATATACTCGCTTACTTTAATAGTATTTGACTGGATTATCCATGAGAATTTGCTAAAATAGAGTATATTGAACGCTTACAAGTAAATAAATTTCTGGAGAATTGAAATGCCTTTTCCGACTACAAGACCGCGAAGACTTCGCACTACCAAAACTATGCGCAGGCTCGTCGCCGAAAATGAGCTTTCTGTAAACGACCTGGTTTACCCGTTGTTTACCTGCCCCGGCACTAATGTTAAAGAGCCCATCCCATCGATGGACGGCTGCTTCCATTTGTCGCCTGATATTATCGCCGAAGAAGCGATCGAGATTGCTTCGCTTGGCATACCGGCGGTGCTTATCTTCGGTCTTCCGACCGGCAAAGACGCAACCGGCTCAGAGGCCGCCGACCCAAACGGTCCCGTCCCGCTGGCTATTAAAGCCATTAAGAAGGCCTGTCCCGATCTGCTCGTCATCACTGACGTTTGCCTGTGTGCATACACCGATCACGGTCACTGCGGAGTGGTAAAGGATGGCAAAATCGAAAATGACGTTACCTGTCAGCTCCTTGCCGAGATGGCCCTGGCCCACGCGCGTGCCGGCGCAGACATCGTCGCCCCATCCGATATGATGGACGGACGCATCGGCGCAATACGTCAAAAACTCGACGCCGAAGGGCTTGTTGATATCGCGATCATGGCATACTCGGCAAAATACGCATCGGCCTTCTACGGCCCGTTCCGTGACGCCGCTCACAGCGCACCCGGTGAAGGCGACCGCAAAAGCTACCAGATGGATCCGCCAAATTCCGACGAAGCAATCGTTGAGATGCAGCTGGATCTCGAAGAAGGTGCCGATATCCTAATGGTAAAACCCGGTCTGCCATACCTCGATATCATTTATCGGGCAAGACAGAAGTTCAACGTCCCCATCGCCGTGTATAATGTTTCCGGCGAATACATGTGTATCAACGCCGCCGCCGCCGCCGGCCTCATCGACAGGGAGGCTGCCATGATGGAGTCGCTGATTTCGCTAAAAAGAGCCGGTGCAGGGATAATTATCACATACCACGCAAAAGAAGCGGCAAAGCTGATCGCAAAATAACAAATCAAGGAAGATGAATGTCAAACAAAGAGACCATGACTTCAAGAGAAAGACTCCTGAAAGCGATCAATCACCAGGAAGCCGACAGAGTACCGATCGATCTCGGCGGATTTCAAACCGGCATTCATAAAAACGCGTACAAAGACCTGCTTGACCATCTTGGTCTGCAAGAGGAGATAGTAATTCTCGACCCGGTCCAGCAATTGGCAAAACCAAGCGAAGAAGTTTTGAAAAGATTCCACGTCGATACCCGATATATATGTGCCCACGGCCCCGACAGCTTCAAGGGCGGTATCGAGAAAAACGAAAGAGACGGCAGACTGTGGCATGACTTAAAGGATGAATTCGGCGTAGTCTGGTCCATGCCGGACGACCAGAATCTCTTCATGGACATTTCACATCATCCGCTAGCCGAGGCAACCATTGAAGACATCGCCAGCTACCCGTTCCCCAAAGGCAACGACCCTACAAGGTTTACAGGCGTAAGGGAAGAAGCCCTGAAGATGCGTGAGGAAACCCCGTACGCGCTATGCACCGGCATCCACGGCGTTGTATATGAATACTGCTGGTATATGCGAGGCCTGGAACAGTGGCTTATGGATACTATTTTAAATCCGGAATTTTGTGAGGCCGTACTGGATAAAACGCTTCAGTTCTGGATGGATTTCAGCACAGGATTTATGGAAGCCGTCGGTGATATTGTCGACGTTATAATGATCGGCGATGACCTGGCAGGGCAGTCCGGCCCGCTGTTCCGTGCTGATTTCTACAAGAACATCGTCAAACCAAGGCAGAAAAAACTTGTTCAGCATATCAAAAGCCTCTCAGATGCAAAGATATGGTACCATACCTGCGGAAGTTGCAAACCTCTGATCCCGGAACTCGCCGACAACGGTGTAGACATTTTAAATCCCGTCCAGACAAGTGCAGAAGGAATGGACCCCCAGGAACTGAAAGATGAATTTGGCAAAACAATGGTATTCTGGGGCGCCGGCTGCGACAGCCAGCACACATTACCATTCGCAAGCCCCCAGGCAGTTAAAGAAGAAGTAGCCCAAGTGATGCGAATCTTCAAACCAGGCGGCGGCTATGTCTTCAATAACATCCACAACATCCAGGGCGGTGTCCCAGCCGAAAATATAGTAGCCCTATTAGACGGTGCCTACGAAAACAGCTGGTACGACTAAGAAACCAAAACGCTGCAGGTGCTTAACATATATGGCCGCTCATGCTGTTTTCCTGCCCGATTATCGGTTGGTTATTATATGTAAGTCCTTGTAAGAAAAGACGTTACTAACGTCTGGGTCCGCATATTTCTACCCCAAACCCACATTAAATGCTTGCAAAACCCCCATTTTTGCTGTATAATGTATTGCTTGCAAAAAAAATCCGTAATCTAATATCTGACATCTAATATCTGACATCTAATATCTGTTATCTAAGATGATTTTTGACATTAAGAAATATGCTATTCACGATGGGCCCGGAATTCGGACGACCGTATTCTTTAAGGGATGTCCTTTGCATTGCAAGTGGTGCCATAACCCCGAGAGCATCCGAACTTCCCCTGAGTTGGGCTTTCGCCAGAGCCGCTGTATCGGATGCGGGCAATGTATTGAGGTTTGTCCGGATGACGCGATTTCCGTTGTCGACGGCGTCATTACAACCGACTCTGCCAAATGCACGCAATGCTGCAAGTGTGTTGACGCGTGTATTCCCGCGGCCCGCGAGATCATAGGCTCCGAACGCGGCATCAATGAGATAGTCGATGAGATCGAAAAGGACATAATGTTTTATGATTCATCCGGCGGCGGTGTGACGATATCCGGCGGCGAACCGCTCGCCCAGCCCGACGTGCTTTGTGCTTTGCTGACCGAATGCAGAGATCGAGGTATCCATACGACAGTCGATACCACCTGTTATGCAAAGCTCGATGTCGTCAAGCGCGTCAGGCCTTTAGGCGATTTGTTTTTGTGCGATGTCAAACATCTCGATGACAAGATTCATCGTAAGATAACCGGCGTCTCGAACGAGCTGATCCTGAGCAATATCAGGTGGCTCGACGATTCCGGTGCCGATATTATAATACGTATGCCGTTTGTCCCCGGCTATAATGACAGTGAGTCGAATATTAAAGCACTGGGCGAGTTTGTTTCTTCGCTCTCCAGCGTTTTATTTATAGAGCTTTTGTTATACAACAGCGGCGGAAGAGAGAAGGCCAAACGTCTTGTCAAATTCGTCGATATCGTTCGCGCCAAACACGCCGAAGATGAAAGCGTAGAGGCGGCGACCAGAATACTTGAGAGTTATGGTTTAGAAGTTAAGGCGGGCAGTTATAATGAATGAGCGAGTAAGTAAACTTCGTCAGCAGAGCCTGGATATACTTCCGTATATTTCATCGGAGCGGGCAGAATTGATCACGGATTTTTACCAGTCCAATGTCCCAATGCAGGTCTCCACACCGGTATGCAGGGCGTTGTCTTTTAAGTATATCATGGAAAATAAATCCATCTGCATAAACGAAGGCGAGTTGATCGTCGGCGAACGCGGACCGGCTCCGAAGGCAACACCGACATACCCGGAGTTGTGCTGCCATGACCTCGAAGACTTCCGTATCATGAGTACCAGGGACCGCACCCGCTACGATGTTTGCGACCAGGTCAAGCAAGTCTACGAAGAAAGGATAATCCCGTTCTGGTCTGGCAAGACCATGCGCGAAAAATTGTTCAGAGCCATGACCGACAAATGGCACCAGGCCCATGACGCAGGCATCTTTACCGAGTTCATGGAGCAGCGATCACCCGGCCATGCCATTATGGACGACAAGATATACAAATACGGAATGCTTCGCTTTAAGGAAAGGATCGCCGAGACTCGCGCCAAGCTCGACTTCCTCAACGATCACGACGCATATAATAAAGACCAGCAGCTCCAAGCCATGGACATCGCCTGTGACGCGATCATGACGTTCGCCCGCCGATGCGAGGACAAAGTACGGCAGCTTGCGAAAGTAGAGACGGACCCGGTACGCAAAGCCGAATTGCTTAATATTGCCGAAGTCTGCAAACACGTCCCGGCAAACGCACCGAGAACCTTCCACGAAGCTCTCCAGACATACTGGTTCATTCACCTCGGCGTAATTTCCGAGCTTAATACATGGGACTCGTTTAACCCCGGCCGTTTGGATTACAACCTGTACCCATTCTATAAAAAACAGATCGACGCAGGCGAACTTACAAAAGATAGCGCCACAGAACTCCTCCAGTGCTTCTGGATCAAGTTCCACAATCACCCCGCACCGCCGAAGGTAGGCATCACAGAAGAAGCCAGCGGAACATACACAGATTTTGCGCTCATAAACGTAGGCGGCGTACACCCCGATACCGGCGCAGACGCCGTCAACGAATTATCGTATCTCGTCCTTGACGTCGTCCAGGAGATGCGGCTCATCCAGCCAAGTGCGTGCATACAGCTAAGCGCAAAGAACCCCGACAGTTTCCTCAAGCGCGCATGCCAGGTCGTCCGAGCCGGTTTCGGCCAGCCATCGCTTTTCAACACAGACGTCATCATCAAGGAAATGCTGTATAATGACAAGAACATGGTCGACGCCAGAACAGGGGGCCCAAGCGGCTGCGTCACGATCAGTTCATTCGGCAAAGAAAGCTGCATCCTCACAGGATACTACAACTGGGCCAAAGTATTCGAGCTTGCATGCAACAACGGAATGGATCCGGTTACGGGTGAGCAGATCGGACCGGAAACCGGCGACCCGCGTCAGTTTACATCTTATGATCAGTTTATGGATGCCTACAAAACACAGTTGCGTTACTTTGCCGACCTGAAAATAGAGGGCAACAATTCGATCGAAAGACTTTTCGCCAACGAAATGCCCTCGCCGTTCATGTCGGTGCTGATGGACGATTGCATCGACCGCGCACTGGATTACCACAATGGCGGCCCTCGCTATAACACGTCGTATATCCAGGGCGTAGGTATCGGCACAGTCACCGATGCGGTCGCGGCGATCAAATGCCACGTCTTTGACAAGAAGACAGTTACGATGGATGAGATGCTCGCCGCTACCGAAAGCAATTTTGTCGGTCACGAGCAGCTCCGACAGACGCTCATAAATCGCACTGCAAGATACGGCAACGACGAAGATTACGCCGACTGTATTACAGTGGAGCTTTTCAACGCGTATCTCGATGTCATTGACGGCCGCCCGAACACCAAGGGCGGAAAGTACCGCGTAAATCTCCTGCCGACAACAGTTCACATTTATTTCGGCCAGGTATGCGGAGCATTGCCCAACGGCAGACTCGCAGGCCTTCCGCTTTCAGACGGCATATCCCCGCACCAGGGCTCAGACTTGAAAGGCCCGACAGCCGTTATCAAATCAGCGGCAAGGATAGACCATTCGCGAACGGGCGGGACCCTGCTGAATATGAAGTTCAGCCCGCAGGTACTCGAAGGCGACAATCTGAACAAGCTAATGCCGCTCATCCGTACTTATTTCAAAATGGACGGCCATCATATCCAGTTCAACGTCATCGACGTTAAGACGCTCCGGCAGGCCCAGGAAAAACCCGAAGAAAACCGAAACCTTATCGTAAGAGTCGCCGGCTACAGCGACTGCTTCATAGACCTCGGAAAAGACCTGCAGGATGAAATAATAAACAGAACAGAACAAAAGGTGTTTTAGTCGTAGTGTCGGCATCCTGCCGACATTGTTTCTAGACTTGAATATCCAATCCTGACTTCACGCCGGGATTGGATATTTATCTTTTAATGCTTTTCTCTTTTAACTCATTTTTTCTCATTTTCCTCTGTGGCAAAATAACCTTCAGAGAGCACAAACAAATTGCTAATTGTTGACCGCTGTCAGCCCCAAGGCGGCGGCCCCGATAATCCCGGCGTCCTCGCCGAGGGTAGCAAAGCATATTTCAAGCGATCCCTTCTGGTAAAGCCCGCCGATATACTGTGCGTAATAATGTTTTATTTGATCCAGGAAAGCATCGCCGGCAGCGATCATGCCGCCTGCAAAAACGATCGTCTGGGGGTCGGTAATATTGGCAAGCTGCACACAGATCAAACCGAGAGCCCTGCAGGATCCTTCTATGATTTCCTTAGCCAGCTTGTCGCCGTTGTCTGCATGATCAAAAACATCTTTGCATGTGATCTCGCCATTTTCTTTCAAAGCAGCGGCAAGTGATGATTCGGCGCTGCCTTCGACAGCTTCTGCTGCCCTTGCTGCTGTCGAACTAGCCGACGCATAAGCTTCCACGCAGCCCTTCTGCCCGCAGCCGCACGGCCGTCCGTCAAGTTCTATGATCATATGCCCCAGTTCAGCGGCGCCTCCGGTTGGCCCGTGGATCAAACGGCCGTCGCAGATTATCCCGCCGCCGATACCCGTTCCCAGCGTAAGCATTATCATATGGTTCACTTCTTTGCCGGCACCGTTGACATACTCGGCCCAGCAAGCCGCATTGGCGTCGTTTTCGATTATTGCAGGCTTCCCCATACGCGCCGAGACCATGTCTTTGAGGGGTACATTGCGGAATAAAGGCAGATTCGGACATGCCATTATTACACCGGTATTAACATCGATGATCCCGGGAACCCCAACGCCTACCGAGCAAACATCATCCAGAACAAGGCCGTTATCGCTTAGAAGATCGTTGGAAGTCGCATAGAATTTTTCGACAATAGCTTCCGGCGACATTTCACTGCCGGTCGGAACCGAAGTTTTGCCAATAAGATTCAGCTCTTTATCAAAACAGCCGATTTTAATATTCGTTCCGCCAAGATCAATACCCAAAAGATAGTCTGCCATTTCTAAACCTCACTGAAATAAAAATACTGTTGCCCACTTATCACTTAGTATTTAGGTTGTTGTGTTGCGTTTTTTCATTTATACTTATTGCCTTCCGTATGTTCGTTAATTTTGTGGACAATACCCCGGTCGTTCCTTACCTTCCGGATAATACCACAGATGCCGCCAGTAATACTCATCCAGTTCATAGACATCCACGCTATCTTTATCAATATCAAATCTCGCCGGCAAAACGCCATACCTTTTCATCTCGCGGATATACTCTTTCCTCGGCTTAAAGCCCGGCATATCAAAACGCTTAACCTCATTAAGTTTTCTTTTCCCGGCCCTTGTCATCGCCAGGATCGCCTGGTAGTCTTCGTCGTTTGCATCCTTAAACACCACCGGGTGAGCGTTTTTCTTTTCTGCGTCAACGGCATATCCGCCAGCCGTTTTCGCCAGAGGTGCCATAAGCATAAGCGACTTTTCCGGCCTGCTCAGATTGAACACGCTATGCCTGGAAAGCATCAGTGCTTTATCATTCCAGTCCGGACGCCAGAAACTTATCCCTCTTTCATCCGACAGGTATTTAGGCAGTCGCATTTTGTCCTTATGACACTCATCGCACCTGCGAGTAATGGCCCCGGCGGCCTTTATGGATTCGGGCCACTTGTAATCGTGGTTGATCACCTGCCTGTTCTCCTGGTATCCGCCGATCATACCCGTTCCAAGCGCCGCATACGTCCCCGGATACGCCGCCGCCGATTCGATCCAGTACCGGATCATCGTTATTTCATGTTCCGAAAGCTTAACCCCATTATGCCCGCCGAGAATCTTCTTCATGATCGGGCTCGGATACGCACCGAGAGCGTACGGCGGATAATTACTTTTCGGATTATTACGCCCGTCGATAAACTGCTTATGCACTGTAAGCGTCATATAACTATGACTGTACATCGGACCATGATCGCCTGTCAGGAGCACCTTCCCATTACGCTTATCCGGGTTATGACACTTAACGCAATGCTTGTCAAGTATCGGCTGAATATCACGCGGGAAATCAAACAGCTGCGGAATGCCTGCGATCGGTTTAGGCTTCCTAGCCGGTTTTCTCGCTGCCAGCGGCGTCATAGGCGTGACCCTTTGTGGGGCATTTGTTCGCTCTTCATGGCAGCCCAGACAACTGCTCATTTCACCCGGTGCGACAGACGTAAAGCTTTGCATCCTCTTTACCGCGTTATCCTTTTCATCCAAAGCGATAAAGAAAACCGACCGGTTCGCCGGAAGTTCCATAAACGCAGAACCATCCTTCTCGACCGGAACCGTACCTAGAATCCTTTCCAGCGTAAAAGTCCCCCCATAGCTCAACGGATCCATCCCGCCGGTATAGTTGATTGGTTTCGGCAAAGCTTCCATGACAAGCAGCTTCTTAATGCTTCCCGGCTTAACGCCTTTCATATTCCTGCCGTTATAAACATTCGTAAGGATTAGCTTGCCGGTAGTTTGCTTAGGGTCCGTCCGGTCAGGAATGATAACTTCGCGCTTGCCTGCCATGATCGGTCTGGGTTCATGACATTGAAAACCGGCCCCGGCAAGTTCTTTGCTGATCTTGTACAAAACAGTAGTCTCGCCTGACGAATTCATAAGCTGAATAGTAATACCGCTGGCGGCAAGATAGTGCTCGGCGGACAGCGGATACGGGTCACGGAAATTCGCCGATTTACTGATATGTTTTCTCGCACTCAATTTGTCAGGCCCGAATTTATCGGTCACCCTGGCTACTCTGCCGTTATGTTCAATGCGACCGTGTCCGGGCGAATCGATCATCAGCACGTCCTTGGTCCCCGGTATCGGTTTGGCATCGATAAAAACGCTGCCCGGATTCAAATTGCCAAAGTATACCATTTGTTTCGTCCCATCCGGGTTCGCCGTCCAAAGATGATGATAGTGTACCTGGCTCCTGTCGATATACTCCCACCGCGTATACAGGATTTTGCCGTCCGGCATTACCCACGGCGTATTGTCATGTTCGATGTTAGCCGATATTTCATGAATATTACCCCCGTCCCCATCACAGCGATGCAGCGTCCCCACCTGCGTCAGCCAGCAGTTAACCCATCTCCGCGCGCGGGTCGAAACAAACATTATCCTGCCGTCCGGCAGATAAACAGGCTCGATGTCGTCATATATCCCATCGGTCAACTGCTTAAGCCCGCTGCCGTCGACATTTATCTCCCACAGATGAAACTGATCTTCTCCGCCTTTGCGGTACGAGAACAGTATTTTCTTCGCGCCATAATGAACGACCGGATCACGTACGGCCCCGAGTTTATCTTCGACAAGTACGGTAACCTCACCGGTTGTAAGATTAAGCTTGCACAGTTGTCCGCCCGCCTTAAAAGCTTTGCGATTCTCATCTTCGGCGTAGTACCCAAGGTTCGCGTACCAGTGCCCGTCGTTGTGCAGCTTGCGCCGCGCAAAAACGATCTCATCAAAACCGTACTTGCTCTTAAGTATTGCTTTATCGTCACCGCCAAAACACACCGACTGGCCAAACAAAATCCCCGCCAACAAAAACGCAAATATCTTCACCATATTAGTATCTATCCCATAATAAACTATAGTTAAATCCAATCTAACCGTCCATCTAAGCACATTATAGCATGCTGAGGCGTAATTGGCCAACAAATACAATAAGTAACCGTTCACGAAACGAAACGGGGTACGGTGATTCAGATTCTAATTTTTGTTTTTTGCTTGTTTATTCGGCGTAAATCGGTGATTATGTGCTGATGGACTTACAAAAACAAAATACTATACTTGTCACCTGCGGGCCCGGGCTAGCCGAGTACCTTGAAGCTGAGCTTGTCGACCTTGGTTTTAACATCGAATCTTCTCATGCCGGCGGGGTTACTATCAAGGGCACCGGCGCCGATGTGATGATGCTCAATCTTCGGCTGCGGACGGCGTATAATGTGCTGTACCTGCTTAACGAGTTTCGCTGCAGCGATGCCAAACAGCTTTACAAAATCGTCAATACAATGCCCTGGGAGGGTATGATCAGCCCGGACGAGTATCTGTCGGTTGTTTCGCGGGTTAAGACTCCGGCTATCGATAACAGCATGTTCGCCAGCATGAAGGTTAAGGATGCGATAGTCGACCGCATATCGGCAAAACTGGGCGAAAGGCCCGATTCTGGCTCAGAAAGGGACTGCCTGGTTTATAATTTGTATTGGCGCGGTGACAGGTGCTGGCTGTATCTGAATACTTCCGGTTTGAAACTGTCCGACCGCAGCTATCGCAAGATGCCGTATAAGGCGCCGCTGCGCGAGTCGCTGGCCGCAGGTATAGTAATGGCAACAGGTTACGACGGTTCGGTGCCGTTTGTAAATCCGATGTGCGGCAGCGGCACGCTGGCGATTGAGGCGGCGCTGATCGGGGCCGGGCGGGCTTGTGGGTTGTTGCGGAGTAATTTTGGGTTTATGCATGAATTGGGGTTTGATAAGGAGAAATGGGTGGAAATCAGGCGGGAGGCGAGTAAGCTGGGTGGTAAGGATATTAAGCGGATCGTGGCGACGGATATTAGTGTTGATGCGATCCGGTGTGCGCAGAAGAACGCGATGACGGCGGGGGTGCAGCATCTGATCGATTTTAAGGTGTGCGATTATTCCGAGACGCCGGTGCCCGAAGAGGGCGGAATCGTTGTTTTTAACCCGGAATACGGGATGCGGCTGGGGGATGCGGATAAATTAGAGCCGCTTTATGAGGGGATGGGCGATTTTATGAAGCAGTGCTGCGCGGGGTATATGGGGTATATATTTACGGGCAATATGCAGCTTGGAAAGAAGGTAGGACTGCGGGCAAAGCGCAGATTAGTCTTTTTTAACGGGGATATTGAGTGCCGGCTGCTCACATATGAACTGTATTCCGGGAGCCGTGAATAGCCGATTTGGGGGTAGTTCTGGACATTGTCGACATTTCCCACCTGTGGTTTTGGGCGTTTTTTTTGCATTTTTTTTGAAATTAATTGAAATTAATTGCGATATTTTGACTTTTTTTGAATTA
>VRUI01000020.1 GCA_019456225.1 Planctomycetota bacterium | reverse complement strand
ACAGATTGAAAATCAAGGCAGAAGTGTAATCTGCATAAAATCGTTAAGGCCATTTACACAGCTAAATGAACACTCCCACGCGATATCTTCCAACTCAAATTAACTCAACTCCAACTCAATTCAACTCCAACTCCAACTCCAACTCCACCTCCAACTCCAACTCCAACTCCAACTCCACCTCCACCTCCACCTCCACCTCCACCTCCAACTCCAACTCCAACTCCAACTCCAACTCCACCTCCACCTCCACCTCCACCTCCACCTCCACCTCCACCTCCACCTCCAACTCCAACTCCAACTCCAACTCCAACTCCAACTCCAACTCCAACTCCAACTCCACCTCCACCTCCACCTCCAACTCCACCTCCACCTCCAACTCCAACTCCAACTCCAACTCCACCTCCAACTCCAACTCCAACTCCAACTCCAACTCCACCTCCACCTCCAACTCCAACTCCAACTCCACCTCCAACTCCAACTCCAACTCCAACTCCACCTCCACCTCCACCTCCAACTCCAACTCCAACTCCAACTCCAACTCCAACTCCAACTCCACCTCCACCTCCACCTCCAACTCCAACTCCACCTCCACCGCGCACCGCCGCTGCCGCCGCCCTCCCACCTGTAACTTTTCACCTTTGCACCTGTCACAAATCGCGCGCTATGTCGACGAGCGACATTCTGGGTAAATAAATACTATAGGCCCTGCAATGCTGCAATCCCTCGCCTTATTCCCCACTCCTTACGAGAATGCCCACAAAGATGCCATTCTCTAGTTGTTGAATTTATATATCCACTGATTTGGGGGGTAAAAAAAGTTCAAAAACGCGCCATTTTTCTTCATAAATTGCAAAATATCTCGTTTTTTCTCGATTTTTGTCAATTAATGTCAATTAATTTCAAAAAAAACGCCCAAAACCATAGATGGGAAATATCCGGAATGTCCATAATTGTCATTCTCAACCACACTCGCTTGTCAGATGGAAAGTTTTTTTGTTGCTTTTACCGCGATGCGGATTTATGATTGCCTGCATCGTTATTAACCTTCATCCGCATTTATTTTGGAAATTCAAATGTCACACGCTTTTATAGACCAAATTCAGGCCGGCAGCCAGATCAACGATATTTATATGGTCACCCAGCCGGTGCTTCGCAGTACCACTCGCGGCGATTTTTATATCGCAATGTTCCTTTCCGACAAGACCGGCAAGGTCAATGCCCGCATGTGGCAGGCGACCGAGGAAATATACAACAGCATTCCCAAAGAGGGTTTCCTGCAGGTCAGGGGTAAAACCGAACTCTACCAGGGCGCGATGCAGATGGTGGTCAACAACCTCGTCGTCGTAGAACCCGAGGCTGTTTCGCTAAGCGATTATATGCCCCGTACGGAAAAAGATATCCCCGCGATGTTTGCCGAGGTAAAAGAGATCGTCGCTACGATTAAAAATGACGGCTTGCGCTGTCTGGTCGACTCATTTCTCGAAGATACCGAACTGATGAAGCAGTTTTGCACGGCACCGGCGGCGGTTCAGATGCATCATAACTATCTTGGCGGGCTGCTTGAGCATACGCATAATATGTTAAAGACGGCGGTGGCGATACTTCCGCTTTATCCCAAGCTCCAGTCGGACCTGGTTCTTGCGGGCGTTTTTCTGCATGATATCGCAAAGACCAAAGAACTTTCTTACGAGATGGGTTTTTCGTATACCGATAGCGGTCAGCTAGTCGGCCACCTGGTTCATGGTGTGGTTATGATAGAAGAAAAAGCCGCACAGCTGGCGGCAAATGCTGCGCCGGTCGATGCAGATATTCTCGCGTCGCTTGAGCATATTATTCTTGCTCACCATGGCCAGTATGATTTTGGTTCGCCAAAACTGCCGGCGACGGCTGAGGCGTTTATGATCAGCCGACTGGACGATCTGGATGCGAAAATGGCACAGGTGGTTACGATGATCGAAACGGAACCGGGCGAATCGGACTGGACAGCATGGAAAAATCCGCTGCAAACAAGGCTCTTTAGAAAACGGGTTACTGAGTAGTCAGCTACCAGCTACCAGCTTCCAGTTTCCAGTTTCCAGCAATAAAAAAAAGGGCAGTCAAGTGCGTTTTTTACACTTTACTGCCCTTTGTAGCTCCTCATCTTACTTTTTCTCCATCTCTTCCGCCTCTACCACGGTCGAGTAGAAATTTAAGTTAGCTATCAATAGTACAATCGTTTTTCACGTTGACTATATTGCTTGACTATATTGCTAGTATCGGCATATTCTTGTGTGAATAAATGTTTTTTTGTAAAAAGTGACAACTTATTGTCACTGCGGGTGGAAAAAGATGGGACGAAGCTGGCAAAAACCCTGTTCTGGCGAGAGGGTCTATGCTTTTATGGGCGAATAATGAAAAGCGATTAGCGATTATTGTTTGGTTTTATTAGATTTGATCAGTGATCCAGCTGCTGAAATCGCTATGCATGCTATCGCCGCCAGTTCCAGGAGGTATCTTAGTTTTTGCCCGGCAATTTTAATGGCGAGAATCTCATCGATAGAATGAAGAGACGCTGTGCGGATGACAATAAAGACAAGCAGGACAATCAGGCCGATAAATGCCATGCGGGTGGATCTGTAATTACGCATTATCCAGCTTGCCAGGACGATCAGACCGGTGCCTACTGCCGCGATAATAGCTACAACCGACATTTGGAAAATTTGGCGATGGGCATACCATCCCTGTTCTCTTGCCATTTGTTTGGCGGTTGATCTCAGCCATGATTGCAGGTCTAGCTGCTTGTTGATGGCGAGCAGGGTAAGGATGATCGTTATTGTCAGCCAGAAGGTCAGCAGCTTTGTCTGCTGTTTTTTCCTGGCATTATACGCACATCTTCCAGAGAGCATCGCAGTCGTGATATATGCGGCAACGATCAGCCATCCGATGACTGTCGGGTCTCCAATGCCGGGAGACCATTTACCATTTTGTATTGCACTTAATATTTGCATTATTATCCCTGCGCTCGCGCTTCGGGCTTTTGTTTGTTACTATCCCATGAAATATACTATCAGGCAATATGCTGTATTTGAGATTCCGTGGAAGAGGATCGGGGCTATTATAGAATTTGTTTTTGCGTATAGCCAGCCGAATATCATGGCCGGCAGGAAAACCAGTATTGCCATAGGGTCGGCGTGGATTATCATGTGTGCTGCTGTAAAGGCTGCTGACGACACTGTAATGGCTGTCCAGTGGTGTCGATTAAGTTTCTTTGGCCGGTCTGGGTTTGCCGCCAATTGCGGGTCGAGGGCTCTTTGGATGTTGGATTGGATGTATGCCCGGAAAAATAATTCTTCGAATACGGCTATGTAGAGAAAATTGTATATTATCCAGTTGGGGACTTGGCCGCGTGGCCAGGGGATCGGAAAAAACGGTTCGATTATCGGCCAGTGTTTTAGCAGCAGCAGGGCGATATACAGCAAGGGAAAGACGATAATGCATGTTACTGACAAAAGCGAAACCGAAAGCCAGATGTTCTTGAGCGGCAGGAGGGTTTTGATGGGATTTTGTTTTTTTATGAGTGTCGGTATAAGTGCCGCGGTTAGCAGGATAGCCGGGGTTAGGTACCATTTGGTTGAAAGGAAAGGGATGATCCGCGTCAGTTTGATCGCTGTTATTACAACGATCAAACTGACTGCGGTCTCTGCGTAAATTCGTTTTCCGGCTGTTATCTTATACACTTTTTTTGCGTCTGTTCTTTAGCTTTAGTCCGGCTAGCACTATGCCTATTACAGCATACGGCAGCAGGAATTCGGGTATGGAGCCTCCGCCATACGGCGAAACAGAGCAGCCGCCACCGCCACCACCACCACTACCAGGTGGCGGTGCTACCCCTCCGCCAACACCGAATCCGGTGAAGTGGGTGGTCTCGAATGTGATCGTGTGCAGGCTCGCTGAAATAACATTATGGGTGATGTTGGTTATGCCGGTGGTTTTCCATTCTTCGTCAAACAGGTCGTACCAGTAAATTGTCCATGTATCAAAATCCGAGTCTTCATCGGCCGGGTCATGCGGAATCGTAATTGTTGCTCTTTTTCCATCTTCATCGGTGAATGTCAGTCCGCTTGGTCCGAATTCGTAGAAGAGGCCAAAGGAGTTTGTCGGCGGGGCCGGCGGGTTATACAGCTGCGCGATCGTAATGGTCGTATCTGCGGGCAGTTCGCCTGGCGGGATCGTGACAACGATATCGTTGACATCGTCTATTACACCGGCTGTGGTGCTGTCGATCTCGACAATTGTGTTTCCACCTGCACTTGAGTCTACTGTTGACGATTTCAGCGATGAGCCGATGAATGTCGCTGCCGCAAAGTAGATGCTCTGGCTGGATGTTCTGTTGTCCGACCAGGCGATGTAGGGTTTGCCGTTTGTGTCGATGTTTATAAAGGGCTCTAACTGGGCGTCTGTTCCGGCGTCGTCGTTTATCGAGATGTTTGATCCGAATGATGAGCCGGTTTTTTCAGCGTAGAAGATGTCCGTGTTCCCGCTTTCGGCATCTTTCCATGCGGCATATACATTTGTCACGCTTACTGCAATAGTCGGATTGGTCTGGGCGCCGGATGCACCCGTAATATCTGTTGTTGTATATGGTGCCGTCAGGCCGTCTGTAGTTTCGCAGTGGTATACCTCGGCTCCGTCATCCCAGAGAATATGCAGTACTGTGCCTGTACTTTCTGTTGCGATTACAGGGTTTGCCAGGTTGCCCGAGTTGTCGATAGTATTTGGATCGCTCCAGTCGGCTGATGTTGCGCCGATGATAAATCCGTTGGGATCAGCCCATACTATGTAAGCTGTGTCATTGTCGTCTATTGCTATGGCAGGTTGTGTTTGCGCCGAAGAAAGACCAGTCACTACATTGACCGCCGCTGCCCAGGTTGCTCCTGAGTTAGTTGATGTTGAAACCTGGATAATCGTGCCTTCCTGGAGCCATGTGACATAAATTTTGCCGGCTGAGTCTATTGCCATTGCCGGGTTTGTCTGATCGGTAGTGTTGCCAGGGTCGGTGATCACAATCGGTGTGGCCCAGTTGTTTGCCGATGTATAAACCACGATGTCGTTTAGTGCGGCGGGTGCATCATGCTGCCATACTATGAATATTTCGGTTGCATTTGCGTCTACAACGGGGTTTATTTGGTCAAGGGTGGCATCGTTTGTCAGATTAATGCTTGTGGCGAATGCATCTGCGCCTGAAACAAGCTCTCCGTAATAAATGTCATTATTACCGGAGTTGTCGGATTGCTGCCAGACTGCTATGATAGTTCCGTCACCGGGATATGTTACTGTGTCGACGTTGCTTGCGGCTGTGGTGCCGACCGAGTTTACTACCTTGTTGACGCCGAATATTGGGGTGGCGACTTCGAAAGAGTAGGTCGCCCCTGTCGTGTCGTTGCTTGTCGGGGTTTGCAGGTCGTCTGCGTCGACTGTGACTGTTACCAGGTCTTCAGCATTGAAGGGGGTGTCCGGCTGGTAGTAGTATGTGTAGGCGGCACTTGTTCCAGCTCGGCGGCATTTGCCGGTTGCGCTGGTGTATTCGGGGGTGTCGCCTGTGTAGACAATTACGTTAGGGTCGTTTGGTGTGCTGACTACGATTTCTACCGTCGCCGGGTCGACTCCTGTGCCTGCGTCGGCGACGGTCAGGACTACCAGGGCGTTTGTCGGTGCATACAAATAGTCGGCTGTCGGGCTGACAGCGGTTACTGTTGGTCCTGTAGCGTCCAGGCCGAAGTTTGCGATAAGCGTATAGTCACCGCTGAAAGTTACTGTTGTGCCGGCAGCGGCTGGGTCGGCTACGGCACTTGCATCGACGGCTGTTCCGGTCCAGAACATGAAATATCCGGTTGCTGTTTTGGTTACTGCGATAGCTTGAACCGTACCTTCGTCACGCGTGATGGCGCCTTCGCCGGGTGTCGTTACAGAACCGTTGACGGTTGACGAGATCGTAACGGTTCGCTCCCTTGTGAAGTTTGCATGCAGTGTTACGTTGGCGCTGATGCTGGTTATTGTTGTCGTTGCCAGGGCCGCGTTTGCTACCGTTGCCGTTCCTGTCCAGCCGTCGAAATGGTAGTTTGCATCAGGTGCTGCAGTTATTGGAATATTGGTTGTCCCTGTGGCGTATGGGAAAACTCCTTCGCCAGGAGTTGTAACTGAGCCGCCGCTATCCGATGTTATGGTAAGCGTCGGCTTTAATTGAAAATTTGCGGTAATGGTGTAGTCGGCATTCATCGCGATCGTTGCGGTTGCGGAGGTGGTGTCATTTACGTCACCGACACCAGTCCCGGTCCAGTCTACAAATTCATATAGACTGCTTACGGGTTCCGCCACGATGTCGACAATATCACCAGTCCCGTAATAATAATCTCCTTCGCCGCCTTGTGGTTCCGTGACCGAACCGTCTGTATCCGAAGATGTAGTCAGTTTATTATCGTATACCGTTATGTCAACTGTGTCGGAGTCGCTGTTTCCATCGCCATCAAAAACGGTAAGAGTTATTGTATGAGCAGTGGCATCATTGGGTAGTGTGACGGCCGCACTGGAGTTGGCACCGTCATACAGGTTCGGGTCACCGCCGTTTATCGCAGGGTCACATGTCCAGAGATACCTGGTTATTGGGTTACCATTAGGATCGGAACTTTCTGAGTCCGAACCGTCAAGTGTAACGTTTGTGTTTTTAGTAAACTGATCGATGCCTGCGTTTGCAGTAATACCTATAAATTCATAAGCGCCTGCATCGGGGTTGGCGTCTCTTGAAGCACCAAGGATGTCTGTTGCGGGCGCATATGCAGCGTTACCAAAGCCAACGGCTGTAGAGGTTCGTGGAAGTGAGAAGTCACCATTACTCCAATCAGTAAATACATTATTCCACGCCGATTCAGGAGATACATCCGTATCTACTATATTGTTTCCTTCGATAACGGCGTTAAAGGCAACAGAGCCACCACAGCCAAAAATGTTGTTGAACATTTCGGTAACATTAAAAAAACTAACATCCTGGAAGCCCGTCCACGACTCACCAGCTTTATGGCTGAAAAAGGTATTGTTGTTGATTTTAATGTTTGTTGTTCCAGTGCCGCCCAAAATCGGTTTAGGTGCCCAAATAAGATTGTTTTCTAATACAAAATTGTCGTATATATTACCTTTAGGCTGGATTTTAAGTGCCTGAAAACCTCCCGGACCCTCGCGGATTATTCTATTTCTTCTAATTATTACATTACTTATAGTAGTAGAGTTAAATTGTATAGCATCAGTATGACTAGGGTCCACATTCGTGATGGTCGATAAAGTCGCCCCACTGTTTTGTCCGGTTATTGTGCCTCCTCCCGCTCCTGCCGTCTCAAACTCAGTTGCAGTGGTTTGAAAAATATAGGCATCGGCACTTCCAGCTTGGTCGCCGTTATATATACCCTCTGCTCCTGTTACTGCCTGTATTACAGTTTCTCCATTTGTAAATGTTCCTGTTACCGTGCATGTAAACGCAATAGCCCCTTGGAACTTATGAATATTATGTATGTAGTTATCTTCTATGATTTGATTATCATAACCAGAAGCTTCAATGCCGTCTTCTGCTAAATCATAGATTTCATTGCTTTCTATAGTTATATTGGCACCAGAACCCTCTAAGTTTATCCCTCTGTAAGCATTATGAATATCACAGCCCTCAACAGTAATATGGTATGAATCTCGTATAATCATGCCGGAAGAACCAGAGTTAGAGAAATACGGAGCATACACTCCGGCGTAAGGCAAAGGTTCCCTCGTTAAAACGCAATTCACTATATTTACGTACGAAGTGTTAGTTATAACCACTCCGCCAGTGACATCAAACCCCTCAATTTGCAAGTATGAATCACCATCGCCAGTCCCTCCCCATTTGTCTTGGTTATCTATTTCTATGTTAGTAAGAGCAGGGCTATGTCCTGTATCTGCTTTATAAGTTACCAAACTAGTGCGGTAAACAAGTTGACTCGAATTGTTTGCTACTTCTGTAAAATCACCGTAGTTGCCGTTTCTGAAGAGGATTGTGTCACCTTCCTGTACCACTGGAGTTTCTCCTCCGCTGTACCATGTGTATGTCCTGTCAAGCGTTTCCCATGGATTGGCACTTGTTCCTGGGTTGGTGTCGTCGCCGGTGGCAGCATCTACATAATATGTTGCTGCGAATGCTGGAATGACAGTAAATGTAAGCAGGCTGATTATCAGCAGACATAAGAAATAGAATTGCCGATGATTGCGTTGTTGGTTTGTGTTAAGCTCTCTCACCTTTTTTTTTGTGTTCTGATTCATTGTATCTTCCTTGTACATAGATTATTTTAAGCAACAAGTAAAGAGCAATCAGCAAAGAGATCAGCTACGAGTTGCCAGCGTCCAGCTTTAAATATAACTGTCTCGCCAAAGGCGATTCCTTGTTCGAAACTTGTCCAGATTTCACATCGGGATTTTTCATTATTCATTCCAATGTAGCTGGCGACTGGAAACCGGAGGCAGGCAACTGTTTTTACTCTTTTCACCTTACTCTCTTAGCTCATCGCTGTCATCTGGGGGCTGTTATATTATTTCAACCTTTTCACTTCACACCTTACTCTTAATTCTCTTTTTAGCTTTTAGCTGATTGCTGTCTGCTCGTAGCTGAAAGCTGTATTTCGTTCATAGCTGTTTTTTCTAAATGGGTTCGTTTGGAAATTTCACCCTTTTTTCCTTAGCTGACCGCTAACTAATATATAATAAGATTCAGTATTTTGCCAGCACAAAGTCCGAGAATCACTCGTAAATTTGTATAATATTCAAGTTTTTTGCATACTAGCTTCTTAAATGTATCCAAAAATGAGTAGTTATTTTGGATAGCCCCCAGCGACCAACTCACAGTTTCCAGCTTTTAAGCTGTTCGCAGGTTGCTGAAAGCTGTTTTCTGAAAATGGGTTCGTTTGGTTATTTCATCATTTTATGTTACATTTATGTAAAACTGCTCACGCTCGGCATGAATCAAACTTAATCGCCATAAATTATTTGTCAAGGGGATATGAGCTACCAGCAATGAACTGACAGCAATAAGCAAGCAGCAAAGAGCAAGCAGCGATGAGCAGACAGCAATAAGCCCCGATAATTCGTGGTTCAGTTATACTTTTAGTTTTTAAATAATCTGTGTTAATCTGTGAAATCTGTGGCTAAACTGCTGTTTGCTGTTTCTTTCCCTTTTCTTGATGGTAATCAATCCGTGAAATCCGCGGATAAGTTTTTCTCTTTTAACTCTTTTTTTCTTTCCAGAAATTGCCAATTTGTCTATCATGTTGTTTGACGTGAATTTCGTTTGTTTAGAAGTAATGGGAATGCAGATGGATATTAAACTACATTATGGTAAGGGTTTTGTCAGCTTTTCTGTTCCAGAGGGCAGGGTTGCTGATGTTATTGTGCCCTGGGGTAGTGAAGATCGCTCTGATAATCAGGAAATTGTGCGTAATGCCGTTTCTTGCGCTGATATTGATGGTTTCAGGGGGGCGGTATCTGGTAAGAGGATTTGTGTGCTGGTGGCCGATGGCAGCCGGGATATGCCGATCGGTGATATCCTGAGTGAATTGAACTCTTTTTTGGTCGATTCTGCTTTCGTTAGGTTTATGATCTGTACGGGTACTCATGATTGCGATACCGAAGGTAACAGGCGAGTTACAGAGTTACTGGAAAAGGCGGCCGTTGAGTCCGGTTTGGGTGATTTTGATGTTTGTGTGCATGACTGTCTGGCGGATGAGTTTGTTTCTTTGGGGGTGACGGCTAGGGGGACAAAGATAGAATATAATTGTAAAATCGATGATTTTGACGTTTTTCTTGTTCTTTCTGATGTCAAGTTTCATTATTTTGCGGGATACTCCAACCCGGTAAAGTATTTTATTCCCGGTGTTGGTTCCTATGCTGCGGTAGAGGGTAATCACAGTTTGGCGTTGGACGAAAGGTCTGCTTTTGGGGTTCATCCATGGCATTCGGATGCGGCAAGACGTGGTAATCCGCTTGCGGCCGATCAGCTTGAGTGTATGGAGCGGATCGTCGGCGGGCGGAGTGTGTTTGCTTTTGTGACTATCAGCAGTTCGTCGAAGATGCAGTGGGCGGGTTTTGGTGATGCAAAAACGGTCAGTCGGGCCGCTTTTGATGTTGCAGATCAGCGGAATATGCGGAAGGTTGAACCTGTCAAATACCTCATAGTTTCACCGGGCGGGGATCCTAATGATGTTGATCTTTATATTTCACAGCGGGCTTTGGAGCTTACGAAACAGGCGGTATTGGCCGGCGGAGAGGTGCTTTTTGTTTCGGCATGTCCGGACGGTGTGGGGTCTGAGCGGACGCTGGAGAATTTCTATAACCGGCTTACACTGCCGCTGGATGAGATATTTGAGTCTATTAAGAGCGAATATCGATTGTTTAGCCATAAGCCGTATAAATTTGCGGAGATGATCAGGCGGCTTTCAAAAATATGGGTTTACTCTCAGATGCCGGATGATGTTGTAGAAGCCGGGCATATGTATCCTGCAGGTAATATTCAGGATATTGTCGATAAATGGGTTGCCTCCGACCCGAATGCCAGGATCATGATTGTTGACGGGGCAAATAAGATAGGGATTAGCAATTAGCAAAGAGCAAAGAGCAAACAGCTTCCTGCTTCCTGCTTCTGGCTTCCTGCTTCCTGCTTATTTAAATCTGTGTTAATCCGTGAAATCTGTGGCTAAACCATTGTTTTTTAGCTGATTGCTGTCTGCTTCCTGCTATTTGCTGGTGAAAAACCTTGGTTTTATCGGCCATAAGAGCGATTAGCAATAAACTTAGTATTTTCCTATGGCTTTTTGGGATTTTTGTGTTGACTTGCTTGTGGTTACCCGATATACTGTCGCTATCATGTGAGTCGGTCAGGATGGCTTTTGTGGCTCGCATTGATTTTGTCCGTAGCGTTCATTACGGGTGAAAAACATTCCACGGAAGGAATTTACAGTAGTTTTTAGTAGTTTTTTTTAGGCTATTCGTACCTCTTTAGGATTATATAGTGAAGATTACGCGAAACAAGTAGTTTCCTTAGTTTTTTTATAGGGCATTGGCTCCGTTTGGCCAAGGCTCAAACGGAAATGAAGAATTAAAACAACAGCAAATAGCAAAGAGCAAAGAGCAAACAGCGATGAGCCAAAGGCTTTTTGCTTTTAGCTTCCTGCTTCCTGCTGAATTTTAATTAGTGCGAATTAGAGTTGATTAGTGGTTCAATGTTAATCTCTTAGCAATATTGATCATGTAATCTTGTCAAAAGTTTTAGGTTTTTGCTGTTAACTGATGAAATCTGAAAACTGAAATCTGAAAACTGAAAGCTGGCAACTGGAAACTGGCCTTTAGGCCGTTTCATTAGACATTATACAATTGACATTATACATTTCAAATCGGCCGAATGGCCGGTTTGACCGGGAGATCAGGTTGAAAGAGCGAGACGAAAGTTTGGGTGTGGGTGTTGGTGCTTCAAAGTCGGGCTGTGGATGGTCTTCTTTGCGTTTGGGCGTAAAGGGGGCGTGGGTGTTGGCTGTTGCGGGGCTTGTCGTTTCGGGGGTGCTTTACCGCTGCGTTGCTTCCTGGCTGGATCGCATTGACCAGGCTCCCATCGTTCTTGAAAAACCGCTCAGCGAATTTCCAATGCAGGTTGGCAGCTGGAAGGGCAGGGAGGTTGAGATTTCCCAGTCAGTTCTTAAGGTTGCCGGCAACGACGACTATCTAAGCCGCCTCTTTGTCAATGAGGTTACCGGCCAGTGGGCCAGCGTTTATGTTGCCTATACCGCAACTCCCCGTACGATGCTTGGGCACCGTCCGCAGGCGTGTTATCCTGCAGCCGGGTGGATTTCTGACAGTTCCGAAAAGAGCCAGTTCACTACTGCTGGCGGCCGCAAGATCGATTGCCTGATCCACCGTTTCCACAAGCCCTCTCCAGATTCCAGCGAGGTTGTTATTATCAATTTCTATGTATTAAACGGCACGGTTACCAATGATGAGGATAAGTTTGTCGGCCTCAGGTTCCGCATGCCGAACATCGATGGCAATACAGCCAGGTATGTCGCCCAGGTGCAGGTAAGTTCTGTGGTAGAAAATTCTGTTAGAGCAGCAGCGATCGAGCTGTCGGACCTGATAATAAGCTTTTTCCCGGACGAAGAGCAATTGGCCGGTGGCCAGCTACCAGCAGCCAGCAACGAGCAAGAAACAGCTGGTAGCAGCAAGCAGGAAGCAAGTAGCGAATAGATGTCAGATGTCGGATGAAGCCTTAAATCTGTATTCTGAAATATAATATCTCAAACCGACCTATTGGTCTGTTTGAACTACAGTCGAGCGAATTAGTAGCCGACGATAATATGTTAGCCAAAGGCTAGAGATTTTAGCCTTTTGCTAAAAAATTTAGGTTTCGCAAAAAACAGCGCAACCCACGGGGACGAAGTCCGTCCAGACTTAAATAGCACCGCCACAAAATTTAACAGCTGCGCCTCCGACGAGCGCGCCCGACGGCCCATTCTCGGCGAACTATGAAATTATACGGCTATATCAATTGATCCTGTAAAATCCAGTTAATCCTGTCAAAATAATTTGCTGTTAGCTTCTAGCTCTTTGCTGTTAGCTTATTTTAAACTTTTAGTTTTTCTCTTTTAACTCTGTGCCCTCTGTGGCAAATCTTTTGTTTTTAAGCTTTAAGCTTTTAGCTGGTAGCTGTTTTTCTTCACGATCTTCATGGTAAAAGAACTCTCACAAAAACAACTCGACGCAAACAGGAGAAACGCACAGCTCTCCACCGGCCCAAAGACACCCGCCGGCAAGGCCATCGTCGCCCGTAACGCTACCAAGCACGGCCTTCTAGCCGCCCATGCCGTTATCGATGGCGAAAGCCAGGCCGATTTCGATCTCTTGCATGCTGAGATGTTTGCCTATTTCGAGCCCGTCGGCACGCTTGAATACAACCTGCTCGATAAGATCGTTATTTCAATGTGGCAGCAGCAGCGTGTCCCGCGTATCGAAGGCGAGATAATGGATGCCCTTCGCGAGCCAGAAAGCGAAAAGCCTGATAAAGGATTGTGTAACAGCGACGGCATCCCGATCCGCGTGACTTTTACAGAAACCTTTGCCGATAAGCCTCCTGAGTATATCACATACGGTGGTTCGCAAGAGTCGCCCGAAGCGAAATCCGAAAAAGAAGATTTGCCCGTTAAACCTAAACCAAAAAGAATAACCCTCGGCCAGGCCTTTCTAAAAGATTTTGAAGGAACCAATGCCCTGCCGAAGATTCAAAGGTACGCCAGAAACATCGATAGCAGCCTGTATAAGTCGATACAGGTATTCGATAGTGTGCAGGAGAGGCGGCTTAAAAGGGAAGTTATAGACGTTGAGAAGAGTGAGTGATTGTTTCCTCTTCCTAAAACGTGCGATGCCAAATAGCCGCAAAATTTAACAGCTGCGCCTCCGACGAGCGCGCCCTACGGCCCATTCTCGGCGATCTATGAAATTCTGCGGCCATCAAGTATATGCTCGTTGATTAAAGTAAACTGTTGAGCAAAGCGAAATCCGCCTTTGGCGGAGCAACTGTAAGCTGTTATTAACTCTTTTAGCTCATAGCTTCCTGCTTCTAGCTTATTTTATTCTTTTTAGCTGAAAGCTGGCAACTGGAGGCTGGTAGCTGTATTGATTTCGACCGACTTCAAGAGAAGCGGCTGAAGAGAGAAATAGACGTTGAGCGAACCGATAAATAGCAATTAACATTCACCCCTCAACCAGAGCCGGATTCTAAAAGAAACAAACTAACTTTTTGAAAGTTGAACTTAAGAAATGAATAAAGTTAATGACAGCAATTTGCCTGATTTTATAATTATTGGGGCTATGAAAAGTGGAACCACTTCGGTGCATCACATATTGGCGCAGCATCCTGAGATTTATATACCCGAAAGAGAGATTTTCTTTTTCGATATCGACGATTTTCAACAGCATCCAATGTTTTTCTTTTATAATAAAGAAAAGTGGATCCGGCCAAATTATGTAAAAGATTTCAATAAATACCTTAACTGGTATAAGTCTTTCTTTAGAGATGCAAAGAAAGGACAGATCATTGGAGAAGATACAACAGGTTATCTCGTATCAGATAAAGCACCGAGTCGAATTCATGAACTTCTCCCTGACGCAAAGTTCGTTGTTATTTTAAGGGATCCTGCTTCAAGAGCCTATTCGCATTATTGGCACTATCTAAGGGCAGGGAGAATTTTTTATCAGTTCGAAGATGCACTGAGATTAATGCCGAACAACATGATCGAAAGAAGTTTATATAAGAAGCAAATAGAAAGATACCTTCAGGTTTTTCCTAAAGAGCAGTTTTTTTTCATAATTTTCGAAGAGTTCATTGCAAATAAGCAAAAAACAATGTCTGACTTGTGTAGTTTTTTAGGAGTTTCATCTGATATTGATTTGGCAGCTATCGACACACATTACAATCGTGCAGCGATGCCACGCAACCTTAAACTTAAGTTTTTGCGGAATTTTCTGCTGCGGAAAAAGGCTCTACGAAAATATGCCGAGCGTATGCCGTATTTTGAAGATTCACTCTCAAATAATGAAGTTGGGTGGTTCGCTAACTTTATCGGTCGTTTCCTTAGTTTAATTAATCCCCATATACCCGCCAAGCCTCCTGAGATGCTACCGAATACAAGGCATTTTCTGGACGAGTATTTTATGTATGAAAATGACGGCCTATCGAAACTGATCAACAAAGATGTTAATAAATACTGGTATAAAACAGCGGCAAAAACTGAATCTGCCGCAAAAAGCAGCAGCACGAAACTCAATGATTCTAATTAACAGTAAATAATTCTCTGTGAAATCAAAAACGCATAAATGCAGAGCGTGTTTCACTGAATGCTTCATGGTCAACCACTGGCCTTAAATAAGTTTTGTTTTGTATATGACACAGACACTGACCAAAGATAAATTCATAGAAAAAAACTCCATGGATATTTTTGACACCGAATACCTGAAGAAGGATTTAAAAGGCCGTTCCGTCCGAGGAGGAGCGATTACGTTTTTCTCCCAAGGTTGTAAGTTTGTTTTCAAGATGGGCTCAACAATTGTCTTAGCCCGTTTGCTGACGCCAGACGATTTTGGACTTATCGCTATGGTTGCTGCTATCACAAATTTTGCTATGATATTCAAGGATATGGGGCTTTCCAGGGCCACTGTTCAAAGGCAAGAAATTAATCATTCTCAGATAAGCACTCTTTTCTGGATAAATGCGGCTATCGGTCTACTCATGGCTGTTTCTGTAGCCGTACTGGCACCTGTCGTTGTGTGGTTTTACGGACGGACTGAATTAAGAGCCGTTACCATCGCTTTGGGATGTACATTTATTTTTAGTGGTTTGTCTGTTCAGCATCAGGCTCTTCTTAGACGGAATATGAGATTTTTTGCATTAGGGATTGTAGAGATCTCGGCTATGGCGGTAGCGATAACGTTAGCCATCATCGCCGGTTTTTGTGGAGCGGGCTACTGGTCTCTAATTGTTTTACATGTATCATTATCTATTTTTATCGCCGCCGGCATGTGGATAGCTATGCGGTGGAAACCGGGTTTACCTCAACGCGGTTCGGGTGTTCGGGGAATGCTTGGCTTCGGAGGTAATGTGGCCGGTTTTCGACTAGTAAATTATTTTGCCCGCAATTTAGATAATATTCTTATAGGTCGATTCTGTGGTTCCAGTATACTTGGTTTTTACAGCAAGGCATATGGCCTTCTAATGCTGCCAATAATACAAATTCGCGCACCTCTAAACTCTGTGGCAATATCAGCTTTAAGTAGAATACAGGACGAACCAAAACGTTATGTAAATTACTATGCCAAACTGCTTCTGATAATCTCATTTATCAGCATGCCGTTGACCGTATTACTGGGAATCTGTGCACCGCAGATAATACATTTGCTTTTAGGCGATCAATGGATGCCCGCAGCCGTTATTTTTCAAATACTGGCAATCACTGCTTTTATCCAACCGGCCTCGACTACTATGGGTGTTGTTCTTCTCTCGCAGGGACAATCGGGCAGATTGCTGAGACTTGGTGTTTTTAAGAGCCTTTGTATTGTAACTTCTTTTGGGGTAGGTATAAATTGGGGAGCAATAGGAGTTGCAGTTGCTTATGCCATTTCAACTTATTTTGCCTTATTACCTTCATTATGGTATTGTTTTCAAAGGACACCTGTTTCAATAACAGCTTTCGTAAAGGCTATTTTTAGGCCGGCTATATCAAGCCTCGTTATGGGCGTTGTGATTATGGCAGTTTATCACTACTTATTCTCAAAGCATGACATCCTGGTAATTTCAGTTTGTTTTGGTTTGGGTTTGGTAGCTTACCTGTTAGTATGGGTATTGATGCCTGGAGGAATGCAAATGCTGCGAGATTTGTATTCTCATGTATCTCTGATCTTTCCCAAAAAAAAACGCAGTGTTTAACACAAATCTTTTGATGGAGCTTACTAGTTGGATGAGAAAAAAAATATTCAATGGGTCATTAACGAGCATCTATGTGTTGGTTGTGGTACTTGTGTTGCTGTTTGTTCCAATAATGCGATAAGAATGTTGGAATCGCCTGCAGGGCTGCTTGCAGCTGAAGTAAACACTTCAAACTGCAACTTTTGTGGAAGATGTAATAAAGTATGCCCAGGCACTCATCTTGAGGAGGGCCTGCTTCCTCCCGAGATTGACCCTTTCAAAGGAAGTGTCGTTGCAGCGTATTGCGGACAAGCTGAAGATGAAAACCTTTTAGAAAAGGGACAGAGTGGAGGTGTCGTGACAGCTTTGCTTTGCCACTTTTTAGAGACAGGCCGAATCGACCATGCATTAATTACACAGATGCCAGAAGATGAGTCACTTCGACCTAAATGTATTCTTACAAGTGACCCCGAGGAAATCCATAAAGCACAAGGCTCAAAATATTGTCCGGTTGCCTTGAATGAGAAACTCGTTGGAAATGTCAATGAAGAGGGCAAAAATATTGCAGTTGTTGGATTACCCTGTCACTTCCATGGGATAATGAATATGCAACAACAATTGAAAAACAATAATCATGCAAATATTTTAAAGATAGGTCTTGTTTGTGACAGAACCCTCTCTTACGCTGCAATAGACCACCTCATCAATCAGGCAGGAGAAAACAAAGAAAACATAAATAGTATAGTGTATAGAAGTAAAGGTTTGAGAGGTTGGCCGGGGGATGTATGCATAAAAAATAATTCTGGTAAGACAAAATATTTACTGAGGAAATATCGGTACCGTATCAAAGATACATATACTCCATTAGCATGTCGACTTTGTTTTGATAAAATGAATTTTCTGGCGGATTTGGTCGTTGGTGATGCCTACAAAGTTAAAGAAGATGCAAAAGGCCACTCAATTATTATTGCCAGAAGTAAAAAAGGGCAAGAGGCTTTATTATCAGCAAGAAAAGCCGGTGTGATACAGGTTGATCAGGTTGATCCTAAATCTGTATTTAAAGGTCAAAAAGTTGAAAACAAACGAAGATACTGGACGGCTTTTACGCAAGCCTGGAAAGAGATGAATGGTTTTATTCCAGATATAAATATCGAAAGTCGCTGGTATGCCAATATACAAAATATTTCGCTGGAAAGTTATAAAGGAAAACTGCATTGGGCCAAATTTATGGAAGGCGTAAGTTCCACATCTGAATTGCTAAAAACGGCGAAAAGGCGTTTACAGATTGAAAGGTTTCGAAATGCAATAAAACCTCAAAATATTTTAGGTTATCTTTGGCGTAAGCTTACAAATCTGAAACGCAAGTTTGTAAATGCAAATTAACAAGCTCCCTTGAACTATATGTTAACAAAGTGGAAATAGGATGAAAAAGCTTTATAGTGGTAAAAAAAACAGGAAAAGCATCTGCATAACCGGAGGTGGATTCGTCAACAAAGGCGCAGAAGCAATGATTCTCACTATTGTCGAAAACATCAGGAAGCAATTGCCAGATTCAAAAATCTACATCCGAATCAAAACTCGAGATTTTCAACAAGCTCGGATGAATGACCTGATTCCAATAAAGAAAGATCAGCCTACATCTTTAGTGTCCAGACTCTTCAGCAAGTTACGATATGCAAAAACATATTATCACTGCAAAGTTTTCATTGATATTGGCGGCTATCAGTTTGGAGACCCATGGGGAAATGCAGCCAAAAAGGCTAAGTCAATCAAACATTGTGTGAAATTTGGAAATTTAATGTTCTTCATGCCACAGGCATGGGGACCTTTTTCGATACCTGGAATAGTAGAATCTCTCCGTTCAATATTTAACTATTCAACATTGTGTTATGTTCGAGACAATGAATCTCTTTCATCTGTCCAAAAAATCGCAGGGACGGAACATGAAAAAATACGTTTTGCGCATGATATTGCATGGAATTTTCAAGGAGCTGAAACACATATTGGTCGACAACTTATCGAAGATGCCGGATTAACCCAAGATGATAGTTCAATTACGGTTTGTGTGACTCCAAATTTACGGATTTATGAACGATTTAACGGCTCGGGAACGAATAATGAATATCTTGTTTTCTTAGCAAAAGTTATTGAGCATCTTTGCTTAGAACACAACGCTAAAGTTTTACTACTGGGGCATGAACTTCGCTTAGATAACACCAGCATCAAAGATGATCGTACATTATGCAATTACCTTCTATCGTTACTTGATAAATCCCTGCCAGTTGTACATTTAGACAAATTTCTCACTGCAGCTGAAGTAAAGTCAGTAATAGGAAATTGTGACTTATTGGTATCCTCACGATACCACGCCTTAATCGCCGCTTTGTCGCAAGAAATTCCAGTTGCTGCAATTGGCTGGTCTCATAAGTATGATGAGCTTTTGACTGAGGTTGGCTTAAGTTCTCATTTAATTTCTCCGGAAAGCGAGATTGAAGGGGCTCTTGTAAATATTGACTCGATTTGTGAAAGCTTACCTCAAAATAAGGAAATTATTCGAAACAGGATTGCTACATTCAAACAAAGCGGCCAGAATGCTATTGATGAGGTTCTGACGATAATAAAAGAAAGATTTGAGGCGTAATTCTGCTTGGATATGTTTTAAAACATGAATTATTACCGATAAGTTTTAACAATGGTTGTATAGGAAAGAGTTAATTGAGCCATCTTACTCTATCAGCCAGCGGATTCAGCGGTTGGATTCGAAAATTATTTGCAACGGGCTCTTTTGAACAGGGTTTGGATCAATGAAAATTCATCTTCTTTTTATTACCTATAATCGCTTGGACTACACTAAATTAGCTTTAGCCTCCGTGCTTGGTGATCCAACCGAGGAGTTCAGTTTGACTATCTGGGATAATGCATCAACTGACGGAACTGCTGAATATCTTAAAAATGAATTAAATGACCCGCGGATAGTTGATGTTGTGTTGTCCAAGGAAAATGTGGGTCAGGTTCATGCAGTAAATGAAGTTTGGGGGAACTCGAAGGCAGACCTTATAGGTAAACTCGATAACGATTGCCTGGTGACTCCAGGCTGGACCAGAAAAATTGCTCAGGCCCACAGAGACATCGAGAATTTAGGTATCGCAGGTTGTTGGCGGTTTCCACTTGATGAATTCAACGAACAAGCCGCCAGAAAAGCCGGGAAAATCCAGACTTTTGGCGAGCACCAGATGTTGAGGCATCCCTGGGTAGCCGGCTCAACATTCCTGATGAAACGCAGCACTTTCGAGTCTGTTGGTTCTATGGTCGGCAAGGCTACCACAAAATATGCCATAAGAGTAGCATTGGCAGGATATATAAATGGTTTTTACTTTCCTCTCATATTTCAGGAGCACATGGATGATCCTCGTTCTGAGCATTGTAAGATTGCCGACGATGAAGGAATTCGCAAGCACCGTGATGTCACTTTCGTTCTTCGAGAGCATAATATAACCAGTATGGAAGATCGATGGAGAAGGCGGCAGCAAATCATTAACAATCTTAACAGCGGTCCATGGCAGGCAAAAGCTTATATGGGCTGGCGGGGCAAAATAAGAAGAGGTGTCCAGAAAATACGCAATATCCGGATGCCGAAATCTCGTAAATAAATAGTTGATTACCGGTACTTATGAAAACAAACAATAACGAAATAAATAAGATATGTATGCTTGGTACAGCCTTTAGTACGGGTAACCTCGGAGTTAGTGCTTTGGGCGAGTCCAGTATAAAGGTATTACTTCATCGCTGGCCGAATGCTGAAATAACTATCCTGGGAGATTCCAGAAATGAAACTGAGCATGAACTCAGGTTATTCGACCGAGACATCACAGTCAAATGCTTGCCGATAAGATTCAGCAAGAACATATTCCTGCCAAGCCATTTTTTTATCATTGTTTTTTATGGACTATTGTTAAAGGTTTTCAGGTCAAAAAAGATTCAGCAAAAGATCGTATCGGGCAACAAGTGTGTAAGGGCATTTCATGAAGCGGACTTTGCTGTAGATATTACCGGCGGAGACAGTTTTAGTGACATCTACGGATTTAAAAGATTATTTATTGGGATCTTGAAGAAGTGGCTCCTCGTGCTGTTTGGCAAGAAGATGGTGATGATGCCGCAAACATACGGGCCTTTTAAGAAAAAGATCAGCAGGAAAATGGCAGGTAATATTTTAGACCACGCTTCCATAATTTTCTCAAGAGATCCTGATGCAATTGACTATATAAACGGAATGTGCAGTAAAGATAATAAAAATGAAATAATTAAATTTGTCCCGGACGTTGCTTTTGTCCTTGATCCGAAAAGACCACAAAATGAAGAAATGGTTTTGTTAGAGGAAGCAAAAAACAAAAGTGAAATATTAATAGGATTAAATGTCAGCGGCATGCTTCTTCTGGATCATCGATCCGGCTGCGAGATGTTTTCCTCTCAAATAAATTATCCAGATCTGATAAGTGAAATCATCAAGCTTTTAATGGGCTACAAAGGTGTCGAGCTTGTATTAATTCCTCATGTTCTTGGTTCAAAACAAATGCAAACGTCGACCGGCAAATCTTCCGGCCAAAAAGGATATGAGTTGGATGACTTTACAGCATGTAAGGAAATTTATGAACAAGCAGCCGAGGAATACAAAAGCCGCATATTTCTTGTTCAGGAACGATATGACCATAATGAGATGAAGGGCATAATCGGAATGTGTGATTTTTTCTTAGGCTCGAGGATGCATTCCTGCATAGCAGCGTTGTCCCAGGAAGTGCCTACTGTAGGGCTCGCTTATAGTAAGAAATTTGACGGCATCTTTGAATCGGTGGGAACAAAAGATACCGTTCTTGACCTTCGGCTTCTAACTGAAGAGGTGATTCTCAAAGCAATAAAAGATGCATTTGAAAATCGCGAACAGATAATGGAAAAATTAAACGTAACCGTCCCCGAGGTAAAGAGCAAGGTTCTTAATATGTTCAGTGATCTTAAAGATTACCTGGAAGTGTCCTGATTATGACAAAAAAAAATACAAAAGATTTATCCAGAAAAAAAAGTAACAGCGTTATGGTTGTGGTAAATAAAAAGATATGTTGCGGTTGCGGAGCATGTTCAGTTGCATGTCCATTAACATGTATTGATTTTACATACGGCAAGCGTTTTAATTATCCTAAAGTGGATTTGGAAAAATGCATTGATTGCGGTAAATGTCTTAAGGTTTGTCCGAGTGAATTTCTTTTGCATGGGACCGATCCTGAATATGGTAAATTGTCAGAAAAAGAGGATTTGAAAAGCTATTTGCTCTATTCTCCTGATGATGGTATTCGGCTTGACTCTTCTTCGGGCGGTTTTATTACCGGTTTGATACTTCATTTAATGGAAAAAGGCGAGATCGATGGTGCTGTCGTAGCCAAGAGTCAGGGGGAAACGCCCTGGATCGCAAAATCCGTTTTGGCTACTACACGGCAGGAATTGCTGGATTCAAGAGCCTCGAAATATGCACCTGTTTCCAATTGTACGGCGCTTAAAGAGGTTCTGGAAAAGCCGGGCAGGTATGCATTTGTGGGCACTCCCTGTATGTGCGAGGGTTTAAAGAAGCTTCAGGATGGCAATCCCGTGTTGAAAGAACGGGTTGTTTTGTCGATCGGGCTGGTTTGCGCGGGTATGGCTTCAAGACAGAGTACCTTGGCATTTCTGGAGCGTTATAATGTCGATCTTGATAAGGCTTATAAGATTTGCTATCGCGGCCATGGCTGGCCGGGTTATTTCAGGGTACTTGACAAACAGGGAGAAGAGCTATTAAAGAAGCCTTTACTTGGCGGTTCGCTTGACCTTGTTGTTCCGGGTGATCATTATCTCAAGTGTACCAACTGTGTTGATCACTGGGGCAAGTTCTCTGATATCGTTGTATCCGATCCATGGAAAGATGATATGGTTGATAGTGAGATGAAGGGCTGGTCGGGTATAATGGTCAGGACAGAAGCCGGTCAGAAGGCTGTTGATTCTGTGATCGATACCGGTGATATGATTGCCGAAGAAGTGCCGGCTCAGGAGATGTATGACTATAATAAGCACCTTTTTATAACTCCTGAACACAATAGGAACGCCTGGATGGCCTTGTACCAGTTACTGTTTTTTGGGAGGTTCAAGGGGCTTTCTGCAGTATTTAGAAGTATTTTCAGGAAGCAGGGAATTGGTCTTTTGACGACTTTGCGTGCGCGTTTTGACAAAGATTATTATGAGAGTACTGTAGCCAGAAAAAAACTCTTACAGAGGCAGGCCGGGTCTACGGAACACCTTAGATTACGTAGTGAAGCCGCCCATCAAAAAGGCTGTAGTGACGACTCATAAAAAACTATTTCTCTAAACTTTTAGAGTTTTTCAGTAAGCGGTCATATATGCAGGGTATTACATTAGCAATTGGTATTATTAGTTCGGCTTTATGTGTATGTTTGCGTGCGCCGTATGCCCTGGCAACTTATGTTATTGTGTTAGTCTGGTATCCCGATTATTTAAGGATCAGTCTTGGTACTATAGATATATCAGCGGGGCGTATAGTTGTTGCAATATTGCTGCTGCGATGCTTATGCGACAAACGAATTTCACGAAAGTTTACCTGGTCCCGATTTGATACCCTGATAGCACTGAGTATGGCGATATATGTGGGGATATATTGTTTTATGTATCCTGTTTTTAGTATGTCTGTCGAAAACAGAAGCGGATTTCTGATGGATACCTGGTTTGCATATATGGCGACACGATTAACAATTACAAATAAAGATGATTTGGTTTCTTTTGCTAAGATTGTTGGACTTGCTTTAGTACCATTAGCAATTGTTGGGTTGATAGAGTGCACTACCCATAGGTATTTTTTTATTCATTTGAAAAGTTTCAGGCCCTGGGATATACCGGTCGGCTCTGTTAGCATTACGGGGCGACAGGGCCACGCTCGGGCAGTCGGTCCTTCCAGTCATCCGATTATGTTTGGAAGTTGTTTTATTATGCTGTTACCTATAATCTGGACTCTAAGGCGGCAAAATAATTATTGGCGAAAGATTTCCTATATTATGGTAGGATTTGCTTGTCTGGGAGCACTTAGCAGTTGGCAAAGTAATTCATGGATTACGTTAATCGCTTTGGTCTTTTTTTTAATGATGGAACGATTTACACGTTTAGTAAAACCACTAATTATATGTTTTATTGCATTTTGTTTATTGGTTGAAATGATAAGTAACCAGCATTTTTATCATGTGTTATATAAGCTGGCAAATATCACTGGGGGCACGTGGTGGCAAAGGGTTGCTCTCATTGATTCAGCGATCAGGGATTTTGGAGATTGGTGGCTGGCAGGATACGGTGGTAGAGATCCGCTTTGGGTTGCGAGAGCGTCAAATGGCAGAACCGATGCAAACAACGAATTTATTAAAGCAGGTATGCTGTACGGTCTACCTGGGGTAATAGCACTTTGTGTAGTGCTGGCGTCAGCATTTAACAGACTCGCAAAGGCCTTTAAACAGACAATGGATAAAGAATTGAAGTCAATATGCTGGGCATTGGGAAGTTCTGTTTTAGCAGTAATTGTAAATTGGCAAGGAGTTAGTTTCTTCGGTACATCTGTATCGCTATTTTATTGTATTCTTGGATTGGTAGGTTCATTTACTGGTCTTGCTATTGCGAAACCTCAACGTATTGCGGCCTGAGGCTTTGAGAGTGATCCTGCCTGAGGAGTTCAGCCAATGAGGTAAAAAAACTGATCTTATTTATGTGTTTTTTATACCCGAATGAAATATTTATTGGCTGACCAGTTAAAGTTTGGCCATGAACGGCCATCGTTTCAATTTGTGAAATAATTGATTTATCATATATTAGTAGGAGTTTAATAGTGAAAATAATTGAAGTTAAATCACTGTCAATTGAATCGGTTAAGGTTATCCGATTTGCTCGGTTTTGTGATCATCGGGGTTATTTTACTGAGCATTTTCGCAAGAGTGATTTTGCTGGTCATCCCGAGATGGGGTTTATGAAGGGTGTTGAATTTGTTCAGTGCAATGAGAGCTGTTCGCATAAAGGCACTGTTCGCGGGCTTCATTTCCAGTGGAATCCTTTTATGGGTAAGCTTGTTCGCACTCTTTCCGGTCGGATGGTTGATATGATACTTGATATCCGTAAGGGCTCGCCGACTTTTGGTAAGATAATATGTTATGATATGCCGGCTGGTCTGGATAAAGATTACAGTGAATGGATATGGATCCCGCCGGGGTTTGCACATGGTAATTTCTTTACCGAGGAAACGATGATCGAGTATTTCTGTTCAGGTGAGTACAGTCCTGGATGTGAAGCGGGTATCTCTCCTTTGGCTGAAGACATCGACTGGTCCTTATGCGATGAGGAATTAAAGGAGATGTTTGATGGGATGGCATTGACAACAGACCTTATTACTGAAAAGGATAAAGAAGGGTTTACGGTCAAGTCGTGGACAGATGACGACAGGTCGAATAATTTTCTTTATGAAGAACTGGGTTAAAAGCGATTAGCAATTAGCGATTAGCAATTAGCTTTGCAATGGTTGCCTGCGAATTTGATCGCTGTTTTGGAATTAACTTAACTGAATAAGAAGCAATATTTTGGAGATAGAGAATGGTAAGTCATTCAAATATTATATTTACGGGTGAATGCGGTCTGCTGGGTTCGACATTTCGCAAGTTTGCCCCGGACTTGAACTATCCGACTCTGGAAGAATTTAACATTCTCAATTATGATCAGATGCTGGAATATGCAAAGTCTGTTGATTGCAAAGAGATATTTCATGCGGCGGCTTTTACCTCGCCGCCTCTCATTGATAAAGACCCGGTCCAGGCGATCGACGTTAATATTGTTGGTACCTCCAATATTGTGAAATTATGCATCGAACTTGACGCGCGGCTGATATACGTTTGCACTGATTATGTGTTCGACGGGAAAAAGGGCAGCTATAAAGAGGATGATCCGGTTTACCCGGTCAATAAATATGCATGGTCCAAACTTGGCGGTGAATGTGCGGTAAGGCTTTATGATAAGTCGCTGGTCATAAGAACTACATTCGCCCCGGACGTGTTTCCTTATGATAAGGCTTTTGTCGACCAGTGGACGAGCAGAGAAAGTGTTTCGGTCATTGCCGGTATGATGTCAAAGCTGGTCGGTACGGATGTTCTTGGTACTGTACACGTCGGCGGAAAAAGAAAAACTGTTATGGAATTTGCAAAGAATCTTGATGAGAGCAAGGAAATAGGTGATCTTTCGATTAATGATGTCAATTTTAAAGTGCCTGTTGATACTTCTTTAAATTGTGAAAGATATGGTAATCTATTAAAGGAAGGAATAATAAAATGAGAATTTTAGTAGCAGGGGGTGCAGGTTATATAGGTTCATATTTGATTCCGGTGTTGCTCGAACATGGTTATGACGTTGATGTCATAGATTTGATGTGGTTCGGCAACAATCTGCCGGAAAAAGTAAGGGTTATGAAGAAGGATCTTTTTGATTGCACAGAAAGTGATCTGGAAATCTATGATCAGATAATTTTCCTGGCAGGTCTTTCTAATGATCCTATGGCTGAATTTGATCCTTCGATGAATTTCGTATACAACGGTGCCTTGCCGTCGTACCTGGCTTTTACGGCTAAGAACGCCGGTGTCAAACGCTTTATATATGCTTCATCTTGTTCGGTCTATGGGTATACTGTAGATGAACTTTATGACGAAGAGAGTCCGGTGACTTGCGGTTATCCTTATGGGGTGTCGAAATTACAGGGAGAACGTGGGGTTTTGCAGCTTCAGGATGAAAATTTTTCAGTCATAGCCCTGCGTAAAGGAACAGTTTCCGGCTACAGCCCGCGAATGAGACTGGATCTTATCGTTAATACAATGTTCAAGTTTGCGATGAGCCAGGGTCAGGTTACAGTTAACAATGCCTCTATCTGGCGGCCTATACTTGACATCAGAGATGCCGCGACGGCGTATTTACGGGCAATACAGGCCCATTCCTCCATAAGCGGAGTATTTAATGTAGCATCGGACAATTACACTGTAGGCCAGGTTGGAGATATGGTTAAGGACAGGGTTCAGTTGCTTGGGGGAAAAAAGATCGGAATCAATATCAAGAATATTGAAGATTTTCGCAACTACAAGGTAACTATTGATAAAGCTAGATTGCAGCTTGGATTCCAGCCTCAATATACTGTAAGTGACATTATTCAAAGTCTTTATGAGCGTAATGATGAGTTTGCTGATTATGAAGAAGATAATTACTATAACATCAGGGTTTTTCAAAATGTTCAGCATGCCATCAAAATTAATAAGTTGGGAGAGTAAAGCATATGGATGTTTCGATAATTGTAGTTGCATGGAATGTAAAAAAACTTCTGTATGATTGTTTGAAGTCAGTTTTTGATGAGACCCGTGACATTGATTATGAAGTTATCTATGTCGACAACGCTTCGGAAGACGGAAGCGTTGAGATGGTTCGGCAGGAGTTTTCCGATGTGAAGATAATTGAAAACGATGAAAATATGGGTTTCATTATCGCCAACAACCAGGGAATCGAGCAGGCAAAGGGCCGCTATGTGCTTTTGCTAAATAGCGATACGATCGTTTTGGAAAATGCGATAGCGAAGACAGTTCAGTTTGCCGATCAGCATACCGAAGCAGCAGTTGTAGGGTGTAAGGTGCTTAACGCGGATATGACGCTTCAGAGGAATTGCTTTATGTATCCGTCTCTCTTGAATAAGTTTTTGTCGGCTTCGTATCTTTATAAGGTTTTCCCACGGAGTAAATTCTTTGGTCGGGAAAGGATGACCTGGTGGGCTTATGATGAGCCAAGAGAGGTCGAGACTGTTTGCGGATGTTTTTCTCTGGTTCGTCAGGAAGCGATAAAAGAGGTGGGTCTTATGGATAAGACATATTTTGTATATGGTGACGATCCCGATTGGTGCTATCGTTTTAATAAGGCCGGCTGGGAGATTCTGTTTACACCGGAGCCGAGAATAATTCATCTGGGCGGACAGACTACAAAGCAAATGGCCAGGAAATTCAGGCTTCAGCTATACGGCAGCCAACTCATTTTTATGAGACTGCACAGAAGCAGGTGGACATTTCCTATTGCCTGTTTTTTTACATCAATGTTCTTTTTGTTGAGGTCGCCGTACTGGTTGATGAAATCAATTATTAGTAAGAAAGATCGTAAGGAGTATTTTGATGCTTCTGTGACTTGTTTGCTTGGAGCATTTTACTGTATTTTTAATTGGAAGGGGACTCTGATGAACAAAAAGACTTTGGTTGGTAAGTTGTAGATGAGCATGAAAAGTAAAGAAAATGCGATAGTCTGTTTTGCCGGTTGTGACTGGTGGTATCATAATAGAGGGCTATTTTGTCCACAGGTGATGAATCGGCTGGCGAATAAGGGCCATAAGGTTTTGTTTGTAAATTCCCTTGGTATGCGTATTCCCTCTTTGAAAAAAGACCGGCATGCTTTTAAGAAGATAATACGCAAGCTCAAGAGTATTGGCCGGTTTATTCGAAAGACGGACAGCGGGATGTTTGTTATTAGCCCACTGTCAATACCTGTTTATAAAAGTAAGATTGGCAGTAAACTGAATTCATTTTCGGTTTTTCTTCAGATAAAACTAGCGACGTTGTTTTTGGGATTAAAGAAGCCTGCTTTTTATATCGGTTGTCCGCCGGCTTTACAGATCATCAAGAAGTTTAAGTATGACTGTCTTATATATGAGCGTACAGACCTTTTCGAAGAGATGCCGGGAGCGGATAAGGCTTTTATTTCAGCTTTGGATGATGAACTTAGTACTACATCAGATCTTGTGCTGTATGTTAATACAAAGATGTGGAAAGAGGGCAAGGAAAAGAATGACGGATCTTTACTGCTGGGGCATGGAGTGGATTATGAGTTCTTTGCAACAGCTCATGAATCAGACTATGTTCCTGAAGATATTGCTTCTATACCCGGACCGATCATAGGTTATTACGGAGATATTTCTTCAAAGACTCTGGATATGAAGTTGTTCGAATATGTTGCCAAACAATTGCCTGAGATGTCATTAGTTTTGGTCGGTCCGGTTTCAACCGAATTAGGTGAACTTGCAAATTTCAAGAATGTTTATTTTCTCGGTCAAAAGGCATATGATGAAATCCGCCATTACGGCAAGGTTTTCGATGTTGCCATTATGCCCTGGAATCAGAACAAATGGATCGAGTACTGCAATCCTGTCAAAACGAAGGAATACCTGGCTTTGGGCAATCCTGTAGTTTCAATGTATTATCCTGAGTTAGACCCATATCTGGATGTAGTCTATGCAGCGAAGAGTCATGATGAATTTATTTCATTGATTCGCAAAGCGGTTGATGAGGACGATCCGGCTAAAGTAATTGCCCGACGGAAAATGGTGGAAAATGAGACGTGGGATAGCAAGGTCGATACGATCATCTCTCATATTAACAGTATAGAATCGAATCCGGCCTGAAAAAGTAAAAATCAGTAATGAAGATAGCCTGGTATTACAACAGATTGAAGTCGATGAGTCCTTTAGAAATTGCCTGGAGGATTAAAAAGCTTACGTGGCAGATGTCGAACCGTATATTGCATAAGACTCATGCCAGGTCATTTGCCAGGTCCTGTTCGATGTCTACGCAGATCGTAGATATGATCGACAATACATCATTTTACGGCCTTGCCGATATCAACAAAGAAGACTGCCCGCTTCAATGGATTGACGGTTCTGTTGCTGCGGCTGATAAGCTTATGGAGCATCGTTTTGAGCTTTTTGCCCTTGGTGAGATTTCTCTTGGCGATGATATTGACTTTAATTATGAATACAAGAATAAGATAAAAACTCCGCTTGAGTTTGGGCCGTGGCTTGATTACAGAGATACCAAGGTTTTTGGTGATTTCAAGTACTTCTGGGAGGTGCCCAGATTTCAGCATCTTATTACTTTGAGCAAGGCTTATTATCTGACCGGCAAAAATGAGTATGCCGATGAGGTTGTAAAACAACTTGAAGAATTTATAAAGCAGTGTCCCTATCTCCTTGGAGTAAACTGGACGATGCCGATGGAATCTGGCATCAGGTTGATTTCGATTTCATGGATAGTCGCTTTTCTAAAGGATTATCTCAGGTCCAGGCCCGAGAAGTGTGCTTTGATCGAGCAGGTCATTAAGAGCCACTTGCACCATATTACGAATAATTACGCTGCATTCTCTTCAGCGAATAATCATCTTGTCGGTGAGGCGGCAGGTGCTTTTGTTGCAAGTATTTGTTTTTTCGGCATGGAAGGGATGGGTAAGGTTAGAAGGAAGGCTTATGACATTCTTTGCCGCGAGATCATTCATCAGCATTATTCGGACGGCGTAAATAAAGAGCAGGCCGTACATTACCAGATTTTCTGTTTTGAATTTTTCCTGATTTCTGCTTTGCTTGGCAGAGCAAATGGAATTGACTTTCCCAAAGAATACTGGGAAATGCTCGAAAAGAGTGCTTCATTTATAAGTGCAGTCACAAATGAAGACTTGAGTATTAAGCAGATCGGCGATAGTGATGATGGCAAAGTAATAGTCCTCTCTGAGGGGCAATACGAAGAGGCTCACTCTATTCTTGCAACTTCTTCAGTGCTATTTGACAGAATAGATTTTGCTGAAAAAGCTAAGGTATTTGATGAGAAGTCTTTCTGGCTGCTCGGCAAAAAAGGGAAAGCAGATTTTGATAATATTAAGAAACTATCTGACAGTAAACAAAATCCGAATAGTTTCAGTGAAGGTGGCTATTATATACTTGGCAGTGATGGTCCTAAGGAAGTTAAAATAATATTCGACTGTGGACCATTGGGTTTTGAGTCGATAGCTGCTCACGGACATGCCGACAGCCTTAGTTTTACTCTTGATGCCTATGGTAAAGAGTTCCTGATCGACCCGGGGACATATACTTATATTGCTGATGATCCTTTCAGAAACTATTTTAGAAGTACATCGGCGCATAATACAGTTGTAATTGACGGTCAGGATCAATCAGAAATTGCCGGTCCGTTTATATGGAAGCATAAAGCGCGGTCTTTTATTAAAAACTTCGAAGATAATGGAGATATTGTAAGAGTTACAGGATGGCATGACGGTTACGAAGCTTTGGATGATCCGGTTGTCCATGAAAGGTCGCTTTCTCTCAGCAAAGAGAAAGGTTCTCTTTTGGTCGAGGATATTTTTCGATGTGACGGCAGCCATGAGGTTACTCTTAATTTTCATTTTTCCCGGTCTTGCTCGATCACCCGGACATCAGAAAGAAATTATCAGATCAATAATGGAAATAAAAGCATAGAGTTGTGTGTTGACGGGATGTTGACTGACACACTCATCTTAGGTGACAATGACACATTGTCCGGATGGTCCAGCGATAAATACGATCAAAAGTTTTCAATTTATACGTTATCCTGTTGCGGTAAAATAACGGGAAGAAGTGTTATCAAAACGGCTATCAATCTTTAAATATATGTCAATTGCAAGGGATATTGACGAACATGGGCAAAGGTTTTTTGATCTGGCCTGGTTTTAGGAAAGGATAAGCAGTAATGGCTAAAATTAGTATTTTTGGGCTCGGTTATGTTGGTGCAGTTTCTGCAGGTTGTTTTGCGAAGATGGGGCATCAGATAATTGGAGTTGATAATAACAGTACCAAGGTCAATATGATCAATGACGGTAATTCTCCGATCATTGAAAAAGATATGCCTGAAATCATAAAAGAAGCTGTTAAGGAAGGAAAACTAAGAGCAACTCTTGATTCTGAAGAAGCTATACAGAATTCTGATATAAGCCTGGTATGTGTTGGGACTCCGAGTCAGTTAAACGGCAATCTCGACTTGAAATATATCAGAAAAGTTTGCGAAGAGATCGGGTCTGCACTTAAAAAGAAGGACAGCTATCACATAGTTGTCTGTCGAAGCACCATGCTTCCTGGTTCAATGCGGCAAGTTGTTATACCAACACTGGAACAATATTCTGAGAAAAGAGCCGGATTTAATTTAGGGGTATGCATTAATCCTGAGTTCCTTAGAGAGGGTACCGCGGTATATGATTTCAATAATCCCCCTAAAACAGTTATTGGGGAGACTGATCCCAAGAGTGGGGCCGTCGTTGCTGATTTGTACGAGGGGATCGAAGCGGCTTTGATCAGAACTGAAATTGAGACAGCTGAAATGGTTAAATATACCGACAATGTATGGCATGCGGCGAAGGTATGCTTTGCAAATGAAATTGGCAATATTTGCAAGGAGTTGAGTATTGACGGCCACAAGGTAATGGAAATTTTCTGCCAGGATAAAAAGCTGAATCTATCGCCTTATTATATGAAACCCGGTTTTGCGTTTGGCGGTTCCTGTTTGCCAAAGGATGTTCGCGCTTTGACTTACAAGGCGCGCACCCTTGATCTGGACCTGCCCGTCCTGAACTCGTTATTGCCAAGTAACCAAAGGCAGGTTGAGCGTGGGTTGAAAATGGTTATGTCCAAGGGCAGCAAGAAAGTTGGTTTTCTTGGTTTCAGTTTCAAGGCTGGTACTGATGATCTTCGTGAGAGTCCTCTTGTTGAAGTTATAGAGCGTCTTCTTGGAAAAGGATATGATATCAGGGTATATGACCGCAATGTAAACATTGCAAAGATAGAAGGATCTAACAGGGATTACATACTCAATCATATACCTCATATTTCAGACATGATGGTTGAAAGTGTCGATCAAGTGCTTGATCATGCCGAAACAATTGTTATTGGAAATAATGCAAGTGAATTTAAGGACATCTTTGATCGTTTGCAGGATCACCACAAAGTTGTTGACCTTGTGAGGGTTTCTGAACAAAAGACAGATGGGAAGAAATACGATGGCATCTGCTGGTAAACAAAGAAAAGTTCTTATAATTGTTGAAAACCTTCCTTTACCTTTTGATAGAAGGGTTCTCCAGGAGGCAATGACGCTTACAGAAGCTGGTTATCAGGTTTCTGTTATCTGCCCCAAGGGAAAAGGTTATGAGGCTAAATTCGAGTGCTATAAAGGGATTAATATATACAGGCACCCCTTACCATTTGAAGCCGATGGGGCGATTGGCTATGCTCTGGAATATTCTATTGCGCTTTTCTGGCAGTTTGTTCTCGCGTGGAAGATATTATTAACCCGTGGTTTTGATGTGATCCATGCCTGTAACCCGCCGGATAATATATTTCTGATAGGCCTGTTTTTTAAGATGTTTGGTAAGAAGTTTTTGTTTGACCACCATGACATCAATCCTGAGCTTTATGAGGCAAAATTCGGCAAGAAAGACTTTTTCTACAAGGTTATGATGGCTTGGGAAAGATGGACTTTCAAAGCCGCGAATGTTTCGATCGCGACAAACGAGTCTTATAAGAAAATAGCAATAGAAAGAGGGAAGATGGACCCTGAGCGAGTTTTTGTGGTTCGAAGTGGTCCGAATCTTGAACGCCTCAAAATAATGCCTCCCGATGATTCTCTCAAAAAGGGATGCAAATATATGGTTGGTTACGTGGGAGTAATGGGCAAGCAGGAAGGAATAGACTACCTCCTTAAGGCGGCCAAGTACATAGTTCATGATTTGGGACGTACTGATGTTCATTTTGGTCTGGTTGGCGGTGGAACAGAATTGACAGAAATGAAAGAGCTTGCCAAAGAACTGGGTGTAGATCAATATGTGACATTTACAGGCCGTGTCCCGGATCAGGAAATGTTGGAGATGCTAAATACAGCAGATGTTTGTGTTAATCCCGACGTGGCCAATGAGATGAATGACAAGTCGACTATGAATAAGATTATGGAGTATATGGCACTGGGCAAACCTGTCGTTCAGTTTGATTTGACAGAAGGACGTTTTTCCGCACAGCAAGCATCTCTTTATGCTAAGAAGAATGACTTTGTGGACATGGCAACCAGGATAGTTGAATTGCTGGATGATCCCCAACGTCGCGAGGAAATGGGCAAGTACGGCAGATCCAGAGTAGAAAACGAACTGGAATGGGACTACGAGAAACCAAAATTGTTAGCTGCATATGATATGTTATGGGCTAATTCGGTCGACATGCAGTTAGTAAAAAACGATTCGTTGAAAAGAATATCTTAGTTAGAGTTTTTGAGTTAAGGAATGCTGTAATATGTCTTTACTTAAGGAAAGAGAAGTTGTCAGAGAGGCTGTTCGCCAGGCAGGGCAAGCAGTTATTGAAATTGGCGTCAAGACGATCGGAAAACAACAGGTAATTGATCGTACAGTTCTTACAGAAGCAGATTTAGAAGCAGACAGGATTTTACAGAAAATGCTGTTGCAAGAGCATGATGATTATGGCTGGCTTTCTGAAGAATCAAAGGGGCCGGATCGGCTAAATCGCAAAAGAGTTTGGATTGTAGATCCGATCGACGGCACACGAGAGTACGTCCTGAGTAATCCGGAATTTGTTGTCTCTGTTGCTCTCGTCGAAGATGGCCAGGTAATACTTTCTGCTATCTATAATCCATCTACAGATGACTTGTATGATGCTGTATTAGATGAAGGGGCCTGCCTTAATGGTCAGCCGATAACATCTAATCACGTATTTAAAGGCACACCTGTGGTTGAAGTTAGCAGCTCTGACATTGAAAAGGGGCGTTTTTCAGGATATGAATCACATTTGGATCTTCGCCCCTGCGGCTCTATTGCTTATAAGCTGGCACGTTTGGCGGCTGGTATGTCGGATTCTACTTTAAGTATAACACCAAAGAATGAATGGGATATAGCCGCAGGTGTTCTCCTTGTAACTGAAGCTGGTGGAAAAGTTACCGACCTTGCAGGTGAGCCTTATGTCTTCAATCAGCCGGATACGCTGGTAAATGGAGTCATTGCTGCCAGTGCCGAGGCATACGATAAGATTAAGGAAATTGTTGATACAGTTGAATAATGCTTTTTGGGAGTAATAAATTGCCAGATAATATTACAAGTAAAAATATTGTTTTTCAGGATGGTAAAACTACTCGTGATGATCGTGTAGCTTTGCAAGGACATCTCGGATGTGTGATCTGGATAACTGGCCTGTCAGGATCCGGGAAAAGTACAATAGCCACTCTTCTTGAAGAAAAGCTGATACGTAACGGCTCTTTGGCGTATGTTCTTGATGGTGACAATGTTCGCCATGGCTTAAACCGTGATCTTGGTTTTTCGGCTGAAGACAGGGGCGAAAACATTCGTCGTATAGGTGAGATTTCAGCTTTATTTGCACAAGCAGGTCTTATAGTGATTTGCTCATTCATATCGCCTTATGCTTCGGGTCGTCAGGGGGCTCGTGAGGCTTCTGGTGATTCTAAATTCATAGAAGTTTTCCTTGATACGCCATTAAGTGAATGTGAGAAAAGGGACCCCAAGGGACTCTATAAGAAAGTCAGGGCGGGTGAGATATCAAATTTCACAGGTGTTGATGCCCCGTATGAACAGCCGGTCTCTGCCGAGTTGGCTTTGAAAACTCACCAAATGACCCCGGTGGAATGCTCCGAAAGGATATTTTCTTATCTCCGTGATCAAGGTATATTCGTTAAAGACAAATATCTTTGATGATATTTATCAAGGGCAGAGAGTTTTTCTATGTTAGTTGGCGGCTTTATTATAGCGTTGTTTGTCGGTTTTTTGACAGGTGTATTTGGTGTTGGAGGTGGTTTTCTCTTAACACCGGCCTTGATGATCATCTTAAGTGTTCCTGCGACATCCGCTGTTGCGACAGATTTAGTGACTATTTTTGCGACAAGCAGTTTGGGTTTAATTAGACGCTACAAGTCTGACACTATTGATATTCGGCTTGGCTTTACGATTGCCAGTGGCAGTATTCCCGGTGTCGTTATCGGTAAGATGATTCTGGGGCAGATGGACAACATGGAGCCCCTGAACATTAATGGTCATGAGATTGTCGCGGTACAATTTATTCTGCTGTCCTTGTTTGTATTATTGTTGTTCTCGGTGGCGTCCTATATGCTATATGATCAGTATATATTAAGGAAATACAAAACAAAAACGAGTCGAAGTGCCGGAGTTTTTGCTAGCATGAAAATTCCACCTTATGCTGCATATAAAACTCTCAGTGCGATAAGGATGCCGGTTATAGTTCTGATCGTATTTGGTTTTTTTGTTGGCATATTGACTGGTATGATGGGAGTTGGCGGTGGGGTCATAATGTTACCAGCTTTAATTTACCTGGTTGGCCAGGAGGCAGTCAAGGCTGCGGGAACGAGTTTAATGCTTGTATGGATTTCATCATTGATAGCTGTGACGCTCAATGGAAAAGAAGGTGTGATAATATATGATCTTTTAGCAGTAATGCTAATTGGTGGGTTGTTGGGGACATTTGTAGGGACAAAGATTGGCCTCAAAGCGCAGGATTCTAAAATGCGCATAGGATTTATAGGTGTTGTTCTGGTGGCCATGATCCTGATTGGAATAAGAATAATACAGATGATAAAAGGAATATCGGTAATAGGGCGTTAAAGTTTTTAAGCTAATTTATTTATTACTACAAACAAAATGTATTTGGTGAAAGATTTTTAAGTTATGAAATATAATGTGTCAAACCTCAAGCAGCTTGAAGCTGAGAGCATTCATATTATGCGAGAAGTTGTCGCTGAGTTTGAAAATCCGGTAATGATGTATTCGGTGGGAAAAGACTCTTCTGTAATGGTTCGCCTTGCGCAGAAGGCATTTACTCCCGGTTCGATTCCATTTCCGCTGCTGCATGTTGATACGACATTCAAATTTAAAGAGATGATCGAATTTCGTGACCAGTTTGTAAAGGATATTGGTGCCAGGCTTATCGTTCATACAAATCATGACGCTCTGGAACGAATTGGGCATGTCGGTAATTGGACATGTAGCATGTGCGCAGACCTTCTTAAGACTCAGGCGTTGATTGAGGCATTAAAGCTTCATGGCTTTGACGCAGCTTTTGGCGGGGCCCGGCGTGATGAGGAGAAATCTCGTGCCAAAGAACGTATTTTGTCTTTTCGGGATTCATACATGCAATGGGACCCAAAAAACCAGCGTCCCGAGCTTTGGAATTTGTATAATACCCGCCACGTAAAAGGTGAGTCATTTCGTGTTTTTCCGCTTTCTAATTGGACTGAGCTTGATATCTGGCACTATATTTATGCTGAAAAGATCCCAATGGTCCCGTTGTATTTTGCCAAAAAAAGACCTGTCATAAAACGTGACGGTATGCTTTTGCTGGCGGGGGAACTTAATAAGGCTAAAGATGGAGAAAAGGTTGAGGAGATGATGATTCGTTTTCGCACGTTAGGATGCCAGCTTTGTACGGGAGCTGTTCGTTCTAAAGCAACTACTCTTGAGGAAGTTATCGAAGAAACGATGCTTGCCAGAAACAGCGAACGCCAAAGCCGTGCAGTAGACCAGGACCGGGAAGGTTCTATGGAAGAGAAGAAAAAGGAAGGATATTTTTAAGTCTGGTAGGCTGTATGTTTTTTTCGTTCATTATATTGTGATATCGATTGGTTTAAAATATATGTAGGGTTTTAAAAGATGGATGCGATTACATTACTAGAGCAGGATAAAAAGAAAGACCTTTTACGTTTCGTAACCGCTGGAAGTGTTGATGATGGTAAAAGTACATTGATCGGACGTTTACTGTATGACTCTAAAGGTATTTATGAAGACCAGCTTGATGCGGTTAAGACTGCCTCGGACCGATGGGGAACGGTCGGCGGCGATATTGATCTTGCGCTTGTTACCGACGGCCTGAAAGCTGAACGTGAGCAGGGGATTACTATTGATGTGGCATATCGTTACTTTACCACGCCCAAGAGGAAGTTTATTATTGCCGATAGTCCCGGGCATGAACAATATACTCGTAATATGGCAACTGGTGCGTCGACAGCAAATCTATCGATCATCTTGATCGATGCTGAAAACGGTGTCCTTACTCAGTCTAAGCGACATACGTTTATAACTTCTTTACTGGGAATCCCCCATATAGTCGTTGCTGTCAATAAGATGGATCTTGTGGATTATTCTGAGGATGTTTACAGCAAGATTTGTGAAGATTATACGGAGTTCGCTGCGAAACTGGAAGTTGCTGATGTAACTTTCATTCCCGTAAGTGCCCTTAAAGGAGATAATGTTGTTGAGACCAGTAAAAATATGCCTTGGTACAGGGGGAGTACTTTACTTAATCATCTTGAAAGTGTGCATATCGCTTCTGATCGTAATCTGATTGATTTGCGTTTTCCTGTTCAGTATGTATTGCGGCCGGATCGAACATTTCGAGGATATCTCGGTACTGTAGCGTCCGGTACTATTAAGCCTGGCGAAGAGGTTATGGTCATCCCTTCCGGAGTGAAAACAAAAGTCAAAACGGTCTTTAGTCCTGACGGTGAGTTGGATGAGGCCTTTCCACCGTTGGCAGTTGGAATTACGACAGAAGATGAAGTTGATATAAGTCGCGGTGACATGCTGGTTCATGTTCATAATGTGCCCAAGGTTGACAGGACAATCGACGCTATGGTTGTATGGATGTCCGATGAACCCTTGAGTCTTGATAAGGACTACTATATTAAACAGACCACCAAAGCGGTATCCGGTCGTGTTTCGAAACTCCATTATCGTGTCGATGTCAATACGCTTCATCGATCTAAGGAAACAGAATTGAACCTTAATGAAATCGGTCGGTGCGTGTTTACCTTAAGCCAGCCGATTGCTTATGATCCATATAACCGAAATCGAGCCACAGGCTCATTTATTATTGTTGATCGAATAACAAATAATACCGTTGGTGCCGGTATGATTCTTGACCGTGTACCTGCTGACGTAAGCGATGTTTCAATAAGTGATTCTGAACCAAAGAGCAAGCATGTTACATCCCAAAAGAGTTTGATTACGATTGAAGAACGTATTGAACGCATGGGAGCAAAGCCAAAGACTATCTGGTTGACTGGTCTTGCCGGTTCTGGTAAAACAACAATTGCATATAATCTGGAACGGAAGTTATTCGATGCTGGTCAAAATAGTTATGTCATTGATGGTGAAAATGCACGTCTTGGATTTAGCAAGGACCTGGGATTCAGTGCTCAAGAACGGGGAGAGAATATTCGGCGTGCGGCTGAGTTCGCCCGTATGCTAAATGAGGCCGGTGTCATTACGATATGTTCATTTCTTTCTCCATATGAATCACAACGCCAGCTTGCCCGGGAGATTATCGGTACAGAGAATTATATTGAAGTTTATTTGTCAGCTCCATTGGACCAGTGTCGAAAGCGAGCTAAGCCAGGCATTTATGATATGGCCTCTAGTGGAGAAATTAAAAATTTTACAGGTGTTACTGCACCTTATGAGCAACCGGAAAATCCAGACATAGTGTTACCTACACATGAATTCTCCGTTGAGATGAGTGTCGCGAAAATTATCGCTTTTCTTGAAACTATTTAATAAAATAGCAGTCAGGCAATGGACTTCCAGTTATATTATGAACTACAAAACTATCATCCTGGCCAGCAGTCGTGATCTTCGGCGTTGCCCTTTGACTTCTTCTCTTGCTACATGTCTTTGGCCGGTGGTTGGGGCTCCGGTTGTTGAGCGTTTGCTTAGCGGTCTTTCTGCGCAGGGCGTTAGCGAGGCTGTGGTCTGCTCTAATGGGTGTGGGGCTGTTATTGAGCGAACTATTGATAAGACTAAATGCCCTGATTTGACGTTTATGGATGAACCTTTTCCGGTTGGTTCGGCTGGTTGTATTCGTGATGCAGTTAACGGTGACGCGGATGATGTGCGGGGGGGGCTGCTGGTCGTTTTTCAGGGCAGTATGGTTTCTCCGCCACGTATTGATGAGCTGCTGAAGGCACATAAAGAGGGCGGTTCAGATCTGACAGTATTTTTTGAACCGAAAGAGCAAACAGCAGGAAGCAAGAAGCAAGCAGCAGAAAATGAGCAGGTAGCAGGTAGCAAGAAGCAAACAGCAGAGAATGAGCAGGTAGCAGGTAGCAAACAGCAAGGAGCAGAAAATGAGCAGGTAGCAGGAAGCAAGAAGCAAGGAGCAAAGAGCAGTGAGCAAACAGCAGGAAGCAAACAGCAAACAGCAGAGAATGAGCAGGTAGCAGGTAGCAATGAGCAATTAGCTAAGGGAAAAGAAAAGCTGCCTGCTGATTGCTGTTTGCTGTCTGCTCGCCGTAGCCGTCAAGGCGAAGGCGCCGGCATTTATGTCTGCAACTCTTCTGTTTTGGAGCATATTCCTGCGATAGGTTATTTTGATATTAAGGAAAGTCTTATCCCCGCTCTGCTTGCTGCTGATAAGAAGATTTATCATGCGACTCTGCCGGGCAATGTAAATAATTTCCGCAATCGGCGCGAGTATCTTGTCGCCGCTGCCAACGCCTTTAATGGCCTGGATGCCAATGGGCTGGAAAAGTTTAACGGCCTTGACGATGTTTGGATTGGTAAGGATGTTGAGATTGCCGCTGATGCCCGTATTGTCGGACCGGTTGCTGTTCTTGATGGGGCGAAGATCGAGCGAGGTGCAGTTGTACTTGGGCCTGCTGTTATTGGCAGGAATTCCGTTGTTGGAACTGGCAGCGTTGTTGTAAACAGTATTCTTTGGGATAGGGCATCGGTTGGCTCCGGCTGTCATATAAGCGATAGCGTAGTCGCCGCTAATACCACAGTCGAAGATGACGCCGTTCTCGCAGACACAGCAGTAGCAGTAAAAGGCGGTGGGGTATTGGAAAGAATTATGAGAAAGATTTGTCAGCGGCCAGAAGCCGGCTGATAGCAAACAGCAATGAGCAAATAGCAAATAGCAAATAGCAAATAGCAAATAGCAAATAGCAAATAGCAAACAGCAAGTAGCAAAGAGCAAACAGCAATGAGCAAACAGCAGACAGCAATGAGCAAACAGCAATGAGCAAAGAGCAAAGAGCAAAGAGCAAAGAGCAAAGAGCAAAGAGCAAACAGCAATGAGCAAACAGCAAACAGCGAATAGCAGACAGCAAAGAGCAAACAGCGGTTAGCTACCTGCTTCTTGCTTCCCGCTTCCTGCTGATTTCAATTTAGGTAGAAAATTGAAAACACCCTTTAAATCTAAAATCCAAACTCCGACCTCGGCTAAACAGCTGATAGCTGGCCACTGGCAACTGATAGCTGGTTGCTGCTTGCTTCTTGCTGTTTTTCTCTGGTCACACTGGCCCAATATTAAAGACCTGTGGGCGATGTGGATGGCCAGCGATGAGTTTTCATCCGGTCTCCTGGTTCCGCTGCTTGCTGTCTATGTCCTCTGGTCAAGACGTGACAGGCTAAAGGATGTAGAGATAAGACCTGCGGTTTGGTTTGGGATTGCTGCTTTTGTGTTTGCTCAGTTTGTCAGGATGGCTGGGACGTTTTTAATGATGAGTTCGCTGGAGAGGTTTTCTATTGTTCTTACGATATTTTCGCTGGTTTTGCTTGTCTTTGGCTGGCGTTTATTCTGGAAGGTCTTTTCGGTTCTTCTGTTTCTGTTCTTTATGCTGCCCTGGCCAAACCAGGTGCAGGCGAGTATTACTCAGCCATTGCAGAGGTGGTCGACCGAGTCTGCGGTCTTTTCGCTTGAGATGATCGGATATGACGTTGTCAGAGAGGGCAATATTATCCGGCTTGGCGAGACGACGGTAGCTGTCGCAGAGGCCTGTAACGGACTTAGGATGGTCACCGCTTTCTTTGTGATCATCGGGCTTGTAGTTTTGCTTGCCAACCGGCCAAAATGGGAAAAGGCGATAGTCTTCGCCACATGCTTGCCTATTGCACTGCTGTGTAATACTATTCGCCTTGCGATAACCTCGATAGCTTTTACTTACCTTGAAGGGGACCGCTGGGAGACTTTATTCCACGACTTCGGCGGCTATGCGATGATGCCGCTGGCCCTGGCAATGGCAGTAGGCCAATTATGGCTGCTAAAGAAGCTTACTACTGCTCCGGAGGAGATAGAGCAAGAAGATGTAGTTAGTAAGCAGCAAAGAGCAAGTAGCAAACAGCAAAGAGCAAGTAGCAAACAGCAAAGAGCAAGTAGCAAGTAGCAAACAGCAAACAGCAAATAGCAAATAGCAATGAGCAAACAGCAAATAGCAATGAGCGAATAGCAGGCAGTTAGCTTCTTGCTTCCTGCTTCCTGCTTCTTGCTCAAAATTCAAGGAATTTTGCCATGAAAATAATCGTAACAGGTGGTGCGGGTTTTATTGGCTCGGCGGTAATAAGATTTCTGATACAGAATACGGAACATACTGTGTTAAATCTTGATAAGTTGACATATGCAGGGAATCTTGAATCGTTGAAAGTTGTTGACCAGGACCCGCGTTACAGTTTTGTTAAAGCCGATATATGTGACTTTGTGGAAGTCAAAAAAATCTTTGATTCGTTTGAGCCTGATGCGGTAATGCATCTTGCCGCCGAATCTCACGTTGATAGATCTATTGACGGACCGGGAGAATTTATTACAACCAATATCCTGGGCACTTATAACCTTCTCGATATTTCACGAGAGTATTTCCAGAAGTTGTCCGATGAGAAAAAAGCTTCTTTTCGTTTCCAGCACATTTCTACCGATGAAGTTTATGGCAGCCTTGGTGAAACTGGTTTGTTTACGGAAAAGACGCCTTATGACCCTCGCTCTCCGTATTCATCGAGTAAGGCCTCTTCGGATCACCTTGTTATGGCCTGGTACCATACTTACGGCTTGCCGGTTTTGATGACAAACTGTTCTAATAATTACGGTTCCTATCACTTTCCGGAAAAACTGATTCCCCTGGTAATCCTTAATGCTGTCGATGGAAAAGAATTGCCGGTGTACGGTAAAGGCGACAATGTAAGGGACTGGTTGTTTGTAGACGACCATGCCAGGGCACTTTGCACCGTGCTTGAAAAAGGTGTTCCAGGCCAGTCCTACAATATTGGCGGAAACAGTGAAAAGAAAAATATAGAAGTTGTTCAGACGATCTGCGATATTCTGGATGAATTGCGAAAAAAAGACGACGGGACAAGCTATAGGGACCAGATAACTTTTGTCCAGGACCGTCCCGGCCATGACAAAAGATACGCCATTGATGCCGGCAAGATAAAAGCAGAACTCGGCTGGGAGCCTAAAGAGTCATTCGAAACGGGCATAAAAAAGACAGTTCAATGGTATCTCGACAATGAGTGGTGGTGGAAACCGATCAGAGACAATAAATACAAAGGCGAAAGGCTGGGTCAGGGTTAGCCGGCGGTAGCCGGCTAACAGCAATGAGCTGACAGCTGACAGCTGACAGCAAACAGCAAAGAGCAAAGAGCAAAGAGCGGTTAGCTACCTGCTACCTGCTACCTGCTACCTGCTACCTGCTACTTGCTTCTTGCTTATTTTAATCTAACATCCGATATCTACAAAAATTCAAGCTGTAATTTTGCTCGCAACTGTGAGCTGGAGGCTGTAAATTATGAATGAAATGAATAATAATAATACCAACGCTATCGAACCCAGGGTTCTTGCTCAAGAGGTGCCCCCCGAAAACACCGGTCCTTCCATCTTTGAAGTCATTGCCGGTATTCTGCGGCGGTGGTACATCTTCATGCCCATCTTTATTGTCATCAATGTAGTCGCCGTCCCTGCGATTATGCTGTTAATTGAGCCTGTATACACAGTTCAGGCGGCTATTAAGGTTGAATCTGCCCAGGAAAGTATCCTTTCAGGTGAAGTTGAGAGAGGCGTTGGCGACACCTTTATGAGAACTCAGTCGATGATTATTACCAGTGATCCCATTCGTCGAAAAGTTGTCGATAAGCTCATCAAAAAGAAATTGAAGTTTCTTCAAAAACCTCCCTTTGACCCTATAGATTTCCTTAAGGAAAAGCTAAGAGGTGAAAAGATTAGCCTTACTCCCGAGCAGATTCTTAAAAAAGCGGTCGCTGATGGTATTATTATAGCTGATCTCGCCAGAGGTACTGATCTTATTTATGTTACTATGACCGGCGAAAACGCTTCCGAGGCTCAGCAGATCGTTGATGCTTTTGTTGAGTCGTATATGGCGATTGAAGTTGTTCAAGCCTTGCGGATAGAGGAGGACAAACTAAAGGTTCTCGAAGAAGAAAAGAAGGCGATTTCCAAGAAGGTCACGAACTATCGAGCGGCAATAATGGAGCTTGGCAAGCAGTACGGTAGTTTGGATCTGGAACCTCAACAGAAAATGAAGCTTCAGCGTCAAAGTATGCTCTTTAGCAAGGTGACTGAGTACGAGGCCATAGTTCTCCAGCTTGAAGTAAATGTTAAGGTCCTTAAAAAGAAGATAGAGATTCTCGAAGTGGCTGAAGAGTCCGCTGATCCTAATGAGGCTCAGTATGTCGCTGATATTGATGACCCTGACAGAAACGAGTATATCAATGCAGATACTACCCTCAACTCTCTTACCTCCGAGGTTGCCCTTTATAAACGTCAGCTGATGGCGGCGGCGCTCAGCTTTAATCCTGAACACCCTGAGTACAAACTCAGAAAGAAAGTTCTTGTCCTGTACCAGGACGAAGTCGATAAGCGCAAGGAAGATGTCGGCAAGGTCTATGACAGCAAGAAAGAGCGGCAATCTGCCTTCAAGGGTAAGCAGGAGCTTGTTAATATCAGGGCAATCCTTGAAAATGCTGAGTCCAGTCTCGAGCTTAACGAATCTTTGAAGCTTCAGTTTGAGATTTTGCTCAAGAATGAAGATATCGCCACGAGGGACGTTGGTAATATTGGGCTTGCAATCCAGGACAAAAAGGATTTGCTTAGGCTGGAAGAAGAGCAGGGTAAACTTATTTCCAGGCGTATCCGGGAGATGGAGATGGAGCGTAAGCGGCCCAATCGGATAACCGTTGCGTACAATGCAGATGTTGTTTCAAAGGCCGACAAGCGTATTAAGCTTTCGCTTGCAGCTGTCTTTGGCTCTCTTGCAGCAGGTGTCGGGCTTGCGTTCCTCAGGACCAAGGTCGACCAGCGTCTCCGCAAGCCCGCTGATGTTTCCAGGAGTGTGGACATTCGCGTCATCGGTACAACGACGAGTATAGGCAGTGTCAAGAAGTCGCTTATGCCCGGCAGGATTGCCGAGGACTTCCAGACTATCCGTGCTAACCTGAGCGTCCTCAACGGTAACGGCGGTATCGCACCTGGCAGACTTGTGATAACCAGCCCCGGCAGCGGCGAGGGTAAGACTACGCTCGCTATCAATCTTGCCACCAGTATGGCAAAGTCCGGAAAGCGAGTGCTTTTGATCGATGGTGATATGCGAAGTCCCGGAATAGCAAAGCTTCTCGGTCTGCCCAAGGGCAGCAGAGGGCTTCAGGATCTTCTTTTCGGAGCCGACTGTCAGGAGGCGGTTTGTTCTATGCCTTCGACCGGGTTGGATGTTCTGACCTGTGATGACCGTAATTGCTCAGACGCCTTCGAGTTGCTTACTTCACCTTTGACCGGCCAGTATATCGATGCTATAGCGAAGAAATATGACCATGTGATAATTGACACTCCTCCTCTGTTGGCTTTCCCTGATGCGATGATCTGGGCGAGGATGTCCGATGCAGTTGTGCTTTCATGCTTCATCGGCAAGACGACGACGCAGCAGATGAAACTTGCCAAGGAAAGGCTCTCGCAGGTCGGTGTTAATCTCCTCGGCACGATCCTGAGCAACGTGCCTTCCGAGCAGGGTTACTACCAGTACGGCTACACAGGTTACGGCAAGACGGTGAGCAGCAGAAACGCAGAGTCGCTTTTCATACACATGCACAAAGAAGACGACGAAAAAATAGAATCCATAGGATTTAGTGAATAGCAGACAGCTAACAGCAATCAGCAGACAGCTAACAGCAGACAGCAATGAGCTAACAGCAACTAGCAACTAGCTTCTTGCTTCTCGCTTTCTGCTTCCTGCTTTTTACGCTTTTTATCCTTGACTCGGTTTATTCGGGTCCTACAATGACAATTATGAGAAATACTGGAAATACTTCATTGCATTCTTTGACTTGCCAGGAGGCGGTCGATATTCTACAGGCCCATCTGGAGCGTATCAACTCTTTTGGCGTCAGGCACCTCAGCATTTTCGGTTCTGTGGCCAGAAATGCTTGCGGGCCTGAAAGTGATGTGGATATAGTTGTTGAGTTTGCTCATACGACATACGCTCATTTCAAGGGTCTCAAGGCTTATCTTGAAGATATTCTGGGCCGAAAGGTAGACCTGGTTACTCAACCGTCAGTAAAAGGTCGCTTTGCCGAGGAGATTAAAGGAGAACTTGTCGATGTCAAGACGCAGTAAGCTACGTATGCTGGATATTCTCGATGCAATCGACAGGATCGTCGATTATGTCGAGGGTCAGGGGTACCAGGGCTTTCTTGACGACATGAAGACCCTGGATGCCGGAAATTTGGACGACAGCGAATAACGGCAATATTACATTTTTGGGTGCATCGGCCCACCGTTGCTGACCTGTACTGCCGTCATCTTGCCGACAGTAATTTGCTTAACATATTAGAGTTTGTCATCCCCGGTTGCTTACAGTCCGCCGAAGGAGGAACCCGGGAACCAGAACATAGTTAGCTGGCAACTGGCTGCTGGAAGCTGATAGCTGTTTTTTACTCCTTACGCTTTACGCCTTACTACTTACTCACTACTCACGTTTTTTAATTAGTCCCGATGTACATCGGGATTAGTACTACAATCGTTCAACTTTTTATTTAGTCTTTTAATCTTTAAGCTGAAAACTGGAAACTGGCAGCTTTTTATCGTGCATCTTAAAATCTTACATTCTAATACCGATCCGAGTACTTCTGCTGATGGTCGTATCAGGACTGCTTTGTCTTGCGTTTCCGTTGCCGGAGTACTTCGTGACGCCCTCTGTGATTCCGGGGTTATGGATGAAGGTGCGATCCTTGCGATACCGGAAAATTGGGGTCTTGAGAGTTTGCAATCTGTCATTTCTTACGGTAAAAAACTGCTTTTAAGTACCACTCAAAGCAATAATACGAAACAAACCCATTTCGTAGTATCCAACGGCCGATTCGCCACCCGCGTAGATCCTGACCTGCTTGGACGAATTATCGACGCTTCAAAATCTGAAATTGTTGCCATAAATATTGACCCTCAGCTAAGTGCTTACCGCGAAAATTTCCGCTTTGCTCCCAACAACCAGATCGCTGGATGCCGGAGGCTTTACTCGGATATTGCCAACTACGCACCGATGCCGCAGCAGTGGCCGCATCTGCTGATCGTTAGGAATGGTGCGATCGAAAATATACTCAAAGATGGTCAGTTGCCGGTGGACTTTGATGAATTCTTAACGGCCTGCAAAAAGGGCGGTCTGGAAATCACTGCCGTCGATGCAGGCGGAAGTGTTCTGGACCTGGAGACTGAAAAGGGGCTTATGAGTCTGCTTATGGCAGAGCTTAAAACTATCGACACGCCTGCTGTAGGCGGCGATTGCGATATAGCCCGAGACGGGCGTTTGATCGGAAAGGTTGTCGTCGGTAAAAACGTTACTATCGGCGAAAAGGCTTTAGTGATCGGTCCGGCGATTATTGGCGATAATGTGACTGTCTCGGCTGGGGCGGTAGTAAATTCTTGTGTGATCGCAGATGGTGTTACTGTCCCTACAGGTGGCGTTGTTCAGTACCGTCTGGTAATGGACTCGTCTTTTGACTGGGCCGCGGAAAAGGCAGACACAGGCAGATGGACTGAGGAGCCATTTGAAGATTTCCAGCTTGAAGCCCTCGACCATGGTAAGTTTCACGGATGGCGTCAGTTTTCCTATCCGATCTTTTTGAAACGCGGTCTGGACGTATTGTTTTCGGCGGCGATGCTTATGCTTTTTGCTCCCGTGTTTGTTCTGGTGGCGATCGCTTTAAAAATTAATTCGCCGGGTCCTTTGTTCTATGGAGCAAGGCGGCAGGGGCGTGGCGGCAAGGAGTTTAGCTGCCTTAAGTTCCGTACTATGATCGTCGATGCCGAAAAGATGCAGGATAATCTTCGGATCGTGAACCAGATCGACGGTCCTCAGTTCAAGATGGAAGATGACCCGCGAATAAGTGCCGTCGGTAAGTTTCTAAGGGACACCAGCATTGACGAGATACCACAGTTTATCAATGTGTTTAAGGGCGACATGAGCGTTGTGGGGCCAAGGCCTTCGCCGGAGTCTGAAAACACGCTGTGTCCGTCATGGCGGGATATCAGGTTGTCTGTTAGGCCCGGCATAACCGGTCTGTGGCAGATTTGCAGGACCCGTGAACCCTCCAGGGATTTCCAGGAATGGATACATTACGATACTAAGTATGTCAAAAACATATCGCTTAAACAGGATCTGTGGATAAGTTGGAAGACGGCAACGAAGTTGATTAAAGAGTTTATCAAGCAGTTTTGATTTTCAGCAATTAGTAATTAGCTATTAGCAAACAAAATATAGTGTGGGTATGAACTACCTTACTTAATGGGAAGAAACAAAAAAATTATTTGAAAGGATTAATATTATGGCGAGGAGATATTTTAATTGGAAACTACTGGTTGTTATTTTGATAGCTACTATGATGCTTGGTGTCACTGCCTATGGATTACGCAAATGGCAGAAGGGGCAAAAGTCAGGTCTTGCTTATGAAAAGGGCATCAAGGCCTTTGACGAGCATAAATGGGACGAGGTGGCGTCTCATCTGGGTCGATATATTTCATCGAACCCGGAAGATATTGAGATGCTGCACAAGTACGCTACTGCTCAGATGAATCGGCGTCCTGTCGGCAAAAGTAATATAAATCAGGCGATTAGTGCTTACCGGATGATTCTCCAAGTCGATAATTCTGAAGTTGAGGCGACGAAAAAAATCTCGGAGATGTATCTTCAGATGCGCCTGTCCGGTGAGGCAGAACTGATCCTTTCGAAGTTTCCAGATATTGAGTCAAATCCCGATCTTGGCACGCTGCTTGCAAAGGCAATGGCTCTCCAGAAGAAGTTTGAAGATGTCGTAAAGGAAGGTGTCGTAAAGGAGGAAGGTGCCGTAACGAAGCTTAATGCAATTATAAAAGCTCACCCGGAACATATTCCAGCTTATGAGCTTATGGCGCAGTTTGTTCCTTACCAACTTGCCGGACAGATGGAAGATAAAACTGACGAACAGAAGAAAAAGATAATTCTCGAGCAAATGGAGAAATGGATCAACGATGCGGTAGGGAAGAATCCTTCCTCAGCCAAAGCGTATATGATGCGTGCGGATTACCGGCGTAGACTTAATGATAGAGAAGGTTTCGATAGCGATCTGGCAAAGGTACAGGAGTTTGAAATTACCGCCGCTGATGACAAATTAATGCTTGCGAAACTTCTTGCAATAGCAGGCAAACTTGATGAAGCAGAAAAGATTTTGGAAGATATTGCCGCTGACGATCCTCGGAATTTGGGTATGTGGGTTTCCTGGGTTGACCTTGCCAAGAGAACAAACTCGAAGGATAAGGTTCTCAAAGTCGTCAAGAATGCTCGAAAGGCACTTGAACGTGACCCTTGGGATTTCATGTCGACTGCGGCGGAGGTTTATCTTCAGTGCAACAAGATTGAAGAGGCTAAAGAATGTATTTCTAAACTCAAAGACAAAAAAATGCTGCCGCTGGCAGTAGCCCGTTTTGAAGCGGTGCTTACGGATATTGACAAGAAGAGTGGTCCGTTTGAGTCTGTCAAGGCCTGGCGAGAGGTGATAGATTTGATATTCAGGACACCGGGCTTTTCTGTGCCGCCGAAAGATCGAATGTCACTGGCTTTGGCCTATGCCAGGGCGGATGATTCCGCTGCCGCTGTTAGAGAAATGTCAGAGATCTTGGTAGATAACCCTAAATACTGGCAGGCACATCTTTGGCTTGCCAAGAATGCTTCTAGAAATGGGAATTTTCGTAAGTCTGCTGAGAGTGCCCAAAGAGTTATCCAGTTATTGCCCGCCCACGTCGAGGCGAAATACCTTTATGTTCAGGCCCAGGTACAGCAGTTGTCTCAACTGGATCCTGAAGCGTCACCTCCTGATCCTGAAGCGATCAAATTGCAGATCGCAGAACTGGAAAAGATTCCTTCAATGGCAATACAGGCTGAGTTGCTTAGATTCAGGATGGCTATTGGTAAGAAGGATTTTGAGGCAGCTGAAAAGATCGCAGACAAACTTAAATCCGATTATCCGGATGACATCAGGGCCGCAATGGCCATGGCCAACCTGAATCTGGTACAAGATAAGCTTGACGAAACAATTGTCTTATTGGAGCAGATGGTAAAAGATTTTCCAAAGGCCACCGATCCTGTGCAGTACCTGGTTTCCATTCTCGCAAGCAAGGATCAGCAAGAAAGGGGTATTGAACTGCTCAATGAGGCGATAGCGAGAAATGACAATCCCGCTGCTAAATTGAATTTCTCGTTTATACTTGCAGATTTCTATCTTAGGTGGAACCGGCAGAATGAACTCTACGAGCTGCTTAAGGCTCTTGATCTTGATGAGAAACATCCGAAAAATATCCAGATTAAGACCAGGCTCCTTATGACTCAAAAGTTTGCCAAAGATCCGGCCGCAGGTCAGAGCATTGTAGATCAGATCAAAGCAATTGTCGGTGAGAATTCATGGCTGTGGCGTTATCATCAGTCACGTTTGTGGTACCTTTCCGAGGACTTTAAGAGTCATTACACTGAAATCGTTTCGCTGATGAAGAGAAATCTTCTTGAAAATCCTACCGATCAGGCAAGTCGTCTCCTTCTCGCGGGGTCATATTTTAAAGCAGGCGATGTTCAGGTCGCCTTTTCGATGTACCGTGAGGCGTTTGACAGGGAACCGGATAATCTGAAAGTTATTATTCCGATGGTTTCGGCACTTTATCAGGCGGGTCAATTCGAACTTGCAGATGAAATAATGAGTAAGGTTTCGGCCAAGACCCTGCAAAACCCTCAGTTGTCAAGATTGAAGGTTGACAGTCACATTCGGCAGGGCGATTACTCGACTGCTTCTGAGCTGCTTCGAAGTTCTCTTCTGGCAATATCCGGCAGTAACAGCGACAAGCTTACTCTTGCTATGCTTGAGATGGAGCAGAAGAATTACTCTGAGGCAGCGAAAATGCTGGACGGTCTAAAAGATACTGTTAGCGAACCAGGTTTCCTGCGATCAGTTGTTGCCGCTCAGATACAACTGAGTGTCCAACAGAACAATTATGACGAGGCGATCAGGATTTGTGACAAACTTGTTGAAGAAGACTCCGTTGCTGCGTCACTGCTGATCAGGGCACGTATGTATTATACGATCAAGAACAATGAAAGGGCTCTTGTCGATTACAACATGGCAATCCAAAAAGAGCCGGAAAACTCCGATACGTGGGTTGCAAGAAGTCGTTTTTATGCGTCTACTAATGAGATGCAAAAAGCAATCGACGACATGGTCAAGGCTATTTCGGTTGGCGAAACCAATTTGGCCAAGGCTCTTTCGCTTGTCAAGTCTATTCAAGAAGCTACCGAGGATACGTCAGATGCTCTTTCGGATGCCGAGACTGATGTTAAGAAGCAAAAAAATACGCTCGTGCAGATTCAAAGACAGACGATCCTGCTGATGTTGTCCAGCGGTATTGAAGATGCAGTAAACAAAGGCCGTGAACTGCTTGCCAAGGCTTTAACCGAGAACCCCGGAGAAGTCGAGTTGATGATGATAAATGCCCGCCTGCTGTTTTCACGCGGGACGGTTCCCTCACGAAATGAATCTGCTGAGATACTGGTTGAAATAACCAGGAAAACCTCTTCAAACGTCGAAGCGTGGAGTTTGCTGGGGCAGATCGCATTGGCTCGTCAGCAATATGACAAGGCGATAGCTTATGCCCAAAGGGGACTGTTGTCGAGGCCTAATGACAGGCGTTTGATGCTTCTCAAAGCACGCGGAGAGTCTGGAAGATCTCCCGCTTTTGCTATTGCGACTCTAAAAGCGTTGTACGATCTGGATCCCGCAAATCTAGACAACGCGATTTATCTTGCCGACACTTATTCACAGTCTGAGCAGACTCGCAAGGCTGTTGAACTTCTCGAAGCTCAATTGAAAAAAATAGAAGACGAGCAGGATTCACTGAGGTGTCGTGTCGCTCTTGCACAGGCTAGATACAGGGACGGAAAGACCGAGCAAGCCGCCAAAGATTTTGCTCTTTTGATGGAATCCAAAGATGTTTCTGTTGTTACGCTTGCGACGTATACGAATCTGTTGCTCGGATCCAGAGATTATGAAGAATGTTTCAAGCAGGTCTCCGACTGGATCGCAAAAAATCCTGAAGACTCATTGGAAGCGATTGGCGTAATTGAAAGACTGGTCAATGCTAGCGCCGGCAATGATAAGGTTATGAAGCTTGCGATCAGCACGTTTGAAAAGATTATAGAAGGTCATCCTGACGCTCCAAACGCTTTGCAGGGTATGGCGGTTCTGTACCAGATGGTAGAGCAAAACGACAAGGCGATATCTTTGTATGAAAGGGTACATGACATCAGGCCTGACGATTTGATTGTGCTCAATAACCTGGCATGGGCATATTGCCAGGAGAAGGGCAATTATCAGCAGGCTCTTGAGATGGCTAACAGAGGGCTAAAAAAAGCTCCTGAATATATCGATCTGATCGATACCCGGGGCTTTATTTACAGTAAACTTGGCCAGTTTGATAAAGCTATCATCGATTTCCAGAAATGTCTGGAACTTTATCCAGGGACCAATCCCGCGATAATCTCCACGCGTTTGCACCTTGCTAAAGCCTTTGAAAAGACCGGACAAAAGGATATGGCTATCAAAGAACTTAATACGATCCTGCTTCTTAAACAGAATCTGAGTGCCAGTATCAGGGAGATGAAAAAAGCAGATTTTAAAGAAGCGTTGGATTTACTAAACACTTTATCTAAGAGAGGGTAATAATGCAGCAGATATCGAAAGAAAATTTTACCGATAGGAAAAAAATCGGCCCAAGAAATGCCACTGGCACTGTTTTGATCAAGCCCAGACGGTGGACATACCTCCAGAACAGGTTCGAATTGACGCCCCGTGAACGCCAGATCGCAGAGCTTGTCTGCCAGGGACTGCGCAATGATGATATTGCCTATGAGCTTGAAATTACTGCCGGTACCGCTAAGACACACATCAGGAACATCTACCGAAAAGTTCATGTTAAGAGCAAGATATCAATGCTGCTGATGTTTATTGCCGAGGCAGAGTGCCTCAACGATTAGCAGCTTTGCAGTATTTGAAAGTTTAGTATCTCTGACCTGCTTTTTCAGCTTAGCAGTTTTGCGATTTCCGTGACGGTTTTTTCCGTTGCTCCCTGATTGCGGCTGATCACCTCTCTACCGTTTTTAGAAATGCCTCCCGAATATTTTATGTCGGTGAGGCATTTTTTTATGGCCTCAAATAGCTCATCGCCGTCTTTGACCTTTATGGCTCCGTTACCGGCGAGAAGGGCGTTTGCGCTCTGTTTGAAGTTAAATGTGTGCTCTCCGAATATCGTGCATTTCCCCAGTGCCGCCGACTCCATCATGTCCGAACCTCCCATTGGTACGAGAGTTCTGCCGACAAAGACGATTGACGCCAGCGAATAGAATTTCTTCAAGTCTCCCATTGTGTCGCCAAGTATTATTTCCGGTTTGTTTTGTGCTTTGGTGTCAGTTCCTTTGAGTTTGCTGTACCTGACGAATGAGAAACCAGACGCTTCGATCATGTTGGCAACTTCGTCGAACCGTTCTGGTTTGCGAGGGACGACTGCCATCCGAAGGTCGGCGAATTCTTTGAGTTCTTTAAGTTTTGTAAAGACATCCAGTACGATCTTTTCTTCTCCCGGTCCTGTGCCTCCGGCGACCCACAGGCGTTCGTCTTCCAGGGCGATCTTTTCAGCGAGGGCATCAGCACCTTCGATAACGTCTGTGATTTCTGCAGTGTCGTATTTAAGCGAACTGGTCACTACTACGCGTTCTGCCGGGCAGCCGAGATATCTGAATCGCTGGGCGTATTCTTCGGTCTGGGCGAGCAAGAGCGATACTTTCGAGAACATCCAGCGAGTTACCGGGCGGATGAGTTTGTAACGCGGGAAACTCCTGTCGCTCAGTCTGCCGTTGATGACGACGACGGGGATATTTCTTTTGTTTGCGATCATCGTCAGGTTCGGCCAGACTTCCAGTTCTATCGACAGGCAGATGTCCGGCCGGATATTGTCGAATGCTTTTTGCATAATCCATGAGATGTCGAAGGGAAAGTAGAATACTTTCAGTTTGCCGTCGTAGATCGCATTTGCCCGTGCATATCCCGTGTCGGTTGTCGCGCTGATGACGATCTCATAGTCGCCGTCCAGCCGGGATAGTTTTTCCACGAGCAGTCTCGTTGCATTGACCTCTCCGACGCTAACGGCATGGATCCAGATGCATTTCTTGTCTGTTAACCTGGTAATATTTCCAAGCCGCTCACCCCACCCGGCCCGGTATCGATCATGGCGAACCATACGATAAACTATCTTCGGGCTAATAACGGCAAGAGCAAGCAGATAAAATGTATTGATAATGAGCTTCATATGAGCTTAATCATACTTGCCTTGTACAAAAAAGTCAATTATATCCTTAAGGAGGCATTCCGTTTGTGGGTGTTTTTGTGCAGGATTCGGTGATCGTGTGTCAGGCAAGCTGGTTTTAGTTGGTTTGGATGGGGTGTTTTCTTCTGTGGTATCGCTAAAATCCCCCTTCATCGACTCCGTTCGTTATTTTCACTAATATCTGCGTTACTTGGCTGTAGTACACAAGTTGATTATTGCGATTTTTGTAAATCTCCCAAATTTTCAATTTCTTCCCATGAAAATAATTGTTTTTGCGGTATAATAGCCATAGGCGATTCCCTTCGTGTCTTTTCGTATAAGTTGTTTGGTGACAATGTTTTACACGAAAACACAGGGTTCGCCTACTTTTTTCTGGGGTTAATTTGCGGTTTTTAACATGCCTATCGATGATAACGACACAAAATCAAAACCAAATTGGGGGAAATATTTTTTCAGCCAAACACAGCTACTGAAAGAACAAGAACTTACAAACAAACGGAATGCCTCTCGATATATTCGCAATTATAACTTCTTGACTTTTCTGGAATTAAGTGATATGATTAGGGCATAAGTTGGTGTAGGCTGGCATTTTAGGTCGCACGCCACTAAAAATGAACTTTTTGAGTTGTTTTACGTATGCCCCACTAAAGCTGTGGTTTTTGTGTGATTTTCAATGTTTTTTGCGGCAATTCTGGTGTATTGGGTAATTAAATGAGTAGTTTGGTATATAAAAAAACTTTTTGCAGCTATGCTTTAGTCGTAGCTCTTTGTCTATCTATGATAGGCATATGCTTTGGCAGTGAGGCATTCTGTCATACTCACCATGACAGTCACAACACTTCCGAAATGACAATCACTTCTCATGTCCGTCATGCTCATGTATCATCGCATTTACATCTAACTAGTGCTCACAAGCCCCATAAGGCAGATTTCCCTGAGCACTGCTGCCAATCGTTACCTAAGAAAACCTCTGGATGCGTACATGTATATGTTTCGCCTGATACAGCCAAATCGTCTGCAATCTCTCTGGTAGCCGTATTTTCACACCAACTAGCAAGCAGCAGTTTTTCGCTCCCAGCGAAGGACTGTATTTCTGGATTATCCAATATTAAAAATCCTTCCTTAGTGTCACTCCGCACAGTAATCCTTCTAACATGATCTGCTAAGCAGATGCCATTTTCCCTGTTGCCACCGTATTATCACTGTAAATGCACAGTTTATGGTAGCTTATTCTGTATTCTTCGCCAGATACTCTGTTAGCTGGAGTTACGTGGTAAGAACCAAACTAATGGTTAAATTATGTTAGGATCACTGTGATGTGTATTAGATATTTATCGTTTCTATTAATAGCCTTTTTGGCAATTGGTGTTTCAGGTTGTCTTGAAGAGAAAAATGAAAGTGCTTTGCCCCAGCCTCTGTCATTAGGGCAGGAATTCAGCACCTTCCAGCCGCCCGTAAAGCCTGCTCAAGTTGAAGAAGTCACCAAAATGAGCGAACCGACCGGTGTTATTACCATGAAAGATGCTCTGGCTTTAGCATTGATGGGCAACCCGAAATTGAAGGCTTTTTCCTGGGGTATTCGTGTTACAGAAGCAAAGCAATTGCAGGCAAGTCTTAAACCGAATCCAGAGCTCGGAGTCGAGTTTGAAAATGTTGGCGGAACAGGCCCTCGCAGCGGCTTTGACGGTGCGGAAACAACGATACAGCTTAGCCAATTGATCGAGATGGGAGATAAAAGAAAAAAGCGAACAAAGTTAGCTTCACTGGAAAAAAAGCTGGCAGGCTGGGACTATGAAGCCAGGCGGCTGGATGTTTTCACAGAAGTCAATAAGGCATTCATTGGTGTGCTGGCGGCTCAGAAGCGGCTTGCATTAACTCAGGAATTACTGAGACTATCTGAAGATTTGTTAGACACAGTAACCAAAAGAGTCAGGGCCGGCAAGGATTCGCCGTTAGAAAAGACCAAAGCCTCTGTAACGCTTTCAAATATTGAAATCCAGCACCGGCAATCGGTTGAAAAACTCAAGTTTGCCCGCAAGCAGCTTGCGTCTACATGGGGCAGCAGCAAAACTGAGTTTGAAAGTGCTGCGGGAAAGTTTGATTCATTCTCGCCGATACCGCCAATCGAGGATTTAAGAGGTTTGATCGAACAGAACCCGGATATTGCTCGATGGGCATCGGAAATTGATAAAAGCAAAGCGTCTTTGGAACTGGAAAAATCCAAAGCGATTGGCGATATTACGATTAGCGGCGGCATGAGGAGATTAAGTGTAACAAATGACAATGCGATCGTATTTGGTATTTCTATGCCTTTACCGGTATCTAACAGAAATCAGGGCGGAAAACGCCGGGCAATTTATGAACTTGCAAGGACCAGGCAGCTGCAAAGAGCAGCCCATAGCAGGGTACAAATTGAATTTGACAGGGCATATCAGGATCTGTCGAATTCATATACAAAGGCTTCCTTGCTGAGCAAGAGTGTATTGCAGGGATCTAAAAGTGTTTACGCCGCTTCAAAGACGGCATACAGTCAGGGCAAGCTTGATTACCTGAACGTACTGGATGCACAGCGTACGTTGTTCGAGGCGAATGGTCAATACATCGAAGCTCTTGCTTCATATCATACAGCTAAGGCCCAGGTGGAACGTTTAATCGGCCGTTCAATCGATAGTGAAACTCTTTCAAAAGATAGGGACTAAAAATGAAACATAAAAAATTGATAATAATAGCAGGCGTTCTTTTGCTGATCATAGGTGCAGGGGCAAAGATCATCTCGAAATCTAATTCAAATGATGGACAAGGGCATGATGATCACAGCGGTCATGGTCATGGCAGCGGTCATGGGAAATCGTCACAGGTTACAGTGTGGGGCGACCGCTTCGAGATTTTCATGGAGCACCCATTCGTAGTAGCCAATGAGCCCACGAAATTCGTTACTCATGTTACTAACAGAACGACACTTCAGCCGCGTCGAAAGGGTTCCGTAACTTTTGTCCTGACCGATAGCGACGGGAAATCAAGTAAACACGTTGATAAAGCACCGGCTAGAGACGGTATTTATATCCCGGCGTTAACATTTTCGCAACCAGGTACATGGAACGTGTCTTTGAATATTCCGATTGAGGGGAAAGAGTTTATTGTCAAATTGCCCACAATAACAGTTTACAAGTCACAGGCTGAAGTTGATCACGCTGCGTCTCCAGAAGAGATCGACGGCATCAGCTTTCTCAAAGAGCAGCAGTGGAAATTACCATTTGCTACAGAAGTAGTGCAAAAACATGAGATACTTTCGCAGTCAGTGATGGCGGTTCCGGAATCAGCGATTATTTACGAAGATGGAAAACCCACAGCATTCGTGCATTTGGCAGGCGAGACATTTGAGGAGCGTCACCTGAAACTGGGCAAGAGGGATGATGGTTTTGCGGAGGTCTTATCCGGCCTGACAGAAGGTGAATATGTTACGACAAAAGGTGCCTATGCCATTACGGCTGGTGTCTCGGTTGTGCAGCTCTGCGAAGAGGATATTAAGAAATATGGTATCGAAGTCACCAGTACCGTCGGTGGACAATTGCAAGTGCATATAACCGTACCGGGCGAGATCACTGTCAATGGAGATCGCCTGGCTCATATTGTTCCGCGAGTTGGCGGAATCGTTCAATCTGTAAAAAAGACGCTTGGCGATACCGTTAAGCAGGGTGAGGTGATGGCTGTTATTGAAAGTCGTGAATTGGCTGACATTAAAACGTCTTACCTTGCGTCGCTTGGAAGGCTTGATCTGGCAAAGCTGACTTTGGATCGTGAAGAAAACCTTCGAAAGGAGCAAATATCATCTGAGCAGGACTATCTCAATGCCAGAAATGCTTTTGCCGAAGCAAAAATCAATATGCTCAGTGCCGAACAAAAACTGCGTGCACTGGGATTTAAGCAGGCAAACCTTGAAAAACTACCTGATGAACCTAAGGAAATGCTTACATCATTTGAGATCACAGCTCCTTTTGGCGGAAAGATCATAAAGAAGCATATTACTCTTGGTGAACTGGTCAAGGACGATGCGGATGCCTTTGTTGTTGCCGATCTCGATACGGTGTGGGTCGACTTGCAGGTTCACCAGAAAGATATTGCGTTTGTCAAAAAAGGGCAGGACGTAATAATCTCTTCACAGCATATGCCTGCAACTACAGGCGTGATCAGCTATGTAGAACCGGTTCTTAATGAAAAAACCAGAACCGCTCTGACCAGGATTGTATTGGATAATCGCTCCGGGCAGCTCAGGCCCGGTACCTTCGTAACTGCCGAAGTGCTTGTTGAGAATCTTGAATCCACAGTAGTAGTCGACAAAGATACCATTCAGTACATCGACGACTTGAACCGTGTTTTTGTTATGAATGCCCACGGCTTTGAAGCACGTCCCGTAACTATCGGCAGAACTAACAAAAACAAAGTCGAAATCATTTCAGGGCTTAGTGTCGGTGAAAAGATTGTAACCAAAAACAGTTTCCGCCTTAAAGCAGAACTTGAAAAGTCAGCAGGCGGCGGTCACGCAGGTCACGGACACGCACATTAAAACGATTATTAGAGCCCACCCTTAAACTGAGAAAGTTAAGGTAAATATATGATACCAAAACTAATAGATTTTTCACTTAAACATAAATTATTAATAGTATTAGCGTTTATCGGCATCAGTGCAGCTGGTTTGTTTTCACTCTCCAGGTTGTCAATCGATGCTTTTCCCGACATCAGCCCGAATATGGTCCAGGTCTTTGCAGAACTTGAAGGTATGGCCGCCGAGGAAGTAGAGCAGTTTGTCACCAGACCCATCGAGGTGGCGATGAGAGGTATTCCGGGCGTTAAGAAGATACGTTCAATCTCATCGCTGGGCCTGTCGACAGTAAACATTTACTTCGATGACGGCATAGATGTAGACACTGCCAGGCTGCACGTTTCTTGGCGCCTTAAAGAAGCAGAAGAAGGTATCCCCGAGAATATGAACATGCCCCACGGACTTGAGATGGGCCCGAAAGCCAGTGGGATGGGCAAGGTACTGGGTTACTACATCGAAGGCGAAGGGTACACGACGACCGAATTGCGTACGATCCAGGAATGGGTAATAAAGCGTGACATCCAGACAGTCGCCGGTGTCGCAAAAGTTATAAGTCAGGGCGGCCATGTCAAACAGTACCAGATCAAAGTCAATCCCGCGAGTCTGCTGGAATATGACCTTACCATGGACGATATAATTCAGGCTGTTCAAGACAATAACACAAATATGGGTGCCGGTATTATCGAAAGAGGCGCCGAAGAACTCATCGTCCGCAGTATCGGGCTGGCAAATTCAATCGAAGATATTGAAAACACAGTTATTCGTGCCCGCCAGAATAGTCCGGTTTATATCAAAGACGTTGCCGCCGTTCAATTCGGTAACGCATTCAGACGAGGTGTCTCTTATCTCAATGGAGAAAATGAAATTGTCTTAGGTCTCGTTTACAAACTCTATGGCGCCAATTCTTTTCAGGTTATCGAACGTCTAAAGGAGCGGATCGCCGAGATATCGGAAAATCTCCCGGAAGGCGTTAAGATCGTACCATTCTACGACCAATCGTCTCTCGTCAAAAACAGTATAAATACGGTCAAAGGTGCACTCGGCCTTGGCCTGGTCCTTGTTTGCATTGTCTCGTTTTTATTCCTGGGGCATCTCCGAAACGCTCTGGTCGTTGTATGTTCGCTGCCGTTTTCCATGCTCTTTGCATTCATCCTGATGTATCGCAACGGCATACCAGGCGACCTCATCTCGTTTGGCGGGATCGCAATTGCACTTGGAATGATCGTCGATGCGACTATTATTATGGTTGAAAAGATCCACACTACTGTGCTGGTTTCCGATGCCAAGTCCTTAAACGAAAAGATTCTCGCAGCTGCGAAAGAAGTCGGTCAGCCGATTTTCTTTGCATCTTCCATCATCATAATCGTATTCATCCCGATATTTACGCTTGGGGAAGTAGAAGGCAAAATGTTCAGGCCTTTGGCGTTTGCGGTTTCGACAACGATTGTTGGCTCCATGATCTATGCTTTACTGATAGCTCCGGTCTTCTACAGGCTTCTTCATAAGAAAAAGAAATCCACCAGGAAAGACCAGAGCCATTATATGGTGGTACTGAAACACTACAAATCTATACTTCAGTTTTTCCTCCACCGCAGGCAACTGGTTATTTATGCCATGATCATCATGATCGTTCTTGGCAGCTTGACGTTTATTGGGATGGGACGCGAGTTTATGCCTACGCTTCAGGAGGGAACTGTCCAGGTTCTGGCGTATATGAACCCTAACATATCTCTAAAAGAGATTAGCAAAACTTCTGAAGAGATAGTCGCTAATATTACGTCATTGCCGGAGGTTAAACAAGTTATCACCGATATCGGCTTTGGCGAAGTAGGCCCTCACATGCACCATACAAATTACGCTTGTATAACAGTGACCTTAAAGCCCAGAAAAGAATGGAAAACGGTCAAAACGCAGGAAGATCTGGTCGAAAAGATTGACGCGAGTATTGGTGATTTCCCCGGAGTCGACATAAGTTTTTCTCAGCCGATCAAACATGAAGTCGATGGATTGGTAGGCGGAGCCGGAACATCGGTCGTTGCCAAGCTTTTCGGCCATGACATGGACACTCTTCTGGAAAAAGCAGCAGAGGTCCACGATGTCCTTTCACACGTCGAAGGGGTCGCAGACCTCAGAACCGAACAGGTAGCCGGTCAAACCCAGCTCCAGATCAACATGAACAGACCGCAGATAGCCCGGCATGGCTTAACCAATACCCAGATTCAGGAGACGATCCACAGTGCTATTGCCGGTAAGCAAGTCGGTAAGATCTTTGAAGATGAAAAAGTCTTTGGCATTACAGTTAGATTTGCAGAAGACTATCGTAATGACATCGATTCGGTTAAAAACCTGCTAATCCAAACACCCCAGGGATATAATGTCCCGCTCGAGGACCTGACGGATATTGATAACGTCACAGGACTCAGGCAGATCAGCCGTGAAGACACCCAGCGGTTTATATCGATACAATGCAATGTACGCGGCAGAGATGCCGGAGGATTTGTCCGTGAGGCTCAAAAAATGGTAGCAGAGTCTGTCACCTTGCCAGCCGGCTACAGACTCGCATGGGGCGGCCAGTTCGAATTGCAGCAAGCCGCCAACAAACGGCTTGGTCTGGTAATTCCGATTACATTGTTTTTGGTAGTAGTAATGCTTTATAGTTTGTTCAATTCTTTCAAGAATGTCCTTTTGATTCTGCTCAACATTCCGCTTGCCTTAGTCGGCGGAGTATTTGCTCTTGCACTTTTTGGTGAAAACATAAGTATTCCTTCGTCTATCGGATTTATAGCTCTTTTTGGGATCGCACTGACTGATGGCTTAGTATTGATATCACGATTCGAACATCTAAGGAGCACCGGCATGGAATTGCGTCATGCGGTAATCGACGGTTGTTTGTCAAAGCTAAGGCCTGTGCTTATGACCTCAATAACTACGGCTTTGGGGTTGTTGCCGCTGATAATGGCCAGCGGCACAGGCTCAGAAGTGCAGAGACCGTTAGCGATAGTTGTAGTCGGCGGACTGCTCTCTTCGACCATATTAACCTTGATTGTTATCCCAACGCTTTACGAATGGGTCACCCTGAGAACTGAAGCATCTACAGCATAACTTAATTTACATTTAGCGGATTCAATTTATTTGCACATGTGGGTTGAATCCGCATATACATTTACAGTCTTTCCGTTTTGTTTATATTGCTGGTACCGACTATTGCCCAGTCTGCCGAGCCTGCGCGAGCATCGAAGACCCGCGATGCAAGGACAGGGCGGCCAATCCCCGCCGCCCCTTGACAGGCAATGGTGTAGTGATTTTCCGAATTTCCTCAATTTTCCGGATTTTCCATAATTCCTAAGTCCATAATTCCAATTAAAATAAGGGTTTAGCGTGTTTTTGAGCTCGCCGCTCATAACCGGCAGATCGTTGGTTCGGGATACCAAAATCGCTCTTTATGCCAAATAAACAGCATTTTCCCTCCCTCTACCGGTGTATTCTTCCGGATGTTATTAATTTTAAATTTTTAAAATATTCCTTGACAAAGATTCGCAAATATGTTCTAATGAGTTCATATGGATAGGTGTTTACACTGTAAAATGGGAATGAAAAAACCTATTAACGGGGTTTGATTATGAAAAGAAATATTTTGTTATTGGCAATAGCAGTACTAACCACTTTCCTTGGGGGCAGTCTTTTTGCCGGCTATGATCCGTCTGTAAATCCACTTGATCCCGGTTTCGAGATTATAAGTGTAACCGACGTTATCAGCGGCTTTACGTACGAAGGTCGACTCGACTACGACGTTCATGCTCCCGGTGAATACACCGAAGATATAGCTATATTGGATGGCGGCTCGATTTCAGCTGCTGCGTTTGCTGATCAGTATGTTTACCAGTACCAGATCACTAGCACTCAGGGCTATGGAGATGGTTTGAGCATAGCACTTGAACTTGGTTCTGGTGCCACAAACTTCGGTTACTCGTCAACTCCACCATCAGGTGTTATCCCGGATTCTGTATATGATGCAGGCAGTCAGGTCAAATACGGTTTTATCATCGCCGACGGACAGAGCACAACGTTGTTACTATATACAAGTCCAAATGCTCCCAAAGCCGGCAATGCAATGGTTTCCGGAATGATGGCGGGAAGTCAGTCTGTTCCAGTTCCAGTTCCAGTACCGGAACCGGTTACGTTAATTCTGTTGGGAGCTGGATGCTTACAACTTCGTTGTTATAGGAAAAGATCACGCAAGGCAGCGTAGTATTTTTATTGATCTTTGTCACAGATGGGGGCGTCTGGGTATAGTGAGTAAGTTCACGTATATAACCATTGTAGTCATTCTTGCGGGTTGTCTTTCTCCGCTTATTGCCCGGCAAGATCAGTTTCCTCTTATCATGCAGAAGAGCCCTGATTTCGGCGGTGACATCACTCCTTTGGAGGGCGTTCAGATGTCTGGACGGTACCGCCTCATCGAAATCAGCGCAACTCCGCGCAAAGGTTATGAGTTTCAATATTGGCTTGGAGAAGTAACCGACCCCACAAGCACCAGCACAACGGTACTTCTTGATAGTGCAAAGTCAGTAGTCGCCATTTTCGAAAGATCAATGCTGGAAAAGCTCGGTTCTTCTGATATGATACGGATATCCGGAGGTGGTGCAGCCTCGCCAGGCAATCCGGCTCCAAACCGCTCTGTGGGATATTCACGTGGATTGAGGTCACCGGCACCTGCAATTCTGCCATACTATCCGCCTGGAAATAACATTATCATTGACGACGATGACGAACAAGTACCAGAACCGGTTTCATTGATATTATTTGCCGCCGGAACACTAATGCTGCTAAAAAGAAAACCAGGCAAATAGCTAATCGCTAATCTACGCTTTTCGAAAAACCGCCACCACATTTTCGATATCAACAACAAAAAGCCGGTTATTACCTTCGAAATCGACCGGTATCGCCCCTTTAGGATTGAACAGAACTTTGTCATACTGCTGCAGCGGCCAGTCCGCGCATATCTCAACTTCCGCAGATACCGAAACGATCCGCCCGGTGATGGTAGGGATCTCGATATTATCAGGAAGCTGGATCCCCCCTTTGGTCTCTTTCTTATCTTCGTCTTTACGAATTACGACTCGTTTGCCGATAGGCTCAACAGTCTCAAAATTATCAGAAGATTCGTTACGCTTACTCATTAATAAACCTCAATACTACTGGTACTTACGCCCTTACGCCTTTTTCTTCTTAGCAGCTTTCTTTTTCGCTGTTTTCTTTTTAGCCGATTTCTTCTTAGCTACCGGTTTTTTCCGTTCAAGTATCACATCAACCTCAGCCGGGTCCTTCGGCGGCCACTTGCCTTCTTTCTGAAGACCAAGCAGCTTTTCAACCATCTTCGCGCTTACGATGGTCCGGCACTTCGGGAACTTATTACAACCCATAAACGGCCCGCGTTTGCTCTGCCTGATAACAAATTCGCCGGTCTTGCACTTATGGCATTTAACACCCGTCGGTTCTGGCGGCGGCTTCGGCGGCAAAACATTGCCGTCTTTATCAAGGTTAAGGATCGTCTTGCATTCCGGATACCCCGCACATCCCAGGAACTCACCGAACCTGCCCGTCTTATGCATCATCATCCGGTTGCAGTTCGGGCAAACGTGCTCGGATTCCTTAGGCTCCAGCATCACGCCTTTCCTGTCGCACGGACACGCATATTTACAGGAGTCCTCTTTCGTGCCGTCGTACTTCGTACAGCTAAGGAATCGCCCGTTCTTGCCGAACCGGTATTCCATCGGTGCGTCGCATTTTGGACATTTATATTCGCTAGGCTGCGTTTCAGCCTTGGCATGTTTCATTTCTTCCGTCGCCGTGTCGAGGCTCTTCTTAAACGGCCCGTAAAACTCGTCAAGCACACCAACCCAGTCAAGCTTTTTGTCTGCGATATCGTCAAGCTCTTCTTCCATATGCCGAGTAAAAGCAATATCCATCACATGCGGGAAAAACTCGTCAAGCTTATCGGTAACAACCTCGCCGATATCCGTTGAGTGGAACTTGTTCTGTATCTTCTCGACATACTTACGAGCCTGGATCGTCGTAATGATCGAAGCATACGTACTCGGCCGACCGATACCTTCTTTCTCCAGCGTCTTAACCAGCGACGCCTCTGTATACCGGGCAGGGGGCTTGGTGAAATTCTGAACCGCTTTGATACTTACCGCACCCAAAGGATCGTTTACACTCATCGCAGGCAGATGCTGATCGTTAGAGTTATTCTGCCAGATACGCGTAAACCCGTCGAACACCTGCACACGCCCGTTAGCCCGGAACTTGCAGACACCCTCCGACGTATCCGCCTCGATCGCCACAGTCGTAGTATCCCACTGTGCCGCCGCCATCTGACAAGCAACGAACCGACGCCATATCAGGTTGTACAGCTTGTACTGCTCCTCGCTGAGGTGATGTCTGATGTCATCGGGGGTAATGTCAGGATCCGTCGGTCGGATCGCCTCATGAGCTTCCTGTGCGCCTTTCTTAGACGCATAGAAATTCGACTTTTCAGGAACATACTCTTCGCCCATGTTATTCTTAATATGTTTGCGAACCTCGTCAAGCGCCTCACCGGAAAGATGAGTGCTGTCGGTCCTCATATACGTAATTAAGCCGAGTGTCCCCAGAGAACCCATGTCAAGCCCTTCGTAGAGCTTCTGAGCAGTCGTCATCGTTCGCTTCGTCGTAAACCCAAGCCGGTTAGCCGCCGCCTGCTGCAAAGTCGAAGTAATAAACGGAGGCGAAGGCCGCGTAGTAGTGCGCTTCTTCGTCAGATCGGCAACCTTATAGTCGCGTCCCTCCAATGCAGAGAAAACCCTGTTAGCGTCATCGCCGTTATCAACACTGAATTTCTTACCGCTGACATGTGTAAGATCGGCTTTGAAAGCATCATGTTCGGCCAGCCATTCGTACTGCTCAACAACCGTCCTGCCCTTGGTTTCGTCTTCTGCGCTGTCAAGAAACTCCTGCCACACCTCGGTAAGATCGACCGACATATCTGTTGTGAATACCGCCGGAATGTCCCAGTACTCAACCGGGACAAACGCCTGTATCTCACGTTCTTTCAGCACGATGATCTTTACCGCCACCGACTGAACACGACCGGCACTGAGCCCGCGGGCGACCTTCTTCCAGAGCAGCGGACTGATCTGATAACCAACGATACGGTCAAGGATACGCCGCGCCTGCTGAGCGTTGACACGGTCCATATCAAGCTTACCCGGATTTTCGAACGCTTTTTGGATCGCACTTTTGGTTATAGAGTTGAACACAACGCGGAATGTCCGATCCTCGTCGACCCCGAGGATTTCCGAAAGGTGCCACGCGATAGCCTCTCCCTCACGGTCAAGGTCAGTCGCCAGGTAGAGCTTATCGCATTTCTTCGCCTTGGACTTAAGCGTATTTACCATCCGCTTTTTGCCCGGGTTTATATCATAAGTCGGGACAAAACCATTGTCGATATCAACATTGATTCCCTTGCTGGGAAGATCACGGATATGCCCCATGGAGGATGTAACCTCAAAATCCGGACCAAGATACCTGTTTATCGTTTTCGCTTTCGCAGGTGATTCCACGATCACAAGTGATTTACCTTTTGTAGTTTTTGCCATTAAACCTGTACCGATCAAACAAATAATTGTTCACTAAGATATTATTACTAATATAAGTCTTGAATTGTAGAGCTGCTAAAAATTAGCTAAACAAGAACTCATACCAAATAAAGGGGGTATATGTCAAGGAAAAACAGGACATTTCCCAAAACCCGCCAGGAAAAGACCAAAAAAACAGCACAATCCCGGAATATTGCACTTTAATCAAATCCTAACAAACACTTTCGACATTCCATGTCGTAATCTTAAATAAATACAAATCGACCTCCTTCGATGGATCGGCCCAATCAAAACCGGCGCGAAAAAAAAGCGACCCGTCGTCACCAGACAACGGTTCGCTTTTCATATTTAGGAGAAAGTTTGTAAAAATAGCATCCGCCAAAGGCGGTTTCCTCAATTAGTAATTAGTAATTCGTAATCAGTACTGTCCCATTAACTTGAGACCTTTTTAATATAACTATTTAAACTATATGATGTTACAACAAAAAACAA
>VRUI01000132.1 GCA_019456225.1 Planctomycetota bacterium | reverse complement strand
TAAGCTTCATTCGGCTACGCCTCCACTGGTGGTTGGCAGTCTAAGAACATCGGGAAAACCCTCTCTTAGCAAATGGGCTAAAGTTGTCCAACTTGTTCTGACGGGGTACAATGCTGGATAATTTGCACCACAGCCATTAGCCTCTTGCAAACGCAAAGGGAGTTTTAAATTATTAAACCTTTTCTAAATCAGCGGCCACTAATTCCTCCTCAGTAGACATATATTTGAAATAGACGTATATCCAGGACTCCATAACGGTAATGCTTTTATCATATATGGTAATCGACGTCCGTGGATACACTGTACCGGTGATTTTTACCACAGCATTTTGCAACTCATGAATTTTGCCCTCCAATTCCTTAATTTGATCCATGAAATGCTTTCTATGCTTTTCTTTCCTGGTTTTTAATCCGTTCAATTTATCTAAACTGGCTTCCTGATCTTCGGGCAGCCCTTTTTTAATGAGTTTTAGTCTTACAAGCCTCTCGAGAGTGTGATCAATCTGTGTTATCTCTTCCTCCAACTGATATTGCTACAATATAGTGGACACCTCTAGAACTCAAATTAACTTGAGGTCAGGAGGTGTATCGATGAGATCGAGCAAGAAGAGATATGATGCGGAGTTCAAGCGGGAAACAGTTCGACTGGCGGATAATTCCGAGAAGGGTGACAGTACGATTGAACGGGAGCTGGGGTTATATCAGGGAGCGATCAGAACCTGGCGTAAGGCATTACGTTCTGATCCTGTGGATGCATTTCCCGGCACTGGTCATATGAAGCCTGCCGAAGAGGAGATGCGCAGTCTGCGGCGAGAGCTGGAGGAAGTTCGGCAGGAGCGAGACATCTTAAAAAAAGCAATGGCCATCTTCACGAGAGACCGGTAGCGGTTCGTTATCGGTTTGTTTCCGAGCACCGCACGAATTGGAGTGTGGCGAAGATGTGCCGGATTTTGGAAGTGTCTCGGAGTGGATATTATGCATGGTTCAGGCGACCTCTCAGCCAGCGGGAATTGGACACACAACGGCTGGATCTGGAGATAAAGGCAGTTTATCAGGCTCATAGGAGCCGCCCAGGCAGTCCGAAGATTGCCTTTGAATTGCAGGAGCGTGGTATAAAAGTCAGTCGTAACCGGGTTGCCAGACGGATGCGGCGGATGGGATTGCGTGCCTGTACCAGGCGAAGGTTCAGGGTTACGACAAATTCCGGGCATAAGTATCCTGTGGCAGACAACCTGCTGCAACGTAATTTTACAAGTGATCGTCCCAATCGGGTCTGGGTTAGCGATATAACCTACGTCTGGACTCACCAGGGCTGGCTGTATCTGACTGTTTTTATCGACTTGTTTTCCCGGTCCGTAGTGGGTTGGTCCATCAGCGCCTCACTGGGTCATGAAATGGTCGTGAAAGCTCTTAAGCGTGCCGTGGGGCGACGGCAGCCGCCAGAAGGCCTGATTGTTCATTCCGACCGTGGAGTGCAGTACGCCTGTCGTGGCTTCACGGAAATGCTCGATCATCATGGCTTCGTGCAGAGCATGAGCCGCAAAGGAGACTGCTGGGATAATGCGGTGGCTGAGTCGTTTTTCAAAACCATCAAGACCGAACTGATCTATCAGAACACATTTTTCTCCAGAGATCAGGCGAAGAGGGAAATCTTTGAATATATCGAGTCCTATTACAACGGCATCAGGAGACATTCAACATTGGGGTACAAAACTCCGATCCAGTTTGAACGGCTGAAATATGTGGCTTAACCAGGTGTCCACTTTTCTGTGGCAATACCAAACTCTGCCAGATTATCATTCAGCAGCTGCATTTCGTTCTTAATTTTTTCATCAACACCAACAAATAGATTAGTTGGGGCATGATTTTCATTCCCAATTACTTTAGCTTCGATACCCTTGGCAGCATAAATTTCACCGCCAACGATGAGTCCGGCTTTACCCTTGACAACTAAATTGCCGCCGGCTTGAATATTACTGTTCATCACATAGTCCTTAATGTAAATGTCCCCTTCGCAGGTAATATTCTCATTTTCGCAAAATAATGCTCTGACTTCTTCCTGGGCGATTATTTTACCGTCGTCCTTTCCGATAAAACCCCTTTTAAGGAGCACGCTTCCACCGGATTCAATAAAAGCATCTTCGACAACTCCGTTTACCTGTACATCATTTTTCGCTTTTATTTTGAACCCGCTTTTCACATCTCCTTTGACGATTACCGAGCCGATAAAGTCAATATTTCCAGTCGAAAAATCAATGTCCTTCTTAACAGTAAAAAGAGGTGTAACTGTTACTTGACGTCCTTTTAACCTGACGTGGCCATCGATTTCCGTTAAAAGCACATCTGGGTTTTTGGGGTCGGGTTGAACGTTTTGCCCGGTTGGAAGAGG
>VRUI01000131.1 GCA_019456225.1 Planctomycetota bacterium | reverse complement strand
CCCGTCCTTTGACAAACCTGACAGTCATGTCAACTTTAGAATTGCAGTTTGGTCTGCCAAAGGCATTGAAACCTAAATCCAGAGCAGCAGCGCAATCAGTCGGCCCTTCGGTTATACAAAGAGGTTTATCGCTGGAAAGCTCCGACGGAATGAACAGCCCGTTGGTGCTGCCGGTTAACGCTCTTTTATTACCGTCCCCGAACCGGCGTCTGATCCCGATGACTCTCAAATTCTCATCCAGCATGGGAAAGGTGAAGGCATTGCCGTCCCAGCCGATACCAAGTCTTTGCAGACTTAACGGAGATATTCCCAGACTCTCGCCAAGCCAGCGAAGCTGTCTTTCACTAAGTCTTTGCTGGAAGTTGTTAGCGATCTTATCGAAGTCTGGTTTTGGTTTGTTATCCAGTTTTTGGATGTTAAATTTAACATTATTAGCCTGTTCTGTATCAGGACCGAGAATATGCATCCAACCGGCATCGCCGCAGCGTTTCTTGCTGCCTTCAGAAATGCGGGCACAGATGGCGACTTGTCCGTCCTTGGAATAAACGCACCAGTCCGGCTTATTACAGATTGGGCATGGATTGTTCTTATTTACGCGAATCATAGCTGCCCCCTAGCTTCATTGCTTCCCATACTTCTCTGTCTGGAGCTCCAGCCTCTAAAAATGCTTCGATCTCCTTACGTAGCCACTTACGTGATCCACCCAGCCACAGCGGCTTTGGCAGCATTTTTTTTTCATTTAGCCGCCAAACCTGACGGATAGATACTCCGAGCATGGATGCTAGTTGTCTTGCCGAGATCGCAAGGGGCTGCTGTACTTGGTTGACTTGTTTTTGCTTTTGTTTTGCCATGATTACATTCCTTAACATTAATTAGCATTACCTGTGCCCTAAGGAATGAAACCAACCATTCAGTCAACTTTTTAAGCGCGCACCTCTCCTAACTCTATTTAATTAAATGATTTAGAGAAATTACAAAAAAAGTTATAAGGTTGAATATGAGGTTTACTGCTTATTGAAATGTATACACTGCACCTACTACCCCTCTATGGTTTCCTGCCCCCGTTTATCGTGCGGTAAATCTTGAGACCTTTCAGTACTCACAGACCTGGAGTTCTTTGCAGCCAGTTTTTTTTCGGCATTACGCAAGTGCTTGTATATATTCTGATCTGAACATTTGAGTGTAATCGCAACTTCTTTTGGTGTTTTGTTCTCTACATACACCATTCGATAGACCTCGGTTTCTCGTTGAGATAAATCCGGTGAAGCTTTGCGTTTTCGTCTTTTCTTTACTTTTGGCAGGTACGTCCTGATCTTTTCAGTTATCAGCCATTGTTTTAAGTAAAATAGGTCAATATCTGGACTGCCTTCAAGTTCGCATAAAACTTCGCAATACTCGGTCCCATCATTATTTATTCCCCTGACAGGCTCAACTGAACATCCCCTGGAACAGGCGGGACATTTAATGCTGGTTGCGTCCTCTATTTGAATCAGATTACCTAATTCAATGAGTTCTTCCAATCTGCCTGCAGGCCACCTCTTGACCTCGTATGCCGGAAGAATATTGCCTGTATCACTCTTTTCCCTTATAGCTAATGCTGCTAAATGTTCATTTAATTCCATCTTGAGCTACCTTTGCTTTTATTTTTTCAGGCAATGATTTCTTGAATTTCCATTTCTTTATAATATGCCTTCGGATGATATTGTCATAAGAATCGTCTGCCAGGTCGGTTCTGTTTGGCAGCACGATCTCTCTGGTACGGGTTTTCTTTTTCAGGCCATCTTCTTTTCTAAATTCCACCTGAAACCTTAGCTTCTTTATCTCAGCACCGCTCTGATCGGCTCCATAAGTATCTACAGCCGAATGCAGTCTTTTAATGAGCAAAAGCTCTTTCCTTTGCCTGTTCTTGGTTTTCAGGATGAATTCTTCGTTATTACCCATGTCGCAAATGATCTCTGTTACATGTATCTTTTTAATAGTCGCGTCGTTATCAAACTTAAAATCCGGATTAGATAATATTTCTGACAAGTCATATATCTTGGTATCCCGGTTCGGCCTGATCTCCATTGACAGCATGTGTTCGCAGAAAAGGTCAGCCAGTTTTTCCGTGTTTCTTTCACCGTTGGCATGGATGCGGAGGTTGCCCGTCTGAGGCTCAAAAAAGAATATGTTCTCGAATATACCGTGTTTTGGTTTTCTTATAACGTCATCGCCATCTTCGTTAAAATCAAGGCTCGTTTTAATGCTGTCTTCATGGAAGGTGTAATAGCAGTATTGTTCGACGTCTTCATTTGTGTAGTAATCGTCAATGATGCACTTTTCGCCTCGCCCCTTGCCGACATAGTGCTTGATGATGCTCTCCTTAAAGACTTTCATTTTTTTCGGGTCGGTCTTGTAGTCTTTTTTTCTTTCTATCAGAAAATCTCTGGTTCCATCTATGTTTATAACCTGCACATACTTAAGAGTGTATCTGAACAGGTCGTTTTGATAGAGATTGACCCACATGACA
>VRUI01000001.1:120677-179620 GCA_019456225.1 Planctomycetota bacterium | reverse complement strand
AGAATGTCACTCGGGGACATAGGCCGTGTGCTCCCCTAAAATCAAGACAATTCTAAGCGGCAGCGAGGGTGGTAAACTCTGTCGTGGTTTCATTCGTCTATGGCTCATTACACATCATAACATACACGCTAACAAGTGTCTCGCTTCTTCAGGGGCCAGTATGATAGCGCGCGTTTATTTGCATGTTAGTGATCTTTCGGGTTTTCTCGTGTTAGTTGATCTTTCGGGTTTTCTCGGGTTAGACAGCTTTTCAAGTTTTTGCACGGATTGTTATTGGTTTACTGTGGAAATGGGTTTTATTAATACAATTTGATGCGGAATAAGGGGGTTTATGGGGCCAATAGTATATGTTGACCCAGAATGTCACTCGGGGACATAGTGCGCGTTTATTTGCATATTAGTAATCTTTAGGGTTTTCTCGTGTTAGCTGGTTTTCTGGTTTTTTCGTGTTAGCCGATTTTCAAGTTTTTGCACGGATTATTATTGGTTTACTGTGGAAATGGGGTTTATTACTACAATTTGATGCGGAATAAGGGGTATTATAGGGCCAATAGTATATGTTGACCCAGAATATCACTCGGGGACATAGCGCGCGTTTATTTGGATGTTAGTAATCTTTCGGGTTTTCTCGTGTTAGCCGGTTTTCGGGTTTTCTCGTGTTAGCCACCTTTTCAAGTTTTCTCGTGTTAGCCGGTTTTCGGGTTTTCTCGGGTTAGACAGCTTTTCAAGTTTTGCACGGATTATTATTGGTTTACTGTGGAAATGGGGTTTATTAATACAATTTGATGCGGAATAATGGGGTTTATGGGGCCAATAGTATATGTTGACCCAGAATGTCACTCGGGGACATAGCGCGTGTTTATTTGGATGTTAGTAATCTTTCGGGTTTTCTCGGGTTAGTCGGCTTTCAGGTTTTCTCGGGTTACCCTGCGTTAATCGTAAATTAGTAACATTTTAGGCATGTGCAGAAAAATATGAAACCGCCTTCGGGAGAAGCTATTTTACTATGGATTGACGCCTTTCGCGGGAATGACAAAAGGGCGCATTGATTAATCGGAATTGGCATTAAGGGTATTATCGGGCGTCGTTTTTTTTCCTTTTTTTTTATTCAGTAATTTGATTGCAGGGGATTCGTTTCTTATGTTTTATGTAAGTAGTTTAAAAAAGGAAAAATATTCGAACATGATTACAGCGAAAATTAAAAAATATATCACTTTTATCCTTGCTCTTTGGCTATTAGGCGTCGCCGGTTTCTGCTGGGTCGCTCTTGACCGAAATGTAGAAAAGGTGCGTATTGCCGAGCACGATGAAATGCTGAAAGCCCAACTAAGCAAACTTGACAAAATGATCGCCGGTGAAGAGGATATCAGAAGACTATCAGAAGCCCTGGGAAACGATAACTGGCAGGCCGAACTCGAAAGAATCCAGAAAAGAAACACTACGATCAGGCCCCTTATTACATCTGTGTCAACCGGTTGTGTTGCACTGGGCGGATTAATTATAACAGGTTGGGTGGTATTGCGGGTGTACAAATCGAAAGCGACAAGTTTTATTCGTAAGGAACGCTCGTTATTTAACAATATGCACCACCAGGATTGCGGTGTGATCAACGAGCCCGAACAGATTACCGAAGAAGCACACGCCGAGGAAGAAAAGCCTAAGTTTAAAAAATCCGCAAAAGGGATAGCCAGGATAAAACATCAGCCCGTAACGGATATTCTCTCAAACCGGTCGGTGTACGACTTTGAAAATATCAACGTAATGTACTGCGACGAGGAGACGGCCAACTGCGGCAGGGAAAGCGAAGATGCCGCCGAAATGGGCATCAAAGAAAAAACTTTCGATCAACTTGAAGAAAACATTCGAAACACGATCATTACAGGCTACAACGAGCAAGTCAACAAAGTTGACAAATCACTGAAGGCTCAGAGCGAAAACCTTGAAAAACAGGTAATTGAACTGCGGCAAATGGCCGAATCAGTCAAAGAAGCGGCAACGGAAAAACCCGGCGCAGACGATACAGTTCTGACCGATCTTGCTCAGCAGATTTCGGCTATCCGTGATTATGCCAGTCAGCAGCAAAACAGGAACGAGAAGCTCCAGGAAGGTTATGACTGGAACATAGTCAAGAATTTCTGCCTGAGAATTATTCGGTGCATCGACAACATTGAAAACCGTATCAACCGGCTTGCAGATAACGATATTGACACCTCCGACCTTGAAGAGATCCGGGACGAATTGATCTTTTCGCTGGAATCGAGCGGAGTTGAACAGTTTAGTCCTGACGTCAACAGCGATTACAGCGGTCAGGAAAAATATGCGGAAGTTACAAAAGAAAAAGTCACCTCGAACGACAAAAACATTAAAGGTAAAATAGCGGAAGTGATCAAACCCGGTTATCAGTACATGATCGACGAAGATAATACCAGGGTTGTTCGCAGTGCAAGAGTTAAATTATTTGACTAAGTTAATTAGAATACAGGTGCAAAATGGCTGACAAGACTAAAAGAAATATCGCAGGAGTAGACCTCGGAACGACATTTTCGGCATTGGCAATATTAAATGCGATCGGAAAACCCGAAGTCGTAGCTAACGCAGAAGGCGAAAGACTTACCCCTTCGGCAATCTTCTTTGACGAAGAAGACTCGAACCTTGCAAGGGTAGGTATCGAAGCCCTGAACTCCCGGCATATGAATGTTGACAGATCTGTGCGTTGGATCAAGCGTCATATGGGCGATACCGATTACAGTAAGAAAATCGACGGCAAAGACTGGTCGCCCGTAGAGCTTTCGAGCCTGATACTGAAAAAACTCGCTCAGGAGTGCTCAAGCGAACATGGAAATGTTAGCGACGTAGTGATTTCGGTTCCCGCACACTTTGATGAAGTTCGCAGAAAAGCGACTATGGACGCCGGAGCCCTTGCCGGACTAAACGTCATAGGCATCGTGAACGAACCTGTAGCAGCTGCTCTTTATTACGCAACGACCATCGAAGTGTCCGGAAAGATCCTCGTCTACGACCTTGGCGGCGGTACCTTCGATGTTACGATAATGAACGCCAACGGACAGGAAATTGACATAGTCTGTTCGCAGGGCGAACATGCTCTTGGCGGCGTTGACTTCGACAGAAAGATTCTGGAAATGATGGAGAACGCCTACAAAGAGAAATTCGACAGCGAATTGATCGAGACCGACGAAGAAAGAGCAAAATACGAAGACGAAGCCGAAGATATCAAGAAAACACTTTCACGTCGCAAGGTAGCCAGGGTAATGCTGTACGGCCCTGCCGGGAGCATGCGTCTGGAGATTAAACGTGAGGATTTCGAGGAAGCTATCTCATCGCTCGTTGGCAGAACAGATATGCTGATCGAAACGGCCCTTGGAGAAGCTAAGCTTAAACCCGAAGACATTGACAAAGTCATACTAGCCGGCGGGTCCAGCCGAATTCCCCTTGTCCAGAAAAGGCTTGAGGAAATATTCGGGTATGTTCCCGAATCGATCGTTAACGTTGACGAATGCGTAGCGCTCGGCGCCGCACTGCACGCAGGCCTTACAATGCAGCGAGAAAACCCCGACAAACTCGACGCTTCGATTACAAACTCGCTGAAAGATATCAAGCTTACCGACGTTTGCAATCACAGCTATGGAACGATATGTGCTCCCATAGACAAAGAAACGGGTAAGCACGTCATCAAGAATCATTTGATCCTGAAAAAGAATACGCCCCTGCCCTGCGAGGTCACAGAGACATTCTACACTATGACCGAAGGACAGACCGAACTTTTGATAAATGTCACACAGGGCGAAGGCGAGAGCCCTGAGTACGTCAATAAGATAGCGACTCACACGCTTGAGCTGCCTCCTGACAGGGCCGCTAAATGTCCTATCAAGGTAACTTACGGTTACGACCTGAATCAGAGAATGCATTGCAAATTCGAAGATGTTCAATCGAACGAGGTTTTTGAGATCGATCTGTCTATTGAAGAAGACGCCGGCACCTCTAAAGAAGACCTCCTTGAGCATGCAAAAGAACTAGAGGCTCTTACGGTAGAATAATTCGATAATTTCTATTGGTGCGGATATATTTATGGATGTGCTTTTGATCATTATTATAGGTTTTACTCTTGCAGTGTCGGCTGTGATCTTTTTCAGTCTGATCAAAAGCAGTCTTGGCGCATTTCTGCGAAAATCAAAACGCATTCCAAACGCTAATAATGGCGGGCCTGCCGATATTGGAAGATTCAATTGCCGTACGATCCTTGAAGCAGACGAAAGCGGCGATGAGGATGTAAATTCCTTCAAGCTGGAAATTTGCGGAACAATAAATTCCCCCCATGAAGATCACCTTGAAACCACAGCCAAGGTATTTGTATCCGATATCACAGAAGGCGTCTACAAAGCCGGTTCCGTACATGGCGCAACTGAAGTATGGCATCTGAAAAACTCGCCTATCTTCTGTTATAATGCCGATCTTGGGAGACTGCCCAAAGCGGAAACCGTCTTATCCGACTGGATGTCGATCGCGGATATTCCCTGCGACAGTCTCATACTGCCCAGAAAGGGAAGGAGACTGCTGCAGTTCAGAACGTCGATATTCTCTCATGATACATCCGAAGAGATCGCCCACGGAGCTTATGAAATTGTCTACGATAACCCCGATGACGGGTACATGGACATCGAGGAAGATATTTATCATGCAAACGCGCTGGGTGTAACACTTGCCTTAAGCTTTGCCGCCTGCGGTGGTAAGAAGGTTTCCGCCGACGAGTTGAACCTTATTAAGAAATGGGCAAACGGCAATCTGGACAGTGAACATCAGCCTGGAAATTTTGCGATATGTCAACGGCAGTTTCTCGCCGGAGCTATGGGACATTTCAATTTTATTGAAAACTTTAGAGTCAGGAAGATTTGCAAACATATTAACGAAACCGCCCCTCTCGACGTAAAGTATAATATCCTGATGCTTTGTATGTCTGCTATTTCTACTTGCGAGACGATTTGCACCAGACAGATCGCAATGCTGAAAAATGCCGCACGACTGCTCGATATAAACACTGAAAGACTGCGGGCAATGATAGAGGACGTTCGCCCCTTTGCGATGAATGAGGTTGAGGATATGGAAATTTGCCTGGGGATCACCTCGGATATGGACGACAGGCAGGTTCGCAGGCAGCTAAACTCGGAATACCGAAAATGGAATTCCAGGGTCATAAATACGAGCGCCGACATCAGGGATGAAGCCGAAAACATGCTCGTACTGATCGGGGAAACAAAAGAAGAATTAGACGTTTGAGATTGATTATTTAGTATCCGTTCACAGAGTTTTTTGACAGGATTACAGGATAAAAAAAAGATGATAATTAAATCCGCCACTGGGTGTTTTGTAGTCACAAGCATACAACTTATGGCTGGTTTTGGTGTTTTGCTTTTTAAAAAAAACGAGCAAAAAAAAGAAGAAAGATTTTATAATCATCCTGTTATCCTGTCAAAAATGAGAGTTTAGAGTGATTAACAGGAAAAAAGCGTGAACGGTTACATTATTTATAATTGATTATTCAGGGTTTAGGGCTTTCGGCTGAGGTTATTTTTGGGGGTATTCCAGCCGTTTTAGATTGCAAATTCAGTCTTGTTTCGTCAGCGTTTTATTCGGGGAGCTTGCGCTGACGCGCTTCTGTGTCGGCGTTTTATTTGGGGAGCTTACGCTGGTGAGTCTCTCGATCAATTCGCAATGGGCCCTGACCTGCTCTCTTGCGAGGTATTCATGTATCCTCGTCTGTACGATCTCGTCGGAGAACTGGCTTACCTTTGCAGCATCTCCTTGAGCGATATTGCCTTTTGAGTCACCGTCTCTGCCGGTATAGAATGCGATTTTTACTGCCCTGGCTGCAAAATCATCAAGCCCGGATATCAGCTTGGCGGACTCTTCCAAGCTCCTGCGGGCATGCTGGCGGTATTGGGATATTATCTTATCAGTCAAAATCTCCTTGCCAACCAGATCGCTCATCTCAGCGATATCATCCTTTGGTTTTTGATGTAAGATCCCTGCGGCGTATTCAACATCAAATCCAAGCCTAAGCCTTAAAGCCCGCAAATAATCGGCTTCGAAGCAATTATAAACATGACTTCTGAGACCGGCACTATCCCAGAATACCTGCGTCCTGATATTTTCCCTGTCTGTGAGAACCAGATCTAAAATTTCCTGTCCATAGGTTTCGCCGATCTGCCGGGCGAGGTCATCGGTCAGCCAAATAAACGGCTGTGCGTCAAAAGCATGCGTAGATAGCTTAGAGTTGATGGAGTTCATTCCTTTGCCGGCCAACATGTATAATTTATTCCTGGTCAGGTTTTTTAAAATCTCGTTGCAAAACCCCTTAAAGGTGCTCTTAAAGTCAGGCAAAAGCGGTAGATTTGCTTTCCTGGCTGCGGCCTTTAAAAATCTGTTTGAGTTATATTCCTTTGAAAGCTTACTTTCGAAAATCTCCCAATTACGATACGTCTCGATCTGAGAAAGATCAAATCCGATTCGAATTTCCTGCTCCATTTGGGGCATTGCTTCGTTTAACGCAAACACAACGCTCTCTACAAAACCCTCCTTTGACGATTCGATCCCCGACGATAACGGATTTGCGACTTCGATGTGGCGAACTAACCTGTCAACGCCCTTCTGCCGATTAAGCAAATCTACTCCATGCCTGACTAAACATTCGTCTGACAATCCGTTGAGAGCCGAGGTAAGTTTGCTTCTGCATTTAGACAGAAATTTGACCTCCTCTTGCCGGGATGCTGCCGAATTATTGGCAAGCATTGATTCATACCGGCCGACCCTGTCCCACAAATCCTCTGCCTGTTTTCTGGTTGCCTTTGGTGTTTGCTTGATCTCGCGAACTTCGCAAACCGAATTCGCCTCGGCGGCGGCACGGTCGGCTCCGCTTAATAATTTCGCGGCATAGCGCATCGACCCGCCAAGCCCAAAGGTTACTGCGGCAGCTAATACGGGCGCGGTAGCCATCTCAAATTTATTGACGGGAAGTTGATATGCGAAAAAATTATCGCCGAGTATATCGGCAAGTACCGCACCAAGAGCGATGATCGTCGCCAATGACGTAAACCGCTTACCCCGCCTGGTCAGCCACGTTCCGGCAAACGAGAATAATTCGGAAAGCCCAATAACCCGTTTAATTGTAGAGTTTACCATAGTATTATTTTCAAACTGACCTATCGGTCAGTTTGAGATTTATAATTTATAATTGATTACACAGCCATCCCATAGAAAATCAAAATATGAGAAGATTCTTTTAAATTAGTGGGGTATGAGTTACACTAATATCGTCTAAAAATTAGGAGTAACCCATGAAACCCGCTAAACATCAATATACCATTCTCAAACAAATATGCAACCACATTCCCACTCATCTTGTGCCAAAACTTGCACGATCTTTCGGCGTAGACAAAAAAGCACGCTCATTTTCGCCCTGGTCACACATTGTCTCTATGCTGCATGTCCAGATCGCTCATAGTCTCTCGCTCAATGACGTAGCTGATACATTGCGTAATCATTCGGGTGTTTTAACCACCATTCGCGGTGCAACACCGCCTAGCAGGAATGGTTTGTCGCATGCAAACCGGGTTAGAGACCCCAATATGGCACAAGCACTCTTCTGGGATGTGCTGTCCCATATCCAAAACAACCATCCCAATTTCGGGCGTGGCCACAAGTATTCCGGCCTGCCAAAGAAATTTAAGCGAACGGTCTATGCAGTTGACTCGACAACGATTCAGCTTGTTGCCAACTGTATTGACTGGGCAAAACATCGAAGACGTAAAGCTGCTGCAAAGTGTCATATGCAACTGAATCTCCAAACATTTTTGCCTGAATTTGCTATCGTCAAAGAAGCTTCGACGCATGATTCCACCGAAGCCTATCGGCTCTGTCTGAATCTCAAAAGTGGCGAAATAGCCGTTTTTGATTGTCGTAAGATTTACGCGGAGAAGAATTGCTTGCAATTCGGCAGTATCGCCCACAAAAACCGCAAGATTGGGATAGCCAATAAAATTCGCAAACTGGGGTAATAGAAATGCTTGACGAAAAGGCGTTTTTTATTACAATAAATCAGGTTGCAATACTAAGTTTACGGACTTATGGGATGACTGTGAAAATATTCTTAAAGCAAACGGGGTTTCCGTGGCACTGTAATTCGATCTGCCCGCTGGGGAAGATCGGCTTTTTTTTGTTCCAGTAGTTTTCCATCGTAACATTATCGACGACGAGTTTGCCGTTTAGATGGACGGTAACCTTTTCGCCGACCATCTTGATGCGGAACGTGTTCCACTGCCCTATCGGCTTGTCGGCGGTTACTAATGGTTTACTCGGATTTTTCTTGTTATTGTATAGACCGCCGGAACCGACTTTTGTGAAGGCAGGGTCCCATATCTGCACCTGCGGCGACCCACGGAGATAGATACCGCTGTCGCCGTTGGCGTGCATTAGCTTCCAATCGACAAGCATCTCGAAATCGCCGTAATCGCTTGCGGTGGCAAGGCTGTGGCCGCCCTTTTTGCCGTCAAAGTAGAGTACGCCATCGACAACTTGCCAGTGCTTTCGCATCGACTCGTCGGCTTTTGCCTGTTGGGCGGCATATTCTTTTTTGCCGAGCTTGCCCCGATTAATGGGGTTATCGTACGGTCTTGACATCAGGCCCTTCCAGCCGGTCAGGTCCTTGCCGTTAAACAAAGCGACAAAACCTTCCGGGGGCTGTATTTGGCCGGCCGGATTATTATTTACGTTTTTTTTTACGGGAAGTCGCTTAATGTACTCTTCGAGTTTATTGCGGAGATTCTTATCTTCGATTTTATTGTATGCCTGTCGAAGTAAGACGGCGACTTGGGGACCTTTAAGTCCTTTAGACTTTCTACCGTCCGGCAGAGCTATCTTGGCAACGGCAAGGCCAGCGTCTGCTGCAAGTTCTTTATCGTCAAGCAGATCAACTGCCATTGAAAGAGTCTCGACAGTTTTGACCTGTCCAAGCCTTGAAACTACGAATCGTTTTTCGTTGAGTCTTCTTGCCGCTTCGATGGCCTTTTTGAAATTAACAACCTTGTCCGCGGCGGGGATTTCGCTTTTAGCAGCAAGAGTTATATATGCTTTAAGCGTTATGACGTGATAGTTCAATTGCTTTGTAGCCGATGCGATATCCAGCAGAGCGTCCAGTGCATTGACATTTTTCCATTTCGTCAGGCTGCGGATGGCGGCGTCGCTCAATTTGTCATTGGTGCTTTTGGTTTTACTTACAACAATGTTAAGAGCTTGCTTTGTGCCCACCGAGGAGAAAAGATTTACCAAAGATATCTGCTGATCAATTGTCGCCCCTTTCATTGCGCCAAGTAGAGGTTTGGCAGCTTTGCCGGGGTCCTGCTTGGACAGTTGAACTACAACCCTGGACGCCTCAGCTCTTTGTGCGGAGCTTTTAGTTTTAAGCATCAGATCGATGACTCGTGTAATGTCAGCAGGTCCGGCAAGGTTAGTAAGTGCTTTTGTCGCGGCAACACTAACGGAACTGTCCTTGCTGGATGTAAGCGAAAAGACTGCTTCAAGGGACGAACTTACACGCCGTTCTGCGAGGACTTCTATGATGGCAATCTGTCCTTTAGCCGGCATTTTACTAATCCCCATTTTAATATTCCTAAGATTCTGGACCGCAGTAGATGCGAATCGATCTGTAGGCATCTGCAGCAATATAGCTTTAGCTGCCTGGGCCTGGTCGTCATCACTTCCTATGGAACGGAAAATAGAAGGCAGTGCCTGGCCACGGCTTATCAGGGCTTTCATTGCAGCAATTTTAACTGTGCTGTCGCCATTACTATAGGCATTGTGCAAATACTGACTAAAGCTTTTACGTTTGCCCAGCATCTCAAGGATTCTGACCTGCTTTTCGGGTGTGACTTTGCCCAGCTTTTCGGACCACATTTTTGTCAGCGATGGGCTTTCACTTTTATTCGTAAGAGTCATGGCCGCATCCTGGAGCTGGGCATCGCCATTGTCGAATGCGTATTCGAGGTATTGACTGGCGCTTCTCCCGAGTTCGTCGAATATTACGCTCAATGCTGAAGCTTTATCGCTGCTCTTAATAGCCGGATCGGCGCTGTTGAGGATGTTTTTGCAGATATTGACGGCATCGTCGCGACGTCTGATCTGAAGCAGCCTTTCGGCAAGATTGACATAATTTGAAGCAACGATTCCCCTTTCATAAGGATCCTTGACTTTCAGTGCCTTTTCGATGACCTTGACAGAAGCAGGGTCGCCGATCTCGGCAAGAGCATCCAGTGAAACCAGGCGAATAGTACGATCCTTGATTGTTGCGTGCCAGGTGATTTCTTTGACCGCGTCTTTAACCCGCATCTGACCGAGAGCGTAGATTATCGTCGGCAAGGTATCTTTCGTAGCGGTCGGCAATGCCTTTAGTACTGCTTTCTTTGCGGTATCTGTACCGATCGTCTGCAGGGTAAAAGAGGCCGGTTCGCAGAGTCTCTTATCGCCAAGGTACTTGCTGACTGCCGGAACAGAATCATCATCGCCGACAAACTGAAGCTGGGTGATGAAGAAAGACTTAACTTCCTTGTCGGCAGCTTTTTCAAGAGCCTTGGCAAGGACAAGCGAATACAACATCTTTATATTCGGTTGAGCATCCGGCCTGGAAACATACGAAACAAGGCTGGAAACCGCATACCTGGCCTTAGAATCATCCCCTGTACCGGGAGCAACGATCTGTCGGCAAATCCATGACATCGCACCAGGGGCAAATTTAACCAGTTCAGCGGCAAGTTCTTTTTCCTGTGCCGCATTCTCAGCAGGCATCTTATCGAGAATAGCTGCCACGGGATTCTCTGCTGCAAACGAACAAGGAAGAAAAACCGTTGCCATTAAAACAATTATTACTGTCAACTTTTTAATATCGATAATCATTGTATTTCTCACATATAGTAATTAGAAATTAAATTAAACGGACCACTTTGCCCGCGATGGCTGGTTGATAAGGCGGTTTGCCTGATCGTCGTTTTTGAACTCAAGCTTAACCGGGTCGAAATGCAGCGGTCTTCTTGTGCGTATCGCGATCTTGCCAAGGTTTATGATCGTTGATGAACGGAAACCGTTTGATTCGTTCAGGGCAAATTTCTGGCGGGTTCTGACGGCCTCAGAAAAATCTGTAACCTGTGGGGCGGGATCGGGGAACTCGGCCAATTTTTCCATCAGGTTCGGGATATCTGACTTAAAGCCTTTAAACACTTTACCATTAGGGCCTTCAAGGAATGCTGCGCTCTTGTCTGCGTTTGCACCATCGAGTATGAGCTCGCAGCCGTCTGCATACCGCATGTAAATACGTCTCCAGGGCTTAACGTCAACAGCATCTGGGTGCTGAACAGGCGAATCGGCTTCTATGTAGACCGGGCTGGTATCGTCTTTGCCCATAAGGTACTGAACCGGGTCAAGATAATGCTGGCCCATATCGCCAAGCCCCCCGCCGTCATAATCCCAATACCCGCGGAACGTCCGATGTGTGCGATGCTTATGATACGGTTTAAACGGGGCAGGTCCAAGCCACATGTCATAGTCAAGCTCGGCAGGGACGGGCTGAGGCGTTAGATTTACCTTGCCGCACCAATTGAATTTCCAGTTAAAACCAGTTACACCACTTACCGTCGCCTTAAGAGGCCAGCCGAGCAAACCGCTTTCTACCAGCTTTTTGATCGGAGCAACCGTAGTATTCATTCCGTAAAAATTGCCTGTGAACCTGAACCATGTATTGAGCCGGAAGATCGTCGAGTTTCTCTGTACTGCTTCGACGAGTTTTATGCCCTCACCGATCGTACGGGTCATGGGCTTTTCGCACCATATATCCTTGCCCGCTTCGGCGGCGGCGATAGCCATCTGACCATGCCAGTGCGGAGGTACCGGGAGATGGACAATGTCGATGTCGGGGCGGGCAAGAATTTCGCGATAGTCTGTATAAGCCTTGACTTCGGGACCAACTTTCTTAAGTGTATTACTCAGATGGTTCTTGTCAACATCGCAAATAGCAACCAGCTTTGCGCCCTTGTACCTGAGATGCCCCTGGCCCATGCCGCCTACACCGATAACCGCTTTGGTAAGCTCATCGCTGGGAGCGGTATATCCGGGTCCGCCAAGGACGTGACGCGGTACAATGCTGAAAACGCTGCCTGCTGCAAGGATGCCTTTAGTGAAACTACGCCTGCTAATCTTCTTATTTTCCATTTTTCACCTCAATACTTTTTAACGAATTCCGCGATTATTGATCAACCCATATATTTCTTCAGCCTGTCGACTGCAAGTGCTATGTCTGCCTTGCGCTGATCACCGGCCTCACGCTCGATGGCGATGGTTCCTTCGTATCCGATAGATTCCAGTGCGTCCAGGAACTTGTCGCTGTCTACCTGGCCGTCGCCCCAGGGCACTTCTGCGCCCCATTGGCCGGTAGTCTCGGTTTTGTCGGCGTCTTTAATATGAACATGCTTGATCCACGGAGCAAGAACCTTGAGCGCCTCGATGGGGTCACCCTTATCGTAAAGGATCATGTTTGCAGGGTCGAAGTTTATACCGACTGCCGGGTGCGCGATCTCATTCATAAACCCGGCAAGGTCTTCGGCCGTCTCCTGCCCGGTTTCCATCAGCAGCATCAATCTGTTTCCGGCGGCGATATCTGCAAGACACTGGATCCTGTCGCACATTACCTTGTACTTTTCGACGTCGGTATGGTCGATAAAACCGGCATGCGTCGAGAGGTATTTAACTCCAAGTTCCTTGGTGACCTTTGCCGCCCCTTCGAATGCAGCCTTGTTCTTTTCCCAGCAATCGTCAGGAACTACTCCGCCGGTAACCTTAATAGTATCAAGCGAGGAATAATCTTCCTGGTCAAAACCGATCATCGTAGAGCTGATAGTCCAGTTTTGTTTTTTAACAGCTTGGAGGTACCCATCGCCGCGATCTCCAAGTGCCGGGCCAACGGCAAGATGAACGCTATTAATGCCGATCTCCATCATAGCTTCGGCAACTTCGATAACGCCGGCCTGCAAAGACCAGCTGCAAACACCAATATTCCATTTATTACTCATAATTCTAATCCCTGAATTTTAAATATCAAAATACATTTACAAGCTAACCGGCTGGCTGGTCTGTATCGATTCAATCTCGGCCCTGACCAACTCAATCGATTTGGTCGACTGGGCCAAAGTTATCACTTCCGGCAGTTTCTCGCCGTTTATCAGTCCTGCAAAATGATTAATCTCAAGCATATACCCGTCGCCTTCGAGAACATCCGGCGTGAACTCATCGCCTTGACCCGGGCAAACCCTGAAGGCTTTTTCGCGCGAGCAGTCATAGACGATTGTCGCCTTTTCCATGACAATATTAAAGCTCATCTCAAAGCCGAACGACGGGGTCATGGCCCAGCTGCCCTCGGCGGTAACAAGCTTGTCGTCGCCGTAATCATACCGCGCCGAGATGCACTTTAGCCCCTTGCCGGAGGCTGGACTACCGAAGGCCTGGACGCTCTTTGGCATACCGAACAGGTACTGGATATAATCCGAGTCGTGTATATGCAGATCCATCGCGACACCGCCGCTGTGATCGTCGCTGGCAAACCAGTCATCGGCACCCCAGGTCGGAGCGCTGCCAAGCCGGCTGAACGAAGCGGCGATAACTTTACCATATTCACCGCTGTCGACGGTCTCTTTTGCCTTGACATATTCCGGCCAAAAGCGTATGCAATGACCTATCTGCAGGACCTTACCACTTTTTACGGCTGCGGCGGCCATCTTATTGCATTCATCTACATTTAGAGCCATTGGTTTTTCGCATAACACATGCAAACCGGCCTCAAGGGCCTTAATAGTGAATGAGCAATGTAGAAAAGTCGGAAGCGTAATCGAAATGGCGTCGACAAGGCCGCCGGCAAGCATTTTGTCGAAGTCCGAATAAACCTCCAGTGAATCAAAATCTATCGCAGAATCGGCTCCTTCGATATTACCGCCGGCTTTTTTTGAATTTTCGATTATATCCGGATCACTGTCACAGATAGCTGTAACCTCTGCATTTTCGCACTTGCTCCAGTTGGCATAGTGCATCCGCCCCATAAACCCAAACCCAACTATTCCAATACGCAACATAATCAAATCCTTTCACTATCTATTTTGTGCATAAATTACCTATAAACCCCAGACAATCGAACATTATGGCTATTTTACGCTGAATTTCAATTAAAGATAACAAAGAAAATCATCGGTTACTTTCCGCGACTTCCTTCTGCTTGTTCTTATCGAGAAACGGCACGCCTTTTGTGATCCATTTAGCCGCCGGTTTGTCCATCAGATAACGATCGAAGAATTGGAGTACACGCTTGGTATAGTCGATCTTATTGACGCGTTTTCCCAGACCATGGCCTTTCGCAGTTTGAATAATTATTGATGTCAATGAGATTTTTTAGTGGCCAATAGCAGTGACGACGATTTCTCCTTAATCATTCTATGTCCATCCTGTAGGCAGTACAGCCTAGACCGTGGTGATTTTCACTGGGCCGCCTTAAGCAAGGCTTTTCCTTATTAAAGCTGGTAAATAGGTTAATTGTACCGGATATATTGTGTATGTCGCAAAAGTGGTGTAATGGGCTTTAAATGCCGAAGTCAGAGGATATACTGGATATTGAGAATCTCGCAAAATGAAAAACGTACCACAAACGTACCAGTTTCGTACCAGTTTTTCGAGGAGTTTACTGAGTGAAATCCACGCAATATACTCGCGTTAAACTAATAGGAGCAAGAGAGATTTATCCAAAATCCTTATGGCTGCAACCACAGGCAGTACATTGCCCCAAAATAAACTCGTTCACTTATAGATATTTACCGGTTATTCTGCTTGCTTTGCCGGCTTGGCCATGCTACAATCCGCCTCTGTTTTTTACCAAAATTTCCATGAGTTTGGTACTAAGCAAACTGCTTATAACTCAAAAGTTATAAGTTAATGCGGATTTTGCTAAATGCTGAATCTACGCTTTTTAAAATAAAGGGTTTACAGAAGCCCTGTAAGAAATTCATGGAGAGGTGTCCGAGTGGCTTAAGGAGCTGGTTTCGAAAATCAGTGTACCCTTTTGGGGTACCGCGGGTTCGAATCCCGCCTTCTCCGTTTTATCAAACCGACCGGCAGTCAGTTTGAGTTATTATTTCCCTTCAGCTTTCCACTTTTTCATGAGGTTGACATTATCCAGGGTCAGTGTTTCGAGTTCACTAAGTGCCGGGTACGCCAGTACGTAAACATCCTGGAATTCTTTCTTGGGTCTGACCAGGTTATTTTGCTCATTGTTTGCGCTCGTTAGATTATCAGCATGGGTGAAAGAAAAGCATTTTCACCCATCCTACGGTCTGTATTCTTAGCGTATTAGCCCGGCGCTGGCGCTTAGGGCTTCTGTTTAGCAACAAAAAACTCGCTCACGTCAGATTCATTTTTTAAGATAGTGATCCAGCCAGCCGATTACTGTATCGTGCCAGAGAATGGAGTTGTGGGGCTTGAGCACCCAATGATTTTCGTCCGGGAAATAAAGAAATTTGCTTTCGATGCCAAGCCTCTGCAAGGCGTTAAATGTCGCGATGCCCTGAGTATCAACTACCCTGTAATCCAGGGCGCCATGAATAACGAGCATTGGAGTTTTCCAGTTTTTGACAAAGTTGACGGGGTTGTGTTTTTCATAGCCTTTCGGGTTGTCCCACGGCGTTCCGCGATGATCCCATTCAGGAAACCAAAGCTCTTCAGTATCATAGTAGGCCATCCGCTCATCCAGGTTGCCGTCATGGTTTACCATGCATTTAAAAGCCCCCTGCCAATTGCCTTCGATCCAGTTGATCATATACCCGCCAAAAGAAGCACCCAAAGCACCTACCCTGTTGGCGTCTGCCCAGCGGTAACGCTTTAAGAAAGCAGCGAGTCCTTTTTGAAGGTCGACCAGCGGTTTGCCGCCCCAGTCACCGCCAATAGAATCAGTGAAGTCCTGCCCGTAACCTGTAGAGCCGTGGAAGTCTATCATGACTGATACATATCCGGCCCCGGCGTATACCTGCGGATTCCAGCGATAATGAAAATGGTTGCCGAAAGAACCCTGCGGGCCGCCGTGTATTAAAAACGCGACAGGGTATGTCCTGCCCGGAGCGAAATCGGCGGGCTTTACCACATAACAATATACTTTTTCGTTTTTCCACCCCTTAAAAACAAACTGCTCATAGCTGCCCATCCGAGCCGCTGCGACCTTGACTTTATTGATCTGTGTGATCGCACGAATATCGCGCCCGTCGGCCTTAACCGAATAGAGTTCAACAGGTGACTTTAAATTGTCCATGCCGTAAACAATTCTTTTTCCGGCAATAGAAGGCGAGCTTACGGACCCATCTTTAACGACAACGCGAACCCTGCCTTTGGCCGTATCAATAGCGAACAAAGACTTCTGTCCAACATTTGTCGCAGTTGCATAGATAGTCTTGCCATCCGCCGACCAGCAAATAGACGAAGGGCTTCGGTCCCATTTTTCTGTAAGAACACGTTTTTTGCCGCTTGCCCAGTCGTGCAGGACTATGCGTAAGCGATCCGACTCGTAACCGGGCTTTGTCATCGCCAGGTATGCCAGTATTTTACCATCGGGAGAAAAAAGCGGACCGGTATCCCATGCCTTGTTTTTCTCCGTGATGCACTTTGGCGCAGTTGATCCGTTGATAGGAACACGGTAAAGATCAACATCTGTCGACCACGGTTCCTCCCTGCCGACATCGCGAGCAGAAAAAACGATCTCTTTGCCGTCGGGCGAAAAAGCGATCTCTTCGGTCCCGCCCCAGGGTATCGTTGGAGCATCAGCATCCATACCACTCATCACATCGACAGCTTCCCCACCGGATACCGGTAAAACGAACAGATGCGAACGCCTGCCGTCCTTCCATGTGTCCCAGTGGCGAATAAACACCTTGTCATAGATCACACCGGTGGACTTGCTCTCTTCGATCGCATCGAGTTTTTTCTTCGTAGCCTCCGGGGAACTGCCATCCGGAAAAACCTGCATAGTAAAAGCGATGTGCTTACCGTCAGCAGATACCACCAGATTAGAAACATCAAGAGGCAGGCTGGTTACCTGCTGCGCTTCTCCTCCATCGACAGGAATCTTGTAAACCTGTGATGATTCGCTCCTGCCTGAGAGAAACCAAATGCTCTTGCCGTCAGTTGACCAGCGAGGATTAAAGTCGCCTTCCGGATGCGATGTCAGCTGGCGAAGTCCTTTGCCGTCGACACCTGTAAGCCAGAGATCGGTTCGGACCTTATTTTCTTTCAGATCGGTCTTTCGCAATGTAAAAACAATCTTCTTTCCATCAGGCGAAACCTGCGGATCGGATATCCGATCCATCGCCATCATATCATGAACAGAAAACGGATGCGTCTTCTGTGAATTTTTCTCGGCGCTTACACAACCTGTCGTCAAACAAACGATCAGAAACAAATTGATTACTCGCATAGTCTTTTCCTTTTAAAAATCAATCACTCTCAGAAGTTTCGTCCTGGATAAAAGTATGTTCCTTATAGCGGGCCGCAAACGGAATAAACACTACAGCCGTCAGCAGCATCGCTCCGGCAAAGAACCAGAAATAGCTCGCCCCTTCGAGCTTACTGGGCCCGTCTTTAACGTAAATAAAACGATTAACCTGGGCCGCAAACATACTCCCGCCAAATACCGCCAGCGACGAAACCGCCATTATAAGCGATTTCATTTCTTTTGGGGCCTGAGTGTAAGAGAACTCAAGAACGGTGATCGAAACCATTACTTCAGCTATTGTCAATATCAAAACCGCAAGGACCAGCCAGGCAATACTCGGTTTATCTCTACCTATCCCGGTGTTAATATCGGCATCTACATCGGAATTGATATTGATACTGAATCTGTCTTTTGAGTTGAAATTCTTCTGTCGATGAATTAGCAGATACCCGCCATTGAAGTTAGCATCATCGGGCAGGTCAAAATCAACTGAGGCAATATCAACGGGATCGCCCTGTGTAGTAAATTTCACAATACCGCTGTCAACCTCAGTGTCTATCTCAGTGTCAATCAGCTCAACTTTTGGGAGAATTGTTATTGTAACATCATTTTCATACACCGCACCTGAAGCATCAGCAAGTGTTATCCGTGCAGTCCGAACAATAGTATTTGGATCCTCGGTGGAGTTATCGAACTGTAGAGAAGCCATCAGGGCTTTGACAGCATCGCCATTAGCTGCGGGAGTATCAAAATCTATACGAAGATCAGTCATCGATTTACCGTTGAATACTACTTCACCTATTGGTTGATTGTCATGGCGAATCTCGCTGATCCTTATCTCGATCAATGCCGGTACAACAAATGCCAAAGCTGCAATAAAGAGCCCTATTGATATCTTGCGGAGTGGTGTTAAGCGAAATATTTTATTCATCATCGGATAGACACCGAAGGCGAATATTGGAATCAGAGCCATCACTATCAATGGATTAGCAGCACCTATCTGTGGCGGCAGCCACTTGACACCCAACCAATTTAGATTCAAGTCTTTTCCCAGCAGCATCAATGCCGAATCCATCTGGGTGAACAATGCCCAGAACATTGCAATGAACGAATAGATAACCGCAAGTCTGCCGAGAATCTTGATCCCATCACCAGTTAGACTCTTCTTGATATGTGCAAGACCGGAAGGTGGAGCATGGACAAATCTTTTTCGTCCCATCCAAAATACCAGAGTTGCCAGCAGCATTGAAGCGGCAGGTATACCGAAAGCGATACGGGCTGCAGTATGGGGGCCATAGTCATTATGAATAGACGGGCTGAATTTATCCAGAAGATAAGGGATCAGCATATATGAAAAGAAGGAACCGAAGTTGACAACAAAATAAAACCAGCCATAGACCTTTTCCAGCAAATGTTTATTGTCTTTACCAAACTGGTCACCAACGTTGGCAGAGACACTGGGTTTTATAAATCCCGACCCGATAGCGATCAAGACAAGCCCCGTCGTAAGTCCAACACGTGTTTGGTCAACAACCAAAGCCAGCAAACCAAGGATGTTAATTATTGAAAATATCATGATCGTCTTGAATTTACCCAAAAACGCATCCGATATCATAGCTCCCAGGATTGGTGTTAAATAAGTCATAGCCACAAACAAGTGATAATACTCTTTGGCTTTTGCTTCTTCCATCACACCTGATGCGCCCATAAGATACTGAGTCATAAATATCACCAGGATAGATCTCATACCATAAAAGCCGAAACGCTCGAACGTTTCCTGGGTGAGGATGTGCGGGATACCGCCGGGCATTTTTTTTGTTGGCAGCGGTGCTGTTAAGTACTTGTTATTAGTCATCGATGTTTATTTCCGAATTTAACTTTGAAAACATTATTATTGACAGTCTCACATAAAAACCTGAAGCTCATTCGACAAGCTGGGGTATTATACACCAATACCGCACTGCTGTCGAGAAAGTTTTGGCAGTTTATCTGCAATTGAATTGCGGCATGGATATACTAACAAATCAACAGGGAGCCTGCAATGATATTTGCAGGCTCCCTTGATAAGCATATATGATAAAAGGACTTATGTATTCTACTTGTGACTTTCTGCGATTTCAGGGCTATTTGTCGGTTCCAGTGTCATCCGTATCTTTAATGCCAAGCCTCATTTCATCGCTTATTGCCCGTACCTCGGGTGCATACATAGCAAATCCGGTAGTCGGCAGTGCATGGAATACGCCCGGTGTTTCTGCGCGCAGCTTGTATCGCAAGACATGCTCGCCCTGGGCAAGCAGCCCGACAAAGAACACAACCTTTTCGTCGCGGAATTCGATATGCGAACACACTCCGCCGGCCCAGCGGCTTCCGCTGCGAACTTCGACAGGTTCGCAACCGGCCGGTTTCATATCCTCAAAGGCAAGGTAATCATAAGTATTCTTAGCTGTGACCTTAAGAACAACTTCGATCTTGTCGCCGCTGTTTACAGTGTCACCGGAGACCAAAGGCACTCGTTTATAACCGGCCCTTAATTCCGTTCGTCCTGTTTGATTGAGTGGTTTTTGCTGCAAGCCCGACGGTGTTGCCGCTATTGCCGGATCGGCCAATTTCACTTCTTCGGCCCACGGAACCAGCTTGAAATATTCACGCTTGATGAAGATTTCGTTGCCGGCACCTTTGACATCTTCTTCCTTGGTGAAATAACTAAGATAGCACGAATAATACAACGCACCCTTGCCTTTCTTGGACAGGGTAACAGTATGGGGCCCCGGTTTTACCTGAAGGCCGTACAGAACAACCCGGTTATCGAATGTAAACATATTCTTCTTGCGCACTTGTAACCTGTCACAGAATACCCGGAAATCAGGTATTCTACCTTTGTTGAATTTAGTTGTCCTCTGAATAGCCCGTCAAAAAACGTTCAAAAGCGCGCCATTTTTCGTCATTAATTGCAAAATATCGCAATTATTCGCGATTTCTGTCAATTAATTTCAAAAAAAAGTCAAAAAAAACGCCCAAAACCATAGGTGGGAAATGTCGACAATATCCACTATGTCCAGTACGTCGTCTGTCTTTCAGTAACTTTTCAATACAACGCAACACTTAAAACAGTTTCGACATATTGATTTTATCGACTTCGCCACCGTTATCTTTAATATTGATGATAGAATCGCCAATATTTTCACAAAGGCTCCCTGCCGTTCTATACAAAGCCAGAATATTCTCCAGCGGCGAGCCGCTCTGTATCGCATGCGTAGGCCCCAAAAAAAGCCCGCCTTTGTCAAACAGTTCCAGCCGGCGTTTCACTTCTCTTTCAACATCTTCCGGCGTCCCCCATGCCATAGTTGTCTGAACGCACATTGATCCGCAAAAAACCAGATCCCCGCCAAATTCCTTTTTCAGGTTTGCGATATCCATCTCAGGCGTCGTCGGCTGAACAACATCATAAACATCAAGGCCCAACTCTATCAGCCGTGGAAGCAGTTCGTAACAGCAGCCGCAAATATGCTGCATAACCTTCGCCCCATAGCTGTGTACCATGTCGGCATATTTTTTATACTTTTCGGCAAAATGCTTTTCGAAAATATCCCTGCTGATCATCAAACCGTTTTGTGTACCGTAATCTTCTCCGATATGAGCAAAATCGACAAGACCGTCAGCGGCTTGAAGCGTTCGCCTGTGTTGTTCGTAGTAGAACTCGAACCGGGCATCCATTATTGCAAGATACACAGGATTGTCATCTATCAGGTCCATCAACACCTCCTCCATACCGCGGGCCCGCGCGATCCCGTTGATGAAATCGGTGTCTCCGGCAGTACCGCAGCATACCGCATAATCTTTAATCTTTTCGCATTGCTGTTTAATCGTTGAGTAATCGAACCAGTCGGCTGTGGGGAAATGCGAACGGTCGAGGTCTTCGAGTTTTCTAACGCCGGCAAAAGGCTGATAGCTGGACTCCAAATATTTGCCGCCTTCGAATTCGGCGTAGGTATATCGCTCGCCAAAATACCCCTCGACACTGCCGTCCGGAAACGTCCGAAGCTCCGGTCCAATATAAACAGGCTCAACATAACGAAAATCATCGCCGACAACCCGCAAAAGCTGCTCCATATTCGAAAGCCCAAAGTGATCCATGATCAGGTGGTTGATCTCAGGCGTCCCTTCATGCTTGATCGGAATACGATCGTAACCGGTCCGATTAAAAGCCCCCATAACACGTTCTTTAGAAGTCATAAAAAACACCTTTCAATAAGACTAAACCTTTTTTTCGTCGATCATTATACATTGGCAGGCCCTTTGAAAATAAACGAGCACTCTTCGATTATCAGAACTTCTATTATAGTGGACAAAACAAAAAAGAACACCATTTTGTGCCAAATGTTAACCATTTTGTGCCGCATTTCATTACGGACTGATGAACTAACCTGGCGAGCGGGGGATATTGAGACTTGGCGATATGGAGTAAACGCAGAGGGTTAATTCCGTAGATGTTAAATGAATACAAATATTAATATGCTATTCTTTGCGTGTTTTTTTGTCCGATAACGGTTCAGGCGGGGCTAAAATTATCATAGCAGGATTTTTTTTTAACTTGAATTTTTTAGTATGGATTTTGCAGAAAGCCGATTTTTCGTAAACTGACAAAGGTATTTTCGGACACATGTTTATAGGTGGGTAGTGGAAGAATAATAGATGTAAGATTATTCTAATCTTACTAAATGATTTTTACGAAAGTAATACAGCAAGTAATAACCACGGCTTAATTATAGCCATTTCCTTGCTTTTTTAAGTGGAATGGACAATTAGAAGAGGCTTATGGACAAAGAAAGTGTTAATTGGATTATTTAGGAGACAGTACTATGGAAGTAACAGCTAGTCACACTGAAGAAGTTAACCAGGCCGTTGCTAACAAGGAGGGTAAGTATCTTACCTTCGCTTTGGCCCATGAGGAGTATGGGCTGGAGATATTGAAGGTTCGTGAGATCATCGGCTATATGGATATTACAGCCGTTCCGCAGACTCCTTCGCATGTGAAAGGAGTGATCAATCTGCGTGGTCAGGTTATTCCTGTCGTCGATCTTCGGGCTAAATTTGGTATGGATACCACAGATGTAACCGAGGAAACTTGTATCATCGTTGTTGAGATATCCCACGGCGACCGCAATTTCCAGACCGGCATTGTTGTCGATCATGTTCAGGAAGTTCTCGATATCGCAGGCGGCGACATTGAAGACGCTCCTCAGTTTGGATCATCTGTAGATACTGATTTCATTCTGGGTATGGGTAAGATCGCAGACACCGTTAAGATCCTGCTGGATATCGACAAAGTGCTGGCAGGTGAGGATTTTGGTGGGATTAATTTGTAAATAATTTTGAAACTATATTTTTAAGGAACCAGAAAATGTTTAAGAATTTGAAACTAAGTGCAAAACTAGCGTTAGGTTTTGGTGTTATGATGGCTTTAATAGTCATGGTAGCAGTAACAGTATTTGTAAAAGTTAAGACAGTCAATAAGGTTCAGAATCGGGTAACAGAACTTCGTCAGCCGACCGCTATGGCGGGCAAGGATATGCTCAATGGAATCAACCATTCGCTTGCGGCACTTCGTGGTTATATGATTCTTGGCAAAGATAAGTTCAAGAATGAACGTGCCAATGCGTGGTCGAAGGAAATTGAGCCGGCACTGGCCAGTATGAATGAGTTTGCGGTCAATTGGACCGATCCGCAGAATATCGAGCGGCTTAGAACTATCGAGTCGAAACTAGGTGATTTCAAGAGGTTCCAGCAGGAGATAGAGGATATCTGCCAGGCGGTAGAGAACACTCCGGCTATGAAGGTCCTGCTTGAAGATGCCGCCCCCAAGGCTAAGGTGCTTGCAGCGAATATCACCATAATGATCGACGCCGAGGCTCAGTACGATACCTCTAGCATAATCACAGCTTCACAAGTAGGATCCAGTGCAATAGAACTTGCCAAGGTTGTCGCCGAACAAGTTACAACAGATCGCGCATTTTACACCAAGAACGTCATTGGCAAACTTAAGAAGGAGAGTGAGAATTTCAAAGCTGGTTCGAATTATCATGAAACTACGGGATCAATACCGCTGCCTGCGACATTTGTACGCGAGACATCAGAGTCTCTCGGCGAAAATGCCGGGTATAGTTATGATCTACTGAGTAAGTGGAATATCAACAAGGATAAGGGGCTTAGTGACGCATTTGAAAATAATGCATGGGAAAGCTTATCTCGTGACCCCAAAACGCCCTACGCTGAATTTATCTCCACGGGTTCGGGAGTTGCATACCGTTACGCGACGGCGGATTTGGCCAATGCAAAGGGCTGTGTTTCCTGTCACAACGAGCATCAGAACAGCCCTAAGAAGGATTTCAAGCATGGCGACCTGATGGGTATTCTTGTTGTCACATCCGCTGTTACACAAGATAGATCCGTAGCTAAGATTCTGCTTGACCTTGAAAGTGACAACAGTGCAGAAGGTATTGGACAGTCGGTACGAAAGCTGGCAGATGATATAATTGTTCGTAAGTCACTTTTAGGAATGATGGCCGACGTGCGCGGAACACTGGGACTTGGGCTTGGAGCAATTCGCGGCTTTCTGCTTTCAGGAGACACTAAGTTCGAGACGCAGTTTGAAAGTCTCTGGACTAAAAACACTCAGCGGTTCGAAGATTTAACTGCCAATGTTGATCTTCTGATTCCAGAGCAACGCAAGGCTTTCAAGATATTTTCCGAGACTCGAAGTAAGTTCGCTCCGCTGCCGCCTAAGATGTTTGAGATTCGTAACGGTCAAGAGTGGAACTTTGCTAACACATGGCTGGGAACCAAGGCAGCACCGACAGCGTTTGCTATCAAAAAGAATCTCGAAGCTATGGCGGATAGCCAGCAACAGCTTATGAGTGACGATACAAAAACATTAACAGCCCAGAGTGCCGCCCTTATTAGAATAGTAATAATTGTTGCATTCGTCGGCCTTGTTGCAGGTGTTCTGATAGCCTGGCGAAATATCCGTTCGATAACCAAGCCTATTAACAAGATTATTGCCGGCTTGACCGAAGGTTCCGATCAGGTTACTTCTGCGGCAACCCAGGTATCGAGTGCTTCTCAGTCACTTGCTGAAGGTGCTACCGAGCAGGCGGCAGGATTGGAAGAGACTTCAAGTTCGCTTGAAGAGATGGCTAGCATGACTAAGCAGAATGCTGATAATGCTCAGCAGGCTAATACTCTTGCTGCTGACGCTCGCAAAGCCGCAGATACCGGTAACGAGTCTATGGGCCGCATGAACACAGCAATCCAGGATATTCAGAAGAGTTCTGATGAAACTGCTAAGATCATCAAGGTTATCGATGAGATCGCTTTCCAGACAAATCTTCTTGCATTGAACGCAGCAGTTGAAGCTGCTCGTGCCGGTGAAGCCGGTAAGGGTTTTGCTGTCGTAGCAGAAGAAGTTCGCAATCTTGCGATGAGAAGTGCGGAAGCTGCTAAGGATACTTCAGGGATGATCGAAGAGTCAGTTAAGAATGCAAACAACGGTGTCGAGATCGCAGGTGAAGTCAGCAAAATTCTCGAAGAGATCGTTGAAGGTATTGGCAAAACAACCGATCTGGTCGGTGAGATCGCTGCAGCTAGCCAGGAACAGTCACAGGGCATCGATCAGGTTAACACGGCGGTTAATCAGATGGATAAGGTCACCCAGGCTAACGCGGCAAACGCTGAAGAATCGGCAAGTGCTTCAGAAGAACTAAGTGCTCAGGCCGAACAGATGAACAGTATTGTCGATGAACTGTCTGCACTGGTAGGCGGTTCCTCGCAGGTCAATACAAATTCCCACAGCAGAACGCTCAAGACTTCTGACCATACATTCCATCAGATAGCCGGTGGTGCAGCAAAAGCTCAAACAAATCAAGAGTCTGCTGAAAAGGTAATTCCACTTGGAGACAGTGACGATTTCAAAGGCTTCAATAGTTAAGTCTTATAGAAAATTGTAGTTTCATTATCTTTTCCCGGGGCAGGAATCTTCTTTCTGCCCCGGGTATTTTTATATTCGATTTGATTGGCAATGTTGCGTGTTTGTTTATCTCCTGGTGTTTGTAAAGCCTGCAAGTCCCTGGGAGAACGATTATGCTGAGTAGTTTAATATCAGGATGCGTGATGAATTGCTTACGGCCAGCCTACGGTTGATCTCCAGCAATACAGCAAAGGCATGTGAATGACGAAATTCGCATAAAAAATGGAGAGGAATTGGGGGCAGGTCAAAATTTTCAAAAAATAACATCTTTTGTGGAACGTTTTTGGGGGACTGGCTCGTTTAGTAAGCAAAGGCGGGACGTACCGCTTGAAATTGTCATCTTAAAAACTAACTTTATTTGGAGCACAGAAAATGAAAAAAAGACAATTGAGAATTATTGGTTATGTTGGAATCGCCGTTATTGTCGCTGTAATGATCCCTGCGGCACAAGCCAATTCATGCTGTTCTGGCGAAAGCCCAAAGCATTCAATGGCTATGTCAAAGGCTGAAACTGGAAAAGACCATCACGGACACACAGAGAAGTCGCAAAAGTGCCCGGCATTGGATAAAGCCGCATTGCTCGACAAACTGCATTCCGGGCATTTAACAATGGTATCTAAATCTATTGATAAGGCTCTAAATTCCATAGCGACAGGTGATAAGAAAACAGCGTTGGTTGAATTGAAGAAAGCAAAGATGATGATGGCAATAATCAACAAGATGATTGCCAAACTTACGAAACCCGAGTTTGTTAATGTTAAGTGCCCCATTATGGGTTCGCCTATTAACGCCGATAAGGTCGCCAAAAACCTTATTCGTGACTATAAGGGGCAAAAAGTTGCATTCTGCTGCGGCGGATGTCCTGAAAGCTGGGACAAACTTTCAAGTGCCAAAAAGGAAGCGAAATTAGCCAAGGTGAAACCGGCATCTAAAACTATCTGGACCTGTCCAATGCACCCGGAAATCAAGTCACCCAAGCCTGGACCATGTCCAAAATGTAATATGAGGCTGAAACCATTAAAAAAGCAAGTTTCAGGTTGAAAATCAAGGTTTACGCGTAAACCTTTCGCCAGGGAGAGAGCCGGGATAACGGTTTTTCAACCCTCGACTCTCTTTTATTGGAACTTATTTTGGATTGTGCCGATTTATTATAGTGCAAAAACTAATTGTTAAGGTATTTGGTAACCTGTTAATATTGTTTAAATAAGGATTAGAAAATGAAAACTATCAAATTGTTAGCGGTACTTGTAATTATCGGACTTCTGCTTGTTTCGGGTTGTTCTTCGAAGGATGATCAAAATGGTGAATCTGAGGACGATCGCGGTACAACTGTATCTGAAAGTTCTGCCGATACGGTCTGGACCTGTTCAATGCACCCTGAAATCAGGGAATCTGAGCCTGGTTCATGCTCGAAATGTAGTATGAAACTGATAAAAGCTGCAAAATAAATGTCCTGTAAAATGCCAAGGTTTGCATATAAACCTTTTTCTAAAAAGAGAGCCGGGACAACAGTCAACAAACCTCCCGGTTCTCTTTTATTGAAACTTGTTGACGATTGCGCCGATCATTATTAACGGCAATTCAGACTTTATAAACAGTTAGAGTTTAGTTGAGGCTAAGTAAATGAAATTATTTAAAATAATAGCGATACCTGGGATTTTGTCATTCGTGTTTATTTCGGGTTGTGTTTCAAGAGAAGATCAAGCTTATAATGCCTGGCAAAGGCAGATGACTTCTGCCTATGGCGATACGGTCGCTCGGACCATTTCTTACGCCGGCACTACTGCCCAGTCCGATAATGACACAGCGACGGCGAGTCGGCCGGAACTTACAAGTACTTCCGGGTTATCAGATTACCTTGCCTATGCCGCCCTGAATAATCCCGGCCTCGAAGCTGCATTCAATAGATGGAAAGCTGCCCTTGAACAGATTCCGCAGGTCAAGGCATTGCAAGACCCTAAATTTAACTACAAGTATTTTATTGAGGAAGTAGAGACAAGGGTCGGTCCGCAGAAACAGAGTTTCGGTATATCGCAGGCTTTTCCATGGTTTGGTAAACTTTCTCTTCGCGGGGATATTGCCGCCGAGGCCGCTAATGCCGCAAAGCAGCGTTATGAGTCCGCAAAGCTTAAGCTTTTCTTCGATGTCAAAGATGTTTACTATGAATACTACTATCTATCGAAAAGTATTGCCATAACACAGGAAAACGTCAATCTGATAAAGCATCTTGAAAGCGTCGCAAGAAGCCGCTATAAAGCTGCCGCCGGAGGTCATCCCGATGTCATTCGCGCTCAGGTAGAAATGGGCAAGCTCCAGGACCGCTACCAGACACAGCTTGATCTTAAGGCACCTGTCATTGCTCGTTTAAATGCCGCTTTGAATCGGCCGGTTGGTGCTGAAGTCCCCGCCCCTTCTCAAATTGAATTTAACGAGGTTGAAGTTGTCGATCAAGAGCAGCTTGCCATGCTTTTGCAGACCAACCCTGAACTTAAGGCTTTGGGCCATGAGATAATCCAAAACGAAAAGAGAATCGCCCTTGCCAAAAAAGATTATTATCCGGATTTCACTTTTGGTGTAAATGTCATCGACACGGGCGATTCGATAGTGGGCGACCCGAGAGACAACGGCAAAGACCCGGTTGTTGCTTTGATCTCGATCAATATACCTCTATGGCGTGACAAATATGCCGCCGCCAAAAGACAGGCGAGACATAAATATCATGCAGCAAAACGCCTCCGCACCGAGCAAACCAACTCTCTCAGTTCTAAGCTCAAAATGGTAATGTATCGCTTCAGAAATGCCGAACGCAAAATTGATCTGTATGGCGATGCACTTTTGCCAAAGGCTAAGGAATCTTTGAAAGTTACCGAGTCCGGGTTTCGATCCGGACAGAGTAGTTTTACCGATCTTATAGATGCCCAGCGTATCCTGCTGGAGTTTGCTCTTTCGTACGAGCGGGCCCTGGCAAACAGATCGCAATCTCTTGCCGAGATCGAGATGATCGTAGGTAGTGAAATCCCGCGAAAAGCTCAAAACAAACCGTAAAAATAATAGTAACCGTTCACAGTTTTTTTGACAGGATTACAGGATAAAAAAAAGATTATGAAAAACCGTGAACGGTTACAAATAATATAAATACAGGGGCTAAAAATGAGAAATAAATACCATATTTATATTGTGCTGCTCTTAGCGACAGGCTTGACGTCTTTTGGTTATGCCACTGACGATCATGACCACAGCAAGGAAACAAACTCTGCTATGACGCAGGCTAATACTTATTGCCCTCTTATGCCGGACATGAAGGTAGATACTCAGGTGTTTACCGATTATAAAGGCAAAAGGGTTTACCTCTGCTGTCTTAAATGCAGAACTTCCTTTGAAGCAGACCCGACAAAATATCTCCATAGTCTTCCGCAGTTTGGATCAACCAACCGCCCGGACGGTCATGAACACAAAAACCGCGGAAGACATTTTTCACCAGGAAGGCTTATCAAGCCTTTGGGGATAACAACACTGTCATTGCTCGTATTTACAGGTGTAACCGGCTTATTCCGCCGTAAACTGCCGAGGCCGCTGGTTAAGTGCCACAAACGATTTGGCATTATTACTATTGCCTTTGCTTTACTGCATGCGACTCTCGTTCTGATATTTCATTAATCTATAGGGAAAGATACGATGGCTTTAAAAGATAAACTTGTGGAAATTTACGGTAAAATCGGCACCAGGCCAAAGATAATACTGCTGATTATTGTTTTACTTGTAATTGGTTTTAAGCTTGGAAGGGTTGGACGGTCTGTTGATCGGCATGCAGACCATACAGATCAAACTAATGGTTCAACTGAAACAAAACCCACACTGTGGACCTGCTCAATGCATCCTGAGGTCAAGATGGAAAAGCCAGGCCTGTGTCCAAAATGTAGTATGAAACTAATACCGCTTGTTATAGACGATTCGTCGGGCGGGAGTCTGCGTCAGCTGGTGGTCAGTGAAGAAGCGAAAAAGCTCATGGATATTGAAGTTGCCTCTGTTGAGCGCAAGTTCGTCGACGCTGCTATTCGGATGGTCGGCAAGATTGATTTCGATGAAACAAATCTTGCATACATTACCGCATGGGTTCCTGGAAGACTTGACAAACTCTATGTTGACTACACGGGTGTACATGTCAACAAGGGAGACCATATGGTTTACCTCTACAGCCCGGAGCTTATCAGCGCCCAGGAAGAACTGCTTGGTGCTATCGAGGCTGTTAAGGACATGAAGGACACGGAGCTTGGAGTCATGCAGGAGATGAGCAAGGCAACTGTTGTTGCAGCTCGCGAAAAACTCAGGCTATGGGGTTTGAAAGCCAAACAAATTGCTGAAATCGAAAAAACCGGAAAGGTTACCGATCATATGACTATCTATTCGCCAACGGGCGGAATAGTCATTCATAAAAATGCACGCGAAGGAATGTATGTACAGACCGGCACAAAGATTTATACAATTGCCGATCTTACAAAAATATGGGTTGTACTCGATGCTTACGAGTCGGACCTTCAGTGGCTGCGTTACGGTCAGGCGGTAGAATTTACGACAGTCTCAAATCCCGGAGAGACTTTTAAAGGAACTATCAGCTTCATTGATCCGATTTTGAATGAAAAAACCAGAACGGTCAAGGTTCGTGTAAATGTTGCCAATCCGGAAGGAAAACTCAAACCCGGAATGTTTGTAAAAGCAGTTGTCCACTCTACGGTAGCAGGCAGTGGGAAAATAATGGACGTCAGCTTGACCGGCAAATGGATTTGTCCCATGCATACAGAAATCATCAAGGATGATCCGGGCAAATGTGATATTTGTGAAATGCCCCTTGTTCAGACAGAGACGTTAGGCTATGTAAGTGACGATCCGGCTACAGTTGAAAAACCGCTGGTCATCCCGGTTACCGCCGCGCTTATAACGGGCACTCGTGCAATCGTTTATGTCCAGTTGCCCGATACCGAAAAACCGACATTTGAAGGAAGGGAGATCGTTCTCGGTCCAAGAGCCGGTGATTATTATCTTGTTCGCAGCGGACTCAAAGAAGGTGAACATGTAGTCGTAAAAGGCAGCTTCAAGATAGACAGCAGCCTTCAGATCATGGCCAAGCCAAGCATGATGACCCCTGAAGGAGCGGGCGGAGGCGGTATGCATGACCACGGTCCGAAAGAAGAAAAGAAAGGTGAAGAAAGCGGAAAGATCGATAACGGTCTAAGTGCCCTTACAAATCACCAGATGCAAACTGTTATTGCCAAAGCCAAAGAAGCGGCAAAGGCAGTTAAAAGCCAGGACATAAGTCAGGTTCGCACAGCTTTTAAGCAGCTTGAAAAGGCCCTTATGGATGTTGACACAGAGCAGTTAACAAGTAGCATGCAGATGCTTTGGATGGAGTTTCAAATGAGACTCGGCAATGATGCTATTGAAGGGTCAGAGGCTCAGACGCTCAAAGACGCAGAGGATGCGGCAAAATCTTTGGCAGAAAATATCAAATCATTCGTGACAAAATTCGGTTTAGCTCATAAAGATAAGCATGCCGCATCTAAGCGGGCGAAAATTAGCGATGATTTCCGCAGTCAGCTGGCAGATGTTTTTGAAAGTTATTTTGCAATGCAAAAGGCTCTTGCAGGTGATAATGCTGATCTTGCAGCCAAGTCTGCAAAGGATATAACAAGTGCACTCAAAGCAGTTGACATGAAATTACTGACAGGCTCAGACCATAATGTATGGATGAAAAACGTTTCGGAATTGAAACAGCCGCTAAGCAAGTCAGCCGAAACAAAGGACATTGATACCCTCCGTAAAAACTTTGTCCCTATATCACAGCAAGTTATAAATATCGCCAGGCACTTCGGTTCTGTTATTGGAAAGCCCGTTTTTATTACTCATTGTTCTATGGCTTTTGACAATACTGGAGCCGATTGGCTTCAGGCCAGCAAGGATAAACTGAATCCATACTTCGGAGCTGAGATGCTCAAGTGCGGTTCGGTGGAAGATGTCGTAGACGTTAAGAATATATGGGAAAAGACTGATGAATAATATCAACGATAAACAATTTCCTGAACAAACGGCAGAGCAAAAATCTCTTATGGGCAAGCTGCTGCGTTTTTGCCTTACTAATAAACTTGTTGTTGGGTTGCTGGTGTTGTTTACGATTGTATGCGGTATAATGACGGCACCGTTTGACTGGGAAGGCGGCCCAATCATACGCAAACCAGTTCCTGTCGATGCAATACCTGATATAGGCGAAAACCAGCAGATCGTTTTCACCGAATGGATGGGGCGTTCGCCGCAGGATGTCGAGGACCAAATTTCCTATCCCCTTACGGTGTCATTGCTGGGGGTTCCCGGCGTTAAGACTATCAGGAGCTATTCGTTTTTCGGCTTCTCATCAATCTATATTATCTTCAAGGAAAATATAGATTTCTACTGGTCAAGAACCCGTATTCTCGAAAAGCTCAACTCCCTGCCGCCTGGTACGCTGCCGAGCAATGTTCGCCCTGCTCTTGGCCCTGATGCGACGGCATTGGGGCAGATATACTGGTACACACTGGAAGGGAGAGACCCGGATGGTAAGCCATGCGGCGGATGGGATCTGGAAGAGCTTCGTACGATACAGGACTGGTATGTCCGGTACGGGCTGCTTGCAGCTGACGGGGTTAGCGAGGTCGCCTCTGTCGGAGGTTTTGTCCGCGAATACCAGATCGATGTAGATCCGGATGCTATGAGGGCATATGGTGTTAGCTTTGCCGATGTTTATAGTGCGGTGAAGTCATCCAATATCGATGTGGGTGCGAAAACCATCGAATTAAACCGGGTGGAATATTTCATACGCGGAATTGGCTTTATAAAGGAAGTCTCCGACATTGAAGAAAGCGTAGTAAAAGTAGCCGATAATGTCCCTGTTCTCGTAAAAGACGTTGCTTCTGTTTCACTGGGGCCTGCTCTTAGACGCGGAGCACTGGATAAAGGCGGTGCAGAGTCAGTTGGCGGAGTTGTAGTTGCTCGTTATGGTGACAATCCGCTGGCTGTGATTAAGAATGTTAAAGCCAAGATCAAAGAAATAACACCAGGTCTGCCGTCAAAGGTGCACTTCGATTTCACAAAGGCCAGCCCGCAACAGCTTAGGCAATATGCTGATGAAAATGATTTCGAGGCTTACACCGGCTCGAAGGTCAATCAGGATGCGTGGCTTGAACACCTTCGCCAAACCCCTGTAGAAAACTGGCCCGAGTGGGCAACGATAAGCAAGGTTGAGATCGTTCCATTCTACGACCGTACGGGACTTATCTATGAGACTCTTGGAACACTTTATAATGCTCTGAGTGAAGAAATTCTGATTACTATTATCGTCGTAATCCTGATGGTAATGCATTTGCGAAGTTCGATCCTTATCGGCAGTCTTCTCCCGCTTGCGGTTCTTATGTGCTTTATCGCAATGAAGATTTTCGGCGTCGATGCCAACATTGTTGCTCTTTCAGGTATAGCCATCGCGATAGGGACAATGGTGGATATGGGGATCGTTATATGCGAAAATATTTTGCGGCACCTGGACGAGGCGCATCCGGATGAAAACCGGCTGGAAGTTATTCACAGGGCAGCTAGCGAGGTTGGCAGTGCAATCCTTACAGCCGTCTCGACGACAATAATCAGTTTTTTGCCGGTCTTTACAATGATCGGCGCAGAAGGTAAACTGTTTAAGCCGCTTGCCTTTACAAAAACTTTTGCGTTGATCTCAGCGGTCATCGTTGCACTTACGATAATCCCTCCTGCTGCACATATAATGTTCTGCAGTCATTCGGCTATCGCAGGCAGAAAGATTAAAATCGCATTGCATACGGCATTGGTTATTGTCGGGGTGATCGCCGGTTTCCTGCTAAGCTGGTGGGCAGGTACCGTCCTGATCCTCTTTGGAGCATATTATCTGGCAAGCGATTATATCCCGGAAAAGTTCAAACGCTTTGCTCCATGGGCAGCAACTATATTGGCAGTGCTTTTTGTAGGAGTGTTGATAACCGAACACTGGGAGCCTATCGGCCCACAACTGGGGTTTCTCAAGAACTTTATCTTTGTCGCGTTAGTGATAGGTTCGCTTTTGAGTGCTTTCAGGGTCTTCCAGCATTTTTACCCGGCTATTCTGGGGTGGTGTTTGCGTCATAAGCTCATATTCCTGTCGATTCCGACACTGCTGCTCATCACGGGGGCCTGCATTTGGCTTGGTTTCGGTACAGTATTTTCAGGTATTCCAAAAACTGCTGAGAAGATAGGTATACCTGCAGAAAGGGTCAAGGACATGACACTTTGGGTCAAGGCAGAAAAAACTTTCCCCGGGCTTGGTAAAGAGTTTATGCCTCCGCTGGACGAAGGGTCTTTTCTCTATATGCCCACGACAATGGTACACGCTTCTATCGGAGAGGCTATGGACGTCTTGTCCAAGCAGGACATGGCCCTGAAATCTATCCCGGAAATTGAGTCGGTAGTAGGCAAGATCGGAAGAGCCGAAACACCCCTGGACCCTGCACCTGTGTCAATGGTCGAAACTGTCATCAACTATAAATCCGAATATATTTCCGATAAAAATGGAAATCGTGTTAAATTCCGCTACGACAAAAAGAAAGCCAGTTTTCCGCGTGATGATTTTGGTGAACTTATCCCGGATAATCATGGAAGACCGTTCAGGCAATGGCGAGATGAGATCAAAACGCCTGATGACATCTGGAAGGAGATCGTAAAAGCCGCACAGATACAGGGAACAACCTCTGCTCCGAAATTGCAGCCAATTGCCGCAAGAATAGTTATGCTTCAAAGCGGAATGCGCGCGCCGATGGGCGTTAAGATCAAAGGCCCGAGCCTGGAAACAATCGAAAAGGTCGGACTGGAAATTGAAGGATTTCTTAAGCAGGTTCCAACCGTCGAACCTGCTGCCGTATTTGCCGACCGTATCGTAGGTAAGCCCTATCTGGAAATCATTCCGGATAGAAAGGCGCTCGCCCGCTACGGCGTAAGAATGCGTGCATTCCAGGATGTTGTCGAGATTGCCATCGGAGGCAGAAAAGTCACAACGACAGTCGAAGGACGCCAGCGTTTCCCTGTTCGTGTAAGGTATCAGAGAGAACTAAGAGACAGTATAGAAGCCATTGAAAGGATTCTTGTTCCCGCATCCGACGGTGCGCAAATACCACTCACAGAGGTAGCCGAGATAAGTTATGTCCGCGGCCCGCAGGTCATTAAAAGTGAAGACACCTTCCTGACCGGGTATGTTCTTTTTGATATGAAAACCGGTAATGCCGAAGTTGATGTCGTCGAGCAGTGTCAGGCATATCTCTTGGAAAAGATCGACTCAGGCGAGTTAGTACTGCCTGCCGGTGTAAGCTATAAATTCGCGGGTAACTACGAAAACCAGATACGCTCGCAAAAGACGCTTGCAATGGTATTGCCGCTGGCGTTGTTTGTCATCTTTTTGATTTTGTATTTCCAGTTCAAATCGACAATTACAACATTGCTGGTCTTTAGCGGTATCCTTGTTGCATGGTCGGGCGGTTTCCTTATGATATGGTTCTATGGCCAGCCATGGTTTCTGGACTTCAGCATCTTCGGAGTAAACATGCAGGACCTTTTCCAGATACAGTCGATCAATCTTAGTGTCGCGGTATGGGTGGGCTTTTTGGCTCTGTTTGGGATCGCCTCCGATGACGGTGTTGTCATGGCAACCTATCTTGAGCAGTCATTCAGGAATAATAAGCATGATACAGTCGAGCAGATTCGTGAAGCTACGATTTTGGCAGGGAAAAGACGTGTGCGGGCATGCCTGATGACCACGGCAACAACAATATTGGCACTTCTGCCGATCCTTACCTCAACAGGACGCGGCTCGGATGTGATGGTGCCGATGGCGATACCATCCTTCGGCGGAATGACGATCGAAGTATTAACAATGCTCGTTGTACCGGTATTGTATTGCTCAGTGCAGGAACTGAAACTAAAAGCCGGCTCAGGCAAAAAAATAATTGATATCGAAAAATAAAGTTTTCTGGTATACTCGATTATTCGGGAACGATTTTGACATTTAAAACGTTTATTAGAGTGAACGGATACATAATTTGAGTGCAGATACAGGAAGCTTTGAAGAGATTGCTCTTGGGTATATCGATGTGGTATATCGTGTTGCCGTAGGGTTGTGCGGAAAAAGCGTCGATGCGGACGATTTAGTACAGGATACGTTTCTAAAGGCGTTTGAGAGATTTGGAATGTTTGAGCAGGGAACAAATTGTAAATCCTGGCTGCTAACAATCCTGCGTAATACATGGATCGACCGCCTCAGGCATCAGAAAGTTGTCGGCAATGTAGTGTCGCTGGAAGATGATATAATCGATCAAGCCGGCGAAGTTGATGAGGATGTCAAATTAAACAGCAGCGAGTTGCTGGAACGATTTTCGGATGAGCAGATCATCAAAGCTTTAAAGCGCCTGCCGCATGAGCAGCGGCTCACATTACTGCTGATCGACGTAGAACAACTAAGTCAGAACGATGTAGCTGAGATAATCGGCGTAGCCGTTGGGACTGTTAAAAGCCGCGTAAGCCGGGGACGTATGGAATTAAAAACGAGATTAGAATCTTATGCTAAAGAAATGGGATTAACGGGAGGTGAAAAATGAATCACCTTACAGATGAACAATTTGAAGATATAATGCAGGGCAAAGACGCAGACCTTAGGCATTTAAGCGAATGCAAAGACTGTCAAAACGCCCTTGCTGAAAAGCGAGCAGTAGCTAAGCGGCTGCAGATGGCTTTTAAGTCAGTCAAACCAGATGCAAGTCTTGAAGAGACAATTCGCGGCCGGATCAACGAAAAACGCCGTCAATTGGGGCTTGTCGTGTCAGGCGGTCGCCCCTGGAAAACTCGTCTAAACGATAAAATGTGGTCAACCCTGGCAGCGGCAGCCGTTTTGTTTGCGGTAGCGATCCCGTTAGCTATCTACTTGTCGGCCTCATCGTCGGCAATTGCGGGACAGGCTGAACTGGTGAGAATCCATGAGCACAATATGTCGCCCCATACGGAGTTTTTCAGCGATTCCGACCCCGAGAAACTTGCAGCCTACCTTAAAGACACATTAGGCTTTACCCCTGCAATGCCGGCGGAAGGCCATGGGCTGGCTATTCGCGGATGCTGTATTGCTCATTTCAAAGAGCAGATTACCGGAAGCTATGTGGTAAGTACTCCAAGCGGGATAATCTCCATCATTGTTGTCCCGGATACTCCCAAAGATATAGCCATGGATCGTATGCCGGCGAAGAAAGGCTATGGTCAGACTTTCTGGAAAAGTTCCTATGCGCACTGTAACATGGTCGCAGTCCGCCTTGGTGATTACACTTATTGCGGGGTCGGTGAAATCTCAAAAATCTCACACGAATATCTTAGAGACCTGCTAAATCGACTCTTGTCAGATACCCAACCGTCATGAATTTAGCATGGTTAAATGGACCTGGCAAATAAATCAGACCAGGTCCCATTAATTCATTCTTTAACAGAAATATAGATCACCATTGCAAAATCATATTTGTTGACGAAAGTCTCAATGTCAAAATTTTCAACCGGAAAGCCTTCAATACCCCTGGGATTCGCGGCAAAGAAATATAATGGTTGTTTCTCGGTCTTGCTTAACTTTTCAACAGGAATCAATCCCGATGTCGACGCTTTGCCTTCGATATCCCCGGAGCCAAATCCTATGCTGCCGCCAGAATTATAAATTGAAAATGACAGTTCTCTATCTTCCCGCCGCTTGCATAACATAAACTTTTGCAGCCCCTTGTCTGCATACATCGTCCCAATCAAATCGCTGGCGAGAGAGACTCCGTTTTTAAACTTTTCTGAGGAAAACGTTATCCCGGTTCTTTCAGGGAGCTTTATTTCAAAACGATCAAATGTCAGCCCTGCCTTACCGAATAATCTTTTGATCTCACGGTCAGTCAGGTCGCCAGTGACCTTTGTAACACTGTAATCTTCAACAGTTATTCCCGTTCCGGGCTTTTCTTTACATGACGTCAAAAAAAACATCCCGGCAACGCACATTACAGAAATAACCAATAAACGCATAAACATCCATCCTTTCAAATACCAAACATTTCATTTTTTCGCACAATTACTATATCAGACGGGAAAAATAAGGCAATGTTACAGATATTCTCAAGAAAATTGAAAAAAATGAGATGAAAAGCAGGAAAGTCATCTATCACAAAAATCAAAATACAGCGTATCTTTCTTTGTTGAGACTTGCCTAGCCGGCTTTTTTTGCAGTTTTTTTCTTGGCGCGTTTTTTGATTTCTGTTGGCGTTGCTCCGCTCATCAGGTCCGACAAATAATTATACAATGGTTTTACTTCCTGGGGTACATCCTTAATGTCGGTCGCTTCCAGCAGCAGCAATGGCAGGGGCTTGTTGAGTTTCTTTTCAAGAAGTGTTAAATGCTCAAGCGTAAACGCCCTTTCACCGTTGGCCACCCTGCTTATATAAGATTCGCTGCAGCCGATCATCTCCCCAATCTTCTTGTACGTCATCTTATCGGCGCCGCGTCGAATAGCACGGACAATATTCCTCGAAACAATCCTGTCGGCTTTAATATGACTGTCCTCGGCCGATTTGGAACCCTGTTTTTTCCCTTGTGTTTTCATTTTTCTATCTCCAAATTATTTGACTGTACTTTTTACTTTCCTCCCCGAAAATCCTCCGGACTGGCTATCGCCATTGCTTTATACAAACAATCATCGACAAGATCCTGCAATTGCTGTCTGACATCCTTTGTCAGCCTGCTCGTTTTTATTACTCCTGAAATTGCCCGCACATCATCCATGACTACTCTTGCCAATATCTTTTTTTCGCTTGATAGGCCAAAAAATATCTGCTGACTAAGGTTCGCATTTATCTCTTCGGCAAACACCAAAAAATCGCGTTTTGTCCATTTAGTCGTATCCAGTGAAAAACTCATTCTGCTCCTCGTATCTTCCTGCCTTATTATTCAAAAGCCTCGTCTATTTTAATTATACCACAACTTGCCTCTGAGTCAAGTTATTTTTTTTGAAACTGCTTCAAAACAGCAACTCAAATATTAACGAACATTTACTGAATACAAAAGGAAAATATCTAAAAACTACAAAACATTCTGCTTAAATACTTGCAATTCGGTGGATATTCTGGGTATTTAAAATCAGCCGATTGGAAAAGTGTGTCAAAAAGGTGTCAAATAGTGTCATTTTTCACGGTAATAACTGCCTCAATTTCAAGCATTTTGCTCGGAACCGCATTTTTGGACCAAAATGCCATGTCACCTGTTTTCAGGTTCATTTCAGATAAACCGGCGCTAAAATACAAAACAGCTTGACTTTTATTGGCCGGTTTTATACTATCCTTATATGCGAAGAAATATATTACATGAAGGTTCGGGGCAACTGACATACGAGATCCGCGAGATCGTAGCTGTCGCTCATCGGTTTAAAGAACTCGGCGTTGACATTACCTGGGAAAATATCGGCGACCCTATCGAAAAAGGCGAGGCCATCCCCGCCTGGATCAAGGATATTATCGTCGATCTGACCAAACAGGACAAGACCTACGGCTATGTCGCAACCCAGGGCATCCTTCAGACCCGCCAGTTCCTTGCCGGCAAGGTCAACGAAAGAGAAGGTGCCAAAATAACCCCCGATGACATCCTGTTCTTTAACGGTCTTGGCGACGCTGTCGCACGAATATTCGGCGGCCTTAAACGCGAAGCACGTGTCATGGGTCCGTCGCCGGCATACTCTACGCACTCATCGGCAGAAGCGGCTCACTCCGGATACGACCACCTGACGTACGAGCTGCTCCCGAAGAACGGCTGGATGCCGGATCTGGAAGACATCGAAAACAAGGTAAAGTACAACGACTCGATCGCCGGGCTTTTGATCATCAATCCCGACAACCCCACCGGTGCCGTCTATCCTCGCGATGTTCTGGAAAAGATCATCGATATCGCACGCCGATATGACCTGTTCGTCATGTTCGATGAGATATACACGCATATAGTCTACAACGGGGCCGAGACCGTTCACCTAAGCGAGATCGTCGGCGATGTCGCCGGTATCGCACTTCGCGGAATCTCCAAAGAATACCCCTGGCCGGGCTCACGCTGCGGCTGGATCGAAGTTTACAACCAGGACAGGCACCCTGCTTTCAAGAACTTCGTGACAAGCCTGATACACTCAAAAATGCTCGAGGTCTGCTCGACTTCATTGCCGCAGTATTCGATCCCGCTGGTGATGGGCAACAAAAAATATATCGAACATCTAAATGCCAGAAAAAAATTGTTCGAGCAAAGATCCATTGAGGCCTGGGAAATACTTTCGCCGGTAGATGGAGTCTTTGTCAGCAAGCCGCAGGGGGCATTCTACATGTCTGTGCTGTTTGATGACGGGGTGCTCAATAAAAAGCAGTTCCTGGAAATTGAAAATGCCAAGGCCGGGCAATACCTCGATACGATCACAGAGTCAGTCCCAGACGACAAGCGATTTGTCTACAATCTGCTCGCGGCAAAAGGTATTTGTGTGGTGCCGCTTACAGGTTTCTGCTGCAATAAAAAAGGTTTTAGAATAACATTACTCGAGACAGACGACAAAAAAAGAAAAAGCACCTGGATCTCGATTGCCGAAAGCATCAAGGCCTACCTGGCATCTGCCTAAGTTCTAACCGGCCTCACGGCTGGTTTGAAAATGTCTAATGTCTAATGTTGGATACTGCTCCCCCCGCTCCATGAATTTGTTGCCCGCTGTCTATCACAAACTAGGCTTTGTTATCGGAACTAACTCCCTCTTACCTGTATTTTCTCAATTATAATTGCCCTAACAGCCACTTTACAGCACTTTCCTCATTTTAGGGGTTAATATTTGCCTGCATAAAGTCGAAACTATTATGTCGAGCTAGACTAAACTTTTGCGGCAGCAGATAAAACAGAAATACATCGAGAATGGAAACTGAAACTTTAACAGATCAGAGCACTGAGGCCAGGCGTGAGCTTGAGCGTACGCAGATGCTGCAGAATCTCGGCAAACTCACTGCCGGTATCGCTCACGAGATTAATACGCCGATCCAGTTTATCGGCGACAACCTTCAATTTCTTTCAAACGGATTTGAAGATATTTTATCTTTGCTCTGTGAATACGAAAAATTCAGAACCGAAGCTACCGAAGCGGCCGTCTCAAATGACCAGCATGAACGTGTTCTTGCCGCGAAAGTAAAAACCGATGTAGATTTTATCGCTAAAGAGATACCCAAAGCTATAGCCCAGAGCATTGACGGGATAAAGCGTGTCTCCAGTATGATATCGGCTATGCGGGATTTTTCACATATCGACGAAAGACGTTTTGCTCCGGCTAACCTTAACAAGGCGATCGAAAGCACTATCGTTATTCTTCGCAACGAAATCAAGTATGTGGCCGATGTCGAAACCAACCTCGACGATAACCTTCCGGCAGTGATGTGCTGCATTGACGAGATTCAGCAGGTTTTTCTTAATCTTGTAATCAACGCCGCCCACAGTATCGGCGATTGCCATGAGGAAGGTGGAGATAGAGGATTAATAAAGATTTCATCGCGCATCGAAGGAGATGACGCGGTATTTACGATAAGCGATTCGGGAAAAGGTATCAGTCCCGAAATACGCGAAAAAATATTTGAACAGTTCTTTACAACCAAAGGACCAGGTAAAGGTACAGGCCAGGGATTATCTATAGTACAAAAAGCTGTCACTGAAAGACATAATGGCAGATTGGAACTTGAAAGCGCCGAGGGCGTTGGAACAACATTTACCGTATATATTCCTATTGAAGGGAAAACAAAAAATGAGTGAGGTTAAACGTATTATTTTTGTCGACGATGACGAAGAAGTTCTTGATGGCTTAAGGCGTCTGCTGCATAAGATGAACGGCGAGTGGGAAATGGATTTTCATCAAAATGGATCTTCCGCACTTTCGGCTATGGATAAAAAAACATTTGACATTATCGTTTCGGACCTGCGTATGGCAGATATGGGCGGCGTTGAACTGCTCGAGATCGTTCGCACCCGTCACCCCGACGCTACCAGGCTCATGCTCAGCGGATGCAGCGAGCAGCCTATGTACGGAAAAGCTGTTTCATGCGCACATCAGTTTATTGCAAAACCTTGCGACTCGGAACAGCTTATGACTCAGCTGTCAAGGTCTTTCGCCATCCGCGATCGAATACGTTCGCAGAAAGTCGCAAAGGTCCTGCCTTCACTAAGATCGCTGCCTGCAATGCCGGCAGCTTACAAGAAGGTCCTGGATATGATCGAAGACCCGCGGTGCACAAGCAGGGATGTAGGACAGGTAATCTCGCGCGACATCGGAATGTCGGCAAAAATTCTGCAAATCGTAAATTCCGCATTTTACGGACCTTCCACAAAAATATCCGACCCCGTGCGAGCTTCAGTTTATCTTGGTATAAAAGCGATTAAAGCGCTGGCGCTTACAGATGGTGTCTTTTCGACGCTACCTGAAGAAAAAGTCGAGGAGTTTTGTGTTTCAGGCCTGCAGGAGCATTGCGTCAGGGTTGGTGCGCTGGCCAGGTCAATATGCAAAACTCAAAAAATGACCGACCAACAGCAGGAAACCGCAATGATGGCTGGAATTCTCCATGATACCGGCAAGATGATCCTTATCTCTGAGTTTGATTACGAGCTAGCTGAAATTATAAGGCTCTCCCGCGTGGAAAAAAGACCCTGTCACGAAATAGAACGCGAAACGATTGACCTCACCCACGCCGAACTCGGAGGTTGCCTCCTCAATCTCTGGGGACTTGGCAACGATATTATTGAAGCAGCGACGTTCCACCACGAACCGGCCGAGTGCATCAAGGATGGTTTTTCAATTGCGACGGCGGTTTACCTGGCAAACGCCATCGACCATCAGTTCTGCAGCTATCTTAGCACCGGATGGTCCGAAGAAATAGATATGAGTATTCTCGAAACGCTTGAATTAACCGAGCAATTACCCGAATGGCAAAGAGTACTCATCCCCACCGAGGCAGAGGAACATGAATATGCCTGATGATATCAGCAGAAAGATCCTGTTTGTCGACGACGAACAGGCAATACTTGACGGTATCCGAAGACAACTTCGCGGACAGTTTGAAATCGATACTGCACTGACAGGCCGTCAAGGTCTGGAACTGATGGTTCTATCGGGCCCTTATGCAGTTGTCGTTTCGGACCTTCGCATGGAAGAAATGGACGGCCTTGAGTTTTTAAGGCAAGTCGGGTCAATCAGCCCTGATACTGTTTGCGTAATGCTCACAGGTTACGGGGACATGGACGTAGCGGTCAAGGCCGTCAACGAGGGAGGGATATTTCGATTTCTTTCAAAACCCTGCGAAAATGAAGTTCTTGTAGAAACTCTCATCGAAGGCCTCGAACAATACAGGCGTCTTGCATCTATAACAAGCTACACATATTCGGCAGATATTATCGACGGTCAGATCGTCTGGAAACATCACAGCCACGGGTGCGTATCCGTTACCGGTTATAGCCATGAAGATATAATCACCGACAGGAGTTTGTGGCTGACGATGGTTGTATCGGAGCACAGGCCAATAGCAAAAACAGCGATCGAGAGGATTATCGCAGGCGATGAATCCGGGCCCATTGAGTTGAAGATCAAAAAACGCGACGGATCACTTAGGTGGATTCGCGATACGATAATCCCCAGACATGACATAGACGGCAAAGTCATCGGTTTCGAAGGGCTTGTAGAGGACATAACCGAACGCAAAGAAGTCGAGGAGGCTTTAAAAATCAGCGAGTCAAAATACCAGAAGATGGTCGCAAATGTGCCCGGTCTGGTTTTTCAGCTTCTCATGCATGATGACGGCACCGTCGAGTTTCCTTTTGTCAGCGAGTCCAGCAGGGAATTATTCGGGATCGACCCGCAGAACCTTTGCAAAGATTCCGCCATGCTGCTTGATCTGTTAAGCGAATCCGATCGCCGCGCATTTCACGAAGCACTTGTACTTTCAGCCCGGCAGATGACTCCATGGGAATGGTGGGGTTCGGTAAATGTAAGCGACGACGAAAGACTCTTTCAGGGGGTAGGCAGACCTGAAAAACTCGAAAACGGAGATGTGCTTTTTGACGCCCTGCTGATGGATATGACGGAGTATCGCAAGATAGAAGAACAGGTTCGCAGCCTGGCGAAATTTCCCGCAGAAGACCCCAACCCGGTTCTGAGAGTCAGTTCAGATGGCAAGGTTCTATACGCTAACAAGACTGCCAAGCAGCTTTTGCTCCAATGGGAGATCAAGGTAGGAGATACCGCACCGAAAGTGATCACAGACAAGATCGCCGAGATCAAAGGAACCGGAACACACGAGACCATCGAAATTGAATGCGGAAAGAAAATTTATTCGGTCACCCTCGCATCCACCGAAGACGCCGACTATGTCAATCTCTATGCGTCCGACATTACCGCAATAAAAAATGTCGAAAGAGAGCTGACAGCCACAAACCAGACTCTTCAGGAACACGACAGAATGAAAAATCAGTTCGTAACCACCGTCTCGCACGAACTGCGAACGCCGCTTTGCATTTTTAAGAACATCGTCTCTAACGCGATGGCCGGTGCACTGGGCAAGGTAAGCAAGAAACTCTACCAGTCGCTCAAGATGGCCGATGACAGTATCGATCGTCTTGCCAGAATCATAAACGATTTTCTCGATATTTCAAAGATCGAAGCCGGGGCGATGAAACTTGACTTGACCGAGTTTTCGCTTAACGAACTTGTCGATGAGATCGTAACCCCGATGACCGCCCTTGCTGATAACAAAGGGATCGAACTGACGATCAACACCTGCGCCAACGATGCGATCATAAACGCCGACCGTGACAGGATCGCCCAGGTACTGACCAACCTTGTCGGAAACGCGATAAAATTTGTGCTGGTCAACGGGCATATCGAAGTTTCTGTGACCGACGAAGACGACCAGATCAAATTCAGTGTCGACGACGATGGACCGGGGCTGAGCAAAGATGAGATCGAAAAGGTTTTCGACCGATTTGTCCAGGTAAACAAACCCAGGGAAACACAGGAACACGGAACAGGCCTCGGACTTGCAATCACCAGGGAACTGATAGATATGCACGAAGGCAGCCTGTGGGTAGATTCCGTACCGGGTCATGGATGCTGCTTCAATTTTGTACTTCCGAAGGTCACTGCGGAAAAACAAAAGGCAGAAGAAGAGCCTGTCGGGGCAAGCAAGTAAGCACGCCAGTCGGAACATTTCGTTCATCCTGGACAGTTCCTTTGAATATCCAATAATGAACAAGGAACACCCAATATCCAATAAAGGCCGGCCCCTTTTTTGCATCATACACAATATTTTCACAAAAATCTGAAATTTTCTATACGAAAAACCGCCTTGCGCTTATCCTATATGGCCTATTGGAGACCGAAAAGCTGACGTCTGCATTATCTACTCGACAAAACAAAAAGAAATACTTGGTTTAAGAATGAAATATGATATACGCAGGAATAAATTTCATATCATTGGTTATTGGACACCTTAATATGATCATTTTTCGAGTCGATTGGAAAGTGAAATCCACGGTTTTTGCTTGCCTCCTCGGACGCCAACAGGAGCGAGACAGCGTGAACTGCCCGAATTGCGGCTTAGATTGACGATACAACACAAAATCCCTATTCGGAGAGCTTGCGCTCTCGCGCTTTTGTTTCAAAAAGAAATCTAATAATCGATCCGCATTAGGCATAGGCCTGCTGCTGGGGCTAGTTTTGCTGCTTTTGTTCTGTCTTTTGCTTTTAGGATCTCTGTGATATTTTCGGGTTGCCATCTCGCCCTGCCTACCTCTACGAGGGTTCCCATTATGTTTCTTACCATGTTGTAGAGGAACCCGTTGCCTTCTATGTCAAGGTATATTTCGTCGGAGGCTTGTGTTACTTCGCAGCGGGTTACTGTTCTTGTCGATGACTTGCGTTCGTCGGATGCCGAGGCGAAGGATTTAAAATCTTTTTCGCCTATCAGCAATTTAGCGGCGGCGTTCATCAACTCAGTATCAAGATCGTAACCGTAATGCCAGCATTGTTTTATCTTTAGTACCGGCGGGGTTTTTGATGTGCATAGGGTATATCGGTAATGCTTGCTCTTTGTGCTTGCGATGGCGTTGAACGTCTTGTCTACTTCGATCGCTTCGGCGATGGCTATATCGCGGGGCAGCCAGGAGTTGAGTGCCTTTGCGAGATTTGCTGTCGGGATGGGAGAGTCTATAAAAAAAGAAGCCACCTGGCCTAACGCGCTGACTCCGGCATCAGTGCGAGAGGACCCGGTGACCTTTATATCTTGTCCTGTAAGACTATGCAGTGCTTGTTCGACCTGCTGCTGGACAGTATCGCCATTTGGCTGTACCTGCCAGCCGTGGTAGCCGCTGCCGTCATAGCAGATAGTCATTTTGATATTTCGTAACGACATTTTCAATTGATTATTGATTAGTTACAGGAGCTTCTCTGCGATCTGGACCGCGTTCAGGGCGGCGCCTTTTCTGATCTGGTCGCCTGCTACCCATAGGTTAATTCCGCGGTTGTCGCCGATGGACTCATCCTGTCGGATTCTGCCGACGTAAACGTCGTCTTTGTCGCTGGCGTCGATAGGCATCGGATGGCGGTTGTTTTCGCGGTCATCCATAACGGTAACGCCCGGAGCGGTCGAAAGAAGCTCACGAACCTGCTCGGGGGTGATCGGATTTTCGAATTCCAGGTTTATGCTTTCGCAATGTGCGCGGAAAACGCAAACCCGAACACATGTACATGTAATAGCGATATCGGGACAGCTGAAGATCTTGCGGGTCTCATTGACCATCTTCATCTCTTCTTCGTTATACCCGTTGTCGCAAAGCGGCGAATCGTGGTTGTAGACATTAAACGCAAGCTGGTAACCCAACGCACTGATGGTAGGCTCTTTGCCGTCAAGTATTTCGCGGGCCTGGAGGGCAAGCTCATCCATAGCGGCTTGTCCGGCACCCGATGCTGCCTGGTATGTGCTGATTATCATACGCTTGACGGGGTTGGCTTTGTGCAATGGCCAAACCGGAACGTTTGCGATGATCGTCGAGCAGTTCGGATTGGCGATAATGCCCTTATTTTCTGCGATGGCCTCGGGGTTGACCTCTGGGACGACAAGAGGAACTTCCGGGTCCATGCGGAATGCCGACGAGTTATCGACGACGATGGCGCCTGCCTCTACTGCGGCCGGGGCGAACTCTTTACTCCTGCCGCCGCCAGCTGAGAACAATGCGATATCGACACCGGCGAAGCTATCCTTTGTCATTTCCTCGACTGTATACTCTGCGCCCTTAAACATGATCTTCTTGCCGGCTGAACGGCTTGACGCCAGCATCTTGAGTGAATCAAAAGGAAAATCTCGCTGCTCAAGAATCCGCAAAAATTCCTGACCAACAGCACCGGTTACGCCTGCAATTGCAATGTTCTTGCCCATTTTGAGTTAAAACTCCATAATTAAAGTCAATTTTTTACTTTTTTACGAACGAATCAATATACCAAATCATTCGGCAAAATGCAATATATTTCCAGATGCTAATTTCCGGGAACTCTGGACTTAATTCGGTCAATTATTTCGTAGATATTTGAATTTTCATCTATCATGCTGTTTATTTGCACCATTAGCCTGCTGATTGAGTCATTTGTTTGCTTTGCGGCGTCTGTTAAAAGCCTGTAATCGTAATACTGATTAATATGCCTGTCGACCAACGCGGACAGAAATCCAGGCACTGCAACTTCCAGAGCATGCAATTCTGTAGGAAGGTTTGTTGACGTGCCGGGCTGGGGCACAGAAGGCAGATCGTATTTCCTGCACTCGCGGCGGCCCAATGCCAGTTTTATGATTTTCACATCGACCGATCGCAATAGACCGTATTGAGACATTACTGCTTTTAGATTGTCGGTGGCGGCGGATATGGCCCGGGGATCGAAATCGCAGATGTACAAAATTCGCACGGGCCTTGAAGTATTGCCGACTCGCCGGACAAACCGCCAGATATTTGTAAGCGAAATATCTTGATGGCTTGCGACAATGTTCAAATGGTACTTTTCGGCGAGCGGGGCCACTATATCGGCGGCGGTGGTTTGTTCCAGCCATACTTCAACATGAACGGGAGCAATGCGAGCCAGCATATTTGACATGTGACGTCTGCACGTCTGCTCGATCATTTGTTTTAGTAATTGGTTCCGTGCTTTATTACAACCGCCCAAACCTTTACCGACAGAAAAACGAAAATCCGAAAATCCGCGGGTATCGGAAAAAATATCGTAAGGGACAAAACCGAAAAGCCTGGCCTGGTCAAACGCCCTTTTTAGATATTCATAATCACAGACAGTATTTCGGTACGCCTTTCCCGAAGGGAGCTTTAAACCATCCTGCAAAAGAGCATGGTAATGAAGCCTGCGAATGTGAATATTACGCCTTAGCCCCAACCGCTCATAAAGGCCCATCGCCCATAAAGCCGCTGAGTATTTACCCTTAGTGATAAAATTAACCCGGTTAGCTGCCTGCCGTACACCATTGCTGTTTTGCCCTCTTATCTTCATGATTGTCTCTCCGTGAAAATAAAAATACCCGACACCGGGTGGACACGGTTACAGCAACCGCAGCGCAGAAAACATAAAGACTGCACAGATAAAGACTTAGAGCAAGGTGCTATAGATGCTTACAAACCAGCTTACAAAGACTGCAAAATTGAAGAAAACTCCACTACCGCCCTGCCGTCAGAATTGATTGAAATTATAAACTCATGGGATAAACTTCCGGAACATATTAAGCAGACTATTCAAACTTTGGTGGGATCTGTTACAGCAAGAAGTGGAGAATAAGGTATCTGAGTTAATTATTTAGGAGAAATATCATGGGTGGCTTTGGTAGTGGAGATTGGGCTGATCTGTATCTGCGTAAGACTTCTGTTGAGCAATGCATGTCAATCAGCGCCAAGAGTCTCAACGATTATGGTTTCTTTGCGGGTGATAAATCTGGTGTGATCATCTGGACTAATGCGTTTGGGGAGAAGGTTGGCGAGATAAAAATTCAAACTGTTATAGGTGGTAACGGTAACACAACCCATTTGGAGCTTGAAATCGGGGGTTTTGTTACCAGTAGACAAAAGATAGAATTATTTTCCGCGGCTTGTAACTATGGCGGGGTTCGGTATTGGTTCTTGTGTCCGGCTGTTAAGGATGGGGTTTATTGTGGTAATCGGGTTACTAAATTGTTTTTGCCTCCTGGTGGTTCTGTGTTTGGGTGTCGTCAATGTTACGATCTGACATATCAGTCATGCCAGGAGAGCCATAAATATGATCGGGTTTTCGGGCATATTGACAATGTGGACATTGATTCTCTTTCTGTAACTCAGGCTTTGCGGTTGGGGGGATTGTAAGGCTCCTATGCTATGCTCTATTTTTCTTTATTAGCTGCTTTGCGTCCGCGGATAATGTTCCAAGCAAAGGCTATCGCAAATGTGCCAAACATAGAAAAGCCGTTAAATGCTACACGGGGATCGGAGAGCACGGAGAGTTTATATAATAGAAGTATAGCAAGATTGTAGGGAATTATCACGGTGACAAATAACTTCAAAAAAGCTTTCACCCACGTGACGTTAATGTAAAGCATCATCTTTTCGTCATCTTTACTCATAGTATAACCCTTCACTTTAATTGAATAATTTCATTCTACTACCAATATAGACGCGATTATATAGGGAACGTTACAGAAAAAATAGGGATTTTTGTGTTTTTGGTCTGGATTCTTTTCCAGAGGGATCGGGGCGGGCATTAGAAAAGCGGGGAAAAGGGCTTGTGACGTTTTCCCTTTCCCCCTTATGTTTATTCTGCTTCGATGTCGATCAGCATTTCCTCTATGTCGAAAACCTGATAATATTCGCCGTCTGATTCGTATAGCTGGCAGTCCTCGACTAGGCTGTCGATGTGCTCCTGGACTCCGATTCGGTAGGCGGTCGGATCAAGCTCGCTCATTACATGGGACGGCGTCCAGCTGCAGCAACCGAGTTCTATTTCTGGATAACATTCATCCAACATTTCGTCAAATAGTGCTTCGTCGTCTACCGACTCGCAGCGGTTCTGTATAATGTGATCGATTACCCATTCTGTTCCATATTCAACGCCTACGCCTTCGACATGCCGCATAAAGTCGTCGCTGTGGCATTGGGGGCAATAGTCGCCTTCGACCACCTTATAACAGCCGTAACAGAAGTTATCAGATATTTTATAGGTTGCTGCCTCAAGTCTTGCGTGTAGTGTCATTAATTCGGTCATGGTTTCCCCTTTCGGTTAGTCGTTAAAAGTCATTCCTTTAATTCCTGCAAATTCGTGCGGTTCAAGCTGGATCACGTTTAAAGCTCTGACTCCGTAATATTCCCAGTGTATCGCTTTGGCTTGTTTCATGGACTTAGCCCGTATAATATGGCCGTCTCCGCCGGTTCGCTGGCTGTCTGTGTCCTGTACTAAAAATCGTTTCATGATTTGCTTTCCTTTTGGTTTGGATTGTAGTTTGGGAAAAAAGCGTCTATATCCTTGGGGTAATAATCAGGATCGAGCTTTTGCAGCAGGTGCCGTCCGGCGTAGTCGCTGAAAGCCCATTCCTCGCCTCGCTCGAAGCGTTTTCTCCATTTGTCGTGATAATATTGCGGGGAGTCTGGAAACCTGATTTCTAAATACTGGGCTAAAAGTTTCAATCTGTTCATTGGTTCGTGTCCTTTAAGTCTAGCCCAGGGAAGAGAGTGCTTTCCTCTCCCCTAGGCGGTGGGGTTCTAGTTTGCTTCCCTGATCTTGCGTTTTATATCCCTGACGATTTCGTCATACTTGTTGGAAAGAATCTTTTTGATCTGGTTTAAAAACTGCGTCGGCGTGTATGGTGACGCGTTGGTTTTTATTCCGATCCAGTCTTTGGTTTGCTCGAACGTGGGGAAGTTCTTTTGAAGTTCGCCGTGTTCGTCCTTGGTTCTGCTCCAAATCTCGCCGACGGTTTCGTCGTAAAGCTTCATTCTTGCGTAAAACTTCAAGACGTTCTTTTCGGTGATCGTCGGGAGGCCGATATACATAGTTGCGTATATATGGCCGTCAAGGTATGGATTGCTTTCTTTCTTAGCTTCCCGGTTTTCAATGCTTCGTAAATCCCAATCTAAACTCATTTTTCTATCCTCTCAAGTTAGGCCAGGGAGGAAAGTTCCTCCCTAGCCGATTAACTGGTTAGCTGGCGATTGATACGTACTGGTGTTCGTATTTTTCCCACGGGTTGCCTTTGCTTGACCTGCAAGGCCTTCCGCAATTATGTGCCCATTTGCTGCGTTTGCGTACCCAGCGGAAACCTACGCCTTTTAAAAGCTTGCGTGTGTCCTCATCTGGTTTTTCGTCGAACGAAACCCAAACCCAGCAGCCAACAAGCTCTGCAACAAAATGGTTTTTTTTGCAAAATTCGATTAGCTCTGCAACCTTCGCTTTTACTTCCGCTGTGATTTCTTTCTTTTCTTCCATGGTAAATCCTTTCTTTTAGGTTTTTAAAAAAATGCTTTTAGCGGCCTGCCGCCTTAAAGAAAAAAACGGCTGACACAACGAACCGGCGTGTGTCAGTTGTTTTTGTCTATGATTCCATCAATAAAATTGCGATAGTCGGTTTTTTGATGGATGATTAAATTCAGGGGGACAAAGTATTGATAATGCTTTTGCTCCTGCTTTTCGGCGGTGTGGAACTACGGTATAGCAAACGCGAGTGCCTGCGGTTTTTTATTCAGGCATGCCTTTGCCCGTAGTTACACAGTAGTTATCGATCTAATGCGTATATCTTCTTTGTGGTGGACACTCTGAAAATCCCCCTGCGGAATGGCCCGCTTGCGGGTGGCGTAAGAAAACTTTCCTGTGGAAACAAGCGATTGCTAACATGAGCGTAGTTTGGCTGATAGTCGCAGGTGAGCTACTTTAGGTATTTATACAAGCGTAGAGCAACGTATGTTGCGTATCAGAGGTGTGCAGAGGCGATTCTTTTCCGTCTCGATAAACCGTCCCTGTTCCTACAGTGATAAAAATAGTTAGTCACAGGAAATTTTCAAGCCATAGGCGTGTCAACACGAGGGATCGGAAGGGAGCTGGGTGGATTTTATAAGAGTGTCTCTTACCTGGGTAAGCATTAGATCGGTAACTGTTTTGCGTTGTGGCAAAGCCGGATAAGCAAATGCCGCCGAAAGTAAGTAAAAATGGTTCGCCTTTCACGAATAAGCAACTGCATGATAGCGATGTTTGCTGGCGTGATCGTTGCCGTGGATGGTGGTTCCTTATGGTGGTCAAGTCCGCGTTAATAGCGGACGATAAGACTGGTTTGATTGAGGTCTGCTGTGCAGGATGAGAGTCCTTGCTGTTAAAAGCTGGGGTGCTTTGTAACCCCAGTACTTAGGGGCTTTCTGCCCATTACTTTCAGCCGATAGGCGGCCTTCAACTCTCACGCGGGCTTGTCCCGCGGTGGCCGTCAGGCCAATCGGGTGCTTGCCACCCGAAAGGAATCCATGGCAAACTTTAGTTAAAGGGATCTTTGGAAATCAGAAAAGAGTTCCCCACAAACTTAACGACACAATGGGGGGTTCTTCAACAAAGAAGACTAGCGGGCTGCTGTTGCCCGCGGTTGGGTTTGTTTTTAGCCCCGGCGTGGTAACGCTAACGAAACAAGATGGTCGTCAAACGCGCCGGGGCTGCGAGAAAAAACTTGTTTTTTTCGAGCCTTACGCGCGCATAGCCCGCTCTGGAATCTCACCGACGTACAACTACGAGAAGACTTTGGAAGTTGAGGACGTTGGAAAACAAGCAAGACTTACAGATGTATGGACTTGACGACTTAGAGCGACTACTTCGCCCGCTACCACGGGCTAATGACTAGCGACGGCGGGCTGTTTGCTTGCTGTATAGCAAACGGCATGACGGGAGCGGTACGATGCGCATTGACTGCGACTAAGAGTGACTTACACGAGCGCAGAGAGCCGATGAGCCGCAAGGCTTCGAGGCGAACGGAGACGAGAGATTGACTAGCGAACCCGTGGAGCATAGCGACTGCGAGCGGGTGTGGAGGATAGAACCTAGGGGAACTCGGCGACTCTGCCGTCGTGATGCAGTGCGGTACTGAGGCTTGGGGTGGAGAATAGGTACTGCTTAATTCGGTACTAAACACTAATCTCAACGGTCTGTATGCACTTGCTTACTATTTCCGCTAATGATGCCGAATCGATTGGCTTTGAGAGATAGTAGTCACATCCTGCGGCAAGGCACTTTTCATCGTCGCCTTTCATTACATTGGCGGTAAGTGCTATAATAGGCGTTTTCTGCCCGTTATCCCTTAGAGTTCTGGTGGCTTCGTATCCGTTCATGCCAGGCATTTGGATATCCATGAATATAATATCAAATGGTGTTGCCATTGCTTTTTCAATACCTTCTGACCCATCTTCAGCAAGGGTCACATCAAAACCAATTTTTTCCAGTAGCAGTTTTATGAGCATTTGGTTTACGTGGCTATCTTCAACGACTAATACATTGCCGGATAGTTGCATATCATTGATGTTAGATGCCATAGTTTGCTGGACAGATGGGCTTTGCCTTGTGGCCTGATCGATCTTTCCTGTAACAGTATTTACAGGTATAGTTATTGAAAACCTTGAGCCATTATCCGGTTCGCTGGTCACTTTAATATTCCCCCCGAGTAATTTCATCAATTGTCTGGTTATTGCGAGTCCCAAACCTGTACCACCGTATTTTCGTGAAGTACTGCCATCGGCCTGTGTGAAGGATTCAAAAATGCTTTGTTGTTTATCAAGGGGAATACCAATGCCTGTATCTTCTACCGCTAAACAAATATATTCGCCACCATTTTCATCTATTAATGAAACGTCTATGCTCACATGCCCTGAATCTGTAAATTTAATGGCATTACTGACAAGGTTAATCAGGCACTGTCTCAGCCTGGTAGGGTCTGTAATAAAATTGGCAGGGACGTTTTCGTCTATATCTATTCTAAAGTCAATACCCTTTTCCTCTGCCTTTGATTTCATCAGTGATTCGATGAAACTTAGCGTATGCTCAATTGAACAATCAATGTTTTCTATGACTAGTTGGCCAGCCTCAATTTTAGAGAAATCCAGAATGTCATTTATCAGACTCAGAAGGCTTTTACCGCTATCGCAAATCATTTCCACATAGCTCATTTGCTCCGGGGTAAGTTCTTCTTCGGCCAGTAGTTCTCCAAAGCCCAGAATCCCATTCATAGGTGTTCGGATCTCATGGCTCATATTTGCCAGAAACTGACTTTTTGCCTCACTAGCCGTTTTTGCTTCTTCGGCCAGAGTATTTGACCGGTTTGTTTCCTTTTGCAAATCGGCGGTTCGATCCTGAACTTGTTGTTCCAGAGTCTCTTTTAAATGGCGTGATTCTTTGAGAAAGGTCCATTTGGAAGTTAACGCGGTTGACAACTGTAAAACCTCGACGTTATCATACGGTTTTTTCAGTATTAGTAATTGGTGTGTATATCCGAATTCATCGTAAATGTCCTGCCATGTATAATCCGAATGAGCCGTGCAGATGACGATTTGGATATCGGGATCAACATTCCACAACTGCCTGATCGTTTCGACGCCATCGAGTCCCGGCGGCATACGCATGTCGACAAAGGCTACCGCGAATGGTTCGCCCTCTTTCAAAGCCTGCGAAACCATTTCCACGCCTTCTTTCCCCTGAAAAGCCGAATGAATTTCAAAGTCAGGATGTTTAGAAGATGCATGCGATGCGCCAAAAATGGCTTCTTCCTCTTTGGAAACATCCACTCGATTGTTGTCCTTAGACTTAAGTACAACTTTAAAATCCTCGTGGATATTCTCGTTGTCATCAATGACTAATATTTTCCGTTTCATGAATCGATTCTTTTGGTTTTCCATTGTTCACTTTCTCCGAGTTGAGAGGTAAAGTAAGTATAAAACTGGCTCCAAGCCCTGGTCCCTGGCTGTGAGCTATTAAGTCGCCGCCTATTTCCTTAGCACTGAGTACACAGGCATGCAATCCAAAACCGTGGCCCGTAGGCTTTGTCGTATACCCATAAGCAAATATTTTTGCAATGTTTTCCGGTGCGATTCCTATTCCATTATCAATAACTTCTACTTTTAACTGGTCTTCATTAGTCTTATTGCACTTGATAGCAATGCGTTTGTTTTTAACGTCGCTTTCGTTTAGTGCTTCGGCCGCATTCTTTATCAAATTAACAGTTATCTGCATTATCCGTGACCTGTCAATGTTGATATAATCAATTTCATCGTACTCCTGTACTATATCTATCTTGCGATTAGTCAAAACCGTTTGGTTCATTTTAATCGCGTCTTCCATTATTTCCCGTATCGAAGCTATTTCCTCACAGGTTTGAACTTTTGCATAGCTTTGTTGTGACCTGATAACTGTCTTGATGTGTTCGATATTATTTCGCAGGCTTTTAATTGTTTTTGTAATATCCTTGTGTTCATCCAGGAGGATCGCAATTGTTTTGACAAGATAAGGAGGAATGTGTTTTCCACGTTCATCTTCCGATAGAAATGCTCCTATGTTTTCACTATGATCCTGAATCATCATGGAAACGTCCTGGAGCTTTAATAATTTTGATTGAGAGAGTGTATCGCCGATCACTGTTGCTGAAACATTGACATTATTCAACATGTTGCCAATATTATGCAGCACATTAGTTGCGATCTCTGCCATGCCTGCATCGCGTGACATTTTAACCAGTTCGTTATTTTTTTCTTCCAGTTCTGTTACGTCCGTAAAACTTGTCATGATCCCGCGATGTTCTCCGGCAGCTGAAAGAATAGGCACAGAATTTACAACCGAGGTGCGTTTATTACCGTCTTTAGTTTTTAGTATTATCGGGACATTTGCTTCTGTGGTACCTTTCTCAAGCGTCTGAATCCATGGCAAATCGCAAAGCTCCTGTTTTTGACGGGGCTGGATCCAGGGGAATATCGAAAGTTTGCGGCCAACAAAAGTTTTTTCGGTTTCATCGACCGTTTTTCCGAAAGCTTCGTTGCCGAAAATGATCTGTTCGTCTTTATCCAGTATAACTACGCTTTCGGTTAAATTGTCAAGTACCGCTTTGACGCGGCTTGGAATTACAGATGAAGGATCCAGATGACGAAGTACTTTCTTGAAATATATCCAGTTAACTGCAAACATTGCCGCGGCCATGAACAGGACAAAGTAAATATAATGAATATGAAGAAATCCTGCCAGAGTTTTGGGATAAACTGGAGCAAAAAATATCTCTATCGTTCCGAATATCTCATCGCCTTTGTTGACAGGTATCTGGATTTGTGTAGGTGTTGATTCACCATCGGCAAGGGGCTGCCAATTAGCTTCGTGATTGTCGGTTCCGGATACCACTTTTCCTTCAGCATCGCGAAAACCCATCGAGATAATATCTGGATTTCGTTCGATAATATGTGGGCCAAGGCTTTCAAGGGTATAGATGATATTGTCGTGAGCTACCCCGAGAAATTGAATAGCCAGATTTTCACAGAGTTTTTGCCGGTTCTCTATGTTCATCCTGACTTTGCTCGGAACCAGACCGATTCCAATCGCCATGAAAAGCATCGTTACCAACAAACACGTTAGTGTAAAATTAATATGTACTGTTGTCGTAAATTTTTTCAATCTTTTACTCCAGCAACTGATTACTCTGCCTTAAACATGAAAGGTTACCGGACTATGCAATTATAATTAACATCTTGCCAGCTTCCGATATCTACTATGGACAAATATCGGGATTTTAACGGAGCATCTTAATTATGCAATTACAATGCTTTGTTATATTTTAATATAAGTTTAATCACATTAACATGGCAACAAGGAACAAACCTTAATTATCATAGCGAAAACCCAAATATTATATTTTAGACTTATATAAAGTGATACGGACTTTTTTTGGTTGACCTGGCATTCGTCCTATAACGCCAGTTGGTTGTAAATAATTTTGAGTTTTATATTAATAGATTATTTTAAAAATCCGATTACAAACAGGTATGCGGCTAACCTGAGGTAGCGGTTTAGGCTCATTTTTTATTTTGTGTTAAAGGCGAGATATTTATTAAAAGTTCATTCTTAAAAAAAGTGATGGGAAATTCGCGAAAAACTGAAACTGAAGCTCAAGTGACTGCAATGTTTGAACCGCTTGAGCCGCGAGTGCTATTTTCGGCTGGACTGCCGGTTGTCCCGATGGACATCCCCGTTGCCGAAATACAGAACCATTACGCAATCGACATTGACGCCAATATCGATGTTAATATTCAGTCGAAAGCTGATCTGTCTACAGGTATCAATATCGCTGTGATCGATGTTACCCTGAAAGATTCCCTGCACCTCATTTCCAGTTTTGAATCTGATGCATTTATCATCGAGTATAATGGAAAGCAGGAAAGCCTGGCTGATATTTTAGATAAGGCCAGCACACTAAGCAATTATTTAAAGACTGATATCGCGTCTTTGACAATTGTATCTCACGGTTCTGTGGGGCAATTTGAACTTGGTGCCGATACAGTCTCTGTAGAGAACTTATCATCACAAGCCGGCGACTGGTCCGGCCTTGCCGAAAACCTCGCTGAAGATGCTAATATCTACTTGTATGGATGTAATGTCGCGGCAGATACAACTGAAGGCGCCGCTCTGTTAAACGGTATTGCCAAATTGACCGGCGGCGATATTTTTGCATCGGATGATATTACCGGTGCAGGCGGCGACTGGGAGTTGGAAGCGGCATCCGATAATGCAGCTGATGAACTTGCTGCCGGTATCGATATACCGATAGTTATGTCATTAGCAGAGCAGTACGAAGGTTCGTTAGGACCGGCCCCGGTAATTTCCAATGTTGATGGTGATACTGTCGCATTCACTGAAGGTGGTGGGGCTATCGATATCGATAACGGCAGTAACGCCAGTGTCACAAGCACGGACTATGACGCTGGCTATCTGCTTATAAACCGCCTGGCGAACTTTACTGCTAACGATACACTCAGTATCGACACTAATTCCGACAGCGATGCAAATAACGCCACCGGCATTTATGTTAACGCAGGTGAGGTTCTCTATGACAATGTAGCTATAGGTGATATTACAATCGATGGTACCGGAACTAATGACCTGCGCATAGATTTTGATTCTGTTGCCGCTGATGAGATTGCCGTTGGCGCCTTGATACAGGCGATCCAGTTCAACAACTCCGCCGCACCGCCCGACACCACCAGCCGCACTGCCAGAATTACCTTAAATGACGGAGCAAAAACCAGTGTCGCCAACGATGTTACTATAACTGTAGCCAAAAATAATAATGCCCCGGTATTGGATGATGGCCAAAGCCCGGCCTTAACGGGCATCAATGAAGATGATACGACATCGGCGGGTGATACGGTTGCTAGTATAGTCGTTGATGGTTCTATTACTGATATTGACGGTGCTGTTGAAGCGATCGCTGTTACGGCGGCCGATGATACTAACGGTACCTGGCAATATAAGATCGGCGCCGGCGCCTGGGGGGCCATTGAAGACGGCTCGCTGGCAGCTGATCATGCGTTATTGTTAGATTCAACGGATAGTATTCGCTTTGTGCCTGATGCTGATTATAACGGAGCCCCGACAATCACCTTTAGAGCATGGGATAAATCAGCAGGCGCCGCCGATACTTATGTTGATACCACCACCAATGGCACTACAACTCCATACAGTACGGCAACCGATACCGCCTCGATTACAGTTACTGTGGTCAATGACGCACCAGTTCTTGATGACGGTCAAAGCCCGACATTAACCGGAATCAACGAAGATGATACCACATCAGCCGGTGATACGGTTGCAAGGATTGTAGTTGATGGTTCTATTACTGATATTGACGGCGCTGTCGAAGCGATCGCGGTCACCGCCGTCGATGATACCAACGGCACCTGGCAGTATAAGATAGGCGCAGGTTCCTGGGGTGCTATTGATGATACTTCACTCGCAGTTGGCCATGCATTGTTGTTAGATTCAACCGACAGCATTCGTTTCGTCCCCGACGCCGATTGGAACGGAGCACCAACGATAACCTTTAGAGCATGGGATAAATCAGCCGGTTCTGCTGGCAGTTATGTTGATACAACTACCAATGGCACTACAACTCCATACAGTACGGCAACCGATACCGCCTCGATTACAGTTACTGTGGTCAATGACGCACC
>VRUI01000001.1:115997-120577 GCA_019456225.1 Planctomycetota bacterium | reverse complement strand
GCATGGGATAAATCAGCCGGTTCTGCTGGCAGTTATGTTGATACAACTACCAATGGCACTACAACTCCATACAGTACCGCAACCGATACCGCCTCGATTACAGTTACCGCTGTTGACGATGACCCTGTAATAACCTCTGATGGAGGAGCAGCGACTGCCGGTATAAACGCAGCCGAAAACCAGATTATTGTTACCACTGTGGAAGCCACAGACGCAGACGGGACTAGTCCTACGTTTAGTATTACCGGCGGGGATGATTCGGCATTCTTTAGTATCGATAGCGTTACAGGCGATCTTACCTTTGGCACGGCTCCGGATTTTGAGACTAAATTAGACGCCGATACAAACAATCAATACATAGTAGAGGTAACCGCAACCGATACGGTCAATACTGACATCCAGACGATCACAGTAACAGTAACCAACAGAGCCGAAAATGCCGCAGTACAAAGTGGCCTCTGGAGCGACCCCGCGACCTGGGGCGGCACGGTGCCGGTTGGTGTCGACGTTATAATTCCCAGCGGGGTCTCGGTGGAGCTGACGACTAACGCAGCTGATATCGAAAACCTAATTATATTTGCTGGCGGCCTTCTGACCGTCAGCGCTGACCTAAGTATAAACAAAATCGATATGGAAGATCGTGGAGCTGCCGGGACCATAGAGCTCCTCGACGGTAGCTTCGTCAGTCGCACAATAACAAAGATTGGCGGCACCACGCTCCGGATTATCGGCACCGGTCCAGACCTCATCGACTTCAGTGCGGATATAGACAGGCATCATGACGGCCTCACATACGAGTTCGTCCCCAATGCCGCCGGCGAAATCACGACGATCCTATGCGGCGACGCAAAATCCGACATACTGAATGTCAACCTTGACGCCGTCACGGTCACGGGTACGACTTCCATGACGCTTATGGATGGATTGTGGGTCGAGCCATTCAATACCGTCACAATCACGCATGGCGCTACCACGCTGACCCCAGGCACACAGGGCGCGCTGCTTCCCTTCGAATACTACCTCGACTACAACGGTCCATATTCGGACTATCAAGTTATATTGTCGGTCAACCTCCCCGGAAACGATAACGATCCTGTGATCGATTCGGACGGCGGCGGAGTAACTGCCGATGTTAATGCCGCTGAGAACCAGACGGCTGTTACAACGGTTACCGCCACAGACGCAGACGGGACCAGTCCTACGTTTAGTATTACCGGCGGGGATGATTCGGCATTCTTTAGTATCGATAGCGGTACAGGCGTACTTACCTTCGATGCGGCTCCGGATTTTGAGACTAAATTAGATTCCGATACAAACAACACATACATAGTAGAGGTAACCGCAACCGATACGCTTCATACCGATGTTCAGACGATCACAGTCACCGTAACCAATGTTAATGAATTTACCCCTGTCATCACCTCAGATGGCGGCGGAGCGACAGCCAATGTTAACGCAGCCGAGAATCAGACAGCAGTAACAACAGTTACCGCAACAGATGCAGATACCACCAGTCCAACATTCAGTATTACAGGCGGGGTTGACCAGGGATTCTTCAGTATAGATACAAATACAGGCGTGCTTACCTTTGACGCGGCTCCGGATTTCGAGACCAAGGCAGACGACGGCGCTAACAATACATATATAGTAGAGGTAACAGCAACCGATACGGTTAATACGGATATCCAGACGATTACGGTAACAGTTACCAATGAAAATGATAACGACCCTGTAATAACCTCAGACGGAGCCGCAGCGACAGCCGGTGTAAACGCAGCAGAAAACCAGACGGCTGTTACAACTGTTACTGCCACAGATGCAGACGGCACCAGCCCGACATTCAGCATTACAGGCGGAGTTGACCAGGGATTCTTCAGCATAGATACTAATTCTGGAGTGCTTACCTTTGACTCGGCCCCGGACTTTGAGACCAAAGCAGACGACGGCGGTAACAATACATATATAGTAGAGGTAACCGCAACCGATACGGTTAATACCGATGTTCAGACGATTACAGTCACCGTAACCAACGAAAACGATAACGACCCGGTGATCACCTCCGACGGAGGTGCAGCAACTGCCGGTGTTAATGCCGCTGAGAACCAGACGGCAGTTACAACGGTTACCGCCACAGACGCAGATGGAAGCAGCCCAACATTCAGCATTACTGGCGGGGTTGACCAGGGATTCTTCAGCATAGATACTAATACAGGCGTACTTACCTTTGACTCGGCACCTGATTTTGAAACAAAAGCAGACGACGGCGCCAACAATACATATATAGTAGAGGTAACAGCAACCGATACGGTTAATACGGACATCCAGACGATCACAGTAACCGTAACCAATGTTAATGAATTTACCCCTGTCATCACCTCAGATGGCGGCGGAGCGACAGCCAATGTTAACGCAGCCGAGAATCAGACAGCAGTTACAACGGTTGTCGCAACAGACGCAGATACCACCAGCCCAACATTCAGCATTACAGGCGGAGTTGACCAGGGATTCTTCAGCATAGATACAAATACAGGAGTACTTACCTTTAACTCTGCCCCGGATTTTGAGACCAAAGCAGACGACGGCGCTAACAATACATATATAGTAGAGGTGACCGCTACCGATACGGTTAATACGGACGTCCAGACTATTACAGTAACTGTAACCAATGAAAATGATAACGATCCGGTAATCACCTCAGACGGAGGCGCAGCTACTGCCGGTGTTAATGCTGCTGAGAACCAGACGGCTGTTACCACTGTTACCGCAACCGATGCAGACGGTACCAGCCCGACATTCAGCATTACAGGCGGAGTTGACCAAGCATTCTTTAGCATAGATACAAATACCGGCGTACTTACCTTTAACTCTGCTCCGGATTTTGAGACTAAAGCAGACGACGGCGCTAACAATACATATATAGTAGAGGTAACCGCAACCGATACGGTTAATACCGATGTCCAGATGATCACAGTAACCGTGACCAACGAAAACGATAACGATCCTGTAATCACTTCCGACGGAGGCGCAGCGACAGCCGGTGTAAACGTGCTTGAAAATGTTACTTATGCCACAACAGTTACCGCCACCGACGCCGATGGTACCAGCCCGACATTCAGTATTACAGGCGGAATTGACCAGGGATTCTTCAGCATAGATACAAATACAGGCGTACTTACCTTTAACTCTGCCCCTGACTATGAAACTGCATTAGATGACGGCGGAAATAATACATATATAGTAGAGGTAACCGCTACCGATACGGTCAATACGGATGTTCAGACGATCACGGTAACTGTAGATAATGTAAACGGTCCTCCTGTAATTGCTTCCGATGGAGGCGGAGCGACAGCGGGCGTTGATGCTGCTGAAAACCAAACAGCAGTTACAACAGTTATTGCATCAGATGATGAAGACACGCCGACATACAGTATAACTGGCGGAGTTGACCAGGCATTTTTCAGCATAGACACAAATACAGGGGTACTGATCTTTAACTCTGCTCCGGATTTTGAGACCAAGGCAGACGATGGGGCTAACAATACATATATAGTAGAAGTAACCGCCGATGACGGAAACAGCGGCACGGATGTCCAGACGATCACCGTAACCGTAACCAATGAAAACGATAACGATCCTGTAATCACCTCCGACGGAGGCGCAGCGACAGCCGGTGTAAACGCTGCCGAGAACCAAACCGCAGTTACCACAGTAACCGCCACAGACGCAGACGGAACCAGTCCGACATTCAGCATTACAGGCGGAGTTGACGCAGCATTTTTCAGCATAGATACAAATACAGGCGTACTTACCTTTAACTCGGCTCCGGATTTTGAGACCAAAGCAGACGATGGCGCCAACAATACATATATAGTAGAGGTAACCGCAACCGATACGGTCAACACGGATGTCCAGACGATTACAGTAACTGTAACCAACGAAAACGATAACGATCCTGTGATTGATTCTAATGGCGGCGGGGTTACTGCTGATGTTAATGCCGCTGAAAATCAAACCGCAGTTACCACTGTTACCGCCACAGACGCAGATGGAAGCAGCCCAACATTCAGCATTACTGGCGGGGTTGACGCAGCATTTTTCAGCCTAGACACAAATACAGGGGTACTGACCTTTAACTCTGCTCCGGATTTTGAGACCAAAGCAGACGACGGCGCCAACAATACATATATAGTAGAGGTAACCGCAACCGACACGGTCAATACCGATGTCCAGACGATTACAGTAACAGTGACCAATGAAAATGATAACGATCCAGTAATAACCTCCGACGGAGGCGCAGCGACTGCCGGTGTTAATGCCGCTGAGAACCAAACGGCTGTTACGACAGTAACCGCCACAGACGCAGACGGTACCAGCCCTACATTCAGCATTACCGGCGGAATTGACCAGGGATTCTTCAGCATAGATACAAATACCGGAGTTCTCACCTTTGACTCTGCCCCGGACTTTGAGACCAAAGCAGATGACGGCGCTAACAATACATATATAGTAGAGGTAACCGCAACCGATACGGTTAATACCGACATCCAGACGATTACTGTAACAGTGACCAATGAAAATGA
>VRUI01000001.1:0-115897 GCA_019456225.1 Planctomycetota bacterium | reverse complement strand
ATAACAGGCGGGGTTGACTCGGCATTTTTCAGCATAGATACCAATTCCGGAGTTTTGACCTTTGACTCTGCACCAGACTTTGAGACCAAAGCAGACGACGGCGGCAACAATACATATATAGTAGAGGTAACCGCAACCGATACTGTCAATACCGATATCCAGACGATCACAGTAACAGTAACCAACGAAAACGACAGCGACCCTGTGATAACCTCAGACGGAGGCGCAGCGACAGCCGGTGTAAACGCCGCTGAGAACCAGACGGCAGTTACTACTGTTACCGCTACTGATGCAGACGGAACAAGCCCGACATTTAGTATAACAGGCGGGGTTGACTCGGCATTTTTCAGCATAGATACCAATTCCGGAGTTTTGACCTTTGACTCTGCACCAGATTTTGAGACCAAAGCAGACGACGGCGCCAACAATACATACATAGTAGAGGTAACCGCAACCGATACTGTCAATACCGATATCCAGACGATCACAGTAACAGTAACCAACGAAAACGACAGCGACCCTGTGATAACCTCCGACGGAGGCGCTGCAACTGCCGGTGTAAACGCTGCCGAAAACCAGACAGCAGTAACAACAGTAACAGCCACAGACGCAGACGGTACCAGCCCGACATTCAGCATTACCGGCGGAGTTGACTCGGCATTTTTCAGCATAGATACCAACACTGGAGTTCTAATCTTTAATGTCGCCCCGAACTATAGTAATCCGACAGACTCAGATACTAACAATACATATATAGTGGAAGTGATCGCCGATGACGGGACAAATACGGATACCCAGACGATTACGGTAACAGTAAACCAGGTGCATGTTGCACCTCCGCCGGAAGATGATATATTTGAGCCCGACCCACCTGCTGAGGAAGATACCCCTGTTGTTGATGAACCGGCCGAACCAGAAGATGACTTTGAATCTCCCATCGACCCGGACGATACGGACCCTGACGGTTTTGAACCTATCCCGGAACCACCTGTTATAGAACCCATCGAACCGACAGAACCAGAGCCAACAGAGCCAACAGAGCCAACAGACACAGAGTCCACAGAACCTGCAGACCAGGAGGCCGCATCACAAGATTCTGAATCGAAACAAGATTCTGAATCTGACGATAATGACAACAAAGGCAAATCATCAGAAGATAAGGGCAGGGCAAAGACCAGGAAGTCAAGTGCCTCTAGAACCGGATCTAAGGTCCAGTATAAAAGATCAGCTGCATCATACGACCCTAAGTATCGAATTGAAAAAGTAAATCCTCAGTGGAAAAAACAGGTTAGCAGCGTCGTTGACGAAATTGAATCAAATAATGAACAAGATATTCAAATCGGAACAGTTACGATGGGTTCAACCTTTGTAGTCGCTGGTATATTTTCTGCCGGATATATCACATGGATGCTGCAAAGCGGAGCATTATTTGCCAGTATGCTCTCAAGCATACCAACATGGCTAAACTTTGACCCGCTGCCCATCCTCGAAAGTTATGACAGCAACCCGAATAAAAAGAAAAATCAGCTAGATTCGGATAAAGATGACGATAAGCTTGAAGAAAAGATCCAATCTCTCCTTGACTAAAATATCCAACTCCTTAATGCAAAAAACGCATTTAGACGGTATTTTCAAGTTGGCTCATTCCAATTATATCTGAAGAATCAGCCGTTATTTCTTATTCAAAGATGTTGTATAAGTTCTTGAAATAGACATATTCACATTTTTGAAATGACAAAAAAAAGAACTTGCACTGGGAATGTCTTCCTGCTATAATGTGACTTTCAGGTCTATATATGGTAATGATCTGCCAGCAGAAAAATGGATTGAATGTGAGATAATGGATTTACAGGTACTGGCAATATGAATGTTTCTGATTTACTTGAACAGATGAGAAGATTTGACGATGATCCTTCGTCGTTTCTTGTAAATTTACTTGCCGCCCAGTGTGTTCTGTCAAAGGCAGGCGCCGGTGCAATTATTCACAGTAATACAGAACAGAATATCAATGTACTGGCCGTACACCCAAAACTCGAAAAAGGTATCGCACCTCCTTCATGGTTAACAGAATCCACAAAACTTCTGCAGCAAAATACAGAACAAACTGCAACACTAAAACCGCTGGAAAATTCGTCCGATGACCAAACCTCTGCCAAAAATCACATTGCAATAATTCCACTAAAAATGGTAGAGATCAGCAATTTAACAGCAGTTTTCTATATTGAGACCGAAGATCAGGACTTACTTGAAGAAATATTCCAAAAACTGCAGTTAGTAACCGAGATGATGAATTACTCACAAACCAGATTTGCCAAACTAGCCGGTGAAGGAAGACTAAAGCGGCTCCAGCAGGCAATGGAAATTCTCTCAGATCTTAATCAACAGGATGAATTTACAAGTGCAAGCATGAGCCTCTGCAATGAAATCGCATCCCAATGGCAATGCCAGCGAGTAAGCGTAGGTTTCCTCAAAGGGAGGTACGTCCAACTTAAAGCGATGAGCCATATTGAAGATTTCAGCAGAAAAATGAAAGCCATCCAGGATATTGAGTCGGCCATGGAAGAATCTCTTGATCAGGACATTGAGGTCCTTAGTCCCGCTTTAGATGACTCCACCTATATCAGCCGAGCAGCAGACCAACTGTCACAAAAATATGGCCCACAAACAGTTCTCAGCTTACCCTTACGCCAAAAAGGTGATGTCATTGGAGTTTTGACACTTGAACGTCCAGCAGACAAGCTTTTCACTTCTGATGAGATCGAAACAATCCGATTGACCTGTGAGCTATGCACTGCAAGACTAAACAATTTGTATGAATATAACCGCTGGATCGGTGCAACAATTGCATTAAAGACACGCAATTTCTTTGCCAGATTTTTGAGCCCAAAGCATACCTTGGCTAAAGCTTTGACAATTATAATTTTCGCATCAATCCTGTTCTCAGTTTTTGTCAAAGGACAGTTTCGCCCCAAAGCTCCATTTATACTGGAGGCAATACAACAGCAGGTAATTCCAGCACCTTTTGATGGCTATATTAAAAGCGTTGCTGTTGAGGTAGGTGACAGCATTGAGGGGAAAGATTCAGTACTTGCTTCACTTGATGACGCAGAATTGCGACTTCAGTTAGCAGCCGCCAAAGCTGAAAAAACGGGATATCTCAAACAGGAATCAGCGTATATGCGTGATAATGAAACTGCGCAGTCCCAGATCGCCCGCGCCAATGCGGATAAAACACAGGCCGCGATAGACCTGCTCAATTATCAGATTAATCAGGCAAATCTTATTTCGCCAATTAACGGCATCGTTGTTAAAGGTGACTTGAAACGTCAAATAGGCGCACCAGTTAAAACAGGTGATATCCTTTTTGAAGTTTGTCCGCTTAAATCTTTGCGAGGACAGCTGATGGTGCCGGAAGATTTAATTTTCGACATTAAAGTTGGCCAGAAAGGAAAACTTGCTACGGCATCTTATCCGGGTCAGGCGATAGAGTTTGAAGTTGAGCGGATCAATCCTATGGCTGAGGTAGTTAATCAGCGCAATGTCTTTAAGGTTCGTGTTCGCTTACTGGAAATGCATCCATGGATGCGACCAGGAATGGAAGGTGTTGCCAAGGTATCGGTCGGTAAACGTCCTTACATCTGGATATGGACACGCAAGATTAACAACTGGATACGAATGAAGTTGTGGCTTTAAGTTCTGGAGTATTCTATGGCAATTGAACGTCCAACTTTTCATGAGGCTTGGTATAGAGTCGCTAATTTGCGACCAAGATTACTTTCAAGCGTACATGTTTATAGACAGCATTTTCGGGGTCAGCGATGGTACGTCCTGGAAAACTCTTCAAATAACAAATTCTCGCGTATCAGCGACAATGCTTATAATTTCATAGGTATGCTTGACGGTAAACGCAGCATTGATGAGCTTTGGCAGATATGCAATGACCGATTCGCAGACAAGGCACTAACTCAGGGCGAAGTAATACAACTTCTCGGTCAGTTATACTGCTCAAACCTTTTATATGCCGAACTTCCGCCGGATACCGCCAGCCTGTTCAACCGTTACGAGATGCGAATTAAACGTCAGGTTCAGGGATTCCTTACAAATCTGCTTTTCATAAGAATACCGCTTTTTGACCCCGAACAATTTTTGGGACGATGGGTCAGTACGATCGGCAAAGTTTTCAGTAAAGTTGGTTTTCTGTTGTGGTTAATAGTTGTAACCGTCGGTTTGTGCTTTGTTATAGGCAACTTAAAAGAATTGATCTATCAAAGCTCTGACGTTCTGGCACCTGACAATCTGATTCTCTTATACCTTAGCATGGTGCTGATTAAGATATTTCATGAGTTTGGCCATGCCTTTGCATGTAAAAGATTCGGGCAGAGTAATGGATCAGGCGGTCAGGTACATGTAATGGGTATTATGTTTCTTGTTTTTGTGCCGCTGCCCTATGTAGACGCATCCAGTGCATGGGCGTTTCGCAAAAAGCACCATAGAGTGCTGGTGGGCCTGGCTGGCATTATGGTCGAGCTTTTTATCGCAGCTATTGCCACAGTTGTCTGGGCAAACACGTCTACAGGCACGCTTCATATTATAGCATATAATATGATATTCATCGCGAGCATATCCACACTAATTTTCAACGGAAACCCCCTTCTGAGATTCGATGCATATTATGTTCTTTCTGACCTAATAGAAATACCAAATCTTGGCCAGCGTAGCCGAAGTTATCTTTACTACCTCATAAAAAAATACTTTTGGAAAGTCAAGACTCTGCACAACCCTGCCAATAATTACGGAGAGAAAGCCTGGTTCGTATTTTATGGAATTGCTTCGACGTCATACCGCATTTTTATCTGTATTCGCATTCTACTCTTTATAAATGACAGGCTGCCCGAAGAATTATTTATTCTCGTCCCATTTTTCGCACTCTCGGCAATCATCGCATGGGTATTGGTTCCGTTTGGAAAGTTTATACGTTACCTGGTTACAAACGGAGAATTGGCAAGAACCCGAACTCGCGCTGTCGGTTCAACGCTTGGTGCTTTGATTTTGTTAATAATTTGTACCGGTATCTTACCGATGCCCGACTACTGCCGTATCGAAGGCGTTGTCGAGCCAGTAGACATGGCGATTGTTCATGCTGAAAGCGATGGTTTTGTCGTCGATTATTTGGCAACCGGTCAAACCGTCTCGCCGGAAACTGCCCCTCTTGTCACATCAGTTAATTATAAACTTCAAACCGAAAAGAATGCTTTACACGCTGAACTTGTTACTCTTAAGACAAAACAGCGAATTGCGATCACTCAGGAAATCGCTGCCGCCCAGATATTTGATGAGCAAATAGACGCATTGAATGAAAAAATCATCAGGGTTGATAACGAAATATCGTCACTGCAATTAAAATCTCCACTATCCGGAACATGGGTTTCACCAACCATTGACAAAGCAAAGGGGCTGTACTTAAACCGCGGCGACCAAATTGGTTTCGTTGCGAATCTCGATGATGTTATTATCAGGGCTACCGCTGGGCAGTCACTTGCCGCGATACTGGTCAAGCAGAATGGTAAACAACTCGGCCTGGAAATAAGAGTCAAGGGCAGACCAGATGTACTGCTTACAGGCAAGATAGAAAAGATTTATCCGGCTGGCCATGAGTTTTTGCCATCTGAAGCTTTGGGGTACGCTGTAGGCGGAGCTATGGCCACACAATCACAGGATCCCTATGGTCGAAAGACCTCAGAAAAGTTTTTTGAAGTTAGAATAAGACCAAATCCTGACGATTCAATTCGTTTGCTTACCGGTCAGCGTGTTGTAGTAAGAATTCAATTAGGCTCCAGGCCGCTTGCTTTTCAATGGTGGCTCTCCGGAAGGCAGTTGTTCCAGAGGAGGTTCCATATTTAAGATGACTGTGACAGCCAGTTCAACATGGCGTATGCTTGGACAGAGAACTCCTATTGAGTCTTTACCTAAGGGGCTCGATGCGGCCTGGGATGCAGGTCTGGGATTTGCTGACAAAATTCTACCGCGTCAAAAGAGATTTCTTCGCCAGGCCGAAAGTATACTGACACTCGAAAAACAATTTTCTGAATTGACTGATGCTAAACTTCGCCAGATCGCTACCGACATGCGCGAAATTTTCCGATGTAATCATGATAATTCTTTAGACCTTGAACGCGCATTCGCTCTGGTTAGAGAAATAGCTTTTCGCCAGATTGGTCAGAAACCTTTCCCCGTTCAGATCGCAGGAGCCTTGGCCTTAAATGCCGGATGTGTCACTGAAATGGCTACCGGTGAAGGCAAGACCCTTTCTGCGACAATGCCGGCAACAATTTCCGGGTGGCAAGGGCATGGCTGTCATGTTATAACCACAAATGACTATCTTGCCAGACGCGACGCTGAATGCATGGGGCAAATTTATCGCTTTTGCGGTCTGACTGTTTCATTCATAGAACAGCAAATGTCTCCCGATCAGCGGAGGAAAGCCTACATGGCCGATATTACTTATTGTACAAATAAGGAAGTTGCCGCCGATTTTCTTCGTGATCGTCTGCTATTGGGAAAATCAAAAGGGCTGTGTTCGCCTTTACTCGACAAAATTATCTCAGGAGGCAGGGTCGCAAATAATCTTGTTCAGAGAGGTTTGAATTATGCGATTATAGATGAAGCCGATTCGATCCTTGTCGATGAAGCGGTCACACCCTTAATAATCTCAGGGCAGGCTCCTAATCCGCAGCAGATAGCGTTCTTTCGACAGGCCGCAGACATTACAAGGCAACTGAATCTCGGCACGCATTATCATGTTAATCATCAATACAGAGAGATCGAATTAACTGATAAAGGCAAAACGCGTTTAAGTGAATTAGCCGGGCACGCAGGGGGACTTTGGAGGGGAAATCGCCGCTACCTGGAATCGATTAACCAGGCTTTGATGGCCAAAGAGCTATATATCAAGGACAAGCACTATGTCATTGACGATGACAAAATTGTTATTGTTGATGAGTTTACCGGCCGCATGATGCCAGACCGCAGCTGGCGGGATGGTTTGCACCAGGCAATTGAAGCCAAGGAGAATGTCGAAATAAACCCGCCTAAAGATACTTATGCCCGTATTAGTTTTCAGAGATTTTTCCGGTTGTATCGCAGGTTAGCCGGTATGACAGGAACCGCCTCCGAGGCAAGCAGTGAATTCTGGCAGATATATCATTTGCCGGTTGTACCGATTCCTACAAACCGCCCATGCATTAGAAAGGATTTAAAGCCTGTAATACTACCCACAGAATCTGCCAAATGGACAAAGATTGTGCAGGAAATATCCCGAATAAATAAAACCGGCAGGCCCATTTTAATTGGCACCCATAGTGTCCAGACCAGTGATCATCTAAGCGAGTTGCTTAAACGTGAGAAACTCACCCATCAGGTACTTAACGCTGTTTACCATAAACAGGAAGCTGAAATTGTCGCACGCGCAGGTCAACACGGTAACATTACTGTAGCGACTAACATGGCAGGCCGGGGCACGGACATTAAACTTTCCAGTGGTGTCGCCGAATTAGGAGGCTTACACGTCATAGTTGCCGAACCAAATGAATCAGCAAGGATCGACAGACAGTTGTACGGACGATGCGCCCGTCAGGGCGACCCTGGAACCACACAAGGCATATTCAGCCTGGAAGATCAGGTTGTATCGAGACACGCAAAAAAAACTATCGCTTTTCTGAAAAAAAAACATGCTAATTCAAAAGGTGACATATCCTCAAGCATGGTTCGTGGGGTGTTTCGATTGTCACAGATAAGTGCCGAAAGGCTCGCTTTACGTCAAAGAAAAACAGTTCTAAAAACAGACCATTGGCTAGATGAGCAGCTAGGTTTCACAGGAGCCCAGTAAATAATAAATATAGACTCGGCCAACGGCCGAATCCATCCCTAACCCCTAATCCCAAGCCCATGGTCCCTGCAAACTGACCGAATCGGTCAGTTTGAGTTAACATCTGTCGGCATGGCGTTGCGAACATACCGCATATCAAGAACCGTACCCATTGATTGTGCCAACCTAATCTGCGCAATATTATAATCTGCAATCGCTTTTATTTCAGACCGCTGAGCATTTGATAAGGCTTCCTGCGATTGAAGTTTGACCAATAGAAATTCAGGGGTTAATTTTTTTCTTATTTCCTCGGTATCCTCGACTGCCTGCACATAAATCTTAGCAGCTTTAACGGCATCTTTTTGAATCTGTATTTCATCGAACGATGTCTTTGCAAACCTGATCCGTTCTTTTACCTGGCCGGCTAATTGATCTGTCGTATTCTGCAGTGTTGAAGTTGACCTGCGTTTCTCCCATTTACGTTTACGGTATTCAGCTTTACGCCGCCGATTACCGAGTGGTATTTCAAAAGTTATGCCAACAAAATAACTCCCGTAATCGCCGTTACTAAGTTGATTGTTTGCGCCTCCGTACCCTCGGTCCATTCCAGACAGTCGTGTAGAAGCAATCAGGTCAAGCTTTGGCATCTTTTGTCTTTTTGCAACGGCAATATTGATCTCAGCTATTTCAACTGTCAGTCGTGCCTTGTGCATCTCCGGGTTATTTGAAAGAGCTAATTTTATAGCTTCGGATTGGTTAAGTTTTATTTCTGCGACCTCCAGAGCGGATGTCGGGATGACCTCTACCTCACTGAGTAAGTTGATCTGGCTGTCTGACAACAGCCTCACCAGGGCATCCTGCACATCCATAACTTGTTTTTCGGATTGAAGTAATGATGCCTGCCGTGCTTTCAGAGCTGTTTCAGTTTGTTTGATCTGAACCTCTGTGGCGTCGATGCCTTTTCGGTTTTCGACTTTATTATATGTTTCACGAGTTCTTTCAAGCAGCCATTTTTGAATTTCACGGTCTTGACGTGCGCGTACTAAAGTCCAGTATAAAGAGATTACCTGCGTGGAAACTTCTTCGGTTTTTTGACGGAAACTGGCAAAGGCAACTTTATAATTTAGCTTTGAAGTATTTACACCGGAAAGGTTCAGTTCATGCCAGGCGTCACGTAATAATGGCTGTCTGATCTGAAAAGACATTACTGGTTCGTATCGCGTAGATAAAGTCCGGGTTGTCAGATCGTCCCAGTTACGTGTAAGAGCATAAGCAAGTGACCACTCTGCACCGGTAGTGCCTTTTTGTTTTATGCCACCTTCCCATATACGCGAATCTCTCTGCCCGCCAAGAAAAATGCTGTCTTGAGGGTTATCTTGTTTGTCATAATTCACCTTTCCAAACAAGGTCGGATCGAAATCTGCTACAGCCTTGACAATATCTTCCTTCGCTATTGACGGATCATAGCTTACTATGCTGATTTCCGGATTGCCGGCCAGTGCTCTTTTTACAGCATCGTCGATTGAAAGTTTTATATTATTCTTACCTGTAGTTTTATCTCTGGTAACCTTAAGTTTTATCGCACCTGCTCTGGGCATGGGGCGAAGAGATTCTAAACCTTCGGTGCTTTCACGCAGCTCAGGCCCTTCCTCTGAAATCTCTTTTTGATAAGAATAAATAATTCCATCTTCATTGACATTGTCAGAGACACAACTACTTAGTAGTAACAGAACGATAAGTAGAAACGACATGAGATATACGCGCAGACTTGAGTAGTTAATCATTTTTTACAGTCCTAAGTTCCATAGAGTTCCATAGAGTTCCATAGAGTTCAGTCATATCTGCCATAAAGACATCATTCTTTCCCGGCAGATGGCACAAATCACTTGCTTAATAATTTGACTTCTTTGTTTTTTCTTGCTTTATTTATATCTTTGCCGGCAGATTTCGGTTTTGACGTCACGAATACGATCCGCACGCTCTCGCCGGCGGGTCTGTTTGATTTATTGGCTACTTCGATACGAGCCCGCAGTGTAGAGCTAGCCGCATCTGCGGTTCGCGAAACAAAAATGACTTTCCCTGAAGATGTTTCCATTTGAGGCTTTGGGAATTTAACGGTCGCGGTATCACCAACTTTGACAGTGTTGGCTTTGTTCTGCGGAACATGAACATCGATCCAAAGCGGGTCGATTCTGACAATTCTGATCGCTTCGGCCAAAGCCTGGATAGATTCGCCTACTTCAACGTAGATATTTTCAACGAAACCGTCAATCGGGCTAACCAGTTTCATATTGTCAACACGGATACCGGCGATCTTAACTTCCAATTGGGCATGTTCTACTTCAAGATCTGTAGATGCCCCGCGTTTCCTTGCGAAGACAAGCCTCTTTAAGTCGACATTTTTTTGTGCAAGCAAAGCTTCTTCTGCTGCCTTATACTGCTCCATCACAAGTGCATCTGCCTTTACCTTGTCACCCTCCTTGACACCGATTTTGTCAATCCTTCCCGGCTGAAGAAATGATAGGGTAATATCAGCACTTGGAATCGTTATCGCGGTAATTCCTTCGTCTAATTTTGTTTCCGAAAGAGCTATCGAAGCCAAAAGACTTATAGTAACACAATATATCAATGTCATAACTGTTTTCATATCCAACAAGCTCCTTGTAACCTTATATCATCAATGCAGCATAGTAGCACCAATTTTGATAGATAGCAAGCGTCATTTTGGTAGTGTAAAATCTTTTCTGTAAATTCATTCGGATAGTTTTACTCTTGCCCCTTCGTAAGAATGTGAGGGGCAAAATAAAACGGCAATATCCAGATTTTGTTTGAAATGGCGGGCTCAACCCGTTCTCTTATTAGGATTATCGCAAAATAACTTAATAAGGAGACGCAAGATGGCTGTCTCTACCATAATCAATACTCCTGTGAATAAGCTCAATTAACCACTAAAGCAGTAATATAACATACCACTCTATCGGCATAGCGGCAATATTTCTTTCCGATTTGCTCGAAAATCGGAAATTTATTTTGATTTCTCGGAAAAACAAGAAATGTCCACAAAAAACGGCTCAAACGGACTTTCTCGCCTTATATTGCTCCCGCAAAGTTTCGATGATCCCGCGAGCCTCTTTATAGCTGATGGGCTTTCCTTTTTTCCGGCTTAGCCCTGATACTTCCAGCCGCTGGTAGTCATAGGCATCGAGAATCTCAAGTGCATAGGCAAAAGTATTCAATATGCCACACCGCAGCAGTGTCGTTAAGATGCTCCGGAAAGACCTTACTGATGCACGGCAGGAATGGATAGACGAAGCAAAAAACAATCCTTCAGAATTAAAACGCAGGGAGAAAAGCGATTTCCTGAAAGATAAAACCGACGATGGCAAAGTAGACTTCCACGCTCTGCGGCATACATTCGGGACAATGCTGGCAGCAAGCGGAGTGCATCCCAAAGTAGCCCAGGAACTAATGAGGCACAGCGATATAAACCTGACTATGTCAAGGTACACCCATACGCTGACCGGACAGACATCAAGAGCAATCGACAGCCTCCCGGATTTGACGACATCTGCACGGAAAGAAAAATCTGCTATGACAGGTACAGATAACCGCCCTGCCGATTGTGTTTCCAAAGTAAAGCAGATTATGCCGGAAAAAAACTTTGCCATTTGCTTAGCCAAGTTGGGCACAGAAAACGGAAATCAACCGGAGTCAACCGGAAAACAAGCAGATTTGTCAGCGCATAAAAAAACCGCCCTAATCAAAGAAAAAGGCGGTTTTTTAGGTAAAAACCTCAAATGGGCTGGGCTGGATTCGAACCAGCGAAGGCTTACGCCAACGGGTTTACAGCCCGTCCCCTTTAGCCACTCGGGCACCAACCCAATTTGAATGTGAGATTGTACAAAAAACGAAACCGTTTGCAACCCCAAAAATGACATTATACTAAAATTTCGGCCAAAAAACAATCAAAATCAAAAAAAACACCTCCAATCACCCAAAAAACATCGAAAAACAACGCCAAAGCCGATCTCGGGATTAGTAAATGATAAAATTGCCTCGCCCGAAAGGGCGAATCCTAAATTCGTAATTCGTCATTCGTAATTCGTAATTAATTCCGCCGTCCCAGCCGGCACCCAACCCTCGCTGCCGTCGGCAAGGCGAATATTATACCAACCCGACTGCCGCTTAACAATATCAAACTCGGTTCCTGCGTGCAGCGAATCCTTAAAACTCCTGGGGTAATTATGTCCGTCACCTGTCCGGGCGACCACAGACTCGCTAACGATAACCCCCGCCTTTCGCCTGGCCTCGCCGGCCGTTTCCACGGTCACCGACAATGCAAAACAAAACACAAGCACACCGCAAACTGCACACACCGCAGCCATCGGACCGCGCCGGCCAAACCAGACCATCGCAGTCAGCACCAAACAGCAAACACAAAAAAACAAACACGCCAGGAAGAACCGAACCTTAACCGGAAAATCATAATGCCAGAAGAACAGAGTCTGCAAAACCTTCTTTTCAGTCGCGACTTCAACCTGGTCAACACGCCTGCTCCGCGCAAAAGCCAGGTTCTTCCGCAAATCGGAATTAGAATCGTCCAGCAGCTCGCCCCTGCGATAATTCAGGATCGCCCGCCCAACATCGCCCTTAAGCAAATAAGCGTTACCAAGGTTATAATAAACCCCGGCATTTTTAACACCACCGTCGTTGACGATCCGCTCAAAACGCAATATCGCCTCACCGTAAAGCCGACCTGCATCATCACCCGAAGCGGCATTGCCCTGCCGAAATAAATCGTTAGCCGCTTTGAACTGCGAATAAATATCATTGTCAGAAAGCTCGCCCGCAAACAAACCGCCGCAAAAAGAGGTAACAAATAAAACAAATAAAAGCGCGGCAGCGCAAGCTGCCCGATAACAGATCAGCCTCGGTCGAAAGACCGAATCCTCAATTCGTAATTCGTAATTCGTAATTCGTAATTTCAAATCAACGTCCACTTTTCTTATCAATCAAAACAATCAAACTAATCACATCTTTAATCTCACCACCATCAATTTCCCCCCCGCTGCCTGCATAGCGTCCAGCCTCAAACGCTTCGAACACCACCCTGTACTCCTTAGCGATCTCGGAATCGTCGACAGTCTCGGCAATGATCCTTTCGCAATCGGTTCCCGTAAGCGCACCGGAACTCTTACCAAACCGCCAGCCGATATACTCCCGCATCGCGGCCGCGACATCCTGTTTATTCGCCGCCGCCTTTAGCATACCCACTGCATTCCTGCGTGCCCTGCGCCGGCGCGACGCGGCGACCTTGGCATCGCTGGTATTTGTCAACAGCCGAACAATAACACTAACAACAAACGCGGCAAAAGGCACCGACCACAACGAAAGATAACCAACGCTAACTATCGCGGTAAGCGGTGAGAAGTCCTGGCTGACCAGATCTATATCGACAACATTGGCAGCCATCCCCTTCTTAACCGCCTCGACCTGGCTATTGATCGTCCCCTTACCTGAAAGCTCGGCATCTTCGATAGTAACAATATCCGAAGGGCTGACTTTAAGCGGTATCGGCTTGGTTTTCGCAGTAACATACTTGCCTTTATTCGTATCGAAAAAAACAAGCGGTATCGACGGAATCTCGGTAACCGAATCGTTGGCGGCCCGAATAGTAATAGTGAAAATTTTCCGAACGCCCTTTATAACCGGATCATCACGCTGCGTTGATATCTTAAAAGCACCGGCAAAACCTTCCATACTCTCCAGGTCAGGCCGCTGAATAGGAGAAAGAAAACTGCCGCCAACCTTAACCGTAAGCGTTATAGGCTGACCGACATCAATGGCAGTAGGAGCGGCGCCGGCGGCAATAGTATAATTACCGACAAGCCCGTAAGCGGCCTTAGGACGGGCAACATCAGGCAAGGGGATCACCTCAAGTGCGGCCCCTTTAGACTCGACCATAAACCGCTTGCCCCGGCTTGAAGCACCAGAAGATTTAGCAGGAGTTTCGGCAATCACCCGAGCCGGTTCCATCGTTACATTACCGGCATGCTTGGGAATAAAAATAGCCGAGTAAGAAACCTCAATCCAGTCACCGCCCTTACGCTTAACATCGCGTTTGGCGAAAGGAACGTCCTTGCCGTTAATACCAAAAGCAATGAATCCTCTCCGATCCCTAAGAGCTTTCGGCTCGTTGATGACCCGCTCAATATAAAATGCCTCGCTGCTGAAGATCGGAGAAGCAAATGACGCCCTCTTAACTTTTTCATACTTTCTAAGAAAATCCATATTGAGATACCACTTAAGCGATATCTCAACCGGCTCGCCAACGTAGCACTTCTTCCTGGAAACCAAAAACTCCAGCTCCAACTTATCGCTGCGTTCAGGCTTCACCACTTTAACGCTAACCGGATTGGTCTTATAATCCGCACCGTTGACAGTAACTTTTACACTCGGCAGTTTGATAACACCCGCTTTACTCGCAAGCAACCTGTAAAGCATTAAATACTGTTTTATTGACTTCTCGCTGCTGTGTACTTCACGTCTAGGATATCTTGTATTATCTTTCCCCTCATAATACTCCGCCTTAAAATTCGCCAGCGGGGAGACATCAACAGTACCAGCTTCACTGACACCGTCAATAATGATAAGATACCCAAAATGCTCGCCAACATAGACAATATTATTAGTATCAAGCTGCGCATGAACACTAACCTCCTGCGCCATCAAGGCCCCAAAAGGCAAAAACAAAAAACAAAGTATAATAGCAAATTTCTTCATCAAAAATAAGCCTCGGCCGTAGGCCGAATCCTCAATTCGTAATTAGTAATTAATAATTCGTAATTCCAAACTGGCCAATAGGCCAGTTTGATCCTACCAGTCTTTCTCAACAGGAACCTTATAAACTCCGATCACCCGCCGTCTCTTCTTATTCTGCTTTTCCTTATTCAATATTTCTTCAGCAGTTGCATCCGGGGCCTCTTGCTCTTGATCCTGCTTACCGTCCTGCTCATCGTCTTTCGGCTGTTCCTGCTCGCCTTTATTCTTATCGTCTTTTTCACCGTTCTTCTTCTCGTCATCTTTCTTTTTTTCGTCACCTTCGCCATCCTTTTTCTTCTCATCGCCCTTGGAAAGCTCCTCGATCGCCTTCTCCAACTTCTCCACCGCACCATCCTGCGACTCCTTGGCCTTCTTACCGGCACCGGCACCAAGCTCGTCAGCCGCTTTTTTCTGATCCTTCATAGCGTCCTCAATATCCTCCATAGCCTTATCGGCCCCGCTCTTTTCAGCCTGAGGCTGCCCATTGTCATCTTTCTGGTCCTGCCCGCCAAAGGCCTCCTTCACCTGATCGGCGGCCTGTTTTGTCTCCTCGTTCAGCTCCTCCTGCTTTTTCTGCTGCTCTTTATGCTCCTGCTGAGCCTGCTGCTTGGAAATCTCGCCTTTTTCCTGTTTCTCCTGCGTCTTTTGATTCTCCTGTGAAAGCTTTTTTTGCTTTTCCTTAACATCTTCAAGCTTATCTTTTGCGTCCTGCTGTTTTTTCTGTTGCTCTTTCTTCTGCTCCTCCATTTGTTTTTTCTGCTGCAACAGCTTGCGTATAACCTGCTTTGCGACCTCAATATTCCGCCCGGCCTTTTCATTGTCCGGCTCAATATCCAGCACCTGCCGAAAGCTCTTTACCGCATCCTTATAATCAGCGATAGCCCCGTCGACATCCGGCTTCTGAGCGCCCATCTTCTCGGCGGCAAGGCGAAAATTGCTGTTGCCAAGATTATACTTCGCCGCCGCAACCAACCCTTCATCCTTGCTCCGCGCCGCAACTTCGCTATAGAGATCGGCAGCGGCGGAAACATCCCCCAACCGATAAAGACTGTTAGCCTTATTAAACCGCGGAACCAAAGATCCACCCTTAAACTCAGCGGCACGATCATACTCAACACCAGCCTCTTGAAACTTCTGCTCACCATAAAGCCGGTTACCAGCCTCAACAGCCTTAGAAGCAGACTCCGCGCAAACAACCCCGCAACCCGCCACAAATACCAAAAATATAATAAAATTCTTCATAATAGTAATAAGTACCCGCCGAAGGCGGTTTCCTTTTTTTAAAATCTTTTCTCTTTTTTTCTCTGTGGCCCTCTGTGCTCTCTGTGGCAAATCTTTTAGTCTTTTAATCCGTGTTAATCCGCGAAATCCGCGGATAAATCTTTTTTCGTTCGCGCAAAAGCATTTCAAAAACAAGCAGCAAAATCCCAACGCCCAAAAACACCTGGAATTTCTCATCATACTCCATCATAGTAGTTTCTTCAAGCTCACGTTCCTGAGCCGACATAACCAGGTCCTCATATATCGTATCAAGATCGAACGTCCTCGTCCGCACGGGCAGATACGTCCCGCCGGCACTATTGATCGCAACCTGGCGCAAAGTCGACGCGTCAAGCTTACTCCGTACGATCTCGCCTTTATACTTAAGCAACGTCTTTCGCCCTTTGTCATCGATCACCGGTATCGGCGTACCTTCATCTTCGCTGCCAAGCCCGATAGCTATGATCCGTATCCCTTCGGAACCTGCCTTCGCCGCCGCCTCTTCAGGAAAGCTCTCATGATCTTCGCCGTCGGTTATCAGGATAATATCCTTAAACTCTTTGCCGCCGCTGCCAAAAACCTCATCGACCGCCTTGCGAATCGCATCGCCGATCATCGTCCCGCCCAGGTTGGTGCTCTCGGTACTGATTTCTCCAAGCGCAAGCCGCATAAAAGCATAATCCTGTGTAAGCGGACATTTAACAGTGCTGCTGCCGGCAAAGGTAACCAAAGCGACCCTGTCACCGTCGAGTATTTCAAGCAGATCGCTGATAGCAATCCTCGCCCGCTCAAGCCGATTAGGCTTAATATCCTCGGCAAGCATAGACCGCGAAACATCCAGAAGGATCACGACATCACGCCCCTTGCGGGCAAACTTCTTCGGCTCAGCATTCCACGTAGGCCGAGTAAGCCCAACAACAATAAACACAAACGCCAGCACTACAACAAAAGCCTTAAATATCTGCCGCGACAAAGAAACATCGCTATTGATCTTACCAAGCAATTCCAGAGAGGCCAGTCGCTTAAGCGCAATACCCTTACGCCAGAAGCACCACCAGTACAAAAACACCAGCAAACCGGCCCCAAACAAATACCACAAGGCATCAAAATTTAAAATCAAAAATTTATTCAAAACAGCTCCGCCGAAGGCGGGTTCCTTATATTTTTATCTTATTTTTTCTTCATGCTCTTCATCTACCTTCATGTCCTTCATGGTAAAACCACGCTAACAATCTCAATTTGATCACGGAATCTTCCGAAAAACCGTACAACCAAGCAAAACCTCTAATCCCAGCAATACCAACCCGCCCAAAGCAAAATCACCAAACTGCTCGGCATAGCTGGTAAACTCCAAAGACTTAACCTCGGTCTTTTCAAGCTTATCGATCTCTTCATAAATCTTCAACAGTTCCTCACCGTTGGCCGCCCTGGCATAGAATCCGCCGGTTGTCTGGGCGATCTGCTTAAGCAGCCGCTCATCAACCCCGCTGACCTGCAGCATACTAAATATATCCAGCCGCTTAATCTTCGGAGCGATCCCGATCGTATAAACTTTGATCCCCCACTCCTTTACAAGCTGCGCCGCCTGCAAAGGACGATACTGGCCGGCGGTATTTTTACCGTCTGTAAGAAGAACGATCACCTTGCTCTTGATCTTAAACTCATCAGCCTGCTTGTCGCCGGTTTCTACAGCCTCTTTCCGAAACTTTTTGTTACGTGCGATTATTTCTTCTTCAGCCTTCTTCAATCTCGCCCCGGCCAAAGCCAAAGCGTCACCGATAGCCGTCCCATCCTCATTTCTCCCAACAGCATGCTTTATACCGGCCAGAAACTCCAGCAAAACATTGTGCCCGTGCACCAGCGGGCAAGTCGTATCGGCGTACCGGGCAAAAGTTATCAACCCGATAAGATCCTGCGGCCGCCCCTTAAGCCCATTACCGCCGGCGACAAAGTCCTTAATCACAAACTTACTGACGGCAAGCCGATCAAGCTCTCTTTCCTCATACAGCATCTGAGCCTTCATACTGCTGGACCGGTCAACAACGATCTCCATCGCCACCCCTTCCGTCGAGATACTCAAAAGCTCGGTACCCTTACGCGGCCGAGCCAGCGCCACGATCAGTAAAACAAGACAACCATACCGAAGCACCTTAAGCAGCCACCGAAATCGCAGGCGCAAAGACACCGGCGAAGCCTTAAGAACCCCAAGGCTCGAAAAACGAACGCCAGCCGTACCCCGCCGCCAAACCTCAATAAACGCGGCAACAGGAACAACAAGCAGCAACAACAATAACCAGGGCGAATAAAATTCCATATATTTCCGTAGTGTTGGCTTCCAGCCAACAAATAAAACAGCCCCGCCGAAGGCGGTTTCCTTTTTTAGTTTCTAATCTTTTCTCTTTTTTCCTCTGTAGCCCTCTGCCAAAAGTTGTAAGCGGTATTATACAAAACACGCATCACTGTTTTATTTCGTTATTCGATATTCCTTGTTGAATATTGGATATTCGCTTTTTCCCACTTACCACTTACTATCTCAACCACAACCAAACTCTCATCGCTCTGAGTCCGATCAATAAAATCACGAACAAGATCAACCGTCAATCGAATCTGCTCGCCATCCGGCTCATGCTTTGCGAATTTCACAAGATCGCAATGCCGCAAAAACTGCTCAAGACTGTCTTTGTCCGCCTCAGCCAGCACGCTCGCCGACTTAAGCTCAAACAAAAACTCCTCGGTCGTCCGCTCCGGCGCCTTCAAAGTAAACCGATCCTCGATATAGTAGCGAAGAATATTGCTGACCCGCTCATAAAATATCTTAAGCATCCCAGCCGATACAAGCCCTTCGTCTTCAAGCTCTTTCAAACGCCTAAGAGCGATCTGATGCGCAGTGCGGAAAACCCGAAAAGATACATTTTTCTTTCGGCTGATTCTACCAATAATAATCACCACAACCGCCACAATAACAACCAGTACTACAAGGGCAATTATAGACCCCCACATCAAAACGGTATAATCACGCAACCCGACAACCCCCTCGATCTCGGCGATCTGACCACCTTCGCCCGCCGAATCGCCAAGCACCGAAGCAACCTCGATCACAACGGCCTCGGTCTCAACAAACTTCGCCTCGGTCTGGCCCTTAAGCACATACTCAAACCGAAGAACCGGCAAAGACACCTTCCCTACGACCATAGGTTCCAGCCGAATCCTCCGGGCCCTTAGAACATCGCCGCCGTCGCCAAGCCTGTCATCGACGATCTGCGAATCAATAACCTCAAAATCCTCCAGCACCAACGACAGATCGGGGAAGGTAACAACCGTCTCAGACGCCCCAACGGCCCCAAGCTCAACAAGCAAAGTATCTACAGCAGAGACCTTCAAGCGATCAACCCGAACCAACACTTCAAGCCCGTCCCCCTTAAAAACCTTGTCATACTCAAAAGCCGCACCGCCCCCACCACCGGAGTCATCACGACAACCGAAAACCACCAGCAAACCAAAACATATTAATACTAAAATCTTTTTCATAGTTAAAAGCGCGGGAGCGCGAGCTCCCCGATAAAACCCTCAACAAAACAAGAACAACCTAAAAAAGTCGCAAGCAAATTCCCAAAAACACCCAGTACAATATTTTTAAATTTTAATTTGTCATTTTGCTTTTTAATCTTTAATTTTTTATTTCAAAAATAATCCGTGTAATCTGCGTAATCCGCGGATAATAATTATTGCCTGCTATGTCTCACATGGAAGAACCGAACAACATCCTGAATATAAGGCCGATCCGAACTAATACAAATACTGTCAACCCCGATAGACCGCAGCATACCCAGCAGCTCATCGGACCTTTTACGGGCGATCAACTCATAGCGGCGTCTAAACTTTCCGCTGGACGTATCGACCATCATAATCTCGCCGCTTTCGGCATCTTCGAATTCAACGATCCCGCACCCGGCCAAAGCCTTCTCGGCCCTGTCGCTAACGACCGCCGCGATAACATCATGCCGCCGGTTAAGCAGGCCGAGCGGCTTTTTGATATCGCTGTCAATAAAGTCCGACACCAAAAAAACCGTCGCCTTTTTCTTAAGCACCTTGCGAAGGTAATCGATCCCAAGCGGAATATCCGTCTGCCGTTTGCCCATCTTAAAATACAGCAGCTCACGAATTAATCGAAGCACATGCCCCGACCCTTTCTTCGGCGGAATATAAAGCTCGATCCGATCCGTAAATATCACCAGCCCGACCTTATCGTTATTGCGGATCGCGGCAAAAGCAAGCACCGCACAAAACTCGGCGGCAAGTGCGTTCTTTGCCTTTTCAACAGTCCCAAAATCCCCGGACGCGCTAAGGTCAACGGCAAACATAACCGTCATCTCGCGCTCTTCGACAAACCGCTTGATATGCGCGCGACCCGTCCTCGCCGTAACATTCCAGTCGATACTGCGAATATCGTCGCCGGGCATATACTCGCGAACCTCGTTAAACTGCATACCCCGACCCTTAAACACACTCTCATACTGACCCGCAAAACTGGCGTTAACCATACGAGAAGTATAGATCTGTATCTGCCGAATTTTCTTAACAAGTTCAGGATCAAGCATAATTAAACCGTAGCGTGGGCTTCCAGCCCACAAATAAAAATAGCTTCGCCGAAGGCGAGTTCCTTTTTAAAATTTTAAATATTTTCTTTTTTAAGCTTTTCTCTTATCCCTCTCTTTTCCTCATTGTCCTCTGTGGCAAAATAACCGCCAGAAACAAAACCGCCATAACAAAACTCGCAAGCAGTTACGTAGGGTGGGCCGTGCCCACGCTGTTAAAATAGCTTCGCCGAAGGCGAGTTCCTTTTTAAAGTTTTAAATATTTTCTTTTTTAATATTTTCTCTTATCCCTCTCTTTTCCTCGTTTTCCGGAGCCTGCCCTGAGCTTGCCGAAGGGTGGCAAAATAACCGCCAGAAACAAAACTGCCATAACAAAACTCGCAAGCAATATTCCACAAAACAAACACCGCTGTTTTTAACCTTTGTTTTTAATCCGCGTAATCTGCGTAATCCGCGGATAAAAATCTTTCGTTAAGGAACTTCGATATTGTCAAAAATAACCTGCACAATATCCTCGCTGGTCTTCTCTTCGGCCTCTGCCTCATAGCTGACGATCACCCGATGGCGAAGCACATCCATCCCGATACTCTTAACATCCTGCGGAGTAACATACCCGCGCCCCTGGATAAACGCGTGAGCTTTCGCCGCCACCGCCAGAAAGATCGTCGCTCTCGGAGACGCACCATAGCTGATAAGATCGGATATATCGAGCCCATACTTATCCGGCTCGCGGGTGGCGTGTACAATATTGACAATATAATCCTTGATCTTATCGTCAATATATATCTGATCGACAACAGCGCGTGTCTCGATGATCTCTTCGGGCGTGACAACCCCTTGCACGTCAAAACTTTTTTCAACCCCAGTCATCCGGTCAAGGATCAACCGCTCATCTTCCTTCTTCGGATAATCGATCTTGATCTTAAGCATAAACCGGTCAAGCTGAGCTTCAGGCAATGGGTACGTCCCCTCCTGCTCGATAGGGTTTTGAGTCGCCAGCACCAAAAACGGCGAAGGCATCGCAAAAGTCTCATCGCCGATAGTAACCTGCTTTTCCTGCATCGCCTCTAGCAGCGCACTTTGAACCTTCGCCGGCGCACGGTTGATCTCGTCAGCCAGGATAATATTAGCGAACAAAGGCCCCTTGCGAGTATAGAAGCTGTCATCCGACTGCCGGTAGATCTGCGTTCCGATCAAATCAGCCGGAAGCAGGTCCGGAGTAAACTGAATACGCTTGAAATCAGCCTTGATCGCCCGCGACAAAACCGTAACAGCCAAAGTCTTGGCAAGGCCCGGCACACCCTCGAGCAATATATGCCCATCGGCAAGAAGCCCGATCAGCAAACGCTCAAGCATATACCGCTGCCCAACGATAACCTTATCCATCTCGCCAAAAAGCGAGCGAACAAACTGACTCTTTTCTTCAACTAACCGCTCGATACGTTCAATATCAGCCGACATCAAATAATCTCCAAAAAACACAATTTCAAACGCCAAAATACAATATGCAAAATGCAAATTTTTGCAAATTGTACGAACAATCCCCCAAAAAGTTCAGATTATCCCAAAAAAAAACAAAAATTTCAACCCAATTCCCCAAAAAAACTCCTAACGCTGCACGTTGCCCGCCGTACGCTGCACGTCTCTACCGCGTCCGAACAAACTTCGCCCGATCATACTCCAGATCCGGTGCCATCTCCGCAATATCTTTTACAAACCGCTGGCCGTCCTGCCAGTACCCCGCCGTCCGCTTGATATCCGGACAAAACCTCTGAAAATAATTATTGATAGAATCCATCATCACCTCCCGCACATATTTACTCACCATCGAAGCCAGCGAAACCGGAAGGAAATGCTGATCGGCCTTCATAGTAAAATGCAGCCGCATCTTCTTTCCCCCGCCGCTCATCTCATAGCTGCTCATCTCCTCACTCTCCCGCAGGATCGTAAGCTCCATACCCGGAAACATACGCATCAAAGGCCCGCCATACCGAATCCGCCCGCCCTGCCGGTCAACAATAACCTGCACCGTTTCATCCGAACCTGCCCCTGCCAGAACCTCCCCAATCAAACCGCACAAGGCGGTAAACAGCACATTGGACTTATTCTTAACGATCTCAACCTGCCCGTTATAATACCCGACATCAAGACACCTGCTAGCCGCCGACCGGATCGCCATCCCATTTTCTCCGAGCGCCTTACCCAGCACAGAAGCGGCAATCTCAACATCTCCCTTATCGGCCCCAAGCGAAAGCTCATCAAGCCCCTCATACCACGCATACTCCCCAAGCCGCCCGTAACACCCAGGACAAACCGCCCGAAGCATCTCACCTGCCGTCCCGCAATAACCATCATCGCCCCCGCAGCAAACAAGTGAAGCAAGCACCGACCGCCGAAGATGTCCAACCCCGGAGGCCTTAGTATAAGCCTTCTTACTGTCAGTAATCAAAACACGCCCGCTAAGCCCACGCTTAGCCTTACCGACAGCCTTACCAAGAACCTTCCACATATCAGCCTTCAAGCTGTCATCGGGCACACCAAAAGCAACCGCAGAAACAACCAAAGGACCAAGCAAAGGACCATAACCAGCTTCATCAACACCAACAATAACTGCCATTTATCCCAACCACTTTCACACGTTTTATTTTACACGTTTATTTTCGCACGTTTATTTTCACACCTTTCAAACCTGTCTCACCTTTCACACCTTTCTCACCTTTCTCACCTTTCACACCTTTCTCACCTTTCTCACCTTTCACACCTTTCAAACCTGTCACCCCCTCGGCAAAGCAACAAAAAACAAACTGCCAACCCCATCCTCAGACTCCAGCCAAATACGTCCCCCAAGCCGATCAACAATACGAGTAACAATAGTAAGACCCAAACCTTCACCGTCAACATCATCACTCGGGTCAAGCCGATGGAATATCTCAAACACTTTGCTCTGATGGTCTGCCGCAATGCCTATGCCGTTGTCGGCAACACAATAGATACTCATGCCATCTTTAACTTCGCCTGATATTCGTATCTCGCCTTCTTTGGCCGGGTTGCGATATTTTATGGCATTGTCGATAAGGTTGATAAATACATTGTTCAGCATATCCGGGTCACCGGTACAATCGACCAGTGTTTCGAGCGTAACAGCAATATTGTTTTCTCTTATCTGGTACTCCATTAATGCAAGTACTTCATTTATCGTCTTATTCATATCGACGGATTCACTGTATATTTCAACAGTGCCGACCCTTGATATCTGCAGTAAACCATTGAGCAGGCCTGCCATTTTTTTTGCGCTGCCGGTAATAAAACCAAGCGATTGGGGTATGCTCTCTTTAAGCAAAGTTTCGATCTTGTGACTATTGTCTTCGCCACCGGTTTGGTCTGCAAGCATCTTGAGCAGATTATCGCAGTCAGAATTCAGTTCACCGCTGAAACCCTCAATATTGACCAGAGGCGATTTAAGATCATGAGAAGCGGTGTAAACGATGTCCTGCAACTCCTTATTCTTGTATTCCAGTGTTTTAACAAGTGCCTCACGCTCACGCTCATTAGCCCGCAATTGCTGATTAGAAGCCTTTAGCTGCTGCTCAGATGCCACCAGTTGTTGATTAGTAGCCTTTAACTGTTGCTCGTTAACTGACAGTTGCTGGTTTGACGCCCGGAGTTGCTGCTGGCTGGACAGTATTTCAATCTCCGCCCGCTTGCGATCGGTGATGTCCAGAAAGACCCCATCTAAACGCAATGCACCTTCAACTTCATAGTTGCGTATTGCCCTGTCATGGAGCCATATCCAATGCCCATCTTTTCTTTGGATTCGATACTCGACATCAAAGGGTTCCCCCGTCTTCATAATTGCCTCATATGCTGTCTTTACGCCTGGAACATCCTCAGGATGTATTCTCCCAAACCAGAGGCTATCTCCTGCCTTGAGGATTTCCTCCTGTGTATATCCATACACTTGCCTGACATTCGAAGAAATAAATGATGTGTGCCCGTTTTGATCTGAAGTCCATAGAACCGCAGGTGTATAAGTTACCAGGGTTCGGTATTTGTCTTCGCTTTGAAGTAATGCTTTTTCAGCTTTCTTGCGATTGACAATATTCGTGACCAGAAATACGACAACGACCAGTAGAAAAACAAAAGCCCCCGTAACACTCCAGATTTGGATACGATAGGTTTCATACAGGGAGAAGGAATGGTTGAGCACGATGCTGCCTTCGGGAAGGTCGGCTGGATCGATATCCCAACGATGCAACTGGGCTTCATCAAACATGTAGGGATTGAGGCTCTCGACGAGGACCGGGATGTTTGAGGGGGTTTCACCGCCCAGAATGTCAGCGGTCATCTCGGCCGCCAGTCGTCCGTGTGTTTCGCTGTTAAGCAACTTGCCTCCAACGATACCGTGGCCCAGGTACATGTCAATGATTCCGTAAACAGGCACTTTTGACCGGTTCGAAATAAGGGGGCCCACCACATCAGTAGCCGCATATTCACCATTCTTGTCACGCAGCCAAACGGCTAAAAGAACAATGCTGTCCTCAGGCAATTGCGACACCTGCTCAAGCAATTCAGCCGTTGTGTAGTCGTCACCCTTGAAGTATTCGAATTTCAGTTGCGGGTATTGACCCGCTGTTTTGGCAATATCCCTTAACTGGCCAACGCCTGTCGGAGTGCTGTCGACAATTACATAAACCTTGCTGGTTGCCGGGTGCAATTTCAAAGCCAGGTCAATAGTGGCTTCAATGTCGAGGACTTCCAGCAGTCCTGTAAATTGCGTCGTGTCTGCAAAAGAAAAACTGGAATAGTTGTTGATGCCGCAGAATGAGACCGGTGCATTCTGGAAAAGATTCTCGTGATGATCCATAACGAAACGCAGAGCATTGTCGTCGGTTGTGATGATCGCGTCCAGCCGGATCTTATCGTACTTGAGATGGTAAGTGTTTACGAGGTTAGCCAGATATTCTTCGGTGTAGATTCTCTTGGTGTCCATGTACTCGACGTACAGTTCCAGATTCCCAACAGCATCACTCAGTGCCGCGCTGGCACCAGAGACCTGGTTGTCGGTCCATCTAAATGACTTGTGATATGAATTGAGGATGAGAACATTGTGCCTTCTGTCTTCGCTTGTCGTTTGCTGCGCAGCCGCCGATGCCGAACACAACGTCATCGCCAGGAAGGTGAACAAGAGCAATATCTTTACGTTAAATGCCATTTTGCGATCTCCTTTGTTATCCGTCACTATATCGAGAGACTGTACCTTTAACTGCAACGAAAAGCATTATCAACTTTTCATTTTAATGCCTCGTCGGAAAACTGGCTCGGCCGGCCCAAAACAAATTTATTATGGCTCATTAACTCACTAAGCATCATTCTACACCCCCATTATCTAAGGTCAACAATAAAAAACAATACCGGCCACATTAATCAGTAAAAACAACTCTGTAAATACAAGAATGGTAATTGAAGACCTGGGCGCAAGCGATGGGATAATCACTAAGATGAAAATAAACTAAAGGATGACAAAAGAAGTTAGGTCCCAATCTAAATCAGGTTTGAATAATAAATATGGAACATCCGCCTCTGGCGGAATAAATAATAAATGAAAAAGGCGGGTAGAGACTACCTAAAAGAAAGTCCGCTACCCGCCTTTAAAATTGCAAAAATAAAACTTACTCAGCGATCATTTCGGCAATAGAAACCTTGCCGTAAGCATCCCTTACACCTTCTGAAATATTGCGGCAGACCTTTTCGATCCTGACGCTAAAAGGCACATTCTTTGCCTGCTGTGCAAGCTGCATGTTAGTGACGACAGGACCTTCGATTGCCTCTACAACCTGAACCAATGTGATCTCGGATGCGTCACGCGAAAGCCAGAATCCGCCGCGAGGACCTCTCTTGCTGATGAGAACGTTTTCACGAACCATCTGCTGTAGGATCTTAAGAAGATATTCAAGTGGAATATCATATGCGCGGGCAACCTTCTGTGCCATTACAGGGCCGTCTTTGTAGTGCTGTGCGATATGGCAAACGGCGATCATGCCATACTCCGTACTTCTTCCAGTTTTCATAATAATCCCCTTAAACAATAAAATAGTAACAGTACATTTAATAATTCTTACGTTAACAGATACTGATATTCTAACTATGTGGTGCAGGAATAAAAGCACAAAATCTAAAAATTACTAAAATTTATTATATTAAGTAATATTTAGTATATTACTCTAACATTCCTAGTGAAATATCCGCAACCATATAGGACACTTTCCCTCTTAGTAACAAGGGTTTTACGATTTCGGCCAGCCCCGCATTTGCATCGGCTAGCAGGTCGACATTATCCAGTAAATCCAGAGTTTTTTCAAAAATCGGCTCTATTGACGTAAAATAGGGCATAAATTCTGGGCAGAGTTCCTTGGCCGCTAGGATATTTACTAGTGACAACAACCGAATATTGATCAGCCACCGGCCTAGCAGGTGCCACATGATGCGGCTGGACTGGTACATAATGACCATGGGGCAGCCGGTGGCGGCGACCTGAAGGGTGGCGCTGCCGCTGGCGACGAGGGATAGATCGGCACGGCTAGCCGCGTTTATGAGGCCGTCAAGGACGTATTCTATATCCAGATCGGGTAGTTGGGTTTGTTTTAGGGTTTGGAGTTTTTCTTCGTTTACTGCCGGGGTTATGAATTTTATGTTTGGGTATTTGGTTTGGAGTTTTTTGGCTATCTGCTGCATTGGCTGCCATAGCGTTTTTATCTCGGCCCCGCGCGAGCCGGGCATTAAAGCGACAGTAGAATTTGCAGGATCGAAGTTTGTGTAATCCCTGTAACTCTTTTGCTCATCATAGTTTACCTCATCCAACAATGGGTTGCCGACGAAGGTGACATCCACCCCCCTGCCGGCAAACCATTCCTGCTCGAAGGGGAGGATGCATGCTAGTTTGTCGCAGCATTTTCTTAGTTTGCGTATGCGCCACGGGGCCCAGGCCCATAGCTGGGGGGCTACGTAGAATAATACCTTGATTCCTGCTTTTTTTGCGGCTTTTGCTATGTGGAAGTTGAAGGCCGGTGAGTCGCATACTATTACCAGGTCGACGTTAGTGCTTTTCAGGTAAGCACTTATGCGCCTTAATCTTTTGAAATACGCCCATATCTGGGTGAAGGCGTTGTAGATCATTGCGGCTTTGTCTACTGTGTTTTCGAGGAGATCGCAGCCGGCGGCTTGCATTTTTGGTCCGCCGAGGCCGGTAAATTCTATCTCTAAGTCGTTGTTCTTACTGACTTTATCGTTTATGGCCTGTATGAGATTGCCGCAGTGAAGATCGGCGGACGGCTCATAGGCACTTATGAATATTTTCTTTTTCATGGGGTCTATTTAACAGTTAATCGCTAAAAATGAAAGGTTTATTTTGCTTAAAAAATGGCTATTCGGGACATTGTCGACATTTCCCACCTGTCGTTTTGGGCGTTTTTTTTGAAATTAATTGAAATTAATTGACAAAAAACGAGAAAAAAACAGATATTTTGACATATTTTGGGTAAAAGTGCGCGTTTTTGAACGTTTTTTGATGCTTAATTCAGAGGATAAATAAATTCAACAAAGGGGGAATGTCCGCTCTGCGGGCATTCTCGTGAGTGGTAAGTAGTAAGTAGTAAGTCGGATAATTCCCTTCGGGAATTTTTGGGTTAAAAGATTTGCCACGGAGGAAAATGAGGAAAAGAGAGAGATAAGAGAACAGATTTTTAAATAAGAAGAAAGGGGAAAGATTTGTTTAGCCACCCGTCATTACTACTCTGCCGGACTTCGCTTTGCTCAGCTTCGCGGATTTTCGCGGATTTTTTTTAAAAAGATATTTGGATTTTATTGGTAGTTTTTTGTTTTGTTTTTTTGGGATTCTGGTTAGAATACTTTTTAGCGATTAGCCCGCCTTCGGCGGATAGACAATTTGATCGGCTTGCTGATTGACGCTTTGACCGTTGGGACAATTGAAATCAGTAAAATGGCCTTTACTTTTCAAAAATATTATTGAGTTGCCATTTCACGTAGAACCAGTAAAATCTAATTCGCTGGTAAAAAATTCACACATTTAATAGTTTCTTGACGAAATAATAACACTTGTTGGCAATTGACCATGTTAAGAGGATATTTGTGCCCGTAAGTAAAAAAACAATAACAACTCGAAATTTACGTTCATACTTAGGTAAGTGCGGCTATAGTGATGACTTGCTGGGTAAAGATTATATTTACTCGGATGCTAAAGGCTGCGAGCACAAAGTACCGATTGCGGGCTTTGCATATCCATCACGTGATGCAAGGGATGCATGTATTGCTGCGGTAGATAGAGAATTGTTGGAAGAGCCTGCATTTGAAAGTGTGGCAAATGAGTGTCGTAATATTGGCAGTCCCGTACTATTTATTTGCTGCAAGAAAGAGCTACAATGGTGGACGCTTAGAAGCAGTAGTGTTGAACTGGAAGATACAATTCTCGCTGAAGATGTTTCAGACTTTTTTATCAAGCATAAGGAAGAATTTTCTCCAGAAAGTATTTATAGAGCCAAGAATCTTAGCCGCGTTCATTCCAAATATCAGCTTACGTTTGTTGATCAGGGTTTAATGCCTGTACTTGAGCACGAAATGGGGGAAAGATTAGCTGATTTAGTCAAGAATATGTTACGAATTCTTGACGAGAAACTCGGAATTCCTAAGGTAGATGTTAAGCTAACTCGTTGGATGTTTCAAAGTGTTTTCTGGCTATTAGGCGCTAAGATACTTCAGGATAAAAAAGTAGATGGATTTATCAGATTGGACTTGGAAGATATACCTACGGTATTGGAAAGAGTCAGTAGGCACTATGGCGTAAAAGATGAACTGGTTTTAAGAACACAGCGACAAAGACGCGCATTAAAAGCAGCAGCAAGTAAGATTAAACAGTTTTCCAGTTTGAGTAATGTTACAATTGAATCGCTTGCTCATGTTTACGAAACTAGATTGATAAATAAAGAAACCAGAAAAGCTTGGGGGATTCATGCGACTCCTTCATATCTGGTTGATTATATTGTCTGGCAACTTTCTGATTGGATCGAAGATATTCCACAGGACGACAGGCATGTACTTGAACCAACCTGCGGTCATGCTCCATTTCTTACTTCTGCCCTACGTTTGTTAAGAGAAATGTATCAAGGTGACGTAAAAGGTTTGCATAAATATCTTAACAACCATTTAGTGGGAGTAGAACGAGATTTATTTGCAAGAGAAATTGCGAGATTGTCTTTGACTTTGGCTGATGTTCCAAACCCAAACGGCTGGAAGCTAAAAGAATGTAATGTTTTTGAAAGTGATGCCCTTTCAAAACTTGCAAAGAAGTCAACCATTCTATTATGTAATCCACCGTTTGAGAATTTTTCACCTGATGAGCAAGAACTTTACAATAATGAAAAGCTGAATTGTTATAATAAAGCAGCGGAAGTTCTTTGGCGAACATTGCCTTATATGCCAACTAATTCTGTATTTGGTGTCATCCTTCCTCAGGGTTTTTTACATAAGGACAATTTATCATCTCTACGAGAAATGCTTCTTGAGCAATTCGAGCTAAGAGAAATATGTACATTACCAGAAAATGTTTTCTCATTTGCAAAACATAAAACCGCAGTAATCCTTGGACGCAAGCTAAAGCATGCGAGCAAATCTATTAAGAAAGTAAAAACTCGTTATGTTCATGTTCAAAAATGGGATATTGAAAAATTTCAAAATTCTTACCATGCACCGAGTGAGGAAGTGTCCCAATCCATGTTTACTGTCCAGCCAGATTATGACCTTCGCCTACAATTACTTCGAGACGTATGGGAATATTGTGAGTGTTATGATTGTTTGAAAGAGATTGCGGATATTGGCAGAGGCTTAGAATACAAAACTGTACCCAAAGAAGGAAAAGAATATGACATCAAGAAACACTTGCCTCCAAACGCTAAAACGATATGTTTACGTAGATTTAAAGGCTCAGTTCGTGGCTATACTGAATACAGAACTGACATCAAACTTACCGAAACACCTAAGCCTGTTTGGATGAATCTTGATAACGGAGTGATTAGTCGTCCACGATGGGGAACTGAAGTAGGAACGCCGCAAGTTATTATGAATTCTATTAGAGCTGGCGGTGGACCATGGAGATTGAAAGGTTTTATTGACAGGGAAGGCCATCCAGTCACTAGCAATTTTCTTGTAGTTCGACCTAAAAAAATTGAGTTATCGCTTGAAGTCCTTTGGGCAATTGTAAACTCCCCCCTAGCGAATGCTTATGTCTATTGCCACAGCATGGAACGTAACAATCAAACAGGCACAATGCGGAGTATTCCTATACCAACCTGCGATCTTCATTCATTGAGTAAATTGAATTACTTGGTCAAAGATTATTTTGCATTGTATGCATCGCAGGGTGAGATTATGCAGTCAGAAGTTGATGTCGAAGAAGCGAAGCGACGAATGCTCGCTATTGATGCTGAAGTGATGCGACTTTATGATTTGCCTCCAAGGCTGGAGTGGCAAATATTGAATTTGTTTGACGGAGATAGACGTAAAGGTGTTGATTTTACGTTTGATCGTTATTATCCGGAAGGATTTGAGTCGTGGATTCCGTTGCACATTTACCTGTCCGAAGAATATCAAAGGTCGACTCCTTCTTTTGTAAAGAAATGGGTGGAAGAGACAAGGTCGCCTGAATTGATTAAAGCTCTTGAAATTGCAATGGAGGCATTTAAAGAGTAATATGCGAGATTATCTGCTGGACACAAATATTTGGGGGTATTTGTTTAACTCTAAGAAATATCCACAGGAGCACGCTACCATTCTAAAGCGATTGAACAACTTGACTTCTGATAACAAGTTGAGCATCTCAATTATTTCATGGGGTGAAATTTCAGTTGGACTTCCCAGAGATATCCCGAGGAACCACCTTAAATTTATTACTGCTGTAAATCCGTTAAGGATTGGACTAGATACGCATGTGGCCGAGAAATATGGAGAACTTAGAGGCCTTCTGGTTAAGGCTAACAAATTCCCAAAGAGAATAAAAGGTTTGAATCATGAACAACTTGTTGACAGATTTACATGGTTAGAAGTTGGGAGTCTTGAGAACGACCTCTGGATTGCGGCGCAGGCAATTACTCTTAATTTAACTTTGGTCACTAATGACAAGATGGAACACATCAAAAAGATTGCAGGGGAATCTCTTCATATTGACAACTGGGCAAATAAATAATTAACCTTAATTATTGTTCCACGAGGGAATGTGAAAATGCTGCTCCGATTTTCTGGGGGATTTTGATTGGTTCCCGACCCGAACAATAAAACCATCGTGGCAGGCCGCCGGGATGTTCCATATTTTGATTTATTCCCGACGTAAAGCCGGGATGTACCAAATTGATTATTGGTTTGTGAGGGTCATTGTAATTGTGACGTCAAGGTCCCCGCCTTCGCGGGAATGACAAAAAGGGAAGGACATAATTGCGAATTACGTATTTTTGGTTTTGTTGGGATTTTTGGGCACCCACGAGGGGTGCCCCTACGAGTGAATTAAAGCTTTATTTAACGCCTGTATATTTTCTTGGTTCGAATATAACCTTCAGGCATTTTTAACGTACCGTACTTACAGACTAAGAAAGGGTTTCCAAATGAATCGACTCCTTGCCGCTGCATTTGTTTGCATATTGTTATTTTCAACTTCAAGTTTTGGGCAAACGCCGATAGCTAAGCCTGTCTCCCATCCATTTTTAGCCGCCGACTATGGAGGCAACAAGGTTCATATAGTCGACCCTAATGGGGCTGTGGTATGGCAATATGAAGTTAAACGTCCTCAGGAAGCCTGGCTGCTCAAAAATGGAAACGTTCTTTTGACGTGGCTTCGCGGCGCTCAAGAAGTGACACCTGATAAAAAAGTAGTGTGGGAATATACGACAAAAAAACCCAACGAGGTTCATTCATGTCAGCCGCTGAAAAACGGAAACTACATGGTTGCAGTGTCCGGTCCTTGCGTGATCTACGAGATCGACAAGGGTGGTAAGATCAAAAAAACCATACAACTTAAAACAAACCAGAAAAGTACACACTCACAGATGCGTATTGTCAGAAAGATCGAAAACGGCAACTATCTTGTAGGTCATTATTCTGATAAAGTGGTAAGAGAGTATGATCCAAACGGCAAGATCGTTCGTGAGATAAAGCTACCCAAAGGGTGTAGTGCTCATGCCGCTTACCGTTTGAAAAACGGCAATACTCTAATCTCTACAGGCGATGGACATAAGATCATTGAAGTTGATAAAAATGACAAGATAGTCTGGCAGATCAACGAAAAAGACCTCAAAGGAAATCCCCTGCGTTACATCGCCGGAATGCAAAGACTTAATAATGGAAACACGGTAGTTGCTAACTGGGGAGGCCACGGACATGTAGGAGGCCAGCCACAGATATTTGAAGTAACCAGGGATAAGAAAGTGGTTTGGCAGGTATTTGACTTTAAAAAATTCAGTACAATTTCAATGGTTCATCTGTTAGATCAAGGAAAAGTAAAAGAGTCAGACATGCTCTTTTAGAAAAGGTATTTCGTTTATACGCTGGCAGCAATCATTATTACATTAAATCCTGTGTCAATCGCTGAGAATGGATTCGGGGCCCGGCAAAGGTCCTCCTTCGGCGGATAGACTCCCTTCGGGATTTACAAAGATGAGTTCAGGCGCACTCCTTCGGAGTGCTTTACCCCAGGTTGGTGAATGCGGGGCTAAATTACTGTTTTTGTGGGTTTGTTGACTATTTGTTGGTGGGGATGGGGGTGAATTATTGTTTTTTGGGGTTTTTCATTTAATTTCTTGACTTTTTTGGCTTTGGTCTGTAGATTATTCCGATTACCCTCTATATATTGGGGGTGAAATGACTATCGGTGTGTTGCCGGTGGTGTATAACCGGGCTTTTCGGCGTAGAATGGCCCATTACTGTTACTTTTTTATATTTGGAGGTTAGTTCTGTGAGCAAAGAACTGGCACGCGACCTAATCGGCGCAGGTGTCCATTTTGGACACGGGGTCAGCCGCTGGAACCCGAAGATGGCTCCGTATATCTTCGGCAAACGCAGCAAGATCCACATCATCAATGTGAAGGAAACACTAAAAGGGCTTCTGATTTCTAAAAAGGTCCTTGCCAACGTGGTTTCTTCGGGTAAAGACGTTGTTTTCGTAGGCACAAAGCGACAGGCCCAAAAGCCCGTCCAAATGATCGCCGACAAGACTGATATGCACTATGTCTCGGAACGTTGGCTCGGCGGTATGCTGACTAACTACCAGACAGTGCGCAGCCGCCTTAAGCGACTTGAAGAACTTGAAACTATGGAGAAAAACGGTCTGCTGGCAAAAGAAAGCAAAAAACAAGAAGCACGACTGAAACGTGAAATGCGCAAGATCTCGACTAACCTGGGCGGAGTTCGCAAAATGAACCGTCTTCCCGGTGCCGTAATCGTGATCGATACGAAAAAAGAACACCTTGCTCTTCGCGAAGCCAAAAAACTGGGTATTGTCACTATCGGCATTATCGATACGGACTCGGATCCGGATGAGGTGGATGTAGTTATCCCGGCTAACGATGACTCGATCAAGGCGATCGAAATTATCCTTTTGCAGCTTGGACAGGCAATAGCCTACGGCAAGACACAGTTCAAACCGGCTGGCAAAGAAGGCGGAGCTCCTAAGGGACGGTCCAGAAGAGAATCACTGGCAAGTGCCGGCGGCGGTAAAAAACCGAAAGCACCCGGCGTTAAACCCGCTCCACGTGCGATCAAGACCGAAGAGGCTGCTCCGGAGGCACCAGAAGCACCAGTTGTAGAAGCTGCTCCTGAAGCTCCGGCAGCACCTGAAGCACCGGCAGCACCTGAAGCACCGGCAGCACCTGAAGCTCCGGCAGCACCTGAGGCACCGGCTGGCGAATAGGGTTTGATTTTGAGTTGTTGGTTTTTTATCCCTGCGCTCGCGCTTCGGGCTTTTGTTTGAGGCACAAATGTTGGGAATTTAATTTTAGAATAAATGTGATACAGGAGTTATAGAAATGGCAGAAATTACAGCTGCAACCGTTATGAAGCTTCGCAAGATGAGCGGGCAAGGTATGATGGACTGCAAGGCAGCTCTTAAGGAATCCGGCGGAGACCTTGAAGAGGCTATGTCAACGCTTCGCAAAAAAGGGCTTGCGACACTGGCTAAACGTGCCGGCAGAGATACAACCGAAGGTAAAGTAGTTAGCAATGTCAGCGATGACGGCAAGACGGCGGCGATATGCAGTCTTTGCTGCGAAACCGACTTCGCTGCGAAAAGCGATGACTTTGGCGTTGTTGCCGGTCAACTGGCTGATTATGCGATGGCTTGTACGGCCGAAGAAGGGACTGACGCACTGCTGGCGACTGAAGTCGATGGCAAGAAGTTTGAGACTGTTCTAACAGATATGGTTAGCAAGACCGGCGAAAAAACCGAAGTTGGCGACTATATAAGGTATAAGATCGACGGTAGCGGCGTTTTTGGCAACTATATCCACTTCAACGATAAGCTTGGCGCTTTGGTTGAGATCGAGACGAGCAGTGATGAGGTTTCGTGTGCTATCGCCGTGACGGCTAAGGAAATCGCGATGCATATCACCGCGACTAACCCGGTTTCTGTCGACAGCGATTCGTTCGATCCTGCGGTTATCGAAAAAGAACGTGAGATCGCCAGGGAGCAGGTTAAGGATAAGCCCGCTCAGATCATCGATAAGATCATTGACGGTAAAATCGGCAAATTCCTTGCCGATAACTGCCTGGTTGACCAGTCGTTTGTCAAAGACGACAGCCTTAAGGTCGGCGAGGCCCTTGACAAGGCCGCAAAAGCGGCAGGCGGTACGGCGAAAATAAAACGTTTCGTACGTGTTGCAATCGGCTGATAAGATTGTATAATAAGCATCGTTAGTTTCGACTGACGGTGCTTTTTTTTTGGGTTGATTTTGAGACTTTTGGGCGTGTTTTTTACCATGAAGGGCGTGAAGACAAAGACGTGAAGGGCTTGAAGGAAAAGATTTAAAAAGAGAAAAGATTAAATTGAAGCCGCCTTCGGCGGAGGCTATTTTATTTGTGGGCTGGAAGCCCACATTACGGGATTATTTTATTATGGCTGATATTAAGTATAAACGTGTTTTGCTTAAGATTTCCGGTGAGAGTATGTGTAAGGTTGGCGGGTTTGGGATCGATAGTGAGGCTATCGGGCCTGTTGCTGAGCGTATCGCTAAGATATGTCAGCTTGGCGTTGAAGTTGCCATCGTTGTCGGGGGCGGTAATTTTCTTCGGGGCGCGACTTTTGCCAGCAAGAGTATTCCAAGGCATACCGCCGATTATATGGGGATGATGGCGACAGTTATGAACGCGATTGCATTGCGTGAGACGCTGGAAGCATGCGGACAGCCTGCAAGGGTTATGAGCGCGATCGATGTTCCGGCTGTGTGTGAACCTTTTGTCAGGCGGCGATGCCTGCACCATTTCAATAACGGTCGGGTTGTGATTCTTGCCGGCGGAACGGGGAATCCATTCTTTTCTACAGATACGTGCGCCGCACTTCGGGCAAGTGAAATCGAGGCAGATCTGATCATTAAGGCGACGAAGGTTGACGGTGTTTATACCGATGACCCGATGACTAACCCGGACGCTAAACTTCTTACGGAAATTTCTTACCAGGAAGTTTTGCATCAGTCGTTAAAAGTGTTTGACGCGGCGGCGATAAGCCTTTGCAGTGAAAACAACATTCCTATTGTTGTACTGAATATATTCAAGGAAGGTAATATTACCAGGACGCTTTGCGGCGAGAAGATAGGAACGCTTATTAGTAAGTAGTTAGGTACGAAAGGTGTGAATAACCAATTTTTAAAGGTGTCTGACCCTTTTATTTTATATTAAACTTTGGAGAAGAATGTTATGCCTACACAAGAGATTGTTACGTCACATGAAAAAAGTATGAAGAGCAGTATCGATCATCTTCAGCATGAGCTTAAGGGGATTCGTACGGGGCGTGCGTCTACGGGTCTTATCGACCATGTTCGTGTTGATTACTACGGTTCACCGACGCCTATCAATCAGCTTGCGACAGTTTCGGCTCCGGATGCCACTTCTATACTTATCAAACCTTTCGATCCGTCATGCCTGAAAGAAGTTGTCAAAGCACTGACAATCAGCGACCTGAACCTTCCGGTTAATCCCGACGGCAAGGTTATTCGTCTGACGATCCCGCCGCTTAGCGAAGAGAGGCGCAAACAGATCGTGGTGCAGGTTAAAAACTGCGGTGAAAGTGCCAAAGTTAGCATTCGCAACATCCGCAGAGACGCTAATAAACACCTTGACGACGAGCAAAAAAGTAAACTCATCTCCGAAGATGACCGAGATAAGGGCAAGAGGGATATCGACGGTCTGACGAAGAAATATACAGGTAAGATCGATGATGCTATAAAAGCGAAGTCAGTTGAAATCATGACTGATTAGAGCGGTATGGGCATAGCCCATCCTACCAAATAAGCATAGCTTTTATCCCTGCGCTTGCGCTTCGGGCTTTTGTTTATCCCGTTAGCCAAGTTAAATTGAAATTTAACTTAATTTAGGGATCTTGCGATGTGTGCTAATACTGTTTCAACCGGGGAAGAGAAGAAGCCTGTTCGGCGTAAATTTCGGGCTTTAAAATGGATTTCAGTAGTGATAGTGGGGATACTGCTGGCCGTTTTCTTTGGTGTACCGCTGTTTTTGTCCTCTTCGGCGGGGACGGTGTTTGTCGTTAATAAAGTCAATAAGTCGCTTGACGGCAAGATCGGCATGGGGGATTTGAATGTCGGCTGGTTCAAAGGGGTGCGGCTTAAGGAGTTTAGTTTTGCCGACGACAAGGGGATGATAAATGTAAATGTCCGCCAGATCACGGCGAAACCGAGCTACACTTCGATGCTTGCCGGGAATATTTCACTTGGCAAGGTTGTCGTCGACAGACCGGTGATCTCCATCCGGGTTGATGACTCGAAATCGTCCGATAAAACCGGAGCAGGGAAAAAAAGTGCGAAAGGTAAAAAAAATTCCGGAGGCGCCGGAGTTATTTTCAGCCAGATCGACCTTACTGTCAAAGACGGTGATATTAAGATTTTGCCGGCGGACGGGGAGATTTCCAGTACGATCCATTTCAGTAATATCGCGTCCAAGGTTAATCTTAAAGAGGCGGGTAAAAGGTCGAGCTTTAACGTTGGGATGGATATTGAAAACAAGGGGCGTCGGTCGAAGATTTCTGCAAACGGAAATGTCGAGTCATCCAAAAAGGGGTGGAGCTTTAAGAATACCGAAGGTGATATGACGGTTAAGATTGACGATCTTGATCTTGCTACCCTGTCGCCGGTGTTTGCTTTGCTTGGCAAGGATATCGATGTGGGCGGCGAGCTTAATGTAGACGCGGAAGTGAAGTTTGGCAACGGACAGATTGAAAAGCTTATTGTCGATGCCAAACTTGACAGGTTTAAACACGTCGCAGACGGCAAGGTTATTGCCCTGGACAAACCGGTTACTCTTAAGGCCTTAGTCTCTACAAAAAACGACAAGGTGAATATTGAGGATATAAATCTGCGGTCGTCGTTCTGCACTATTACGGGCAAAGGGACGGGCAGCGAGCTTGACTATGTCGCGGATATGGATGTCGGCAAGACGATGGATTTTGTCGGGACGTTTGTCGATCTTGGCGATTACAGTTTTACGGGCTCGTGCTATGAAGAGGGACGCATTACTTTCAGAGACGATACGATCCGGTTTAGCGACCACAGCAAAATTGATAATTTTGTGATGACCAAAAAGGATGAAAAAGGAAAAAAGAGCACGCCGCCAATGTCCGCAAAATTTACTTTTGATATGACGGTCGACACTAAGAAGGAAAACGTGAAGATCGATTTTCTGACTATGAAAACGACTGATTCGCTTGCCGACATTCGGATCGAAGACAGCGTATTTTCGTGGGCCGAGGATGCGAAAGAAAAAATGGATATGAATCTCAAGGCTGAGGTTGATCTTGCCAGGACCAAGCCGTTTGCGTTGTTCTTCGGAGCTATGTCCGAGAAGATGAATCTTTCGGGGCTGGTTAAGAGCAAGCTGCTTGTAAGATCGAGCGACAGCGAATTAAAGGTTTTTACGGATAATACGAAGATCACGAATTTCAAACTTGAGGCAGAAGGCGTTAAGGAAAAGTTCGAGGATAAGCTGATAAATGTCAGGCTTGATATGGTTGTCGACCGTGACAATAAGACGCTTTCGCTTAAGGAGTTTGTGGTTGACGGTACGAAGATCGATATTGAGGGCAGCATTAAGCAGAGCCAGGTTAGAAACGATCAGACGAAACTTTCGGGTAAGGTTACGGCGAAGTATGACCTTGCCGATGCCCGTACGATAGCTTCGGCGTATTTGCCGGAGGGGCTTGAAGTTCAGGGCAAGCGGTCGGATGTATTTACTTTTCAATCGCAGTATCCAAATGCCGACAAGGACAAGCTGATGGCGAATATGAACGCGTCTGGCAAGTTTGGGTTTGACCGGGCCAAGTATATGGGGATGAAAATCGGCAAGGTGGATGTGGCTGTCGATGTTAAGGACGGGATGCTTGAGATTGCTCCGTTTTCGACGAGTGTTAATAACGGTTTGCTGAATTTTGCCGGCAATATCGATCTTACCAAAAAACCGATGGTGTTCACTATACCCAAGCCGATGCAGATCATTGATAAAGTTGAGATCGATGACGAGGTGGGCAAGGCGCTCCTGAAATATCTTAACCCGCTGTTTGCCGAACAGACGGATCTTTCCGGGATTGCTAATCTGCACTGCGAAAAGCTTGTTTTGCCGCTTGGCGGAGATACGGCTATAGCTGATGCGCAGATCGCCGGGACGGTGGCTATAAGCGATATGAAAATGAAAAACAAGGGTCTGCTCGGGATGATAATGTCGCAGGGGCTGGGGCAGACGACTATGAGGGCCGATATGCTGCCTTCAAAGATTGTTATGGACAAAGGTGTTATTCGATACGACAATATGCAGGTGAATATCGACACGGTTTACCCGATCAACTTTAAGGGTGCTGTTAATCTTAATAAAAAGCCCGGGGACCTGAAAATGACGGCCGCCCTTCCGTATACGCTTAGTATAAGAGACGGAGGGATAAAGCCGTTGAGAACCGATGGTAATCCGAAAGGCAGAATCGAACTGCCGATAGAAGGGACCGTCGAAAAGAATGGTATTAACTGGAAGGGAGTTCTTGAAGGTGTTGGAAAAAAGGCCGTAGAAGAGTTTATTCAGGAAGGGCTTGAAGGATTGTTTAAGAAGAAAAAGAAAGGCAGCGGCGGTGACAAGAGCGATGAAGAAAAAATTATCGAAGGGATTCTTGATTTGTTTTGAATAACAGAAGGTGTGAAAGGTGAGAAAGGTGTGAAAGGTGTGAAAGGTGAGAAAGGTGAGAAAGGTGTGAAAGGTGTGAAAGGTGTGAAAGGTGGGAAAGGTGTGAAAGGTGAGAAAGGTGTGAAAGGTGAGAAGGGTGAGAAGGGTGTGAAAGGTTTGAAGGGTTTGAAGGGTTTGAAGGGTGAATATCCAATAGCGAACAAGGAATATCGAATATCGAAGTTTTAAGGGAACACTGAAATGCTAAAGGAAATATTGACTAGTCCTACTGAAGAGCTTGGGCGGTGGAGCAGGTTTGTGTGGTTTCAGGTTAAGCTTTGGCCGCATTGCGCGAGGCTGCTTAAGGTTAACCGCTCGGGTCAGCAGGCAGCGGCACTTTCATACCATACCATTTTCGGGATCGTTCCGCTTGCTATCATTATCCTGATGATATTTCAGCTTTTTCCGGGATACAGCGAATCGGGTGTGCGGGCCAGAAAGGCACTCTACGATTATTTTAATCTTTCAAATATCGAATATCCCGTTGACGACGATAACGACAAGACAGTCAAACCAGATGGAAATGCGGTTGAGGGCGATGAGGTTAAGACTATTAAACTGACTGAAAAGATCGATGAGATCACGGAGAAGTTCACCTCCAATCTGAACAAGGGGGCGATCACGTTTTTCAGCCTGGTGATCGTTGTGTGGGCGGCTATCGGGCTGCTGACGACTATCGAGCGGGCTTTTAACGGTATCTGGCATGTGAGCAGGGGCAGGAATCTTTTGCAGCGGATCGTTAATTACTGGACACTGCTGACGCTTGTGCCGCTGCTGCTGATCATCGCGTTCTATTTCAGCACGAGTTACCTGGTAGGAAAGGGATTCGATAACGGGGCGATGAATTTCATGCGTCCGCTGGTGCCGTACCTGATCACTGTGCTTGCACTTTTCTTTTTGTATTTTCTGCTGCCCAATACCAAAGTTAGCTTCAGGGCTTCTATCTGGGGGGCTGCGGTCGCCGGGCTGGTGTGGACAGGAGCGAAATATTTGTTTGCGATCTATGTCATTAAATTTATCCCGCAACAGACGATCTATGGGGTTATGGGGATCATTCCGCTTAGTGTGCTTTGGATATATATTACGTGGATGATCGTTCTGTTCGGGCTGTATCTGACGTATACTACGCAGCATCTTAAGACGCTCGACGCCGATGAGATCAAGAAGCTTAAAAAGGAACAGGATTTTTTCGTGATTACCGATTTTACGGTGATCCGGATCATGGCGTATGCGCTGGAAGTGTTTGGCGGCAAGGAAGGGGTGCTGTCGGCAGAGATGATCTCGAAACGGCTGGAGATACCTATGGATCTGTGCGGGGCGATACTGGACCATCTTGTCGGCGAAGGTTTGCTGGTGAGCGTTACGGAACCGGAAGTCGGAGTTGTGCTGGCCGGCGATGCGAATAATATCACGCTTGGCGATATCTCCCGGGCGGCGCAAAGTACGGGGTTCGCGGAGAAAAACGACGACATACCGGATAAGCTTAAGACGCTGATGGATTCGCGGATCGCCGAACTTTCCAGGCATAGCCTTGCTGAGATCGTTGGGGCTGCGGGATAAGGAAGCTTTATTTATTATCGGGTCTGCTTTATTTATCTACCGCTGTTTTTTGGGGGGAGTTGGGGTTTTTATCGTAAGTCGTCTTCTTATTAAGTCGAAGTTATAGCATTATAACGCTTTTTTTGACTTTTGGAGACATAGTAATGGATACCTATGAAGTAGAATGTATGACGCCTTGGATGCTTAATCAGCAGATCGCCAGTGTTGTGTTTTCGTGCCTGCCGGAAGACGGACCGCTTGCTGTCATCCTTGACGGTCACGGGCAGTACTGGCCCAGCGATGCGGCAAAGTACTCGGCGATGTTCTCACAGAGTCATAGTCTTGAGGGGATTATTGCCAGGATCGACGACGGAGCAGACCCGGTTATCGGCGATATTGACGGTACGGCGATCGTTGCAAGCGAGCTTGTGACGAAAAACGGCCACTGCGGATACGTCGTTATTGCACTTGACGGATATACGCAGGAGTCGGCGGTCGAAAATATCGATCTGGTCGACACGATCCTGTCGCTGATGAGCCTTGTCGGCGGGCTTATCGAAAAAGCCAACCAGATGCAGGCAGTTCAGATGAAGAATTTGAACTACAGCAGATACAGCGAACCCTGCTTCAATTAGTCGTTAGTTTTTGGTCGTTAGTCTTTAGGGGGTAGTGCGCTTTTTCACTTCATTGTTCGGTGTTCCTTGTTGGGTATTGCTGCACAGGCCCAATGCACCCTTAAAAAGTATGCGGTTTAGGTGTTTTTTTTCCTTTTTTTGTATTTCTAAAGAATATTTGCAATTGTGGGCGGTTTTGCTATAATCTTGCCATCATTAAAAAATAAGCATTCGAGGTGTAAGAGTTGAAGTTTATAGCATACAAAGACGGCAAAACAATTGAAGATTTCTCGTTGGCCAGCGCTTATGTGTTTGGGGCGGACTCTGTGCCTCTGCGCGGCTCGCGGAATATCCGCTATAATGGTGGGGTAATCGAGTTTGACGGCAGAAGCAATGAAACTGTCGGTCTGTCGCTGATGTGGACGGCGGCGGGATTTGGTAAGATCCAGCTTTGCACGACCAGACTCCTTGACCGTCCGGAACCATACATCCTCAATATCGAACTTGCACGGGCCAAACTGATGCAGATCGTTGTCAAAAGGGAAGAATGGTCGCTTTTCGACGGAAATGACAAGATCGCGGCGTTCGCTCACCAGGCTCAGGGACATTTTATCGATGCCTTAAAAGTAATAAGCAATCCGGCGAAAGCCTCCGTTCTGGCCGATCGCTCGCTGCGAAAGGCACTTATCTTCTCAGAGCGGCTTGCGGCAAGGAATGCGGAATTCTATCTCACGGCAAGATGCAAGAACAAAGGACTTGGCAGACACAGTCTTGGATGCAAGATCAATCCTGACCTGCTCGTCAGCGAACAATATCGCAAACGACTTTTTGAGATGTTCTGTTTTGTGACGATTCCCATCAGCTGGGCAAAACTTGAGCCGCAGCAGGGCAAGTTTGATTTCAGCTCGATAGATAAGGTTCTTGAGTACTTCTCGGGCAGGCGGCTTGCAGTTTGCGCGGGCCCGCTGCTCTACTTTACCAAAGAACATCTGCCCGGCTGGCTGAGCGGCGGAAACCTTGGTTTCGAAAAGATACGGGAGGCAGCGTATAAGTTTGTCACCGAACTGATCGGCCGGTATTACGGTAAGATACATGCCTGGCAGGTTATCAGCGGCATCAACGCGGTTAACTGTCTCGAATTTAATTTCGAACAGATCATGGAAATGACACGGACGGTTTGTCTTGCCGCCAGAACCGCCGACCCCAAATCAAAGTCACGGAAGATCGTAGAGATCTTATATCCCTGGGGCGAATACTACACCGAGCAAAAGGATAGCCCACCGCCGCTGGTCTATGCCGACATGGTCGTCCAGAACTGCATTCCCATCGACGCGTTCGGCGTGAAGATGCATTTCGGGGTCGCAGAACCGGGATGCCAGGTACGGGATATGATGCAGATATCCTCGAAACTGGACTGCTTTAGTACGCTTGGCAAACCTCTGCATGTTACCGGGGCGGCTATCCCCGGCAGCGCCGATAAGGGCGCCGAGGCAGCCGGCGGCGTCTGGCATAAAGAATGGTCGCCGCAGGTTCAGGCTGAGTGGATCGAACAATTCTATAAGGTCGCACTCGGAAAGAGTTTTATCCAGTCGGTGACTTATTCGGCACTTGCCGATTCGCCGAGCAACGAAGTGCATGACTGCGGTTTGCTTGACAAATCACTTGAAATGAAAAAGGCGTATATGAGCGTCGGCAAACTTCAGAAGATCATACTTAAAAAATGATTATTGATTATTGATATTGGGTAAGAGCCTTGGATAACAACAATCAGCTCAATAGTAAGCGGTGCGAGGCTATGTATGCCTCTGTTGCACTTTGCTGGATCCTGGTCGCCGCGTTTGTTACCGATTATGTCGCCGGACAACTCGCCAGAGACGATATCGCCGTTTATGATACTGTTAACCCGAATCTGGCGACACTGGATAGCCTTGTTCGGCTGCCGGGGGTGGGGCCTGAAAAGGCAGAGTCGATCATGGAATACAGGCAGGATACGCCGGACGGCAAAGAGGCGTTTACCAAACCGGCGGACCTGCAGAGCATAAATGGGATCGGTCCGAAAACAGTCGAAAAGATCGAGCCCTGGCTGAGCTTTTAAATGAATAATGTCTAATGTATAATGAAGGAAACGGCCTCCGGCCGAAACATATAAATATGGCAGACTGGGAAATTAGAAAGACGTTGGGACAATGCGCTGGTACCGATGAAGAATTTGCGGTCGGGCAGGAATATTTCGCTGCGCTTGTCGAATCCGAAGAAGGGTTCGAGAGGCAGGATTTCAGCGCTCAATACTGGCTGGAGAGTAAACCAGAGGTGTATTGCTTCTGGAAAACGAAGATGGCAGACCCTGCAAATAAGAAAAAACTTTTCATAGATGACGAAATGCTAATGTCTTTTTTTGAGCGGCTTGGCGAAGAAACCGATAAAGAGAAAGTTAACTTTAGGTTTGTGCTGACACTAGTGCTGATGCGTAAACGAAAACTGAAGTATCTCTCCGACGCGATCAGGGGCGGCCAGGAAATATGGCATTTGCGTGTTGCCGGCGAAGGCAGGGAAGTAACCGTAGTAAACCCGCATCTTTCGGAAGACCAGATAGAAGAGCTTTCCGAACATATGGGCCAAATAATGCAGGTGGAAATTTAAATGTCTAATGACTATTGAATAATGAATAATTGAGGATTCGCCTTTGGCGAGGCTTTTTTATGGTTAATACTTTAAAGCGTGTTTTGTATTTTGCTTCGTTGCTGTCAGTTGTTGCTTTGACTGGCTGCCCCCCGCCCAGGAAACCTCTAGTTCTGACAACCTTTGACAGCATGGTCAATATTGAGGCTGCGGCGGCGGCTCTTGAATTGCACAAGGCCAACGTTAAACCACTACGGGCCAACGCAAGTGTCGAGATAATCTTCTTTAAGGATGGCAAGGAAAAAAAGGAACATCCCGATGCCAGCCTTGCATTCGATCCGCCAAAGCGGTTGTTCTTTCGAGCCAAGAGACTTGGGATAGAGGTTATCTGGGTAGGTTCCAACGATGAGGAATTCTGGTTCCGGATGAAGCCCAAAGAGATCAGCCAGTACTTCTGGGGCTTGTGGACACAACTTGACGGATGTTCGAGCAACCTGCTTGTCAGCCCGGAGAGTATGCTTGACGCACTGGGGATGGTCAGCGTCGATTCGAGCTGGCTGCTGAGAGATCTCAATGGGCAGGATGTGCTTGTTAAATACGGCGATAACAACCGCGTCAACAAAAAGATATTTGTAAGCCGAAAAGGGTATCTCGTCAGCAGAATCGAGTATTATGACAAATACGGAATTATGACTGCATCTGTAGATATGGGCGATTACAGGCCCATAGACGATGGTTCGCCGATTCCGAAAAAGATGGATATTACGACTTATGATGCCGGTGAAGTGACGGCAAAGATCAATATTAAATTGAAAAATCCTAAGTTTCTAAAACCCGAAAAAATCGGCAAAAAGACTTTTATGCGGCCGTCGCCGAAAGGGTTTAAATCTATTTTTAAAATGAACGATGATTGCAAGTTTGTTGAGCAATGAGTTTGGCGTAAATCGTAAGTCGTGAGGCGTAATTGGAATTTAATTTTATTGCATGGATGGAATTGATATGGCTAAGATAAAACTTTCTGAACGGATCAAAGCAGGTGTGTTCTTTCTTGATGGGGCTATGGGAACTCAACTGGTCGCCAGGGGCGTCGATACAGGCAGATGCGGCGACTATCTTAGCGTTACCAATCCCGACGCAGTCAAAGCGGTTCATACGGCATATCTTCAGGCCGGCAGCGATGCAGTCAGCACCAACACCTTCGGGACGAACGCTATTACGCTGGCTAAACACGGCTTGGAAAGCGAAGCTGAGAATATCTGCGTTAGTGCCGCAAAGAACGCTATCGAGGCTATAGAGGCACTGTACGGCAAAGATGCCGACAAATATGTGCTCGGTGACATCGGACCTAGCGGAGACTTTTTCGAGCCGATTGGTTTGCTCAAAGCCGATGACCTCATGGCAGCTATCCAGGCGCAAGCCAGGGCACTTGAAAAAGGCGGCGTTGACGGTTTTATTATCGAGACGATGACGGCGGTCGAAGAAGCGGTAGTCGCTGTCGAAGCGGTTAAGTCTGTTTCGCAGTTGCCTGTGTTCGTGTCTTTTGCGTTCGATCCGGCGGGCGGGCAGTTCAGGACCATGATGGGCGTTGATGCGGCGACATTTGTTGAAAAGCTCGTACCGCTGGGTGTCGATGCGATCGGGTTCAACTGTGGAACGCTCGACATGGATGAGTATGTCAAGCTGGCAGAGATTTTTGCCGCGCTGCTGAAAAACAAATCCGCCCTGCTGATGGCCGAACCAAACGCCGGTAAGCCGGAACTTATCGACGAAAAGGCTGTATTCAATCTGACACCGGAAAGTTTTGCAGCTGCCGGGACAAAAATTCGCGCCGCTGGAGCCTCCATATTGGGCGGATGCTGTGGAACAACGCCTGAACATATCGCCGCATTTATAGGAAATTAATATTTTTTTAAGTTTTTTATCTGAATATTGAAATTTTTTTGCGAAAATTTTAAAAAATCACTTAAAAAACACACCCGCTTTCATGGCTTAATAATCGACTTTCAAGTTTTATTAACGTCCGGAAATATAGCGTTTTCCTAGGAAAGCCCTATTTCAATACTGGGAAAAGGGTTTTTCGATAAGTTTTTTCCCTCATATAGGATTTTTTCCTTGACTTCTTTTCTGTTCTTGCTATAATTTAGCACAATTGATTCAATGATAACCTGATCGGAAGCAGGTAATTTTCTAAAAGGATTTGGAATTATCAAATAAAAGAATTATGTTTAGTATGCTTTTTCGTACAGGACTAAAACAGTAATACAAACTTTTACAGACTTTTAATTTTGATACAGAGTTGGTTTTTTTTTGTGTAGGAAGTTGGGTGTAGTCACAAGAGGGTAATGATAGCATTAAGAGGGTAATGAAAGTGTTAAGAGGGCGCATAGAAAAGTTGTTTGTCTTGGTTCTTCTGCTTATTGCAGGATTATCGGACGTTTCGCTGGCAGCAGCTACTGTCAGTGACAGCATTTGCGATAACATTGCAACTATATCCCCTGCCGATCAAGTATCTCTTATCATTGACCCCGTAGCTGTTTCCGATTCATCTCTCGCCGAAATCGGGACTGAATTGCTTAAGGTGCCTTCCGTCGAGGAAGCTGCTGTTAATCTCACATCTGTAATTGGCGTTTCATCTGGTCATAAGGCTATGCCTGCTGTTCCCGCGGCCTTTCTGCTGGTTCTTACCGGTTTTCTCTGCATCTCGCTTGTTCGCGACAGAAAGACATGGCTCGCCGCTTGTGTCGGGCTTGTCTGCCTTGGCCAGCTTGGTCTTTCGGCATTGCCGAAGCTTGCAGATAACTTAAGAACTGCTTTAAAACCGACGGAGGTTTCATCTGTTATCTCCCGGCGTACCGCCCTTTCTACAGGCTTCAGAGAACGCTGTGAGATCGAGGGAACCAGGTATATCGGTTTGCTCAGAAAACTTTCAGGTATTCCCGATGACGGGCGTTCTTTAAGTTTTAATAAGATTTCCATCACAGACTCAGTCTGTGATCTTGTTGTTAGTGCGCAGTCGAACCTTACGTATAAGGTCTCGACTTTTTCTGCGTATATTTCAAATCTCTTTGGCTTCGAAACGCTTTTGGCTTACCCGGTCCGATCAACTGGACAGAGTCTGGCTTTTTCGCCGGCGTTTTGCGTAAGCACCCTTCCTCACGGCCCCCCCAGCCGCAACTCCTAATCAGGAGACTTTTCGAATCAAAGGTCAGGTTATTTAACGGTTCGAAGGTTAAGCAACTTGGCGTTTGATACGTCGTGATTTAGGAAGTTTTAAAAAATAGTTTTAGAAAGGAAATTTTATTATGAAAAAATTAATATTTATAGCAATTATCGCGGCATTGGCAGTGCCAGCGATGGCAAACCCAACTTTTAAAGTTGCAGATAACGGTGCACTTCTACAGGGCGTTTTTGATGGTATCGCCACTGATGGAACCAGTGATGTAAAAGCTGCAACAGATGCACTTCCTGATCTGGGAGATTCATATTGGTCCGTTACAGCAACAGGTGGTTCCGTTTCAACTATGATAATCGAGTTGGCAGGTTTCGCGCCCAAAAATGTATTTGGTGTGTATAATACCGGGCAATATGTCCCATTGTTTGCAGGTGCCGATGTAGCAGGTGATCAGATTAAATTGAGCATCTTGGCCGATGGAAGCGTTTTAGTAGACTACGCAAACGATGCATTTGGTGTATTAGATACGGGTGTAGATTTCAGCGGAAACGTCTTTGGGTTCTATCTGGATTCTACTCTAAGTGCTGGCGGCGGGCTGTGGCACAGTGACACAAGTATGAACTCTGATGGCGCTGATCATATGGGAGCTTATCGGGGTATAGGTGAGGAAGTGCAGATACTTCCCTTTGCAGCTGGCGCTTGGACTTCCGGTGAGTTTATTCTAGCATTTGAAGATCTTACCTTTGCTGGTGGCATTTCAGATCAGGATTACACCGACATGGTAGTTATGGTCGAATCTGTAATTCCAGTTCCAGTACCAGGTGCGCTCCTTCTTGGTGGTCTTGGTGTTGCTTGTGTTGGTTGGATCAAGAGACGTCGCAGTCTTTAAGTTACTGATTACTCCGGTTGTGTGTCTTTCGTTATCCGAAACACACGCTAACCCGGATTTTGCAAGACTGCGTTAGTCTTGTAAATTAAATTTAATCTACTAATGTCTTTAGTTGTGAGAAATTCTTCACAAGACAACAATAACAAGCGAAAGCTTGTTCAGTTAAAAGGAAATATTATGAAAAAATTATTAATTGCAATGTTAGTTATGGGGATGGCAACAGCTTCATTTGGAGTTGTCATCGACTTTACTGGCGGAACGGCAACTCTAGTAGCCGGCGGCACAGTCGTTACAAATAACAATTCCACTGCTGCGACTGCCTGGGGTGCTACGGATTACTATATAGAAGGTGGTTTCAAACTGGATTTCATCGGTCAAGGTGGTATAATCGGTGATTATTATGGTGGAGCAAACGATGTAATACATGGACATTGGGCAGGCGGTGGTTTTGGTAATTTAACTTCGATTGATGTAACCAAAGTTGGCGGTGGTACTTTTGACCTGGGCTACTTCGAACTAACCAGTAACTCGATAACGGGCGGCGGAGCAGCCAATGGTACTGAGAAAACCTGGATAACTCCCTGGCTCGGTGGTGTTGCTGGTCCCTCAATATTATTGGCACCTGATGATTGGGGCTGGGCCGGGCCAAACCCGCAAGTTTTCTTGCCTTCTTCTTTTGACGTCATCGATAAGTTTACATTTACGGTAACAAGCCAGGTAGCTTGCTTCGGAATGGACATGTTCTTTATCGACGAAGATGTACTACCACCCGATAATAGAGTCCCAGTACCAGGCGCGTTTTTGCTTAGTGGTATTGGTGTTGCTTGTGTTGGTTGGATGAAGAGACGTCGCGGGCTTTAAGTTACACGTTAAAAGTGACAGGCGACAAATATGTCCTTGTTATTTGATTATTCCGGCGGTGTGTGTTTCGTTTTGCGGGACACACACCGATCCGGTCTTTAGCAGTACAAAGCAGTAAGTCTAATGTTGCGGAGCTTTACCCGCAAGACGTTTAGAACGAATGGAATTGTTTTAACAAAATAACAAAACTTAAGAAAGGCAGCAAAATTTGCAGCACAGCCGGCTTTATGCGGCCGGCATTGAAAGGTTAATATAATTCTATTCGAATGTTTTTTGTAAGGAAGATAATTATGAAAAAAAATAATTTAATAATTTGTATAGCAATACTGCTCTTCTTTATAGCGCAGCCGGTGTTTGTAATGGCCAATGTTACGTGGAACATTGATGGTTCCGCGACGTTTGGTTTTTATCATATCTGGGAAGAAGGCGATGGTTCTGAGGAGCTTACAAATGCTGAAATTGGTGTAAGGCAGCTTTCGGTAACTGTATCGGAATATTTTGATCCTGCTACTCCGGAAAATGACGTACTTTTTACCTTCCGAAATATCGGGCCTGACCAAAGCTTTATTTCCTTAATATCTGTTTATGATGGAGTATTGCTTGACATGGCGAGCCCTATTGTTCCTGCCGACGGAAGCGTATCATTTTCTGAGAGCAAGAAGCCTAAGGATATGCCTGCAATAAAGGATCTCGTTGCTGAATATGAGGTAGAACTTCTCGACTCAGCCGGCAATGATAACTCAGCTTTTAATGGCGTTAATAATGTTATCGTTGCAGAAGGTGATCCTTTGCCTGATACCGAATGGTTAGGTATTGGTTTTTCCCTTATCGACCCGCCGGATTTTGACAATCTGCCGCCAGCTTTGGGGGGAGACCGTTATACTTATTTGGACGTGATTGACGGAATGATTGATGGAACGATCATAGTCGCAGTTAAACTGCAGGGATATGAAAATGGTGGTAGTGAAGGATTTGCCACAGTTCCGGTTCCAGGTGCATTTTTGCTTGGCGGTATCGGTGTTGCTTGTGTTGGCTGGATGAAGAGACGTCGTGCTCTCTAGTTACAAGTAAAAAGTGACAGGTGACAAGTATGTCCCTGTTTTTGAATATTCCGGGTGTGTGTCTTTCGTTTTGTGAGACACACACCCTTTTTTTTTGTGTTATACAGCAGTAACAATGAAACAGCTCGGTGCCAGAGGTAAAGTGCTGTATATACAAACTGCAAATCGGTTTTTTTGGGGATTTATGTCGGTTTTGGGCGGTTTGGGCGAAAAAACACTCCGCTTTGATATATTTTTGTTGCAAAATGCGCGATTTCTGTAAAAATGTCCTTCGTAAGTCGTCAGTTTCGGCTTGATAAGGAAATCAGGCAGGCAGGATGCCGGCCTTGCTGTATAGGATTACAGATAACGATGGTTTTTACGATTCATAGATATATTTTTCGCGAGTTGATCCGCGTTTTTGTTCTGACGACAGTTGCGCTTACTTTTATGCTGAGCCTTGGTTCGATGCTTAAACCGATCCAGGAGTTCGGCGTCAGCCCGCAGCAGGCGATTCATCTGCTCGGGTATTTCCTTCCAATAACCTTGACCGTTGTTTTGCCGATGAGTGCGTTGTTTTCGGCTGCACTGATCTACGGCAGGTTCGCAAGCGATAACGAACTTGCTGCCTGCAAAGCGAGCGGTATAAGCCTGATGACGCTTGTCTATCCCGGACTGTGCCTCGCCGTCGTCGTCGCTATCACTAATTTGATCCTCAGCTTTTATGTTGTTCCGGCATTTATCATGCGAGCCGAAAAATCCGTCCAGGGAAACGCTAAGCAGATCGTCTTCAGAAATATCCAGCGAAAAGGGTACTACGAGATGCCCGGCAAGAGATTCCGCATCTATGCAGACCGTGCTGTCCCCAAGGCAAACATGCTCTACGGGGTGGTCATATTGGAATCAAAGGACAATAACATCACAAGACAGATATTCGCAAAATCCGCAAGGATCATAATCGAAACGGACAGCGATTTTACCGAAGTAACCGCCATCGCCCAGGATACTTATCAACTCGACAAAAACGACAACCCGGCCTATGCCAAAGAGGCCTCGACAATGTACAGGTTCCCTCCGATGCTTGGCGATAATATCAAATTCCAGAAGATCGACCGGCTTAAGGAAATTCGCGCCGACATGTCGAAATTCGGACCGGTAAGAGATAAGATGCTCGCGGCAAGGGCACAACTCGCCACTGAAGCACTCGCAGAAGACATCGCCAAAAAAATCGCCGATCCGGAAATAGGTTTCTATCAATTCGCCACAGAAGACAAGATATTACAGATATTCACCGCCGGGTGTAAGGCCCAGGCCGATAACACGATCAGTTTTGAACCACCTGTTAAACTCCATGAATATAACAGGTTTTCTCGCCGGCTTAGCCTCACGTGGACCTCGGACGACAAAGCCGAGCTCACCTTTTCCGACAACCAGCCGGACTCGAAACTGGGATTGATGCTTACTAACACATCATGGAAAGGAAAGGGAGACTTCAAAGGGCCTGCCCCGCTTCTTAGAAAAGTTTTTCCAGGTATTAAACTCACTCCGGAAATCAGCAATAAATTGAACAAGCAAACTCTTGCCGATTTGATCGCTGCGATAAACAACCCGGAAACAGAAGATCCGGTTATTGCCGCAAATCCTTCTGGTACGCTTATCAATCTTAAAAAAATTGCCGACCGTGAAATGTGGGTCACCTCAAAAAAGATCCTCTCGGAGGTTCATACGAGACTGGTTTTCGGGATCGGGTCGATCACGCTGATTCTTTTCGCCGTGGCGCTTGGGATAATATTCAAAGGCGGACACCTGCTTAGCGCGTTCGGCGCAAGCTCAATTCCTGCCGCGGCACTGATCGTCTTTATCATGTCGGGCAAGGAACTGACCAAAACAAGGAACGCCGCAATGCCGGAAAACACAGGAATTATTGTCATGTGGTCCGGACTAGTAGCCCTTTCAGTAATCGCTTTCCTGATCTACAGAAAACTAACAAGAACCTAACCGCAAGAAGCTAATCGCTAATTGCTAATCGCTAATTGCTAAACAATGAAAACTCTTGATAAATATGTTGCTAAAAGTTTTATAACCGGCTACTTCATTGCCTTTATGGTCCTGATCGGTCTTTGCATAGTCATCGATCTTTTTGTCAATATCGACGAATTCGCCGAGCAGACAGGAACGGTCGCTGTAATGAAGAATATCCTCTCATATTACGGCGCCCAATGCGCATTGTATTTCAGGGACCTCGCTGCCATGATCACCGTACTTGCCGCTGTCTTTTCGCTGGGCAAGATGACAAAGAACAATGAACTGATCGCCGTAATGGCTTCGGGAGTGAGTCTCAAGAGGGTCATCGCACCGATCATCTTTCTTTCCGCACTCTTTACAGGCCTGCTGGTTATCGACCAGGAACTGATAATACCCAGGCTAGCCAACAAACTCGTAAGAAGCCAGGATTATGACCCATCCAAAGGCGATGCATACTCGATCTGGTTCATGAGTGACAGGAATGGTTCACTCATTTGCGCTCCTCTATACTCCGAAAAAACCGAAACAATGGAAAACCCGGCGATCATCCTTAGAAAAGAGGGTAAAGAACTAGACGAATGGGTAGTCACAGGTAAAATTAAAGCCAATAACGCCGTCTATAACCACGACAAAAAAAGATGGGACCTGGATAACGGGGTAAAAACTATGCTGGACATAGACAGCTCCGCAAACCAACGGAAGCTTCCACAAGTCAGTACCGTTGCCTATTTCACCACCGACGTCACACCAGACCAGATACCGCTTAGAAGGCAGGAAAGTTATAAGGCCATGCTAAGCTCGGCTCAGCTGGCAAACATGGCCAACCAGGAGACAAAGATCAAGGACCAGGCCGAACTCATCAGCCAGCAAAACTTCCGCATTACCGACCCGGTCATCAATATGATAATGCTGATGATCGCACTGCCGGTTCTGGTTTGCCGCGACCCCAAGGCGATGAAACCGGCGATAATGAAAAGTTTCGCCATCACCGCGTTGTGTTTCCTGATCACATTCGGATGCAAAATGGTATCGACAGAGCAGTTCATATTCGACAGGATCTGGCCGGAACTATGGGCCTGGCTGCCAATACTAATATTCTTCCCGATAGCGATCATTGAAATAGACTCAATGAAAACCTGATTCAGTATATGCCTGGAACAAATCTGCACCTTACCTTCTGCATGTATTCGATGTATGAAGGATCATTCGACAAGATACTCTCTTCGTACTTTGCCCGCCTGTCATATAAAAATATTATGACCACTGTAAGGGCGAAATTATAAACCGAAGGATTTTTCAGCACATACCCCAGCTTGATGATTATAGAAGACAGGTACATCGGATGCCTGACTAGCTGATACACAAATGCAGTCTTAACATGTCTAAGCGCAGGGAAAACACCAAAACTCCTTCCAAGTATAAGCGCTGAAAACAGCATCAGCAATATTGCAAATAATATAAGCGATTTGCCTGTAACCAATAAAAAAGCGGCACTATTGCCTTGCTCCCTGACATAAAGGAAACCCGAAAATGAAGTGATGAGGGCAACGGCCCAATGTATAATATTCGTACTAACCAGCAAGGGTTTTTCGCGGAATAAAAAAAGTATCCCAAGCGTTACATTGAATATCAGATACACCAGTTCAAAGAAATCAAAAACATTCAACAGTGACCGCATATTGCTAAAAGCCGAATACCCGCAATAACAAAATAAGAGCAAACTAAAAGCAAAGCTCTTTATAAACCTCTCTATTGCAGATTTCAGCTTTTCCATAAAGCGCCTTAATCGCTTATTGCTTGCCGCAGGCATCTCGAATCTCCTTGTTTATCCGCACGCTGCACCAGTCTCTTCCGCACATAGTGCAGTAGTCGGCAGAATCTTTTGTTTCGGCCATCTCGCTTCCGGCACAAGCCTCCTCATGCATCCGCTGGGCGGTATTCGGGTCGAGCGATTCGGAGATATGCCCGTTCCAGTTCAGGTTCGCCCTTGCCGTGCTAAGACGCAGATCGCGGTCAGCCGCACCGGGCAAACCCTTTGCGATATCAGCTGCGTGTGCGGCGATCTTCGAGGCGATAACGCCCTGCCGAACATCTTCAACATCGGGCAGACCAAGATGCTCGCGCGGAGTTACATAACACAAAAACGAAGCCCCGTAAACAGCCGCAGCCGTCCCGCCGATAGCCGAGGTAATATGGTCATACCCGGGCGCGATATCCGTTACAAGCGGCCCGAGCACATAGAACGGTGCACCGTGGCAAATCTCCTGCTGCATCTCCATATTCTTTTGTATCTCATGATACGGCACATGCCCCGGCCCTTCTACCATAACCTGGCAGCCGTTTTCCCACGCCCGCTGCGTAAGCTCGCCAAGCGTGCGAAGTTCTGCGATCTGCCCTTCGTCGGTAGCGTCCGCAATACAGCCGGGCCGAAGTGCATCGCCCAGCGAAAAACAAACATCATACTCACGCATGATCGCGCAAAGATCGTCGAACATATCGAACATCGGATTCTGCTTGTTGTGATGAATCATCCACTTAGCCATGAGCGCTCCCCCCCTGCTGACAATACCGCAAACCCGGCTGCCGATCAGGTCGAGATGTTCGCGAAGGATACCGGCGTGTATCGTAAAGAAATCAACGCCCTGCTTTGCCTGCTTTTCTACAACCTTCAGGATCGAATCGCGGTCGATCTCTTCGACACTGCGGTCGGTGATAACCTCATAAAGCGGAACCGTCCCAAAAGGCACGTTGCAGTGAGAAAGCAGCCGCGTGCGTATCTCGTCAAGGTCGCCGCCGGTGCTCAGGTCCATCATCGCATCTGCCCCGAGGTCGATCGCCATCTTCATTTTTTCGACCTCGCCGTCCAGCGAAGAACGAACATCGCTTGCCCCGATATTAGCATTGATCTTAACCGTCAGTGCCCTGCCGATACCTGCTGGAACGAGGTTGTCGGCAAGGTGAACCTTATTGGCGCAGATAACAATACGCCCCGCCGCAACTTCGTCACGAATGAATTTTGGGGCAAGATTTTCGATAGCGGCAACGGATTTAACCGCGTCGCTTATTTGACCGCTCCTGGCAATTTCCAACTGGGTCGACATTATAAAACTCCATAAAAAACTTAACTTTCGCAGAATTCGTATTTGAAATCATACCCGAAGGGCCCTGCCTCATAAAAGTCTTTAACACTTTCGAGGTAGATTCGAAACAGTATAAATTATTGAATCGAGGACAGTCGGGCCCGTTAATATACAATAAAATAGTTCAGCCGCCCTTAAAAGTGCACTGGTGCACAAAAAAAGATCGCTTCAAAATAGAAAGCGACCTTACAAAAACTGTAACGCACGTCGCTTCCCTACGCAGGTCGGCAAGGAACTAATCCAAAAGCCTTTCCTGATCAGGTTCAAAGGGTATTTCTCAGGCCAAACAGACCACCCCTGGCGAACTGACTAAAATAATTATAACCCCCAACACAACCAAACGTCAATAAAATAGTTTCCACCAAATATTATTCATCAAACCAATAATCTCTGTCTTTCAAGCCCATCATGGAGCATCGCTATAGACGTCCTCATTACCCTTCATGAAATCATCCCGGTAATGCCACTTAACATCGGAAACACGTTCTGACTGTTTAAATATCTGATTGAATACCATTAAATCATCCCGTGAAATCTCTCTTTTTTTCCAAAACCAAAATAAAAACTCAAATAATCCGAGAGATCGCTTGAAAAAAGCCAACCACCCCTCATCACCATATTGCCCTACGAAAAAATTGTATTCTTTTCCTGTATTTCCAGTGAAAGTAAAATACCAACCAAAGTCTTCCTGACCAACTTCTGGATCGATATTTGGTACCTTGCCTTCCAATTCAGTAATCAACCATTCAGCAACATCTTTGCCAAAATTACAGGGATTGATAAATTCTTCCAAATCTTCGGTGGTATTAAATCCTGTAGCCTGAAATGTTACGTGGTTCCGTGCAACTGACCCCATATGACTTGATCCTCCTATTTAAACTAACGAATTTTAAATAAAAAAGCCTCGGCCCAAGGCCGAATCCTCAAATAATAAATAATCAATCATCAATAATAAATCCTCAAGCTGACCAAAGGTCAGTTTGAGGCAATGTTCATCTTCCATGAATTGGCTGTAGCGTCGATCGCTCCCGGGAACGACTTCCACGACATTACGTTGTTCATGTTGATCAGTACCCCGCCGCCTTCCGGGCCCGTTGCGTGCAGGCCGGTCAGTTCCCGGATGATCTTGCTCATCTCGATCTTTTCCATCCGCACAAGCGTCTCGGAATGTATCCGAAGGTGCCAGAAAACCCCGTCCCGCATCATAAGCTCAAGAAACAGCGACACAGGTTTACCCGGTTTCCCTTCGCTCATCAGCTTCTTAATGCCCTCAAGCTCGGTATCCAGTGCCTGTTGAAACCGCTCTTTGGTAAGGACCTCTGCGCCAAGGAAATGCTGCGGATAATGCCAGTTGAGTTTTTCATGCGTCTTAAACACCATCCAGCAAATTGCGTTTTTGCTAATCCCGCTGACAAAACTATCGCCGCAAAGGCGAAGCTGGTCGTCGGTAAAAAACTTGTGAGGTTTGATATTATGCAGTATCTCATCGGCGGCGGCAGTATCGTCCTCGGAAAAACGAAGCTGCTGGCCGTTGATCAGTTGGAAAATAATTTCCAGGTATGAAGAAGTACTACTCATAAAAAGCTCCTTCTGATGAAACTTGTCTCATTTATGCCCGGCTTCAACAAACTCTATTCTAGCAAATACAGAAACAAATCGCAAGGAATAAGCAAAAAAAGCAGGAAAAGTTACAGTTCATTTAATCTTTCTTTCAGGCTCTAAAAACAGCGCAATCTCTACAATAGTCGTTGTTTTGTTTCAAAAACAATACCTGTAATGAAATACAATCTGTTATTCAGGGAATCCTTTTAACTATTTCGGGTTTAATGACCGATTAACTTGAAAGAACTTGTGCCAGGCAGCCTGTCCTGCAATAAAAAAAATTAACCGCTCAAAGGGAGGTAAATTATGCCATTTACACTATCAATCGGCGATAACGCACCTGATTTCAGGCTTTGCTCAACAGACGGACGCGCCTATTGCCTCGAAAACTTCAAAGATGCGAATGTCCTGGTGATCTTTTTCACATGCAATCATTGCCCGTATGTGATCGGATCAGATAAAGTGACACGTCAAACCGCTGATAAATTTGCGGACAAAAGCGTCTGTTTTGTAGGGATAAACTCCAACAGCCCAAACACCTACATAGAAGATTCATACGAAAATATGGTCGTCAGGATGAGGGAAAATAGATTTCCGTGGACCTACCTGCACGACCCCGCGCAGGATGTCGCACTGGCGTACGGTGCACTAAGGACGCCCCACTTTTTCGTATTTGATAAAAATCGAAAGCTGATCTACACCGGCAGAGCCGTAGACAACCCCAAAGATGCCGAAAAAATCACGGTAAACGATCTGGAAAACGCACTTCAGGACCATTTAGCCGGAAAAGAGATAACCCAACCGATGACCAACCCCATCGGATGCAACGTCAAATGGGAAGGCAAGGATCCCCACTGGATGCCGGCCAACGCCTGCGACCTGGTACTCTAGTTTGATCTTCTTTTTGCCGCCAAACAAACTCACTCACATAAAATATGCCGCATATTATTTGTTTTGACTGCAAGGCTTCCTGGGTTATTATAGATTTACCGTGTTTTAGCTGTTTCGGATGGTTTTTTGTTCAGGAGAGTATGGTTTGGATTCTTTGTTGTTAGGTTTTGCCTGGTATATCGTTTTCATTATTTCGATAAGCGTCCATGAGGCTTCGCACGCGTTTGCCGCGCTCAAGTTTGGTGACGATACGGCTTATCGGGGCGGGCAGGTTTCCCTGCATCCATTGCCGCATATAAAGCGTGAGCCGTTCGGGACTATCGTGATTCCATTGCTATCGTATGCGCTTGGAGGTTTTATGATGGGCTGGGCGAGTGCTCCTTATGACCCAATCTGGGCGGCGAGGAATCCTAAGAAAGCGGCATACATGGGGCTAGCCGGCCCTGCATCTAATTTGCTTCTTGTTGTGATCGCGGGCGTCTTGATACATACCGGAATCTGGTTCGGATGGTTTTATCAGCCTGATTCGATAGTATTTTCTACCGTTGTTGAACCGGTTACATCGGGGATCGCTAATGGATCGGCTATTATGCTAAGCCTGCTGTTTTCGCTCAATTGCCTGCTGTTTGTGTTCAACCTGATTCCGGTTCCCCCGCTGGACGGGACGGCGCTGGTGGAACTGGCACTAGATGGCGAGCCGCTTGCCAGATACCGGCAGTTGATGTCTAACCGAACAATATGCATTGTCGGCCTTGTCATCGCCTGGAAACTGATCGGCTTTATATACAGCCCAATTCACTCAATAGCACTAAACATACTCTACCCGGGATCGAATTATCAGTAATAAAATATGCCTTAGCAAGGACGAAATGCACTTGCAATGCAGCCAAATTACCCATCTTCCGATAAAGGTACCCGGTTCCGTTTCCGGAAGATAGGCAATTTAACTGCCTGATATTTATTGATTTTACCTGTTGACATTATATACAGTGGACTATAATATGCTTTTATGGGAAAGAAAAGACGGATAACTAAAGGGGGTATCGTATATCATGTCATGAATCGCGCGATCGGCAAGGCCAGGATATTCAATAAGGATCTGGATTTCGTTGCCTTTGAAAACATCCTTGCCGAGGGAATTGAGCGTTTTTCCATGCGGTTCTGCGGATATTGTATAATGTCAAACCACTGGCATCTGCTGCTTTGGCCCCCAGAAGATGGCACTCTCCCGCGTTTCATGCACTGGATCACTCTCACCCACTCTCACCGCTGGCACGCCGCTCACGGAACCACCGGAATCGGCCATCTCTACAAGGGTCGCTACAAAAGTTTCCCAATTCAGAGCAATTCGCGATACTTAAATGTCATGCGATACATAGAGGCCAACCCACTCCGCGCCGGCATGGTCGAAACCGCCGCCGACTGGCAATGGTCAAGCTTCATACATAGAGACAATCTCGAAATTCGATCCGCCAAGCCGTTCGTCCTGAACCCAGGCCCGCTGCCAATACCAAAAAGCTGGCCGGAAATAGTAAATAAGGTCGTCCCCAAGGAAGATTACGCCCAGCTAACCAACTGCATTAAAAGAGGCTGCCCTTACGGAGACAAGGATTGGATAATAAAAACAGCAGAAGAATTGAACCTACAATCAACCCTGAGAAAACAAGGAAGGCCAACAAAATTCAAATAAACCGCCAAATTACCCATCTTCCGAAAAAGGTACCCGGTTCCGTTTCCGGAAGATAGGTAATCTGCGTGTCTGAAAGTAGGGCTATCAGGAGTATTTTACCGGGTCGGATAGGCCTGCCTCTTTGAAGCCTTTCAGGCGGAGCTTGCAGGAATCGCATTTTCCGCATGGTTTTGAGTCCTCGGCTGGGTCATAGCAGCTGTGGGTGAGGGAATAATCGACCCTCAATTTTGTTCCTGTCTGGATGATTTCGGCCTTTGACATCTCAATTATCGGGGTGTGGATGATGTATTTGCCCCTGTTCTCGACGGCAGCAGCGGTTGCGAGGTTTGCCATCTTCTCAAATGCCTCGATAAATTCCGGTCGGCAGTCCGGATAACCCGAGTAATCGGTTGCATTTACACCAATAAATATGTCAAAAGAGCCGATCACCTCGGCGAAAGCAAGCGCATAGCTCAGGAAAATCGTGTTCCTTGCCGGTACGTATGTTATCGGGATCTGCGAAGATTCGGCGTTTTCGGCTATTTCATCGCGGTTTTTGGGCACTTCCAGGGCCATATCCGTAAGAGCCGACCCGCCGAAAGCGCCAAGATTTATCTCAATAATACGGTGCTCCTTAACGGAAAGCGAGTCCGCAACCTTTTTGGCATATTCAACCTCTACATTGTGCCGTTGGCCGTAACGGAATGTCATCGCGTAACAATCCAAGCCCATCTCGCCTGCAATAGCGAGCGTTGTTGCCGAATCCAGCCCGCCGCTGACCAGGACTACGGCCTTTTTATTTGTGTTTGACACGGTTGAAACCCTTGCAAAAATCCATATTAAAAGTTACCATAAGCAATAAGTATAACCGTTTTTGAAGATAAGGGCAAATGAATGAGTGATTTTGAGTTTGAAGTTTTTGAAAATCCGCGTATAGGGCGTGACTATGTGATCACAACGACAGTTCCGGAGTTTACCAGTGTGTGTCCTGTGACGGGACAACCGGATTTTGGTGAGATCGTCATCGAATACACCCCTCACAAAGAATGCCTTGAGCTTAAGAGCCTGAAATTTTACATGCAGAGCTATCGGAATAAAGGAATCTTCTACGAGCAATTGACGAACGATATTCTGGATGATCTTTGCATGGCATGCAAACCGAAGTGGATGCGGATCACTTCTAAATTTACTCCCCGCGGCGGCATCAGCACCGATGTCACCTGCGAGTATAAGGCAAAGAAAGGTATCAAATGATTAATGTACAACTCGGCATATAGCCGATGCTTAAACATATGCGACTCACTCTATTTTATTAAGAAGGAGGCTCTTTCGTGACTATTAATTTCACTTGTCAAAGTTGCAAGAAAAAGATAAAGGCTCCCGTAAAAGCCGGGGGCAAATGGGGCAAGTGTCCGCACTGCAATCTAAAATGCTATATCCCGCTTCCGCCTGCGACTGAGGAAGAAGAGCTTAAGCTGATACCTGTCGAAGAAGAGGAAGAGAGGCAGTACGAGAAGAAAATGAAAGAGATGAGAGATGTTCAGTTAAATATTCTGCATGAGACGCAGGGAGTTGATGACGATGTGATCGGTTTTGCGTTTAACGAGCAGGATAAAAAGCGGCTGTGGAAAAATATCGTTATCTATCTTCGTCAGATGACCGACGGCGAACTCGACGAGGCACAGCAGACCGTTGACGAAATTGTTCGTTACGGAGACCATGCAAAAGAAATATTAGAAGAAATAGCCCAAAATGAAAAACCCGAACCGGAACTTGCCGATATCGCGCCGGTAGTCCTGAAAGGTCTGATGAAAAATTTGCTCTCCGAGATAAATGGTGATTAGCAATTAGTCCCCTTTCGGTGGATTTCGCTTCACTCAACAGCGATAAGCTATTAGCTTTTTGAGTCATTGTGTTTTATTGATCGAGTTGAGTTTTTATTCGCCGCTGTTGTGATCCCGCGCTTTTAAGGAAATGTTTATGCCTAAAACTGTTCATACTTTTATTATTGCTCTGCTTGCCGCCGGTTTATGCGGATGCGAGGCTGAAAAGAAAACTGAGTTCATCGTTGGACCTTCACCTGTTAAAAGAATTGAGACGAGGACTTCTTTTTCGGCGGGGTATTCGGTGGAAAACCGCATGATCGACTATAGTGTGCTGGGGACTGGAGAGGATGTGATCTTGATAATCGCGACCATCCACGGAAATGAAAGCGCCGGCACGCCGATCGCAAGGGGTATGATACGATTTCTCAAGGAACAGGATGACATTCTTAAAAAACACAAGATCGTGATCTTGCCGATAGCTAACCCGGACGGCTACCACCATAACCAGAGGTATAATGCCAACGGTGTTGATCTTAACAGAAATTTTGCGGCTTATAACCGTGTCAACAACGCCAGAAACGGCCCGCATGGTCTGTCGGAACCGGAATCGCAAATAATCGAAAAACTTATCCTGCTATACAAACCCGACCGGATAGTAACATTCCATGAACCGCTGGCCTGTATCGACTATGACGGGCCGGGGCGGCAGATAGCAGAAGCGATGGCAGCGTATACCGATCTGCCCGTTAAGAAGCTTGGAAGCAGGCCCGGCTCGCTCGGGGCCTATGCCGGAGAAACGCTTGGCATACCCATTATTACCGTTGAGTTTCGCCCCCAGGCCAAGAGGCTTTCCGCTAACGAGCTTTGGAAAAAATACTCAAGGATGACCATGGCGGCGATAGTTTATAATGGCAAGTAATTAACGGACGTGCCCATAGGTCCGCCCCTACAGCCGGTCTATCTTTGCAGCTAGTATAAAGTCTTCTTCTGTAAGTCCGCCCACTTTGTGCGTAAACAGCGTCACCTTTACACTCCCCCAGGCAAGGAAGATATCCGGGTGATGGCCCTCTTGTTCGGCGAGTTGGCCGATCCTGTTTGTCATATCCAAAGCTTGCCGGAAATTCTTGAACGTAAACTGCCTTTCAAGCCTGCCGTCTGTGATCACCCAATCAGCCGACAACTGGCCCATCAGGTTATTCGACTCTTTGGATTCCAAGGGGCAGGCAGCATTCCGACAGCTCTTACATTCCTTTGAAACAAGCGGAATTTCTTCGAACTTATCCATTTTTCACCTCATTAATAAACTCTAGCTATCTGTACGAGTTATTTGATTTTTGGGTTCTTTGAAATCTGGTTTGGATGTTATTTACAGTCTGTGGATCCGGACTTTATTCACTTTTCCGTCTCTTATTTCTATCGAGGCATACGAGCCATTGTGGAAAGGCCCCGGGTTTACGAGAACGCATTTCCCGATGGTATCTTTGCCTGCTGCTTCGTGGATGTGGCCCGATACCGCCAGGATCGGCTGACGCCTTGCAATGAAGTCGTATATTGCGTCGCTTCCCCCGCCGCGGTTTTCGACAGCTGTCCCCCTTGCCGGTTGATGGGTTACCAGGACAAGAGGTTCGACCGAGGCAGTTTGTGTCTCAATTTCGGCGAGTGTGTTTGCAAAGTGCTCTTCCAGGGTATCGCCGAGTTGGGACCGGCTGGCATCGATACTTCCGGCAAGGCCGACAAAATTGACCCCTTCAAACCCGATGCAGTTACAATTAATATTGATCCCCTCCGCCGCGAGATACCCGCCTGTTTTGGGCTCGTCGCAGTTCCCGGTGACGGCGAGAATGTTGCGGTTGCAGCTTCTAAGCCCATCGATGACATGCTTTGCCTGTTTTACTCCCCCAAAGTTGGTTATGTCGCCTGCGATCAGGATAAGGTCGGCGGCGGCGAGATCCCCAGCGGCCCCAGCCAGGTAGTCAAGCCCGCCGTGTATGTCTGCTAATGCTATGATTTTCATGGAATTCCTGTAAGAAACAAATAATACAACAACATATTAAACTCAATAATCTAAACTGTCAAACCGGAAATTAACTGGATTTTTTCTGAAATTTAATTATAATCCGTCTAATAAGACTGTTTTTTTTATAAAATAGCCTCGGCCGCAAGGCCGAATCCTTAAATAATCAATAATAAATAATAAATAATCATTTCAAACTGGCCAACCGGCCTGTTTGACCAGCCAGCTTTTTTTGGAGTTAAAAAAATGATAGTAGTAATGAAACCCGACGCCAGCAAAGACAATGTCCAGCATGTTATCGATCTTGTTCGTGACTATGGGCTTAAAGAGCATGTCATCGTAGGTACCGACCGGACGGTGGTCGCGTGTATCGGCGACAAGCGAAACGTCGATCATGGGGCCATCGAGAATGCTCCTAATGTCGAGCGTATCGTGCCGATCCTGGCGCCGTATAAGATGGCATCGCTCGAGGTCAAACAGGAAAAAAGCCAGATCGCTATCGGTCCGGAAAATGTCAAGATCGGCGGCAATAAAGTCGCCGTCATCGCAGGCCCCTGTGCGGTGGAAAATCGCGACCAGCTTTTGCGTACCGCAGAACTGGTTAAAGAAGCCGGCTGTATCGGCCTTCGGGCAGGCGCGTTTAAACCGAGGACAAGTCCGTACGCTTTCCAGGGCATGGGCGAAGAGGGACTAAAGATTCTCGCCGAGGCCCGCGACAATACCGGCCTTGCCGTAGTCACCGAGGTCGTCAGCGTCGAGACCATCGATATGGTCGCCGAATATGCCGACGTCCTGCAGATCGGGGCCAGGAATATGCAGCATTATCCCCTGCTTGACGCCGTCGGCAAAGCGGGCAAACCCATTCTGCTAAAACGCGGACTCTGCGCACGGCTCGATGAGTTCCTGCTCGCCGCCGAGTACATCATAAACGGCGGAAATAAAGACGTCATCCTGTGCGAGCGAGGGATCAGAACGTATGAAGAGTACGTTCGCAACACGTTCTGCGTAGCGGCGATACCGGAATTGAATGATAAAACGCATCTTCCCGTCGTAGCCGACCCGTCACACGGAACCGGACACGCCCACCTGATACAGGCAACATCCCTCGCAGCCGTTGCCGCCGGTGCCGACGCCCTGCTGCTCGAATGCCACCTCGACCCCGAACACGCAATGAGCGACGGAGCCCAGTCTATAACCCCAGACGCACTAAAAGAGCTAATGACAAAAGCAAAGAAAGTAGCCCAGGCAATAGACAGAGATATCTAATCGCTAATTGCTAATCGCTAATCGCTAATTAAACCATCGGCGTTCCGCGCTTACACAACTGAATCGCCAGCCCCCACGGGTCTCTTAGTATCGATACCGTATCGCCGCCCTCTCGTATCGTTTCTTTGTACTTCGTCGCCCCAGCCGCGATCAACCTCGCCTCGTCGGCATCGACATCTTCTGAAACAAACGCAATATGCACCAGCAGCGGGTCCATGTTCGCATAGTCCGGCACTTCGGCGGCCGGGTTGTTGTATATCTCAAGAATCCCATGCCCCGAGTCATCAGCAATAAAAAATGCCGCCCCGGTATCCTTTACAACCGCAAGCCCAAGATGTGTGCAATACCAATCAACCATAGCAGCCGGTTCTTCAACATTAAAAGCAATATGTTCCTGAAGCATTTATAAATTCCCTGTAACCGTTCACGATTTTTCCTGTTAATCACTCTAAGCTCTCTTTTTTCTCTGTGGCAAAAAAAGGAAAACAAAAAAACCTCAAAAAAGTTGCAAGCAAAACTCAACAAAACAGGCAAACCGATATTTTAAAATTTTGATCTGTCATTTTGATTTTTGCATTTTAATCTTTAATTTTAATCCGTGTAATCTGCGAAATCCGCGGTTAAATTCTTTGTATCCTGTAATCCTATCAAAAAAAACTGTGAACGGTTACAACTCCCTGAAAAAATGTCAAATCAAAATACGTATGACATCAACAAGCCCAAAGCGTATCCCAAACCGCAGGCTATAAGATACAAAACAAAAAACAGAACAGCCAGTACGAATATTTTTAAGCAAGCCATCCCTTTTCTGACTTTTAAAATATACCATGGAAAACAGATATACGGAAAAAACACAAAACAAATTGAACACTTGCGAGAGAAGTTGAAATTGCGTTCTTCTCCGTCCAGATAACACCAGGCAAGTACGGCAAACGTGATGATAAACGAGCTCGCAAAATCAATAGGTATCTGATAGTCAGATTCGTCCGGGCCGATCCCATAAAAAAATCCCGCGATCAGGCCCACAATCAGAATAAAGACAAGACAATTCCGTTTCGCCCTGCCGTTATCAACCGGACCCTCCGCAACCACCTCAGCAACGGCGTCAATTTCCTGATCAATCGCTAAGCTATCATCCATCTAAAAGCCTCTGCCATTTTGTTTTATTTCATTGACAAATCCCGTAAAAATATATAATCCAGCAACCCCAAAGTCAATAACTATATTTACCACCAAACAGCAGCCCGAAGCTAATAAAAAGCGGTGTATACCGCAAAAGCGTGTTGCCAAACCCCGTAGTGTTGGCTTCCAGCCAACATTTTTTCCGTACTGCGGGCTTCCAGCCCGCAGATTGTGCTTTACGGCTTAAAAAGGACTATATGATGGATGATAATCTGCTCATTTTCGTGAAATGCTATTTAAACAACAGCCCCGCAAGCACAGGGCTAAAGGCGCCGAATCCACACCCACTGTCCCCTATTATTATTAGGAGGAGGTTCTTCGCCGTCTCCTGTTTTTCTGTTTCCGAATTTTTTCTAATTTTTTAGCTTTTGGGCTTTCTTTTCCAAGCAGTTTATTCTCAAGCAATTCACACATTTGCTTTCTCGCATAATAACGATTCAGTCCCTGGCTGCGACTCTTTTGAACCTTCACTGACAAACCACTGGCAATATGCTTCAAATGCACGCAGCTGGAAGTCTTATTGACTTTCTGGCCGCCTGCCCCACCGCTGCGAACAAACGCTTCCTCAATATCTTTTTCAAACAAGCTGCATTTCTGCATACGAAGCTCAAGCGCAGCCTGTTTTCGGTCGCTAACTCCAAGGTTAATCATAAATGTTACCTATTTAACTTCTATTACATTACAAAATAATATTATTGACTGGTAGCGGCAAGAGAAATAATTATAAACAAAAACCCGAAGCGCAAGCGCAGGGATAAAAACCCAAAGATCGCGACTAACCAAATTAACACCGTCTCTAAATGTTGTCATCCCGGGCTTGACCCGGGACCCAGAATGAAATAGTACCGCCGTAAGGCGGTTTCCTAATCAGCGCACGACTCAAAATAAACTAAAACCACACAAAAACAATCACCAACCAAAAAACCCAAAGGGGCAAAACATACCAGCCCTCTTTTGTCATTCCCGCGAAGGCGCCGAATCCACGCTCATTAAAAGCAATATGTCCCTAAAGCATTTATAAATCCCTTAAAAATAATAATCAAAACATAGGTGTTAAATCCATTCAGGTGTAAGAGTTCCTCCTTCCCACCCTGCTTTCAAACGACAGAATTCAATATGCGGCAAGAGGTTTCTTTCAAATTCATGATCCGGCTTAGGATGTAGAATTCCCATACACTTGACTGGCTGTGTACCAAAAGGACAGAGAAGAACAGCAGAAATTGTTTGCCAAACAGGTTGGATCGGCGGTTCATCACAAATAATCTTGCGTGCCTTGAGAAAGGGGGCCGATTCCAAAGAAGTCGAATTATAGGGATCTCCAACAGCTCCACCTGTCCGCTTGCTGATTTGGATACCAATACCGGACTTGCCAGTGAGTATTTCTTCCGCCGACATCTTATTGAAGCAAAGTGCTCCTGCTTTAAAATGTAATGTTCCAATAGAAATTATACATGGAGCATTTAGATTTTCAAATTGAGATTTCTTCTTACCTGCTTTTCTGAAATAAGCATTAGTCAAAAGGGAATAATAAGATGCCTTTGGGTTCCGTGCAACATCATCAAGGCGCGACCCCCTTGTAGCAGTATCTTTCATTACACAAGTGGCATCAACATAAAATAACTTACTATCCTTTTCACACTTAAAATCAGGATTCCGATCATTGCCTTTTAACGGATATGGCTCAACACTAACATCCAACTCCTGTAATAACTGTCTTGTGCCAGCTTCACAGAGAGCTCCTTCTGAGTTATCGTTCAGGAAAAGATTATCCCAGGCATCCAAGTGAACTTTATCGAACCCCTTCAGCCATTTTTGGTGTCCGCCGATCAACTGATCATAAAACTTTGTACCCAAATACATGTTAGGATTTGCTGCCATTAGGTCCTTCCTTCTAATAAGTCCCCATAACGTCTTCAATATTTACCCGCCTATGACGGACACGACTAACTTCATATGTCACAATTATATGACATTCTGGAATCAATTCAAGGTTTTTCCTTTGACAATGTGGGCAAGGCTTGGTACTATAGAAACCATATAAACAGAAGTTGGATATCTGTAAGGAGATATGACATGGCTGGACCTAGAGTTTTTATTAGTTCTACCTTTTATGATCTTAAGCATATCAGGTCGTCGCTTGAGCAGTTTGTTGAAGATATGGGCTATGAACCTATTTTATCGGAAAAAGGGGATATTGCCTATGACCCGGACAAACCGCTGGACGAATCATGTTACCGGGAGGCCGCAAACGCAGACATATTCGTACTAATCATCGGAGGACGATACGGTTCACAGACCAGCGATGAAGAAAAAAAGACTTCGGAGGATTTCTTCGAACGGTACAGGTCCATCACCAAAAGCGAGTATGAGGCCGCCGTCAGGGAGGACATCCCAACCTATATTCTGGTAAACAGATCCGTCTACACAGAATACGAAACCTTCAAGAAAAACCGTAAGAAAGAGAACATCGAATATGCGCAAGTAGACTCAGTAAACGTATTCCTCCTGCTCGACGACATCCTTGGTCAGATCAGGAATAATCCCGTCCAACAGTTTGACAGCCATACTGAAATCACTGATTGGCTCCGCAATCAATGGGGCGGTTTATTCAAAAAAATGCTGTCAGACCGTTCAGGGCAAAAGAAACTCGCCTCGCTTACTAGTGAGGTCGAAGGACTCGCTGAAATCAACACAACTCTTAAGACGTACCTGGAAGCAGTCATGAAAAACGTTCCTGAGCCAGAAGCAATAAAACTGATCGAGACGGAAGAAGAAAGGCTGGTAGAAGCCGAACGCATGCAGAGATTCGCAAAACATCCATATATAAGGGAGCTGACAGATGTTTATGGTTGCAGAATTGAGGATGTAAGAGACATTTATTCAAAGCCCAAAACCCTAACAGAGCTAACAGAACTGTTATGTCAAATATACCCACAGAGGAATGCAAAGATTCTCGAAAATATTTGGCGTAATAGCGAAGCCCACGTCAAATTGATTAATGAGGCTCGGGAAATCCTTGGCCTTGGCCCCCTCGATTTCAAAAATAAAGAGAAATAAAGGCCGGTAGGATGAGTGAAAACTCTTTTCTTTAACCCGTACTGACACCTACCCAATCTTCGCAACCAGCACCGTATAATTCTCCCCATACGTCTTCGCGCACTTCGGACAGGTCGTGTAGTATGCATATATCTTCTTGCAGTCTTTGCCCTTCGACTTTACGAATTCGTCCATCTGCTTATACCACTTGCCGGCGTCTTTGTACGGTCCCTCGAACACCTTCGTCAGGAAGGTTCCGGATATCGCGGTCATTTCGCCGTTGGGCACGTCGCTAGCCGTTTCGATGTGCAGGACCGTTTTCCATTTCGACCCTTCATCGCACAGGCAGATCGGTGGATTTTCCGTAGCCGCCCCGGCCTTTACGATTCTTTCCATATTCCTGACAACAACCTTGCCGAAACCGATCGGAATATGCAGAAACGCACAAACATTATCTTTAACAAATTTCCTGTCCTGCCAGACATGTTCCGTCTCGTCCCACGGCCCCGGATCAAAACGCGGGCAGCACCCGGTCTCGGCATTGTAAAGATCCTTCATTTCTTACTCCCGTTGCTTTTTGCGAATCAGCAAACCACCCAACCCCAGCATTGCAAGCGTTGCTGGTTCAGGAACAATACCCCACTCTGTAATTGCAACTTCCTGATGACTGCCTCTAAAACTAACATGTAAACCCAAACCAGAAATATCGGTTAGATCAAAACCTGGCGAATAATCTGTATAACCAGAAAAAAGGATTTCATAATACCCGCCGCCGTCAAGATCCCAGCGTCCGGGACCACTAATGCTTACACCTTGACTCACCAATGAAATTGACATTCTGACGTCGACGCCGGGATCATCGCTAAAAATCAAATAAAAACGATCTCCATGTAATGTCATATCAAAAGACATTTCATCGTCATGGTCTCTATACCATATCGCTGCTGAAGAACCTCGCTTGTCAGCCACTGCTTTGGAACCGGAAACAACTAACGCGTCATCGCCCGCGGTGCTGTCCAGGTCGGCACTTGTAACTGTGCCCGCTGGATTATACCAATTATTAACAGATATTTTTCGCTTGCCGCTGAGCACAGGCAAACCGGCTTCAGAAAAACTGTCACCACCCTGGTAATCGACCACAGAAAGATGAACTCCAACTCCAGACTCAAAATCATCGATCACGTATTGTGAATACGCAGCTGGCGATATTATCGCAGTAATAATAAACATAACAAACAACAATTGAAACGACCGATTACATACCATCTTTTTTCTCATTTTGCCTCCTGAAAATAAAAGTTATCTAATAGTTAGTACAACGCAACCTGCAAAAGGGCCATATGACCGGCCCTGATTTGATAAGAGAGCACCCGACCACGAACAATATTATAGCAATCGACATCGGCAAATGCAAGAGCGCACCCAAGAAATCCGACAAAAAAAACCTAGAACACAGGCCGCGCCTAATGTGGCACTTCAAAACACCAGGAACCCAAACTGGCCTGCACAAAATTTACCACTTGAATACCCGAGATCCAAATAATCCTGCACAAAATTTACCACTTGAATACCCGAGATCCAAATAATCCTGCACCAAATTTCGCACCTGAATGCCCGCAACCCAAACTCAAATATCCGACCGCTAAACTGCAAAAGCATAGGCCTATGTCGACGAGCGATATTTTGGGTAAACATATACTATAGACACTCTGCATCTAGGGGAAATCAACAAATTATTAATAAAAATGCCACGGCCAAAGGCCGTCTCCACCATTCGTAATTCGTAATTTGTCATTCGGAATTGCCCCAAAAGAGGGTATTCTACCTTTGTTGAATTTAGTTTCCCACTACTTTTACCCCAAAAAAAACACCAAAAAGCGCGCATTTTTCTTCAAATAATGCAAAATATCTGCATTTTTCTCGTTTTCGGTCAATTAATTTCAAAAAAAATCAAAAAAAACGCCCAAAACCATAGATGGGAAATATCTACAATGTCCAGTATACCCGGATTTTAAGCCAAAAACCAATTAAAGAAACCTGCGTTATTTCTCCCCTCTTCGCCCATACTCATCCCAAGTCGCCCCCAGCTGCCCGCACGCCGCCTTGATCTTTTGCCCCCTTTTGTACCGTGCCGTCGTCTCTATCCCCCCCTGCATCAGTATATCAAAAAACGCACCGATCCGCTGCCGGCTCGACGGTTTGAACTTACACCCCGGGTGCCGGTTGTACTCTATCAGATTGACATTGGCGTTTAACCCCTTTAGCAGCTTCAAAATCGCCCTTGCGTCATCATCCGAATCGTTAACCCCCTTGATCATGCAGTACTCAAACATCACCCGCCGCCGGGTCACGGCCTGATACCCCCGTATCGCCTCAAAAAGCTCCTTTAGCGGGTATCTATTGGCGGTCGGCATTATCTGTACCCGCTCGTCATCGGTTGCGCAGTGCAGCGAGATCGCCAGATGCACCTGCAATTTCTCGTCGGCAAACCGCAAAATCTCATCCGGCAAACCGCAAGTAGATATCGTCAAATGCCGCTGGCCGATATTCTTACCGGCATGGTGATTAAGAATACGCAGCGACCGCATAACCTCGTCATAATTGTCCAGCGGCTCGCCCATTCCCATATACACGACATTATTAACAGTCCCAATATCCGCAGAAACGGCGTTAACCTGGTCGACAATCTCGGCGGCGGTAAGGTTCCGCCGGAACTTGAGCTTGGCCGTCGCGCAAAACGTACAACCCATCCGACACCCTGCCTGGCAGGAGATACAAAGCGTCCGCCGATCATTATTAGTCAGCAAAACCGATTCGATCCGCACACCATCGGCTAGCCCGAACAAATATTTGATGGTCCCATCCGGATCAACAAGTTTTTCGACCGTCTCTATGGACGAAATATAGAAACCATCATCGGCTAGCCGGGCGCGAAAATCCTTCTTCAGGGTAGTAAACTCGTCAATCGAGACAACATCCTTAGCATGGATGGACGAAAAGATATATTTGGCCTGGTACTTCTTTGCGCCAAGGTCAATAACAAGAGCTTCAAGCTCGTCGAAAGTATAATTTTTAAGGTCTTTGATCATCCGCCCATTATAGCAGAAAAGCATTCTAATTCAAGGCAGAAGGGTTTAAACAATGGTGGGGTGGTCTTCGTAGGAAAGTTGTGGCCTTATTAAGGCTGGAAATGGAGGCTTGAAATGTTTAAGTTTATTGTTGCAATATTGTCAATTCTGCTGGTTTTGCTGCTGATGGATCTTCCCGCAGCCGAGGCACATGGCGGCGGCTATCACCAATACGGCGGCGCAGATGCATACTACCGGTATGAGGTGAACTACCGGAACGGTTACCCGCCCGCAGAATACGCCAGAACCTATCGATATACCTGTCCGCGAGCGAACGGCTGCAAATCGGCCCGCGAAATACATTATAACCGAGCAGGCTGTATTTGCTTCAGGCCAATGCCCAGATACAGAAGACATAGCTTACCCCCGTACCGAGGTCGACACGGAGGATTCGGCAGATACCACAGGTTCTATAGATCAGGCGGTCGCAGACGATGCTGGTGATAATATTATGCCTATTACTCAAGGATAAGGTCAGGAGAAGGAGACTTATTTTATAAATCTTTGGAACGGGTTCGGCATTATCCACCTTGGCCTTAGCAGCGTTGCGAGGACGTGGACTGTTGGGGTGTCTTTGTTCATCTTTAAGTTTTTGCGCAGTGTTCGCGGGATCATAAACAACCCGGCGTTTATTACGAATAAAAGATGGTAATTATTAAACGCTCTGCCCATAATCTCCACACCGAAAGATTTCGTTGAAAACAGAAACAGCCCGGCGATCAAGGGGGATATGCCCCATGTCATAATGATGAGCATGCTAATAATAGTAATATCCCGCTGGCGGCCTGTGGGTATTGAGTGCATAAGGTATCGCGTCTGGGCGATCCCGTTGCCGCTGTTGAAGAAGCTGTTGAAGAAAAATAGTGCGACGATCAGTACCGTCGAATATGGGCCTGTCTGGACGAATAGCCATAATCCCGTCACAAGAACCATCCCGGCGTGTGATAGCGTAAAGAGTGATCGGTTTCCGAATCTGTCGGCGAGTTTGCCCCATCTTCTAAGTGCCACGACCGCCCCGGCGCTTACCATTGCCACCGAGGCCAGTATGAAACCGTCTGACCTGCCCAAATCTTTGAGGAATTTCAACTGAAACGGTATGCTCATCCCGAAAGCGACCGCGTAAGAAAGCAGGTAGGTCAGGACCTTTCTTTGTTCCTTATTCGCCCAAAATACCCGGATGATCTCCATGACCGTGGATTGCTCGGAAATATTCTTTTGCATGGGTTTTTCCGACAGTTGGCGAAGGAAGATTACCTTGACGACAAAGAAAAGAAAAGCGATCGTAAAGATAACATTAAACTTCCACCACGCCGGGTCGGTGCCGAGAAACCATGCGGCGAGAAGCATTGACACCATGGCGGCACTTTGCCAGGCAGTTCGCAAATTGGCGAAAAATCGTCCGGTGATCTGGGTCGGGATGATGTCCTGCAAAAGAGGGAACCAGGGGGCAAAACCAAAACCCTCGGCGATAATGCGAGTGCCCACAAAGACAAGCATTATCGGCATAAATACATAAATATTAGTTGATTGGGCGATCTGAGGCAGGAATATCAGCGGAATAATAAGTACGGTGCTGACCGAGGCCCATCGCGTGATCAGGAATTTCTTGCCGCGGATTTCCATCTGAGGGAGAATCAGCAGGCAAAATGCAAACGGAGCAAGCCCGGCAAAACTGAGAAAACCGATGAAAATCTCGCCTGCGCCAGCCTTGATGGCAAGGAGAACCATCATCTGCTGAGAGATCAAAACCGCCCCGCCAACGCTGACGATAGAGAGCATAAAGATGTAACGAATGCTGTTTCGGCGATGACCTTTCGGCATCCTGAATTTATTGTCGTCATTGTCCATTAAGCAAGAAAGCATCCGTTAAATCAAATAAAAAATCCCAATTTAACATTTTACTCCATATCTGTTTAGTGAGCGAGTTTTTTTAGTGGGAGTAATTATAAATATCACTTTTTTTGTGATCTGTCACGATTTCTAAGTCTTGCTTAGAGCAATTAAATTTTTAGTGTATGGCTTATGCCTGTTGCGGCTTTGACCAGCGGCGTTAGAAATACTCGGCAATGAATAACATTGCCTGCGTTTTCTGCCTTGCCGGCCAAAGTCCTCACGACGGCCTAAGCCCATACATAAAAAGTTTAAGTGCTCTAATCGCTGTCCTGATGCAAATAAACCTGTTGCAACCTTGCAGCTTCCGGCTATAATGACAGCATATCAAAGGTTGTCGCACATCAAAGCTGCACAAAGCGACTGTGTAACTGGAGAACGCAGAGAATGTATTATAAAACGAATCACGGGAGATGCTCTAATGTTTGAATCGCTTATGAATCTAACACCTGGCAATTGGATTGCTATTATTGTCCCTGTTGCTCTTTTCGCTGCCGCCGCTGTCGGCGGGCTGATCAAATGGCTATCCAGCAAAAAGACTCCATCCTCGGCACCTGTAAATGAGAATGCAGGTACAGAGCCGGATAATATCCTTGACCGTAACGAAAAAGCATACATGCAACTTGGTCAGTCGAAAGAAATAATCAAGAATAAGGATGCGAAGATTGAGCAGCTTGAAGAACAATTGGCGAGCCCGCAATTGTCGGCAGGCCCCGCAGCCGAACACCAGGTCCCTCAGCCTACGCAGGAGGCAAAAGACATCGCTGCACATATCCGGGACGATGCCGGGCCTTATGCACAGGCGTTAAAGGCCATCGCCGAGGGTGACAATGAACAAGCCGATGAATTCCTGGACGAGACACAGCAGTTCTTAGATGCCGTTCAGGAGAAAAAGGATAGAGCCCAGATAAAGATATACATGGCACGCATGCAAAATGCCTATTATGCCGGTAAGTATCAGGAGGCATTGCAGTACTGCGATAAACTAACAGCCCTGGCCGGCGATGATACGCTGATCATGAACGAAATAGCACAAGTTTACCTCAACAACGCACAGTATCAAAAAGCCGAGCCGCTGATGGAACGGGCGCTGGCTATCGATGAAGCTAGTCTGGGCAGGGACCATCCGAACGTGGGCACATATTTAAACAACCTGGCGCAGTTGTATAAGGCGACCAATCGTCTAAGGGAGGCCGAGCCGCTGATGGAACGGGCGATTAAGATTGGAGAAGCTAGTCTAGGACCAAACCATCCGGACTTAGCCACTAGGTTAAACAACCTGGCGCTGTTGTATCAGGCGACCAATCGTCTAAAGGAGGCCGAGCCGCTGATGAAACGGGTGGTTGAGATATTAGAAAATCCTGGCGGTGAACCGTTACCCAATTATGCCGCAGCATTAAACAACCTGGCGCAGTTGTATCAGGATACCAATCGTCTAAAGGAGGCCGAGCCGCTGATGAAACGGGCGCTGGCTATCGATGAAGCCAGTCTGGGCAGGGACCATCCGGATGTGGCCATCAAATTAAACAATCTGGCGATGTTGTATCAGGCGACCAATCGTCTAAAGGAGGCCGAGTCGCTGATGAAACGGACGCTGACTATCGATGAAGCCAGTCTGGGCAGGGACCATCCGGACGTGGCCAGAGATTTAAACAACTTGGCGGCGTTGTATCAGGCGACCAATCGTCTAAAGGAGGCCGAGCCGCTGTATAAGCGTGTGGTTGAGATATTAGAAAAATCTTTGAGTAAAGATCATCCCAATGTTGCCACAGCATTAAACAACCTGGCGCGGTTGTATCAGGCGACCAATCGTCTAAAGGAAGCCGAGCCGCTGTATCAAAGAGCATTATCCATAAGGGAAAAGTCCTTGGGAACGAATCATCCCGATTATGCCACTTCTCTCAATGATCTGGCGAACTTATTGATAGCTACAAAGCGGTTTGAAGAAGCAGAACCGCTTTTTAATGAAGTAATTCGTGTATATGAAAAGTCCTTTGGTATAAATCATCCGTGGGTCGCAACATCATTAAACGGCCTTGCGTCGTTGTATAAAGCGACCAATCGTCTAACCGAGGCCAAGCCGCTGATGAAACGGATGATTGAGATATTTATTGATTTTACCCGGCGAACAGGACATCCGCATCCGAATTTGATGGCAGCGGCTAATAACTATTCCGGATTATTGGTTGAAATGGGAGACAGTCAGGATCAGGCAAGGGCCAAAGTCATTGCGATGGCTCCTGATCTGCTTGGACAGTGATTTACCTGTAACAAAGCCGGCACGAAGGAGTCTTCTTCTTCATTACCTTGGCGCCTTGACGATGAATAATTAGTGCTTAGGATTTGCCTAAAGCCCTTTTAGAATGCAGTACGGCACATAACCCGCTGACACTCTTGTTGTCTAAGCAATGCACAGTGCATAATCGCTGTCCTGATGCAGATAAACCTGTTGCAACCTCACACCTTTCGGATATAATGATAAGGTAAAAGAGTTTTGTTTAGATACAAAGGGCATGGAGATGAACTTTAGCGAACGAATGGGATTCAGGCCAGTTTCAGACGTCATCCAAGTGGATGGCATGAATGATACTCTACGCAATGGTATATGGAACGTGCTTTATGCTGAAAAATTTGGTCTGAATAGTTTTCTCAGCAATTATGGCTCTCAACATAATCGTTGTGAAGCAAGAATACAAGCGTTCAGTAAATCGCTTTGGACCAACTATTTTAAGCGACCGATCGATAAGCGTTCTGGTTACAATTCCAGAATTCTAGAAGAGATCAGGGCGTATTTTTTCGACTGCATTTGGTATGAAGTTTACAACTTCGTGGAGTTCTGTGTTGACTATTATGATCTTGAGGAACTGACAGCATTTCTAAATAGTATGCTCGAACGTGAGTTAGCCGGATACCGTATTATTGATGGCAAGGTCGCCCCGATTACGTCAACCGAGGAAGTAGAGGCAATTCAAGAAGCCATTGGAGATAACACATTTCCCGGAGCCAGTGCACATATGAAGTCCGCCCTGGATCTCCTGAGTGATAAAACGAATCCTGACTATAGGAATTCGATCAAGGAGTCCATTTCTGCAGTCGAGAGCGTTAGCTGGAAGATCACCGAGTCCAAATCCGCAACGCTTGGGGCGGCACTGAAAAAACTTGGTAAGAGTCATGAATTACATCCAGCTTTGAAGGATGGCTTTCTTAAATTATACGGTTATACCAGCGATGGTGATGGAATAAGGCACGCCATGCTCGAAGAATCAACACTAACTCAGGCGGATGCCATCTACTTCTTGGTTTCCTGTTCAGCTTTCGTGAATTATCTGAAATCAAAGATAGCAGAGTAATTGAACGAAACTTTCCCCAAACTTACCTTTGCCGCATTTTTGGTTGTGGGTGTCTTTTTGGGTTCTTTGTTTTGGGTAACTTAAGACCCTTCGGGTATTATAAACCGGATGCCTATTGTGTAGATGGAGAGTTTAGTAAAGAAAATGAATTTAGAGCTAGAGGGCTGGTGAACCACTCACCTATCTTGTTGGCTATAACATTTTTGAAAACATCAACTACGAAATTTAAAACTATTGGTACAACAATAAATATGTTCTTCATGAGCATACCTCCAGGAATTATCAGGGACGGAAAAGATCCGTTAATGATTAAAATTAGTAGACATACCCAACAGCTAAGGAAAAACAGGAATCGAACCTGCGTAAGCCCCTTAGCTCTAAATTCTCATTACTATAAAAACAATTATAACATAAATAGGTCTGTTTGTCAAGAAGTTTTTTGGAATTAAAATTTGGAAAGAATTAAAGGTCCGCCGGACTAATGGCGGTTGCATTAGCAAAAATCCAATAACATCCAGTACCACGAAACCTCATTTTCTGGGCGAAATCAAGGAATCTTCAGTGAAACAAACCCTTAAGCAACCGCCATTCGTTCGTCGGATCTTTGTATAATCATATAATGTAGTTTTGGGTTTGGTTTGGCATGGCAGACGAGAATGGGACTTCCAGATCTCGTCGGAGTATGACAGGGCAAGCCAAAACCAAAACTGTGGCTGAAAGCCACTCAAATTTTGTCGAAAAAATTGAAAAATTAAGCAAAAATAAGCGACTATTCGATAATATTAGAATGCTTAACTCTTTAAGGAATTAAGCTATAAATCTTAGCTTTGTTAGCCTTGCGTAGAGGCTACCGGCGGCAGTGAACTCGGTTGGACCTTGGGAGTAAATCCCGTATTAAAGCATGAGACACTGCTGCTATTATAATATTAACCCGAACAGTCGCAAGGGACATTATATGCTAATGAACCCGCATTTGCAAGGATGGGAAAATTATGAGTGAAAAATTTGCAGGAATAGATGTATCAAAGTTTACTTTTGATCTCAATGTCAACGGCAATAACAAGGTTGAACATTTCAATAATGATGTCAAGGGTATCAAGAAATGTTCTAAAGCACTTGTTAAACTCGCTCCGGTATTGGTCGTAATTGAAGCTACCGGCGGTTATGAAATGAATTTGGCAATGGGCCTTCAGCAAGCTGGGCTGGTGGTTTCAGTTGTTAACCCAGCCAGGATCAGAAATTTTGCCAAAGCTGCCGGAATACTGGCTAAAACAGACAATATTGACGCTAAGGCCATATCCTTTTTTGCCAGTGTATTGAAACCGCCAACTTCGGCAATGATTACTGAAAGCACTCGTAAGATCAAATCTCTGGTTGCTCGCCGTGGGCAACTGATCAGAATGCGAACCGCCGAACTGAATCGCCAGGGCCATGATGTTGCTAAGTTTGTAGACAGAAGTTTAAAAGCTATAATTAAACTGCTTGAAAAACAAATTGAAAGTATTGACGAGGAAATCAAAGGCTGCATAAGCAATGATCCAGAGATGAATACTAAAGCTAAGATCGCCGAAAGTATGCCTGGCATTGGTGAAATTACATCCTCAATGCTGGTGACAGAACTGCCTGAGTTGGGATCGCTAACTCGTAGACAAATTGCTTCACTGGCTGGGCTGGCTCCAATAGCCAGAGACAGCGGTACATTTAAAGGTAAACGCATGACCGGCGGTGGCCGGGGATCTGTTCGTGCAAAACTGTATATGCCAACTTTGGTGGCAATACAGCATAACCCTGCAATCAGAGAGTTTTACCAGCGACTACTCAAAGCCGGCAAAACTAAAATGACCGCTGTAACAGCGTGCATGCGGAAAATGTTGACGATTTTAAACGTCATGGTAGCTAAAAAAGAATATTGGAAATCTGAATTATATGCTTGATTTTGATAACAGTCGCTTTAATTCTATCGGGGAGCTCGCGCTGACGCGCTTTTAAGTCCATTACGCAATTCGAGGCTTACCGTATCCGTAATGTATGTGCCGCTTAATTTTGATGCACCCTCCTTTTATAAGCATATATTTATTTCTGGCTATTTTCGCTGAAATCTGTATAATTCGTTGTCCCTTGCAGACTTAGAGGTCTTGGGTGGATATTTCAGGTATGGCGTGGGCATCCACCTTCGCCAAGGCTTCCGCCGTCGCTAAAGCTATGGCGGGACAGGTCGGTGCGACAAGCAGCAAGCCAAAAACGAGTTTTTTTTAATTTAGAATGGTGTTTATTGATGTTTATAGATGAAGCGAAAATTTGGATTAAGGCCGGTGACGGCGGACATGGTTGCGTTAGTTTTCGGCGTGAGATATATATCGCCAATGGCGGACCCGATGGCGGCAGCGGCGGCAAAGGCGGTGATATATACATCGAAACGTTTGATGACGTCGATACCCTTCTGGAATTCGCCAACAAACACCACTGGAAAGCGAAAAACGGCTTGCCTGGCGAAGGCAGCAATTGCACGGGCCAAAGCGGTGACGATCTTATAGTCAGAGTTCCTGTCGGGACGATAGTTTACGATACCGACCTTGACGATCTGATGCTGAAAGATATGGACAAAGCTGGCATGAAGGTTCGATTCTGCATAGGCGGTAAAGGCGGGCGCGGAAATAAAACGTTCGCCTCGTCGGTTCGCCAGACCCCGCGTTTTGCCACCGATGGGAAAATCGGAGCGGAACGTAATATCCGGATGGAGTTGAAACTGATCGCAGACGTCGGGCTTGTGGGAATGCCAAACGCGGGCAAAAGCACGTTGATCTCCAGGTGCTCGGCGGCTAGACCGAAGATCGCTAACTACCCGTTTACGACGTTAGAGCCGGTGCTTGGAATTATCGAGCTTGGCGACTTTCGCAGGTTCGTGATGGCCGACATACCCGGACTTATCGAAGGGGCACACGACGGTGCGGGGCTCGGACACGATTTCCTTCGCCATATCGAACGGACAAGGACCATCGTGCATATGCTCGACATCGCCCCGCCGGATAACTCGGACCCGGTAGAGAACTATCACAAGATCCGCGGCGAGCTGGAAAAGTACAGCAAAGTACTCGCCGACAAAAAAGAACTCGTAGTCATCAACAAAGCCGACATCGATCCGGACGGCGATTTCATCAAGGACGCTATCGAACGGCTTGGCGTAGACGATGTAGCGGTGATCTCGGCGGTTACGGGACAGGGACTCGATGAGCTTAACGAGAAGCTCTGGAAAATAGTTAGAAGCAAAGATAGCGATAGCGATTAGCTTGCGGAAAAGAATTAATCCGCGGATTACGCCGATTACGCGGATTAAAAAGCAAAAGCTAAAAGCAGTTTAACCATGAAGAACTTGACGGTCATGAAGAAAAAAAAATTAGGGTTAAAAAGAAAAGCGATGGACTAAGCTAAAATAAATGGACACAAATGTACAACGCACCCTATATTCGTGTCTATTCGTGGTTCACCTGATGTGAACGGTTACCTAATTATGAATTTTTGTACCCGCCTTTGGCGGAGCTTTTTTTACACAGACATTTTACTAAGGAGACAGTATGCGAAATTTGATATTGATTGTTATCACTTGTATTTGTATTTGTGGTTGTGGAGTTCATTCCGAATGGAAAGCTGTGGAGGGTAGGATCACCACCAAATGGGCCGGTGATGTAAACCCGGACAAGCCCTGGAACGAGTACCCCCGGCCGATGATGGTTCGTAAGGGGTGGGTTAATCTCAATGGTTTGTGGGATTATGCAATTGTGCCGAAAGACTCCAAGAAACCTTCGGAATGGGACGGTAAAATTCTTGTGCCTTTCGCGATCGAGTCGGCGCTTTCGGGCGTTGGTAAAAAGGTGGGTATCGATAACAGCTTGTGGTACAGGACGACATTTACTTACGGTAAAGACGACCATAAACGAAAGCTTCTGCATTTTGGGGCAATCGACTGGGAAAGTACTGTCTGGGTCAACGGTACAGAGACCGGAACACATAAAGGCGGTCACGACCCGTTTAGTTATGACATCAGCGATGCTCTTAAATACCCGGGCAAGCAGGAGATCGTCATTCGCGTTTGGGATCCTACTAACGCTAATAACAGTCCTCAGCCTCGCGGTAAGCAAGTCATTAACCCGGGCAGTATCTTTTATACCTCTGTTACCGGTATATGGCAGACCGTCTGGCTTGAAACAGTTCATTCGACTTATATTAAAAACGTCAAGATCACGCCTGACATAGACAATAAAACTGTAACAACAGAGACTCAATTAGCCGGAAGCCTTATCAAAGGTGCCGAAGTTACCATGTCCGTTATGAAAAACGGTTCGGTAATTTCCACTAAAACTTTTTATGGGAGCTCAAAGGCAGTGCTGGAAATACCAGAACCCAGGCTCTGGTCGCCTGACGATCCTTTCCTTTACGATCTGAAAGTGGTTTTAAGTCACCTCGGCCGCAAGGTTGATGAGGTTACGAGCTATTTCGGGATGCGTAAGAGTTCTATCGGTAAAGACGAAAATGGGATAAACCGTCTGCTGCTCAATAACAAACCGCTGTTTCAGTTTGGACCGCTTGATCAGGGTTGGTGGCCGGATGGTTTGTATACTCCGGCGACAGATGAGGCACTTAGGTATGACGTGGAGATGACAAAGGCTTTGGGATTTAATATGCTTCGCAAGCATGTCAAGAGCGAGCCACAGCGTTTTTATTACTGGTGCGATAAGCTTGGTGTTTTGGTTTGGCAGGACATGCCGAGTGCGTTGTACAACCAATCTAAGTATACTGAAGAGCAGCTTAGGACATTTTACGATCAGTGGGATGTTGAGTGGAAAGGGGTTATAGATGCATTGTATAACCATCCATCGATAGTGATGTGGGTTCCGTTTAATGAGGGGTGGGGTCAGCGTGAGACTGAAAAGGTTGCGGTGTGGACGAAGAATTACGATCCATCGCGGCTGGTCAATAGCGCTTCCGGTTGGACGGATAAAGGTGTTGGCGATGTTCATGATATTCACAGTTATCCCGGACCTGCGATGCCTGATCTGGAAGAAAATCGCGCGGCGGTTCTTGGAGAGTTCGGCGGGTTGGGTCTACCTGTTGAAGGACACCTGTGGGATGCGAGTGGGAGGAACTGGGGCTATCGAAACTTTAAGGACATAAAAGCTTTTCAAGATAGATACATCGACCTGATCCAGAAACTTTACCTTCTCAAAGACAAGGGACTTTCGGCGGCGGTTTATACGCAGACTTCCGATGTCGAGGGAGAAGTTAACGGGATAATGACGTACGACCGTAAGTTTTTTAAGCTTGATCCGAAGAAATTTGCTTTAGTAAACAAAGGGATCCTGCCGCCGGTTTTCGATAATAAGTTTTCGGTATTTTTTGAAAAAGTTGCCGTTAAACTGGCTGGCGATAAAAACGCGAAGATCAGGTATACCGCCGATGGTTCGGATCCGAAGAAATCCTCGAAACTTTATACCGGGCCGTTCACTATAACCAAAGAAACAACTGTAAAGGCTCGATGCTATTGGCGCGGGGGTAAGGTCAGTTCGATTTTGCAGAAAACATTTAAACCTGGGACACCTCTTAAATCGGTCAGCCAGGCCACCAATAATGCTGGATTGAAATTTGAATACTACCAGGGCAAATTCAGGGAATTGCCGGACTTTTCAAAGATCAAACCGGTCAAGTCGGGCATTGCAAAATCATTGAGCATTAGCGTTGTCGATGACAAGGACGATTACGCTTTGCGGTTTACCGGATTCGTTAAAGCTCCGAAAACGGGCGGCTATGAATTTTCGATCAAATCCGATGACGGAACTAAAATGTTTGTTCACGGTAAAGAGATCATTAGCAACGATGGGACGCACGGTATGGTCGAAAAAGCAGGCATGGTCGTTCTCGAAGCGGGGCTGCATCCGGTAGAGATCCAGTACTTCCAGGGCGCCGGCGGACAGGGGCTTGAAGTTTATTGGCGTTCTGAGATAAATTCTAAGCAGATCATCCCAGTTGAAGCATTGAAACATTAGTCTCAAACTTTAATTACGAATTATGGAAGTATTGACATGAATATAATTGCTGTTGATATTGGCAATAGTACTATTAGTGTCGGGCTGTTTGTCGATAACATTGAGAAGTTTATCGAGTCGGTCAGCGGCGGCGACCGCGACAGGCTTAGCAATATGCTGATCGACGCGTGGGGGCAGTTTCCGTTCGTTAAAAGCGACACGGTGCATAAACGCGAGGGAGTTATCGTTGTCAGTTCGGTTAAGCCGGATTGGTGCGATATGGTTAAGGACATCTGCGCAGACGAACTTGACGAAAAGATAAAAGTTATCGGCGTCGATATCGATCTGCCTATTGAGATGGCTGTTGACAACAAGTACGAGGTTGGTACGGACCGTATCGTCGCGGCGGCGGCGGCTTTTGCAGTCGTTGAAGATGCGGTCGTAGTTGCCGACTTCGGGTCGGCGGTAACTATCGATCTGATCGACGAACAGGGAGTCTTCCTGGGCGGGGTGATCGCGCCGGGTTTTGGTATCTCAGCAGAAGCGCTTGGCGTAAATACCGCTCAACTGCCGGAGGTTGAGGTTGCCCGACCCAGAGACCCTGTCGGCGGAAATACGCATGACGCTATAAACGCCGGGCTGTATTACTCGGCGGTGGGGCTTTTGAAGACGGTATGCGAAAATTATGCCGAACAGCTTGACAAGTGGCCCCAGACGATAGTGACCGGCGGATGCGCCGAGACCATAAAACCCGATTGCGAATTTGTCGATTCGTGGGTGCCGAACCTGGTGATAAAAGGGATCGTGCTGGCGTATAAGAAACACCTTAGCGTACAAGCCGAACTTGGCGAAATGAGCAATAGAGATGACAAAGCGTAAAGCGTGAAGCGGGCGACGGGCAGCGGGCAGCGAAAAACGCTAAGTTCGTTTTGAATTTTGACAGGGATTGGTTTTTATGACTATGGCTTGTGTATCTACTGCTAAGGGGGCGGCGGCTATTGCTGTTGTTGAGGTGTTTGGCAGCGGGGCTGTTGATGTTGTCCGGTCCATTTTTCAGAGCGATACAGGCAAACCCTGTGCGTTCAAGGAGTCGGTTATATACACCGGCTATGTCACAGACGACGGTGAGATCATCGATCATGTTGTTGCCGCGTCCACCGAAGAAAATGCCATAGAGATCAGCTGTCATGGGAACCCTTTGATCGTTGAGATGGTTATGGGGGCACTTAGCAAAGCAGGAGCCAAACTGGTTGACGCGGAAAAACTCATCGCCGAAAAACTCATCGCAAAAGGCCGGACCAACTCCATTGAGATTGAAGCGGAAATTGAAAAGCTTAAAGCGGTATCTATGGCGGGGGTCAAAGCTATTGCCGCAAATGACCTTTCGGCTGTTGCCTGTGACTGGCTTAAAAGAATCGATTCGCTGACCATCGATGACATTAAGGATAAATGTAAGGATATTCTATCTGCGAGCGAACCTGCGAAATATCTTATCGGCGTGTGCAGGGCCGTTATCGCAGGCCCTCCCAACAGCGGCAAGAGTACCCTGCTGAATTTCCTTTGCGGCAGAGAGAAGGCTATCGTCACAGATATTGCAGGGACGACGCGTGACTGGGTTTCGGGTACCTGCAGGGCAGGCGATCTTGTCATCGAGCTATTCGATACCGCCGGGCTTGACGCTTCTATTATCGGCGAAAGCGCAATCGACGGAGAATCGCAAAGGCGGAGCAGGCAGCTTTTAAACGAGTGCGATATTGTTCTGCTGGTTCTGGATTCGACGCAATCGGCTGACGAATTCGATTTCGATATCATCACAAAATCCGGCAAGAAGGTTATTACGATTTTCAATAAGTCGGATCTTGGCGAGATGCCGGGGGAACAGGGAAGTATTAACATCAGTGCCATGACAGGTGCGGGTATTGATCAACTAATGAAATTGATTTCAGACGTACTTGTCGGTAACGGGCAAATCGCAAAGACGATCTGTTTTACAGAGCGACAGACCGCGATTCTAAAACGAATTACTAAGTGCGACAATATCAAGAGCACAAAAGATTTGATAAAGGAACTTGTAAACGGCGAGATTTAGATTCATCACGTTCTACCAATCCAGTTTATGTGAATTGAGCCAGTAGAATCGGCCGAGCAGGTGGGCGGCTATGAACGAGAAATATACTACAACGCCTGTTATTACCGGTTTTATGAATGGTAAATATGCAAGGACCTGACCCGGCGGCCGCAATCATCACATAAAAAACGGATCAATTTATTGCCCCCGTTTGATCATCCTAATTTTTCTTTTATTAACTGTTTTGCTTTTGTCATGGCTTCGTCTAGCTTTGCCGGGTTCTTTCCGCCAGCTTGTGCCATCTGCGGGCGTCCGCCGCCTCCGCCGCCTACTATTGGGGCGATCTCTTTTATTATGTCGCCTGCTTTAACTCCGCGTTTTATCAGGTCGTCGGTTACGCCGGCTATCAGGATGACTTTGCTGTCACCTTCTGAGGCGCCGAGGACTATCGCAGCACTCTTTGCGGTTTTCTTTAGCATATCAATTGCGCCGCGGAGATCGTCGACTTTTGCACCTTTGAGCACACCGGTTATTACCGAAGCGTCGCCGACTTTTTCAGCGGATTCGAGAAGTTTCCTTGCCGCCGCCATCACGTCGGTACCGCCTGCCTTTGCCGCGTTCTTTAATTCTTTTGCAAGTCGTTTGTTGTCGTCGAGGAGTTTGCCTACGCGGGCCGCGATCTGGTCGGATGGGGCCTTTAGCGTTTGCGTAAGTTCGTCGACGATGTCGCTGCGGGTTACGAGATAATCGAGCAGCGGACGGCCGGTAAGAGCGGTTATTCTTCTTACGCCTGCCGAGATGCTTTCTTCCTTTACGATCTTAAACCCGCCGATAGCGGCTGTGTTGTCTACGTGTATTCCACCGCAGAATTCCTTGCTAATCGACTGTCTTATCCCATTTTCATCTTTTGTGCCTATCGCGACGACGCGAACCGTATCGCCGTATTTTTCGCCGAACAGGGCCATCGCTCCGAGCGACTTTGCATCGTCTATGGCCATCGAGTGGAAAGAAACCGGCAAAGCTTCTGCGATCTTTGTGCGGACAAGAAGTTCTACACTGCTTAGCTGCTCGTGGGTTAGTGCCTTTGGAAACGTAAAGTCAAATCTTAGGTAGTCGGGGTTTACGAGGCTGCCCTGCTGGTGGACGCCGTCGCCGAGTGTCTGCTGGAGTGCCCATTGCAAAATATGCGTCGCCGTGTGGTTTTTCGTTACGGCGTCTCTGAATTTTTTGTCAACCATAGCGGTTACTTTAGCATCAACGGTAATTGTGCCTGAAACGAGTTTACCCCAGTGAGCTATACAATCGCCAAGCTTTTCCGTTTCTGTAACCTTAAAAGAAAAATCATCTGATTCTATTTTGCCAATATCTCCAACCTGCCCGCCAGCTTTGACATAAAAGCACGTCTCATCAAGCACAAGACTAATATGGTCATCTTTTTCTACATAGTTATAATCAACATTTAACCTGACAGAATCGTCACGGCCAAAAGAACCTTTCTCGTGATAACCATCAAAATCCATCAGGCCGATAACTTTAGCATCACAACGAACTGTTTTGTATTTTAATGTATCATTAGTTGGTGGCAGTTCTGCATTGCCGAAAGTAAATTTTGGTAAAGATGATTTTTGGGCATCACGAGCGCGTTGTCTTTGTTCGTCCATGAACTGCTCGAATGTGGCGGTGTCGACGGAAAGATCCCTCTCGCGGGCCATAAGCTCTGTAAGGTCCAGCGGGAATCCGTAGGTGTCGTACATCTGGAAGGCGTCCTGACCGCTGATTAGTCTTGCACTTGTTTTTCTTGCGGTTTCGGCGGCTTTTTCGAAGATGTCCAGGCCGCGGTCAAGTGTTTTGCCAAAGCTTTCTTCTTCGGATTTAATAACAGTTTTAACGAATTCGGCACGTCCATTCAACTCAGGATAGGCAGTACCCATGTTGTCGACAACAACATCTACGAGGCTGTACATAAACGGACCATTGATATCAAGCTGGCGACCAAAGCGAGCAGCACGTCTTAATAAGCGACGCAAAACATATCCACGCCCTTCATTTGAAGGAGTAACGCCATCAGTAATTGCAAAAGTTAATGCTCGCGCATGGTCTGCAATAACACGGAATGCATTGTCTATACCAAAGTTAAGTTGCGATGTATAGGGAGCGGTTGTAATCTCCGCTATCGCATTGATTATCGGCATGAACAGGTCGGTGTCGTAGTTGCTTTTTTTGTTCTGGAGGACGGCTGCGATTCTTTCGAGGCCGGCGCCGGTGTCGATATAACGTGCCGGGAGTTTGACAAGCGAACCGTCTTCCTGGCGGTTGTACTGGATGAATACCAGGTTCCACAGTTCGATATAGCGCGAGCAGCCCGCGTTTACTTCGCAGACGTGGTCTTCGATGTGCTGCATGTCGCATCTGCCTTCGCCGAGGTCGATATGGATTTCGCTGCACGGTCCGCAGGGCCCCGATGCTCCCATTTCCCAGAAGTTGTCCTTTTTACCGCAGGCGAGGATTCGGTCGGGGTTGATGGATGTTACTTTTGCCCAAAGCTGAGCAGCTTCTTTGTCGTATTCGGATCCATCCTCTTCGTCGCCGGCAAAGACTGTCGCCCATAGCTTGCTTTCGTCGATCTTATAAACATCGGTCAATAATTCCCATGCCCATTTGATGGTGTCTTCTTTGAAGTAATCGTCGAATGACCAGTTGCCGAGCATCTCAAAAAATGTGTGGTGGTATGTGTCGATACCGACTTCTTCCAGATCGTTATGCTTGCCGCTTACGCGGATACACTTTTGGGTGTTGACTGCGCTCTTGCATTCGGATTTGCTCAGACCCAGAAAAATATCCTTGAACTGGTTCATGCCGGCGTTTGTAAACATAAGCGTAGGGTCGCCGATGGGGGCAACCGATGAACTTGGGACAAACTTGTGACCGCGATCCTTGAAAAAATTTATAAACGCACTACGAATTTCCTGTGATGTAAGCAATCTTCTATCCACCTGAATTTTCTGAAATTTAATGTCGCTAGTACCGCTTTATTTAACCACGGATTTCACGGATTTACACGGATTATTAATAAAAATTAAAATAAGGAAACCGCCTTCGGCGGAAACTAATACACTCTAGATCCCGGGTCAAGGGCGGGATGACAACATTTTTAAGTTAAATTTAATTTGGCAACACGCCCTTGCGTTTCGGGCTTTTGCTGTCGGCTGGAAGCCAACAGCACGAAACAATGTCGGCAAGATGCCGACATTACGGGTTATGCTTCAATTCCTTTTGCTTCGTATACTTTGTGTTTGATCTCTTCTGTCAGGTCCTTGTTTTCTTCGAGGAAGACTTTTGCTTTTTCTCTGCCCTGGCCCAGACGCATATCGCCGTAGTTCAGCCATGCGCCGGACTTCTGGATGATTTCGCATTCTACGCCCATGTCGAGCAGGTCGCCTGATCTGCTGATGCCGCTTTCAAACGACAGGTCGAACTCTGCGATCTGGAAGGGAGCGGCGACTTTGTTCTTTACGATCCTTGCGCGGACGCGGTTGGCGGTCGCTTTGCCGGTGGCGTCTTTGATCGTCGCGATCCGGCGGACATCGACACGTACCGAACAGTAAAACTTAAGAGCGTTGCCGCCCGGGGTTGTTTCCGGATTGCCAAACATGACGCCAATCTTCATTCTGATCTGGTTGATGAAAATGATGCAGGTTTTGCTCTTGCTGATTACGCCTGTAAGCTTACGCAGTGCCTGGCTCATAAGACGGGCCTGGAGACCGACGTGACTTTGTCCCATTTCGCCCTGGAGTTCGGCGGCTGGTACGAGGGCGGCGACCGAGTCGACGACGATAATGTCGACGGCGTTACTTTTGACTAGCATCTCTACGATGTCGAGTGCCTGTTCGCCGGTATCGGGCTGGCTGACGAGCAAACTGCTGACATCGACGCCAATGCGTTTGGCCCAGGTAATGTCGAGGGCGTGTTCTGCGTCAACGAAAGCTGCGACCCCACCGAGTTTCTGGGCTTCGGCGATCGCGTGAAGAGCAAGCGTGGTCTTACCGGAAGATTCCGGTCCGAAGACTTCACACACACGGCCGCGCGGGTAACCCTTGCCGCCGAGAGCGATATCCAGAGAGATGGCGCCCGCACTGATGCCCTCGACTTTGGAAATGTTGGACTCGTCCATCTTCATGATCGAGCCGACACCGTATTGTTTTTCGATCTGAGCGATCGCACGCTGCAAAGCCGCGTCACCGCCGGCAGCATCGATTTCTGCCTTAACCGCTAGTTTGTCCTTAGCTGCGCTTTTACCTGTTTTCTTCTTAACTGCTTTCTTAGCCATTTTATCTCCGGTTAAAATTAAGTATTCCGTTACATTTACAATACACAAATTACAATATTCGGCTGGCTCAACAGAGCCGAACAAAAACCGAACAAAAGTAATAATATGTTAAATACCTTCGGTTGTAAAGCGGAATTTACTTAACTTTATAATTATTTTTGCGAAATTATCTTCAGGAAAGATCATTTCTGCTCAACCAGGCACAGCCTGGACTAGACAGGCGAATATTGAGTCAAACTCAGGCATTTTACCTTTATGGACATTAAACGCTCAATCTAAATTGTAATAGGATAATAGAGTATACTCCGGGCCGGTCTTTGTCAATTCGCTTTTGTAGACGCAGACGGATTTAACGTCAATTTTTCCCGCCGAAAAGTCATCGAAACCGCCGATAATGCGTCCAAACCGCCTGCCTGCGGCAAAATCCTTGACCCTGCACAGGGTCAGATGCGGAACAAACATCTTTTCATCGGGCGCAAAGCCGATTTCGGCTAGCCGGGCGTCGAGACCGGCCCAAAGCCGACACAAAGCCTCGCTTTCCTGCGTCCCGATCCAGATAACCCGCGGCGGGCGGCCGAAAGAACCGACTTTTTCGACTTCCACACAAAATTCACCGAACCCGGTGGTAACATCTTCGACAACCTTACAAACCTCGACGATCTGATCATCGTCAACCTCACCAAGAAATTTCAGCGTAAGATGAATAAGCCCAGGATCAACCCACTTAACCCCCCGCCGCCCTTGGCCAAAAAATCCGCGAAGCTCATCCTGCAAACCACCAATATTAGCAGCAACAGTCTCGCCTATGTCGATAGCGATGAATGTTCGCATTTAATCCTCTGTAGTGGCACCCCTCGTGGGTGCCCAAAAAACTTTCAGGGATAATTAAACCACGGATTACGCGGATTTTCACGGATTATTTTTAAAAAAAACAGCAGCAGCGTGGAACGCAAGCGACATGCTGTATTGCGTTTTTTTATAGAATTTTATAATCGTCAATCAGCCCGGCGCTGGCGCTTAGGGCTTCTGTTTGGCCATTTTTCATCGTAAGGCAAAATAAAGCCGGCAGGATGCCAGCGGTACGTTTAAAATTGTGTTACTTTTTTTAGTGTTTCTCTTCGGTCGTCTATTGCTTCTAATTTTGTTGAATTAATTCCGTGTATCGAGAAGTCGCCTATTGTGTATGATGCCGCGACCGTTCCGTATACTATCGCCTCGCGGAGGGTTACGAAATCTACGCGGCCTGCTTTGGCAAGCGAACCCATCATTGCGCCGGCGAACGAGTCGCCTGCACCGGTGGGGTCGATCACCTTATCTGTCGGGAATGCCGGCAGTATGAAGCAATCGCCGTTGGCGTCGTACATCATCGAGCCGAACTCGCCGCGTTTGATGACCACGATCCGCGGGCCCAAAGCAAGGATGTCTTTGGCAGCAAGTATAATATTTCGCTGACCGGTGAGCAGCTGGGCCTCGCCGTCGTTCAAGACGAGCATGTCGATGCGTTCGAGCAATTGGAGCAGATCGTCTTTTGCGGTATCAATCCACAGGTTCATCGTATCGGCGGCGACGAGGGTTGGGCTGTCGATCTGCTTTAAGATATGCATCTGCAATGCAGGCGCCGTGTTTGCAAGGAAAACGTACTCGGAATCCTTGTACGAATCCGGAACGATCGGAGGATCCTCGGCAAGGACGTTAAGGTCGACGCCTTCTGTCTTTGCCTCGTTCATCGCACCTTCATAAGAACCCTGCCAGCGGAAAGTCTTGCTGCCGGCGCGAACTTCCAGCCCTTCGAAATCAACGTCTTTGCCCTGGAAGGTTTCGGTCAGGTCAAACGGGCAATCGTCGCCGACGACGCCAAGAAAACGAACTGCATTGAAATAGCTCGCCGACATGCTGAAATAAACCGCAGAACCGCCAATGCATTCTTCGCTGACACCAAAAGGTGTGCGGACAGTATCGATACCAATTGAACCGGTTACTAGTAATGATGACATTTATAACTCCAATTTTATATTACGAATATTTTATTCATTATTGGTTATTCCTTGTTGAGTGTTGGCTATTCAAATTCGCCAGCCGTTATGCATTCTGGATGTTTTTCTTGAATAACCAATAACGAACAAGGAACACCCAATATCCAACAAAAACACAGCTTTACGCCTCACTAAACTTCTCCAGCGTCTTATCTATTCTTTTCAGGGTGCTTTCCATTCCGATTATGTCTACCGATTCGAAGATCGGCGGGCTTATTGTGTTTCCGCAGATTGCTACTCTCAGGGGCTGTGCGACTTTGCCCAGGCCGACTTCTTTTTCCTCGGCGAGATCGCGCAAAAGCTTTTCTATGCCTTCTGCGGTAATCTCTTCCATCGCGGCGAAACGGCTGCGAATCTCTGCGAGTATCTCCAGTGCGTTGCCCTTCATCAGCACTTTTTTGACTGCTTTTTCGTCGTACTGTATTGCGTCATTTTCGACAAAAACAAATCTGCACTTTACCTCGACATCGGCAAGCGTTCTTGCGCCTGCGTTGGCGGTAAGGAACCTCTTTAGCAGTTCGTCATCGGCAGCATTTAGCGGCGAATTGATCTCTTGAAGGTAGTTCTTGAAATTGGCAAGCAGCTTTTCTTCGCCGACCAGCCTGATATGCTCTGTGTTAAAGGACAGCAGCTTTTTGCGGTCGAAGAGACTGTTGGATTTTGCCAGCCTTTTCAGATCAAAGCACTCGATCTGTTCGGCAAGCTGCATTATCTCACGGTCGTCGGAAGTACTCCAACCGAGCAGGCCCATGAAATTGATCATAGTCTCCGGCAGATACCCGCTTTTGAAGAAATCGACAATGTTGATCTCGGGGAGTTTGAGCCCAATATGTTTTGCGATTGCATCAATGATCGGCATGTCCGGGATGGTCTTGCCCTTGACAAAGCTTTCGAGCTGTTCTGCGGTAATCCCGCCGATGCCGACCAGTTCGTCAACGTTAATTTCGCTTCTGGACTTGATAAAATTCTTGAGTGCCTTGGGGCGTTCCCGCTTGGAGAGTTTTCCGCCGCTTTCGCTGACCGTCACCGACATGTGGGCATAAGTCGGACGCCTGAAACCGAGTGCGTCCTGCAAAGCCTGGTGGCCGGGGGTATTCATAAGATGTTCCTGGCCGCGGATAATATGCGTTACCCCCATAAGCTCGTCGTCGATGACAACGGCCATGTGGTACGTCGGAAAGCCGTCGGACTTCTGGACGATGAAATCGCCGATCTCACCGGCTGCGACATTAACCTCGCCGCGGACAACATCGGTTATTACAACATCGGTGCCGGGCATGGCAAAACGCACAACGACCGGGCGGCCTTCGGATTTGGCTTTTTCTACGTCATCAAGAGTTGGATACGTTGCCGGACGCGGGTAGACGAGTGCTTTTTTCGCCTTTGCCGCTTCGTCACGGATCGCGGCGAGTTCTTCGGGAGTCTCGAAACAATAGTAAGCCTTGCCCTCATCCAAAAGCTGCTGAATATATTTATCGTAAATGTCCCGCCTTTCGGACTGCAGATATGGGCCATTCTCACCGCCGATACCGGGCCCCTCGTCCCAGTTGAGGCCAAGCCACTGAAGGTCGTCCATAACCTGCTGGGCAGCGGTCGGGGTGTTTCGCTTTGTGTCGGTATCTTCGATACGAAGGATGAATTTGCCGCCCATCTTCTTTGCAAGGAGCCAGTTAAACAAAGCCGTCCGTGCCCCGCCAACATGGAGATAACCGGTAGGGGAAGGAGCAAATCGTGTAACAACCATAATATAACCTCAAAAAAACTTAATAATCCGAAATTGCCACAGGCAGGAAGCGAGCGGTACGAAAAAAGCATTATAACCGCCGATTCCACGGAATTACACTTTTATTTTCAAAAAAGATTATCAACATTTGCAAAACCAGAAGGATTTTCCCGGTTTTTTTTGTGCCTGAGTAAAATACACCTGATAAACTCAAATCGGCTATAATTAATATTTGACAAAGAGGGGGCGTTTGGACGATACTGTTATTTAAGCGGGGTTTGCCGATTTGAACTAAAACATTTTCAATTACTATACTTGAAAGGATCTATTGATGACACCGAAAACAAAAGGATTTGTGAAATATAGCGTTATCGTTATTATTATCGCGGTAATACTGGGCGGATGTAAGAAAGACAAGACGGAGGAAGAAAAACCGACGCCTCCTCCAAAAGAAACTACCTCGCTGGGCAAGCCCAACATAGAATCTACCCCTCCGCCGGTCGATAACGCCGAAGCGCTCAGAAAAATGCAGGCCGCAGAGGCTAACAAACCCTCGGAAATTGCCAGGATCGCCGCCGCTACCGCAGGGGTGGACTCGGCACTGGCCAAATATTACGGCAAGGCTGCCCCGAATTTAACGATGAAAGACCTCGACGGCAATTCGCTGAACTTATCGGGAGTTAAGGGCAAAAAAACCGTGATCGTCAAATGGTCCACCAGATACGAACCCTCCAAGCAAATGGTTAAGACACTCGCAGAACTGCAAAAACAGGTCGGAGATGAGAATCTGGCAGTCATCGCGTTCTCATCGGATGACCCGGCAATCCTTAAACCCGTCGTCAAGTCTATGGATCTTCCCTTCCCGGTCGCCGGCAGACAAGGACGCCGCATGGTAGCCCCCTACAGGATAAACGCCGAGATGCCGGTATGCTTTTTCATCGACAAAGAGGGGAAAATTCAGCTTATAACCGTGAAAGTTATCCCGCCGGACGTCTTGAATTCTCTGGTTGAAGTTCTGTAAGGACTCTGGAAACGGTGTTTTTTGCGAAATATGTGGGTTTTTTCCGATGAAATCGTAAAAAACTCCGAAAAAATCAATTTTTGCTGGACACAGGCCCGCCCTGACTGTATTATATTGGGCTTATAAGAATTACCCAAAGTGCGATATCGCACTTTTACTAGCGGCACTAACGTCTGACTTGTAAATTTGACGTTAATTGTGTATGTAGTTCGTAACAAGATTTAGAGTTAAATACATATAATACGAGGTTAAGAATATGGCTCATAAAAAAGGACAAGGTTCCTCAAGGAACGGCAGAGACAGTAATCCGCAGTATCGCGGCGTAAAACTATACGGCGGTCAGTTCGCCAAAGCCGGCGCTATCATAATCCGCCAGTGCGGAACGAAATGGCACCCGGGCTTTAACGTAGGCATGGGCAAAGACTTCACACTTTTTGCAAAAGAAGAAGGCAAGGTTCTCTTCAAGGGCAAAAAAGTCCATATCGTTGCCAGCTAAGGCAGCAAATACAAATATCAAAAAAGGCCGGAATTAAACCACCGGCCTTTTTTTAATGCGCACTTTGAAAACACCCACAAGCTTCGCTTGAAGGTGCCACCCATTTTACTCTTAACTGATCACGTCGATCGCCAGCCCTATTGCTCCGCAGATTCCGGATTTTGTTCCGAGGCCTGGGCTTACTATGTAGTTTTCTATGTCCTCTGTTATTGCCGGGACATTTACGTATCCGTTTAGTTTTTGCCGGACTTTTTCTCTTACCATTTTGTAGAGCAGGTCTTTGTGCATCAGCCCGCCGCCGATGATGATCTTCTCGGGTGAGACGGTCAGGATGTAATCCATAACCCCCTGTGCGAGGTAATCGGCTTCGATCTCCCATGCCGGGTGGTCGTCGGCAAGTTCTGAAGCGTGAACGCCCCACCGCAGGTCAACTGCTTTGCCGGAGGCGAGGCCTTCCAGGCAGCTGTCATGGTATGGGCATGCACACTCGAAGGGGTCTTTGGTTTTGTCCTGCTGCATGATGACGTGGCCCATCTCCGGGTGCATCAATCCGTGCAGCGGTTTGCCGTTTATGCACAGCCCGCCGCCGATACCGGTTCCGACCGTCAGGTACAGCACAACGCCGAGTCCTTTGCCTGCGCCCCAGAGATACTCTCCATAGGCGGCGGCGTTGACGTCGGTATCGAAACCGACGGGCACACCAAATTTGCTATTGAGGGAACCAACAACATCTGTATCCTGCCAGCCGGGCTTTGGGGTGCAGGTAATATAGCCGTATTTGTCGCTGGCCTTGTTCATATCGACAGGCCCGAAACACGCCACACCGATAGAGTCGATCTTGTCGCCTGTCTTTTGCTGGTAACCTGCAAAATACCCGCAAACCGCCTCCAGCGTCTCAGCCGGAGTAGTAGTAGGAAACGTAGCGGTATCCCGAATATCATCGGGCCCTGCTGCAACTGCACAAACAAATTTAGTACCGCCAGCCTCAATTGCACCATATAACGCCATAATCTACACCTCATAAAAAATTATAAACGATCCAGTAGGGTAGGCCATGCCCACGCTGTTGAACTCAAATAATCATAATCCATAATTATAAATCATCAATCTATTTAAAGTCTTCCGGTGCGTATTGTGTTTTGAACTTTGTTCCGCCCAGTCTTAGCGCTGCCAGGTCGGCTTCGCTTACTCTGCCGTGTATGAACTGCTGGACTACGTCATGCGGGTGGTTGCGGATGTAGTCGGTGTCGCCTTCGGCGATGATCTTGCCCTCGTGGAGCATTATGATATGGTCGGCGATCTTGTAGGCACTTTTCATGTCGTGGGTTACGACGACGCTGGTGACCTTAAGCTCGCGTTTTAGCTTTAGAATAAGTTCGTTAATAACATCCGACCGGATCGGATCAAGGCCGGTCGTCGGCTCGTCATACAGAATGATATGCGGGTCGAGCGCGATAGCCCTTGCCAGCGCAACCCTTTTTTGCTGCCCGCCCGAAAGCGACGCGGGATAATGGTTCTGGAACCCTTCCATCCCCACCATCGCCAGCTTGGTCTTGACCAGTTCGTCTATAGCCTTCCAATCCGTTATCTTGCGGTGCTGGCGGATCGGGAAGATGATATTTTCAAAGACGTCAAGGCTGTCAAACAACGCCCCGCCCTGAAAAAGAAAACCATACTGCACCCGTATCGGGGCAAGCTCTTTTTCGTTAAGCTCATCGATACGCTCCGATCTGAAATATATCTCGCCCCTGGTTGGCCTGTCCAGGACGATCATATGATTCATAAGCACTGTCTTACCGCAGCCGCTGGGCCCGATTATAACGGTAGTCTTACCCGCTTCTACCGACAGCGATATCCCCTTAAGCACGCGAAGCTTACCAAAGGTCTTGAACAGGTCCTTAACAACGATTACCCCATCGTCTGGGGAGATTTCATTATCCACAACATTACCCATATTAAATTGTCTCGGCCAAAGGCCGAATCCTGAATTCGTAATTCGTAATTCGTAATTTGTAATTCGTAATTCGTAATTTCAAACCGGCCAATCGGACAGTTAGAGACTACAGCAGTGACTGGGTCGTCCAGAAGGTCGCATAAATCGCCTTGGTGATAAGTGCAAAGATGAAATTAAGTGCCAGGATCGAAATAAAGCTGCCCACGAAAGCCTCGGTACACGCTTCGCCAACGCCCTGTGCGCCTTCCCTGCAGTTAAAACCCTTATAGCAGCTGATAAGAGCAATCACGACTCCGAAGAAAAAGCCCTTAACCACACCAACACTCAGGTCCCACAACTCAACGCCGTTGGCACTGTACTGCCAGTACGCGGCACTGTTGATATCAAGCTGGATAACGCTGACGAAATATCCGCCCAGAATACCCATCAGATCGGCATAGATGATCAGAAACGGCGTAAGCAGCAGACACGCGAGCACACGCGGAACGACAAGATACTTGATCGGGTCGGTGCCCATGCTTCTGACAGCCGATATCTGCTGAGTAACATTCATCGTACCAAGTTCGGCAGTTAGAGCACCCCCGACGCGGCCGGCAAGCATAATCGCGGCAAGAACCGGTCCGAGTTCCTTGACAACAGCGATATTGATAAGCACACCAAGCCGCTCTTCCAGACCCATACCGGCAAGCTGGTCATAAGCATTGACGGCGAGAACCATACCAACAAACGCACCGGTTACCATTACAACAGGCACACTGCGAACACCGATGGCGTTCATCTGCGTCCAGACAAGAGAATAAGTCTTCGGCTGAAGGCAGGTGATCATCGAACCAACGCAAGTCCTGCCCACAAACCGCGAAAACCGTCCGGCATTAGCAATAACATCAACTGTCTTTGCACCGGTTGTATGAAGCATAAAATCCCTTTACAGCTTAATAAAGGCCGTAATAACATCAAAATATCAAAAAAATTAAACCGAAGCCCAGAAAATCGGCGCACGATTCATACTATATATATAGCATATCGGTATTTTGAGGGGATAATCTGAAAAAAGGTGTAGGAAACAACCCAAATTGCCTATTCTACAAAAAGGAACCAGGTTTCTTTGTTTGTCTCTAAAGCTGCGGTTCCTCTTCAATTGCTTTCTTTATAATGGCTTGCATTTCCTTCTCCCATTTTTGTATATGCCCGGCCCTGCTCTCCGGCATTAAATACGATTGGATATGGGGACGTTTGATATTCATTCCTAAAATACGGCCAATACCTTCGATCACATCGTGCCTGAGCGATGCTTTTTCATGGTTCAGATGTTTATACAAGCGATGAATATCCTCACGGGTTCCAATACTTTTCAAAGCATCAATGCCGATATAAATGTTCTTATTACCTCTAGCAGCGTCATCAATGAGAATCCTGTAAATCGGCAGATACGCTATTGCTCGCGCTTTCATATTATTCTCTGATCCCCAGGCTCCACATCTTGAAACCCATTGAACGTCTTGATACATACTCCAAAATAGTTGATCGTCACGTGCTTTAGAAAAATCATCGCTTGTAATTATTTCCGTAAGAGGAGACACTGGTGTTCTTGATAGGTAACTCTCAAAATCAGCTACTGTGGCTTTGATTCTTTCATTTGTAGGGCTGATCCTCAGCAAACAAGCCAGGGCTGCACGCCGATGCCATTTATTCTTGGATTTAACATAAGGCAGAAATATCTTCTCATCGGTTTTTAAAGCAATATGCGAAAGATGCACTAAAACCAAAGCCTGAGAAACTTCATCCGTGACTTTGGGGAGAAATGCATGCAGTTCGTCAAATACTTTTCGACTGATCGCACTGTCGTCCTTATGTTTTATTGCCGACTTTGTTGCTGGTAAAATCGCCCTAAAATTGTTCACAACTTCCAATTCTCCCCCTATCCGACGAAGAAAAACAAGCACTACCTGTTTTTTTTCAAATGGAACACCAAGGTCATTTGGCCAAATAAAGATAGATGATCCAAGAAAAAGATTCTTAGAAATTGGTTTTCCATCACTTTTCAGAATAGAAATGACCTTTGCTTGAAAAGTAATATTCCCAAATCCACCCTCTTCTATAGGGGCGATTTGCGCTTTCACAACAACTTCGGCCTTATCTATCAGCCAGTCAAACCGCCCGCCTCCAATCAACATTGCATTAACATGCCCGGAAAAAATCAAAACAGAAAGCAATACTGCATAATAACGAAACCTGTTCTTCAATTTCATATCATTCATCCATTCAATTAAAACAATAGCCCTGAAGTTAATGCAGAATAAACTACCACACTAATAGTTTCGACACAAACAGGCAACAAATGTTGCATAAAAATCTGATATTTATGAATCATTATAACCCGGCAGGGTTAAAATACCTCAAATTTAAGGTTTTAAAAAAATTTTTAGCTTTGCTTAAAAACGTCCTGAACGGTTCTTATGGGACACAAATCCCAGCTGTCCAACATAAACCCTTAATTCAAAAAGACTTAAGGAAAAACCGCAAAATCGCCTTATCTTCCTTATTTTCGCTAGCTTACCTATTTTAACTAAAGAATTTTCACCGCCTATTCCGATAGGTATTTTACTTGAGTTGTTTATATTACCTAACTTAACACGTTGGGGTGCTATTTTAAAACTTAATGTGAATTTGATTAATATGGGGGTATTAGCAAATGAGAACTCAGAAGACGAGCAAAACCAAAACTGTAAAGGCAAGACCTAAAACTAAAAAGAAAAAGAAACTGAATGCTGGAGAAACTGAAATGTTAAAGAAAAATGTACTTGAAAGATACCTGAGAGCACTGTTAGACGGTGATAGAGTTGCAAGCCGCTCTGTTATCGAAGAGGCACTTCAATGCGGAGTGCCTGCAAACACTGTCTATACCGACATTATCTGGCCGATCATGGTCGAGATCGAGCGACTTGAAAAAGAGGATCTGATATCCTCGGTCCAGGAAGCACTGGCAACACGCATCAACCGCTCTATCGTCGACCAGCTCCAGAACAAGCTGCCGCGTAAAGAACAAGTCGACAAAAAGGTCGTTATTTACAGCACAGCTACCGAGCAGGGCGAGCTTGGCGCACAGATGATCACCGATCTCTTCGAGTCAAGCGGGTGGGAAGTTAGATACGTTGGCAGCGGCGTCACCCGTGACGATCTCATGGAATTTACCCACTCCTACAGCCCCGACATCCTGCTTATATACGGAATGCAGTCCGACAAAGCGCCGGCTACACGCCAGCTAATCGACTCGATAAAAACCATCAACGCCTGTCCTGACATGAAGATAATGCTCTCGGGCGGCATTTTTGACCGTGCAGAGGGACTCTGGGAAGAGATCGGAGCCGACATGTACGCTGCCACTGCCGCACAAGCTGTCCAGATAGCCTCGGCCGACGAAGCAGACATCCCGAAACCGCAGCGAACTATCAACAGACGCAAAAAGAAAAGCACCATGGAAAAGATCGCCGAAGCTCTCGAGCCGGTTCTGTCATAATTTCATAAAAGCTGCTTTCACTCTTGTCCAGGGTAGAATCCTGGGCAAGAGTGAAAATTTACAGGAAAAACCGTTGTAATTTCCAAGCCCATACTGTACACTCAATAGCTTGGTGTAAGCGTCAGATATTAAGAGTTCGTTTTCGGAAATAATCAATGATATTAACACAGATTTTACAGCCGACCTGCGTTAAGGTCCCGCTGGACAGTAATGACAAAGATTCCGCGATAACCGAGTTGGTAGACATGTTAGCTGCCGCCAGCCAGATCGAAGACCGCGACACAGTCCTGGAAGCCGTCCTCATCCGCGAACAAACCCGCAGCACGGGCATTGGCTCAGGGATCGCAATCCCGCACGGAAAATGCCGCGGCGTCAAGGAACTCGTAATGGCGATCGGCATTGCCAAAGAACCCATCGAATTTGACAGCATCGACCAGAAACCCGTATCGATCATAATACTTCTCGCCTCTCCCACCGACAAAACAGGCCCGCACATCCAGGCTTTGGCAAGGATCAGCAGGCTAATGCTCGACGACAAGTTCAAAGAGCAGCTACTGACCGCAAAATCCGCGGAAAATGTATACGACCTGATAAACAAAAAAGAACACGAGTAAGCCCCAAAAGCCAGAGTCAAGCCACAATATCACTTTTATGTTAGTGTTTTGTCACCCTTTTTTAATTTGCGGAGCTTAAGACCTCTACAATATCCGCTGGCCTCGGCCCATATCGCCCCCCGTTTTTACCGAATCAGGTCATCTACGGAACAGCTAAATTGCCTTCCACCTTATTTGTTTCCTATGCAGAAAAGGTGGTGACTTGTTCTAATCAGTAGGCGATCTGAAATTGCTATCGGTGATGCAATAATTCTATCTTTCATGTCTATCTTTGAAATTATCTCGAATTTATCTTTTAATTTTACGGCAAAGATTATTCCATCTTCTCGAGCGGCGTAAAGATGACTACCTGCAATTAGAGGTGAAGAGTAGAAATTACCTTTGCCTTTTGGAAAGACGCCGCTCCAGAAATTTCTCCCTGTTAAAGGATCAATGCAATCAATCTGACCACGGTCACCTATTAAGTAGACCCGCCCTTTGTATTCTGCTGGTGTTGGGATGAAGGGACCTATGTCCTTGCGCTTCCATAAGCGATGGGTTTGGGTTACGTCTCCGCTTCCGCCCAGTTTGATTCCGTGGAGACGGGGCTGCCTGCGGTCTGCCCGGCCGCAAGGGACAACTGCAAAAAAGCCGTCTTCATAGCCTCAGTAGCCTGAGCCATTGTAAGAGCCTTTTTGATGTCTTCTGCACTGAGCACTCTGATGGTTCGTTTTTCTGGCATATTCTGGTCCCGTCTTAATCGCTTGTTATGTTTTTTTGGTTCGACTCTTAAAAAGTTGGGGCTTTGCAAAAAAAGGGTTCAACGATTCCGTTATTCGAACCGTTAAACCCTTTGTGTTTTCAAGCTTTTCGACTTACCAGCCGGTTCTGTACTCTTTGTGCATTAGTGCGTTTGCTTTGTCGTTGTTTGTTATCTTCATGTTTTCGGCGTCATAGCGAATTATCGACTGCACGCGTTTTGCCAGGTTTCCAAGCAGAACTGTCTCTGTCAGAGGGCCGGAGTACTCGAAGTCGGCAGACGCTTTTCGATTCTCTTTGATAGCGTTGATCCATTCCATTTCATGGCTTGTCTCTATGCGGGGGATCGTTTTTTTAGGTTTCGTATAAGCTTTGTGCTTGACTTCCGGAATGATCCGCGGGTCGTTTCCATAAACGCCGCACATGATCGAGGCTTTTTCGCCTTTGAACACCACGCCGCCCTGATCGTACATTCTTCTTCTGTCTTCAAGCTCTTCCAGACGCGGTGCCTCGATACCTTCGTACCAGGTCACCTTAAACGGCGACTTCCCATCACGGGATTCGAAATAATAATTAACTATCGAGCTGATCGGATGTGTCTGGTTATTGAGATTCGAAACGCTCGCACTGACAGACGTAGGCAGTTTGAGTTTCAGAGCCGTAACTATAGGGTCAAATGTATGCACTCCGCGGTCGCCCATCATGCCGCAGCCAAAATCATACCACGCGCGCCATCTGCTCGGATGATAGGTCGGATGATAGGGGCGAACCGGGGCCGGCCCGAGCCACAGATCCCAGTCCAGGCCATCCGGTACCGGCGGTTTTTCTTTGGGAATATCGTAATGCGTCGTGCACCACCATGGTCCGGGCGGATAGTAAGCAAGCGAGCACCATGCGTCAACTTTTTCGACCTTGCCGATGGCCCCGTCCCATATCCACTCACAGATCGTGCGGATACCACCCTGTGAATGGCCCTGTATGCCCATCTGGGTAACAACACCGGTTTCCTTTGCCACGCGTGTCATTTCGCGGGCTTCTACCGGCGTATGCGCCATGGGCTTTTGGCAGTAAACATGCTTGCCCGCCTTCATGCTTGCGATCGTAATGTGGGCATGTGTATGGTCGGGCGTTGCGATAAGTACCGCGTCGATATCCTTCTGCTTTTCGAGCATCACGCGATAATCCTTGTACCTCGCGGCACCGGGGAATTTCTTAAATGCCTTATTCGCGTATCCGTGATCGACGTCACAAAGGGCAACGATATTCTGGCTCTGGAGAGCCTTGAGGTTAGTGAAACCCTGCCCGCCGACACCGACTCCGGCGATATTAACCTTGCTGCTCGGAGCGGTATAATCCTTACCACCCAAAACGTGACGTGGAACAATACTAAAAGCACCCACCGCGGCAGCACTACTCAAAAAATTCCGCCTGCTCAACTTCTTTTTCAACATATCAAAACCTTTCAATTGGTACTAATTAAATATCTGTTTTTTACACGGGCAGAATGCTCGAATATTTTCTTGGGGCGTATTTTGCGGAACCTCGCATCCCGGCATCAGGATAAAACGCTTTCCGCCCTTTTCAATGCAATCTTTTGCCGCGTCTGCAACTATCTGCGGCGTACCCTGCAGCAGCACGCCCGACGGATCGAAGTTGCCGCACAAAGTAATCTCATCGCCAACTTTTTCCCTCGCCTCGTCCAGCGGAACCATCCAGTCGACGTCGATGACATCGGCTTCGGTCTTTGCCATCGCCGCGATGATAGAATTGATATTGCCGCAGATATGCAGTTTTGCCAGTGCGCCTTCTTCGTGTATCGCGTCGATCAATCGTTTTTCCAGCGGCAGTACATGTCTCTCATAAAGATCGCAGCCGATCAGGCTGCCTGCCGCATCGCCGATCCCGACCATATCGGCACCGGCGCGGATCTGGGCAACCGCGAAATCGATCGCGTTTTGCGTGATAATCTCTGCAGCTTGGTGGAATATCTCGGGGTTGTCCATCAGCTCAAACATTGTAGCTTCCAACCCGCGCAAATCGGAGTACTCAGCTAACGGGCCTTCGACCCAACCCAGAACGCTGTGTGTCTCGCCGACTTCGGCGGACATTGCCGCTACACTATCGACACGCTGCTGCATTCTTTCAGAATCGGCGATGTCCAGCGGTTTTAGTTTCTTGATGTCTTCGGGTGTGTTGAGCAAAAGGCCTTTGGGTTTTCCGACGCCCTGCTCAGGATAATCAAACTCCATACCGTATGCGCTCGCCTCGCGCCACGGGTCGCTGATCGCACTGATCTGATCGATTTCAAACGCCCGCACAACAGCAAGCTGCGACTCGACCAGCACATCGCCGTCGAGATAATAATCCCGGTAACTGCGACCAATGAAATGCGCCGCCCAGGCCATGAAGATGGGAGCGACGGCAACGCGGTCATAATCCTGACCGTTGACAGCGGCAAAAATTCGCTCCTTCGATGTCATCATGCAATACCGTCCTCAAAGTAAAATTTTAAAAAAAGAGACAGTCTATCAATCTTTATATATTAACAGGTATCTGTCCCTATTGCTGTAATAGTATACCCTATCACATTAAAAAACTATGTCAATTCAACTTAAAATTGATACTATTTTTAACTAATTTTGCTTACAAAGCCGCCTTTGGCCGTTTTTGCGCAAAAAAGAAGGGTTTAACGACACCGCTTTTGGCACCGTTAAACCCTTTTACATTTCTAATGCTGCTTTTGTCTCTTATGCAGAGACTTTGCGTGCATTATTTTCTGAAGTCTGCCAGCTTGTCAGACCAGTTTACTAGCGAAGCGGTCTGGAGAGCTGCCTGCTTTTTCTGCAGTTCTGCAAGCTTTCTGTTTGACTCTTCGCGAGCGGCCATAGCCTGGTCGAGTACACTTGCAAGATCTGTCCTTCTCTTAGCCATCTCGTTGTGCTCAACAGCGGCAACAATAACACGTTCTGCCTTAACCTGCTGAATGCGGGCTGCGAACCGAGCCTTGACGGCATTGAGTTTAACCTTGGCACTTTCACGCTTTGCGGCGTTCTGAGCAAGAATGATGTTCATATCAGCTTCGGCACCGGCACGCTTTGCGTCAAAGCCTGCCTTTTCGCTAAGGCTCGTTGCCCTGGCGTCTGCGACCAGACGATCACAAGCAGCTTCTCCGCGTAGTGTCTGGCTCCTGGCCAGCTCCCTGTCACGAATAATCCGAGCCTTGGTAATGGCGTGTTCCATGGCGAACTGAGCATGGATACGAGCTATCTCAGCTTCTGTTTTCTGCTGTACGACAGTAGCCTGTGTAATAGCTTCCTGGTAGTCAGCCTGTGCGATTCTTTCGCCCGATGAAATCGCGTTGCCGATCTTGGCAAGTTCAGCCGAAAGGTATCTCCGGGCAGAATCTATCTGAGCATCGATCTGAAGAGCAAGCGCTTCTTTGGAATCACGTACACTCTTAGCTTCGGTCATTAGTTTTAAATATCCGGCGTCACCGCGTTCCTGGGCCGCCCAAAGCTTGATCTTAAGCTCTTCGATATCGTTCTGACCGCTGATGCTAAGTGCCTGCGATTCGGCAAGGAGCTGATCTGCGCGAGCTTCGGCGATCTGCTCAAAAGCATTAGCCTGGCTGCGAAAGTCGATAACTTCGGCTTCTGTTTCCATTCGGAAAGATTCGGCCTGTGCAACATGCTGACGATACTTCGATTCGGTAACGTCCATCTCTTTAGCCATCTTGATCTCGAGTTCGTTAAAACGAGCACGTGACTGAGCTTCAAGAGCATCGGCGATAGCGAACTGTTCGCCGGCGATCGCATCTTCCTGAGCCTTAATAGAAAGGATGTTTGTTTTTGCTTCTTCAAAAGTTGCGTTTGCAACCAGTTCATGAGCGTTTGCCTTGGAGCGATCTCTCATAACGTTGGCAAATGATATACGGAAATTGGCGATGTGGTCAGGTTCGATCCTTACCGCAACCGGCTTAACCTGCGGAACTGCGGGTACTTCATGCAATTCTTTAGGCTGCTGGTTGATTTCAGTGGTGTTCTTTTTGATATCAACTTTACCGGCAGCCTTCTTTGCCGCGATCTCCGCAAGAACCTGCTCTTTGATCTTTGCTGCTTCAGCTTCGGCTTCGGCGATGATATGACGTTTTTGTGCTTCGGCAAGAGCTTCTGCGTGGACAGCCGTCCGGCGAATAGCTTCTGCACGGGCAGTAGCTTCTGATTTGACAAATTCCGCACGGGCAACCTGCTCTGTACGATCAGAAGTAATTCTGATCTTCTTAACTTCATTGAGCTCGTCTTCGAGTTTAGCTTCTATCTCAGCAAGCATCGAATCGAAACTGGCCTGGGCTGTTGCCTGGTGATGGCTGGTCTTTGCACGAAGACGTTCAATCTCGGCGAGAGCCTTATCAAAACGAGTAGGTGCGCCGGCCGATTTTTCCTGGGTCTTGGCATCTGTTTCGGATTTGACAGTTTCAGCTTTTGTTAACTTCAACTGATATTCTTCGTTAGCCAGGTTTGCCTCAACAGTATCAGCCCTTGAACGAATCTCCTGTACCTGGGCACCGGAATTCTGAATAATCGCCTCACGGGAAACATTCATTCTGTTAACTTCCGAGTTCGTCTGGATACCGGTAGACTTGATCAGCTCCTTCAGTTCGTCAACGCGGGCCTCTGTCACAAGCTGAACTGCTCCGGCCTGGGCTTCGAGCTCTGTTACAGTTGCGTCTGCACGTTCGCGGGTTGCCTTGGCAGCCTGCGTCATTTCGAGCATCGTTGCGTTGCTTTCAACTTCGATAATTTTGTTGATCTCTTTAAGCTGCGTGATACGGGCAGTTTCAAGATCGTATGCAGACCGTGCTTCGGAGATGATGTCTGAATTCTTGCTTTCGCCTTCCTTTACGAGCGACGAAATGATAGTTTCCTTGCGTCCGATAAGGGCTTGAAGTTCAGAGTCGCGGGCTTCGATGTCTGCGGTTGCTTTGGCAAATTCTTTGTGATACTTCTGGCGAAGAGCTTCCGCTTCGGAAATATCCTTATTTACCTGAGCCCGGGTTTCGCTGCGACGAGCATTGATGTCGGCAAGTTTCTTTTTTAGTTCTGCACGAGCCTGTAATTCGACAGAATCTGCTTTTTCAAGGGCAGCTTCAACCTTTGAAACACCGATTTTGCCTTCACTTACATACCTGACAGGCAGATCTGAATCGTTTGCCAGAATGGAAAATTCCGAATGGGCATCCGATATCACTACACGATCAGTTTCTGGCTTCAGTACCCGTCCGTACCTGTCGGCACATCCTGAAACAAGCAGCATGACAACCATACATATCACTGCGACCTGTCGGGCAATACATTCCGTTTTTCCGTATGACATTTTTGTTCTCCTGAAATAAGACACTTCAACTTACCGCCCATCGCCAATCAATGAGCTTCATAATGTGACAATCGTCAGGATTATAACGGCACTTAACGAATATGACGGTTATTCCGTTTTTTTTTCAGGAAAATACACACTAAAAAATCCTCTGGCTAAGCCGATGCCTCAAAACGCGATTACCAGTATATTAACACGGTTTTTCAAACAAAAAAAAGGATTTAACAACGCCTGCATAAAGCAAGCATCATTAAATCCTTTTTTGAAAAAACAAACAGAAGTCCGATAACCAGACTCTTTTAGCTAATAGCTAATTGCGTAACCGTTCACAGTTTTTTTGACAGGATTACAGGATAAAAAAAGATTATAAAAAATCATGTCAATCCGAAAGAAATATTGCAACTTGCGTAAGGTTAAAAATACTGCATAGCGAACTGACAGAAAAGATCATAGCCTGTGCTTATACAGTTTATAATAAAATGGAATACGATTACCTGGAGTCGGTTTATGAAAGATACATGTTAATAGAGTTGGCCGATGGCAAAAAGGAAAAACAGTATAAGCGATCAAAAGTTGCAAGCAAAACTCAACAAAACACCAATAGCCAAATTTTTCATTTTTGATTTATCAACAGGACATTAACCAACTTCATTGGAGTTGAACCTGTTTATCCTGTGATCCTGTCAAAAAAGAGAGCTTAGAGTGATTAACAGGAAAAACCGTGAACGGTTACCTAATTGCTAATCGCTAATTGCTAATTGCTAATCGCTAATTGCTAATTGCTATTTCGGTGATTCCCACATGATCATTCCAGGCTCAAACTGCTCGGCGAGGTCTGCATGCTGCGGCAGAAGCCTCAGTGCAAAACCGTGCTGACCGGACATCCTGCATGGAATAGTTCCGTGAAACTCGGCATGTTCGTTGTTTTCGCTCATTTGGGCAAACTGCATTTTAGAGACCTGGCCCTTTTCGATATTGCCCGTCGAATCGACAACGCCATAGTATATCTCAACAGAGATGTCTTCAGGGCTGAGCTTGCCGAGTCTTATCTTTGCGTTTACGACAAGATTGGAGCCAACCTCAAGCTGCGGCTGTCTTATGCTAAGGTCACAAACCTTATTACCGTCGTCGATCTGAACATCGACATCTTCGATCGCCAGATCGCTCCACGCGTTTTTAACATCCTTCTTCCACATCGAAAGAGCACGCACCCTTGACATCGCAGACGCGGTCAGGTATCTCCACCTGGCAGCCGCCGGGTTATAGAATTTCCGGGTATATTCGGCAACCATTCTGCTGGTGTTAAATCTTGGTGCACACCACTTGATCGTATTTTTCATGCTGCGTATCCACTGCCTTGGCAGCCCGTCGGCGCTCCTGGCATAGAACAACGGAACAACTTCTTTTTCCAGAAGGTTAAAGATAGCGTTTGATTCGACCGCATCCTGGTAACCAAGATCGTCGTATTCTTCACCGGCTCCGATAACCCAGCCGGCCTCGGGGACGTACCCTTCGCACCACCAGCCGTCGAGCGTACTCATATTGAGAATACCATTGATCGCAGCCTTCATACCGCTGGTACCGCTTGCTTCCATCGGACGCCTCGGGTTGTTAAGCCATACATCGACACCCTGAACAAGGTAGCGTGCAACGTCCATATCATAATCTTCCAGAAAGACGATCTTGCGGCAAACGTTATTCTGCTTGGCGAAGTGTACGATCTGGCGGATGATCTCTTTACCGGCCGTATCCTTGGGATGAGCTTTACCGGCGAAGATAAACTGGATCGGCTTATCGGTATCGCTGAGCAGCTTGATCAGACGCTGCGTATCTCTTAGAAGCAGGTTACCGCGTTTATACGTGGCGAACCGCCTCGCAAAACCGATGGTCAAAGCTTCCGGGTTGAGCACTTCATCGGCCCAGCCGAGTTCCGTATGGAAAGCACCGCGTCTCTGCAGCTGCTTTCGAAGGCACTTGCGGGCATAAGCTACAAGCCGTTCTTTGCACCGCTGGTGAATACGCCAGATCTCCTCATCGGGAACCTGGTCTATGTTCTGCCATACGGATTTATCTACGATCTCATCGGACCAGTTTGCCCCGAGGTATCTTTCGTAGAGATTATTCATTTCAGAGCTTAGCCAGGTCTTTGCATGAATGCCGTTTGTAACTGCTTTGATAGGAACTTCGTCAAGCGGAAGTTCCGGCCAGAGTCCTGACCATATCTTCTGCGAAACCTTACCGTGCAGTTGACTTACGCCATTGCGATACGCACTCATCTTGATCGCCAGCACAGGCATCTTGAAAGCTTCGTCTTCGTTTTGTTCGTCTTTTCTTCCAAGGGCCAGAAACTGCTCGCGGTTTAAGCCAAGGCTACCGTAGAACGAACCGAAATACTTATCGACCAACTCGACAGAAAACTCGTCGCTGCCGGCGGCAACGGGAGTATGCACTGTAAATACGTTGCTTGATTTCGTCGCTTCGGTCGCCTCTTCAAATGTCATGCTCTTGGCATTACGCATCTCGCGAACCCGCTCAAGAGCCATAAACGCGGCGTGTCCTTCGTTCATATGACAGACCGTTGGCTCAATATCCATAGCCCGCAGAGCCTTGTACCCACCTATACCCAGGATGATCTCCTGGCAAATCCTCGTCTCAATATCGCCGCCGTAAAGTGACCGGGTGATCAGGCGGTCTTGCGGAGTATTTGCCGGAACATTCGTATCCAGCAGGTAAAGCGAAACCCTGCCAACCTGGGACTTCCATATCTGTATAATGACGTTGCGGCCGGGGAACTGAACACTAACTGTTATTGGGCGTTCGTTATCTTTGCGGATCAGCTCAATCGGCATGTTATGAAAATCGTTATCTATATAATGCTCCTGCTGCCAGCCGTCCGTATTGAGATACTGACGGAAATAACCCTTCTGGTACATCAGGCCGATGCCGACAAGCGGAACACCGAGATCGGACGCACTTTTCAGATGGTCGCCGGCAAGCATTCCAAGACCGCCGGAGTACACCGGCAATGACTCGTGAATACCAAATTCGGCACTAAAATACGCGATTACAGGCTTGGCGCTCTTGGCGTAGACCTTGTCATACCACGTTGGCATCGCAAGTGTCTCTTTGAGCTTTTCGGCGGCCTGCTGGAGTTGATAAACGAATCCTTCATTTTGAGCAAGATCTTCAAGCCTCGCCTGAGAGACAGAACCAAGCAGCTTTACCGGATTGTGATGGCACTGCTCCCACAGATTCCGGTCAATTCGAGTGAAAAGTTCCGTATATTCAGAATTCCAAGTCCAAAACAGGTTATTGGCGATGAAACTGAGATCTTGCAATTCTTTCGGCAACGATGGTTTAACGGTGAAGGTTCGGACCTTCCGCATGGCACATATCCCTAAATTAAGACAAAAAAATTACTTACACAAATCCATATACAGCCTTTTTCGTCAAAATATCCATCAACCTTAACCCAAAACCATCAAATTTGGACTACAATAAAGCCATAAGAAGACTCAGGCTGGCTTTAATATTACAGGACATTGAAATTACCCATGGAACAAATCCTAATAATCGATTGTCTTAGTATATTATTGACTGATTTTCGATTATGGGACGGTATATTGACAATTACAAAACAATAACACCTTCCTTTAGCTGACAAATTAAATGGAGAAAAAGTGAAAAAGACCTGCTAAACAGATTCCTGCTCATAAATACTCAGAAACTCGTCCGGCGACAAAACAGGAACATCGGAGTGTTTGAAGTCTTTCTTATTTCGCGTGATTATACAGTCAGCATCGCACCTGACGGCACTGAAATACTGAATAGCATCCTCAAAATCAGCAAATTCAGAGTCAATCGACATATTGATAATTTTTTCGTCGAGCGGCAATGTCGTAAATATATCCCGTATAACTACCATGGCTTTTCGGGCAACTACCGCATTTTTTGCATTATTCAGGACATAATAAACATTATTGTAGCTGATCGCAGAGACAAATCCCTTAACCTTGTTCGCTTCGATAAGTGACCATACAGCCATACCCTTTGAATAATGCGGCCATCTCTTGCCAAAAACATCAAGCAGTATATTAGTGTCGACAAAGATCGTTTTCACAAAGAATACTTCTCCATTAGTGCCTCAGCGATCAATTCCTTATCACTCTTAGACTCATCCAGCTTAATAATACCGGTAGCCTTCTTTGTAAGGGGTCCGATCTTGATCTTAGGCTTTTGCGGTTTCAGGCGGCAAAGCACGTATCTGCGAAACATAGCCGATACGGACACATTATCGGCCGCGGCAAGCTGTTTAGCGGCCCTGATAATGTCGTCATCCATACTAATAGTCAATTTTCCCATACGTAATACTCCTTATACGTAAACACGTAACACCTATTATACGTATCGGACAAAGCTTTGTCAAACTAAAACCAAAAAATCGCAAAAAATCTCAATATCTCTGCATCGCGACCGAAACTACTACGGCGAATACTTTTTCTGCTCCTGCCAGCTTGAGGGTTTTTGCGCACTCGTTCAATGTGGCCCAACTGGTACTGATATCATCGACCAGGCAAATCCTCTTACCTGAAAAATTATGCCGTCTGCGAACTCCGAATGCTCCTTTGACGTTTCTTCTTCGTTTTGCAGGCTCAAGCCCCCACTGCCGGTGTGTGTTTCTGATCCGCACAAGATCGGTGCAGATCGTCGCCGTTGGATGGTTGAATTGCTTCGTGAGCAGATACGCCTGGTTATACCCCCGCCGCAATCGACGCCGCCAGTGCAAAGGAACCGGCACGAGCATATCGACCTGGTCATAAAATTCGCTCCCCTGAAAAGCCGAATCGGCCATCTGTCCAAGCAAACCGGCAAGCTCACTGCGGTCGTTGAATTTAAAACCCTGGATCAATTTCCTCAAGGCATCCCGATACACCCCCGCCCTTGCCAGAGCGTCAAAGGCAAATTCCGCCCCGCTGCAAATACCGCACCTGCCGTCGACAACGGCATACCTGCTGACATCCTTACCGCATCGCCTGCAGTAATCGCCCCCGGCGCAACCCATAACCTCATCCCAGCACACCCGGCACATACCATCGCCGGCGGCGGCAACACTCTCACCGCAAACCCCGCACAAAGGAGGCCACAAAAGATCGCCAAAGCTGGACAATCCGGCACGCGAAATATTGCAAGCGGACTTAAAAAACTTTGAAGTCTGTAATGCCATAGCAAACAATTATACACAAACAAACAAAAAACAAAAGCCCAAAATCCAGCGACCTTCACACTTGTCACCTTCACACTTTTTACCTGTCACCTGTCACCAGGTCATTTCAGATCGAACAAACTGTTGTTGAGCGGGAAAAACCAGCCGATCCCCATGTCAGAGGACTTTACGCCATAGACATTAACCCCGCTAAAATCTGTCATCTCACGCTTTTCTACATGCCCGTCGACCCAGGCTATATTGGCATTTCCGCTATGTCGAAAATGTATACTCGGCGAAGCATAGCCCCAGGCCGGATTAGGGTTTCCATCCTTCAAAAAGAACGGCGGCTCAACAAATGAATATTCAAGATAATACGCAACCTGCCCGTCAAGCTTGGTCATCGCAGTGTCGGCAAACATAACAGTTTCGGTATTATTGCGAACCTGAGTCTGCCGAGTCGCCCTGCTGCAGCCGCTAAAACCGTCCTGCCACATCCTTGAACCAAGATACGTCATGTTATAACCGTACCCGCCGCAGCCGTCCTCAAAATTACTATCCCATGGATCGCCCTGGCGAAACTTGACTCTCTCCGGACATTTTTTCACCTCACCGTTACCAAGATAATCGGCAAGGCTGCTTTGCGATACATCGAAAGGAACATTATTATTTTCCCGCACACCGTGCCAGCGATGAAGATTGCCGGAATTAATATCCTCGGCAGCCAGAACAAAGAAATTATCATTTTCAGTCGCGTAAGAAATATTCGAAAGACCTAGCTGCCGAATATTATTCTTGCAGACAACATCCCTGGCAACACTCTTAGCCTTGCTAAGAGAAGGCATAAGAACACCCATAAGCAAAGCGATAATGCCTATCACTACCAACAGTTCAATAAGAGTAAAAGCCTTTTTCATTTCATTTATCCGCTAACAACCTAACTACAAAGCCTCAACGCCCGCTCCATATTGCTTTGCCAAAACCGCAAAATCATCCAGGTCGATCACACCGTTCTTTGGATACGCCACATCAAATTTCGGCTGCCAGTTACCGTCACCATCACTGCTAAGCCAAACCCGAAGAAAACAGATAAGGTCAACGCCGTCGACAGCCCCGCTATTGTCAAAGTCAGCCACTCTCATATTCATCACACCAATACCATCAAGATCAAAACCAGCCGAACCTATCGTCGGATAAGGATCATAGATGATATTGTCCGAACTATCCTTATATGTACCGTCGCCGACAATATCGACAATGCGTACATATCGTACATCTCCAACATCAAGCAGTGGCGAAACGCCCCTAAACTCGGCGAGATCAAAAGGAGTTCCGAAACCTGCAATATATTTGCTCGCAAACCCGGTGATATTAGTCGGATCTAAATAACTGGTAACCGTCGAAGTCGTCTGAGAATCGCAGAAAAACCTGAAAAAATTAACGCCGTCACTCGAAACTTCCACATACCCAATCTCAAGAAAGAAATCCGTGACCGCATTTTCAAAAACCACAAAATCATTACCGTCACTATCACCTATACCGCTGTCGAAAACCAGTGTGATCTCACCGCCCCTGCCAAGACAAACTATATTTGTGTCAGGAATTCCAACTGCCTTGCCGATAGCGTTATCCGGAGTTTGCCATACGACTTCACAATGAGTTCCAATGACATAATCCTGATAACCTGTAACCCAGGCTATTATATTAGGATCATCCATACTAACCTCAGAACTGCCCGGCTGACCAACTCGCGGCGCATAAGGACCGGCAAGAACCGACAGGCCCGAAGCCAAAATCATCGGCAACAATATAGTAAAATATTTCATGTTCTCATTCCACTTCAAAAGATATACAGGCAGCGGCAGTTCAATGACCGCTGCTGCCTGCATGGAAATCAAAAATTATCCGCGCCTTCTTCTCAGTAAAAGGGAACCAAGCCCAAGCAACGCAACTGTGCAAGGCTCCGGAACAACTGTGTCGACAGCAAAATATGTCGGAGTATTAATACCCCAGTCACCAACATCGCTTGACTCAAGACTGAATACAACACTCTTGACAGCACCAAGGCCTGTAAGATCGACATACTCCCACGTATCGAGAATATAATCTTCGGTATTGTCAGCAAACCTGAAATCGGCAAGATAGAATTCTTCCGTTCCTGTCGACGCCCCATTACCGTCAAAACCTTCCATTACAACCTTAAGCCAGTCTTCGTCTTCACCGGATTCGCCGCCAAACTTTTTCGAGAAACCGCTGCCATTAGTCATGTCATAAGCCGTATAAGTAACATTTGCCAAATGCAGACCATCGACAACCATTTCGGAATTCAGGATCATTTCCGGCAGTGAAGCACCTGACATATAACCAACACCAAAATTGTCTCCGCTATGAGCGGAACCGGCATGAACGCTGTACTGTTGAGCAAACTCATTACCCGGCTGAACATCGGCAAATGTATGGGTCTCATTGGATACGGAAAAACCTTTCCAGGAGGGCCAGCCGTCACCGTTTGAATGGTTCACAAAAGAAGCTCCGCCACTATTGATATAAGTCGTATCATAACTAAAATCATCGCCGTCCATCGTATAATTCCCGCTGAAGTGCGAATCCGGACTCAACGCATAATCATCTAAATTCGCAAGGTCTGTGCTTGCAAAACAAGTTGCCGATAAAACAAAAATCACACATAAAACATTTAAAGTCTTCATAACAAATTTCCTTTTCTTTTTGTTACCGCATAAACTTTGCACTTCACGGCGGACATCATCGCCGCTGCCGGCAGATATTGGCAGCGGCGACAATGGTCACTCAAACCGCAAGCCCGAAAGCTCATGTGGAAATGGTCATTAAATTTAATTACTTCGGCCAAAAAAACCGAATCTTCTTTTCACCTGTCACTTTACGCCTGTTACAAAATACCCCTTTCCAGCATTTCTTTGGCCCTGTACGCGAGGACTCAGATTATCGGGTAGGAGGCGGGATTGCTCCCGCCGTCCTCCCACACCACCGGGCGTACGGTTCCGTACCACGGCGGTTCCTG
>VRUI01000019.1 GCA_019456225.1 Planctomycetota bacterium | reverse complement strand
TTAATCATGATGTGCTTATGTCACGTGTAGCCCGCAAAGTCAAAGACAAACGGGTACTCGGTTTAATCCGCCGATACCTGCAAGCCGGTGTGCTGGCCGATGGCGTAGTGTCCCAACGAACAGAAGGGACACCGCAAGGCGGGCCACTTTCGCCGTTACTGTCCAATATACTGCTTGACGATTTGGACAAAGAGTTGGAAAGACGGGGCCATGTATTCTGCCGATACGCCGATGATTGTAATATTTACGTACAGTCAAAGCGAGCCGGCCAGCGTGTCTTGGTTTCGGTAACTCAGTTTCTTGCAAGAAGGCTCAAGCTCAAGGTCAACGAGACCAAGAGTGCGGTCGACAGACCATGGAAACGTAAGTTCTTAGGCTACAGCATGACGTTTCACAAGCAGCCGCGACTTAAGGTTGCACCTGCCAGCATCAAGCGTTTTAAGGGTAAGCTTAAGGAACTGTTTCACATAGGTCGAGGCCGCAATCTGGCAAAGTTTATCGCAGAGTTGACACCGATATTGCGAGGCTGGGTAAATTATTTTCGACTGGCGGAGGTTAAGGGCGTTTTCGAGGAATTGGACGGCTGGATACGTCGGAAGTTGCGGTGTATCCTCTGGCGTCAATGGAAACGCACCTATACTCGTGCTAAGAACCTGATGCGACGCGGTTTGGATAGGGATCGTGCATTGAAATCAGCTATGAATGGTTGTGGTCCTTGGTGGAACTCCGGGGCTTCCCATATGAATGCATGTTATCGCAAGAGCTACTTTGACAAACTTGGTCTTGTGTCACTGCTAAAACAATTGCAACGTCTGCAATGTACTACATGAACCGCCGTGGTACGGAACCGTACGCCCGGTGGTGTGGGAGGACGGCGGGAGCAATCCCGCCTCCTACCCGATTCTTGCTATTTGCAGGCGTTCTTTTCGACGAGGTCACAAATTATATGGTAGGCGATCTGGTGGATTTCCTGGGCTGAGTATGAGTTTTTGGCGTTGACACTAACGCATACGTCCGACAGTTTTTCCAGTGGAGTGTCCGGCCTTCCGGTGAAGGTTAGTATCTTTGCTCCCTTTTCCTTGGCGAGTTTGACCGCCGAGACAATATTTTCCGATGTGCCGCTGGTCGAAAGCCCCCATAGCACATCACCTTCTTTGACCAGTGCCTCTGTTTGCCGGGCGAATATCTGGCCGTATCCGTAGTCGTTGGCGACGGCGGTTATGACGGATGTGTCGGTAGAAAACGCCACAGCCGGCAGACCCTTCCTTTCACGCAAAAATCTACCTACCAGTTCGCCGGCGATGTGCTGGGCGTCGGCAGCGGATCCGCCATTGCCGCAGATATAAACGCATCCACCGTTTTTGTAGGATTCGACGATCAATTCAGCGGCCTTTATGACGGACTCAACGGTGTTTTGCTCGAATTCGTCGATCAGCTTTTTGTGTTCATTGATAGTATTTAAGATAGCATTTTTCATGTCAACCCTAACGACAAAAGACAATAGATTAGCGGTTCTGAGACCAACTTATTGGCCGGTTTGAGTAATTTTAGCGGGTTTTCTGAAAAAATCCAGATAAATATCTGTGTCGAATTGCTCTAACTGCTCTGTTTGGCGTATATAAGACTAGAGTGATAATTTTTTTTGAAAAGGGTATTACGATGCATACTTTAAAGCTAAAATACATTACTCATGAGTTTCATTATCCTGATATTCATGAGTCTGCGGCATGGATGAGGCATGTACTTTCGAGCGAGTTTTTCTGGGCGGTTTTTGCCCTGGTCGTTCTGATCGGCATACTTGTTACGCTTGCGATTCTGGCGAGTACGGGCAATTTGCAGACGCCGGAGGTTCCGATCGATAGGCCATATTACCCTTTTTTTCCGTGATTTTTAGCGTTTAAAAGGGTTATATTGGCATAGCTCGCTAGGGATGTGGTTAAAGGGACGCAGGAGTTGAACGGTTGGTGTACGTCAGGAAAAGGGAGTTAAAAATGACTACTATAGAATATTTAAAAGATCATAATGTTAAATTTAAGGTCACGGGGCATCACCCGGCCTATACGGCTGTCGATCTAGCTGTCCAAGAGCACGTTCTAAGCTACAAGGTGGCAAAGCCTGTCGTCGTCAAAGCCGACGGGATTTATTATCTATGCGTTTTACCCGGGTGCTTTAAGATCGATTTTGAGATCCTCAAGCAGCAGCTTCATGTCAATGAGGTTGTTCTGGCAACCGAAGATGAGATGGCCGGACTGTTTGGCGATTGTCAGCTTGGCGCAGAGTCTCCGCTTGGCAATCTTTACGGATTGCCCACGTTGATGGACAACAGTCTCGAACGTGACAGGCATATCCTCTTTGCGGCCGGCACGCACGATAAGGCTATAAGAATGTCGATGAAGGACTTCAAACGTCTGGTAAATCCGCATATCATTAGCTTTATTGAGCGCCAGGAATTCGACGAGATCGAGGCGATGCTCTATGACCCGTATTTTTACGACGCGTTTGTTTACAACCCCTTGTACCCGCTGTGAGTTTGGCGGACAGGGGTTGTAGCGGTGCGGAATTAAGCCCAATGCGGGCTTGTTAAGTGAGGTGTATCATGAACGTAATGGAATATCTGGATGCCAGTGAGTCGACCTATGAGATTAAAAGGCACAGGCCGGTGTTTACTGCTCAGCAGATGGCGCAGGAAGAACATATCCATGGGATGAATGTCGCAAAGCCGGTCATCGTAAAGGGTGACGGGCTGTACTATATGTGCGTATTGCCGGCATGCTGCAGGGTGGACTTTGACGCTTTAAAGAGTGTCCTTGAGGTTAGTGAGGTCTATCTTGTCGACGAGAAGGAACTGTCCGATCTTTTCCCCGGCTGTCAGATCGGGGCCGAGCCGCCGTTCGGCAGTCTATACGGTCTGCCGACGATAATGGACGACCGCCTCAATGCCGACGAGTATATAGTCTTTCAGGACGGCAGCCATGACGAGGCGATCAAGCTTCAACTCGGCGAGTATCTCAGGATCGAGTGTCCGAGGGTTTTTGCCTTTAGCAAACATCTGTAATGGTCAGGTGGTAGAGCGTTTCTGTTGTGGAAAACAGGAGCCCGAAGCGCGAGCGCAGGGATGTTGAGCGAAGCGAAATCCGCCGAAAGTGGCTGTTTAGGGTTTTAATTGCTTGTTTTTATGCGAACTCTCGACCCGGGCAAACGTATTAGTAATAGAACGCGAAGGCGTAGAGAAGTTAGTGATGGATGGGGCAAAAAGAGGAAAGCCCCTGAGGAAGAAAAAGGAAAGCTCGAAAGATAAACGGGCTTTCCTTTTTTTTAAGCAATTAGTCTTTTTTCTGTCAATTCCCCAATCAATACAACCTGCAATAGTTTTGCATCTTTTTAAAAAAAATTCACAAAAAATTCTGTTCTGATTTGCTCTTTCGCAATTAATTAGCATATATTTAAATAGAGGGTTGTTGTTTTGTGAAAGGGTATTACGATGCAAACTTTAAAACTAAAACATATTTCACATGAGTTTAATTATCCAGATGTTCATGAGTCTATCGCGTGGATCAGGCATGTTCTTTCCAGCGAGTTCTTCTGGGCGGTTTTTGCTCTGGTCGTTCTGATAGGCGTGATGATAATGCTTGCGATTTTTACAGGCACTGGCATAAATGGGGCTCCTGACGCTTACCCTGAAATACCCTATTTTCCTTTCTCTCCCTGATTTCAAGAGTAAGAAAGGGCAATATTGAGGTTGTTTTGCAGGGATGTCGGTGAGGGGACATAGAATCGAACGTAGGGTGGGCCGTGCCCATGCGGTTTAATGCGATATTGTAATTGACCAACGCGCCCTTGCGATCTCACGATCCTGTTTATAGTATTTGTGAGATTTTTTGGTACGTTTTTCTCTTTCCTGCCGATATAATCTTTTTACTAATACTAATTTCATTCTGGAAAGGTTTATTGTGCAGACATTATTTGACAAATACGCTCAGGTTCTTGTTGATTATTCGCTTAGTTTGAAACCAGGTGACAAACTTCTTATCCGGGGCAGCTACCTCGCTGAGGATCTGATCAAGGCGGTTTACGCCCGTGCCGTCAGGGCCGGGGCACATCCGGAGTTTAAGATCGCCCTTAACGGCACCGAGAAAATATTCTACGACAACGCCTCTGACGATCAGCTCAAATTCATCTCGCCGACCGGCAAACTGGTCATCGATGAGTATGACTCGCTGTTGAATATTACCTCGCCGTTCAACATGAAGGAACTCCAGAGCGTCCCCGCCGACAAGAAACAGATGGTTACTATCGCCCGGACTGAGCTTAACAAGACGTTTATGATCAGGGCCGCCGCCGGCGAGCTTAAGTGGAGCCTGTGCGTATTTCCTACCGACGCAGCCGCTCAGGAAGCAGGCATGAGTCTTTCCGAGTATGAAGATTTTGTATACGGGGCGTGTTTTTTGTTTGAAGATGACCCGGTCGGCAGGTGGCAAAAGCTAAAGGACGATCAGCAAAGGGTTGTCGATTTTCTTAACGGCAAAAAGATGATCCGCTACGCAAGCGCTGATGTCGATGTCGAGTTTTCCTGTGAAGGTAGAACGTGGCTAAACTCGGCAGGTACAAACAACATGCCTTCCGGAGAGGTCTTTACCGCGCCGGTGGAAGATTCGGTTAACGGCAAGGTAAGGTTCAGCTTTCCGGGTTTCTATCTGGGCCAGGAGATCGAAGATATCGAGCTGGAGATAAAAGACGGCGAAGTAATAAAGTGGAACGCCGGCAAAGGCAAAGACCTGCTCGATAAGATATTCGAGATAGACGGGACACGCCGCTTCGGCGAGGTAGCTATCGGCATGAACGACGGCATACAAAAGTTCACAAAGAACATGCTATTCGACGAAAAGATCGGAGGAACAATACACATGGCAGTAGGCGCCTGCTACCCCGAAACAGGAGGAAAAAACGAATCATCAGTACACTGGGACATGCTAGCCGACATGAGACAAGGAGGCCAGATCTTCGCAGACAACGAACTGATCTACGAAAACGGAAAGTTTATAATCTAGTCTAATTTATTATCATTTGAACCTGATTTCGTTGGGGGAGCCTTTTTTGTAGGTGAAATGGGCAAATGTCGTCTCAAATTAATACTTGTGTTGATATTTTGTTTCTGGTATAATCTTTTTATGGTAATAATAAAGGATTTAAGAGATCGTCAGGAGTTGAATGAAATTGCTGTTCTGGATATGGACAGTTATGAGGGATTGAATGCCAAGGATTAGAGCCAATATTACACCAGATGTTATGGAGTGGGCCCGTAAGTCTTGCGGATACTGTCTTGATGACGCTGCAAGCAAAATAGGTCGCTCTGTAGAAGAAGTATCTGCTTGGGAATCTGGTGAATTACAGCCTACAATACCGCAGGCTCGTAAGGCATCAGAGGTATATAAGCGACCACTTGCGGTTTTCTTCTTACCGGAACCTCCAGAGGATTTCCAAACATTACGAGATTTCAGGAGACTGCCTTCTGATTATTCTAGTGAATTTAGTCCTCATTTGAACTTCTTGGTAAGGCAAACTCAAGATAGACAACAGTGGCTTCGAGATTACTTAAGGTTTGAAGAAATGCCTCAGTTGGGCTTCATTGGATCTGCGAACTTAACTGACAATGTACTGAAGTTGGCTAAAACTATAAGGACTATGTTGGGGGTTACTGTTGATGATGTCAGGAGATGTAGAGGGGCTGGAGACGCTTTGCGCCTTTGGATAAACAAGGCTGAGGAATTAGGTGTATTTGTTTTTCGAGGAGGGAGTTATTCTTACGAGCAGATCGATATAATTGAAGCTAGAGGATTTGCTTTGACGGATGATTATGCTCCATTCATATTCTTGAATGCTCAGGATGCAAAAGCTGGGCAAATATTTACTCTTATCCACGAACTTGCTCATTTGTGGCTGAACATTTCTGGTATTTCTAATCTTGTTGCTGCGAGAAGAGCTACGGGCGAATCAGACCGAATAGAAATATTTTGTAATGCCGTTTCCGCTGAAGTGTTGGTTCCTCAAAAGTGTTTTAGTCAAAGATGGCGTAGAGTTATTATGGACAAGACGGTTGAAGAAGGTATTGACTCAAGTGCTAGGCATTTCAATGTTAGCCGAGAGGTCATTGCTCGGAGGCTACTTACTTGGGGTAAGATAACCAACCGCAAATATAGAGATTTGGCTCAAATGTTTGTGGAAGAATGGCATGCTAATAAAATACTAGAAAAGGAACGGCAAAGTCTGCAAGACAGCAGGCCAAATTACTATGTTATTAAGTCGATGAACAATGGTCATTCTTTTTGTAAGATTGTGATTGGTGCGTATCAAAATGGACAACTATCTGGTCGCGATACATCTAATTTACTTGGTGTTAAAATCAATAAATTAGTTGGTGTTGCCAACGCCGTAAATATTCCTTTTGCAACTGTTGGAGGGGGTATATGAGTTTTTGTCTGGATTCAAACGTTTTTATTCAAGCGTGGAACAAGTATTATCATAACGATTTCTTTGGTGATTACTGGCGTAAACTTGATGAACTTGCTCAAGCGGGAGAAGTTTTTGCAACAGTAGAAGTGAAACGCGAGATTGATAAGATTGATGATACATTAAAGGAATGGCTCGGTGAAAGGGACTACTTTTTCAGAGATATTGACGATAGGGTTCAGGGATGTTTAGCCCGAGTATTTCAAGATCCTAATCACCGCAGACTTGTTGATTCCACAAAACAAAGATCGATTGCAGATCCATGGGTTATTGCACATGCAATGGCAGAAGACGCTATTGTTGTGACTAAAGAGCAATTTGAAACTAATACTACGAGAAGAATTAAAATACCTAATGTTTGTGAGGCGATGGGCATTGAATGGATTGATGATTTCGAGATGGTTAGACGGCTTGGGATGCAGTTTATGGTATCATAGTAGTCCGGTAGAATGAGTGAAAATGCTTTTCTTTCACCCATGTTGATGATAGAATTTCCAGTTTGTTAGCAGGTGGATGAATATGAAGACGGCTATGAGGATTGCTGCTCTTTTTTGGGCTAATTACCGGACATATTGGACATTTTAAATTCCGCAAACTGAAAAAGTGTGTCAAAAAGGTGTCATAATGTGTCATTTTTCGAGGGTATCGCTTTCCGGAAACCGGGGTATTTGCTTGAATCGCGGTTTTTGGACCAACAACAGGGATTCGTTACTTCATACCCGATATTGGTCATAATCTTCTTCGCAGTGACCGGTTCAGTTCGTATAATATTGTATTATGCCTGATAAGAGAAAACACAGGGGCATGGCCCCGGGCGATCTGCGGGTGTTCGGCGATGAGTTTTATGCCGATTTTTGCACCGCCGTCGCCGATCTGTCTATGCTTTTGAGCAAAGGGTATCCGCCCAACGGTTCGCTTAAGCTTGTCGGCGACCGGTTTAATTTTACCGACCGTCAGCGACTTGCGATACGTCGGTGCGCGTGCTCCGATCAGCAGCGTCAAAGCAGGAACTCGCGGCGGGTTGAGCTTGACGCTCTCAAAAACCAGACTTTGCTAATCGACGGATTCAACCTCTTAATCACTGTCGAGGCCGCACTTAGCGGCGCCGCGGTATTTGTCGCCCGTGACGGCTGCAGCCGCGATCTGTCCGGTATCCACGGTTCGTACAGGAGAGTTAGCGAGACTTTGGATGCTTTCGCCCTTATCGCAGATTTCCTCAGCAGTGCCGGAGTGAGTAATGTTAAGTGGTTTTTTGACAGGCCGGTTTCCAACTCGGGTAAGCTTAAGGTTATCGTCGGCGATCTTGCCGCTGCCAACCGCTGGCCGTGGGAGGCGCAGCTTTTCGACAACCCGGACAACGAGCTTATCGCCGCCGCCGATATCATCGCAACAAGCGACAGCGATGTTCTCGACAAGTGCGTCAGGTGGTTTAATCTAAGCGCCGAGATCGTTAAGTTATGCACCCAGGCTTTTGTGGTTGATGTTTCAGGGCGCCGGTAGAGGGTTTTTATGTACTGGGGTCAGCCCGGCGCTGGCGCTTAGGGCTTCTGCTGGTTTGCTTTTAACAGCATTTCTTTTACCAGTTCCATTGGCAGGCCTATTACGTTTGTGAAAGAGCCTTCTATTTTCTCTACGAATTCGTCGCCTGTTTCCTGTATTCCGTATGCTCCGGCTTTTCCCTGCCAGGAACCGTTTGTTATATGATCGGCGATCTGTTCTTCGGTTAGCTTCTTTGGATAAACCACCGTTGTTGCCGCTTGTACTATCTCTGTGTTGTCTGCGATCCTTACAAGCGCAACGCCTGTAATCACTTTGTGCGGCTGGCTGAACAGCATGCGGGTGATCTGTTCGGCATGGGCGGCGTCGTCGGGTTTTCCGATTATTATCCCGTTGCAGTCTACGACGGTGTCTGCTCCCATTACCAGTTGGTCCGGAAATTTCTTTGCGACGTCTTTCGCTTTTTCCAGTGCAAGGATCTTAGTATGCTCGGCAGAAGTTACGCCTTCTGTGCTGAACAGCGACTCGTCTACGTCAGAGACTATGGTTTCAAAATCCAGGCCGGCCTGGGCGAGCAGGAGCTTTCTTCGCGGTGATGCTGAGGCAAGGATGAAACTCATTTACGCATGATCTCCATGGTTCTTTTGAGCCTGACATTTCGTGCGATCTTCATGCAAAATGCGATGTAGCTGTCCCTAAGTGCCTGATGTTCGCCGATGTAATGGGCGAAGAGTCTTGGCGAAAGATACCTGTTCCATTGTGCGGTCATCGGCAAATTTCTATTCAATGCCGTCTTCTGCATTTTTTCATCGAGCGGCCAGTTGCCGTTTTTGGCATCGAGCAGAAGGCTCTGGAATTGGAGCAGGTTTCTTCCGTAATCGTCTTCTTTGAGGAAACGCACGAGGGCATACGCCTGTGCGTAGAATGCCAGGACAGCGTCAGTGTCTGCATGTCCGACGACTTCGCCGGGGTTAAGTGTGAGGAGTTTTCCGAGCGGGATTATTTTGTCGGCTTCCAGGATCTTTCTTAGAGAGGCAAGTCTCGATCCATTTCGTTCAGGTCGAAAATAGAAAAATCCGTTCTTGTACTCGCTTGTTTCGAACAGGGTCGCAATTCCCTCGTCCAGCCAGCTTGGCAGGCGGTATGCGAAGTGTCTGAAGTTGAACTGGTGCCATCCTTCATGACCCAGTACCGAAAATGTTCTTGATCTTCCGATGTTATAGGCAACGCAGACACCGTTTAGGTAGTAGGCTCCCTTTTGGATCTTCAGATACATTTCAGCGTTGTGGCCGGTGAATTTTCGGGTAAACTTTTCCCACTGTTGACGGTCGCCGAAGAGGTATACCGTAAATTTTGTTTTTGCTTCGACAGGTTTAGGCAGCTGCTGCTGGTAGGCGGCGTATGCCGACTCCATATATCCGGGCACCCTGGTCAGGGTCAAGGGTTCCAGCATTGTCGTGTGGATATTGTAATGCTTTGTCGTTATCGTGATGCCCGGTGCGTATTCGTTTTCCCAGTGCTCGATCTTTTCTACGGGCGGAAGCTTTTCGAGGCTTTTTATCATGCCGGCCGGCGTTGACAGATCGGTGGCCGGGATGTTGCGGGCACTAGTTGCCGCCCGTTGTTCGGTGCAGCCGCAGACAGCAAGCAGCGTCCAAACACATGTCAGCAATATCGCAGAATATTTAAGGGTATTAGTTTTATTAAACGTCATCAAATCTCGCTCCAAATATTTCCGCTGTAAAAAGAAAAACTTCAGTGTCGGGGTCCTTCCAGGCGTTTGGGCTAAGGCCGGCTTTTCCGCTGCAGCAGTAGGAAAGGAATTCCTCTTTGTTCCAGCCGATCTCAGTGGCTACCTGCGGAAGGAAGCAGCCTGATCTGCCGCCATTGACTATGTAAATGCCGTCGATTCCCAGCCTCAGCGAAAGCGGGTTGTCGGTTTTCTTTAAGGGTGAAAGCAGTGAAATCTCTACGTCCAGTTCGTCAAGTTCGTCGCCGGTGATGGGGTTTGCGCTGAAACGTGAGTCTTTGCTTGCCGATGCCTGAGCTATCTCGGAGATCAGTTCGATGATCGGTTTATCGGAGGTGAACTGGCCGAGGCAGCCTCTCAGATTGTCGCTGTTTTTGAGGGTGACAAAACAGCCGCATTCGAGGTTTAGATCGTCATCGTCCGAGACGGGTGATTCAATAGCCTGTCCCCCGACGGCAGCGTTTACGGCGTCTCTGACGATGTCGAGTAATATGTTTTTTTGGTTTTCGTTCATAATTTTATTAGCAATTAGCGATTAGCAATTAGCAATTAGCAATTAGCTTCTTAGTGTAATAGGTTCAGGGCTGCGAATCCGCCTATCAGCAGTATTACAAATGCCAGTGACAGCCAGTTGAAATATTTGTCGATAAACGGTTTGATCGCTTCGCCTTTCCATCTAAAGAGACTGGCGACAAGGAAAAATCTAGCGGAACGACTTAAGGCCGAGGCTATACAGAAAATCCAAAATTCAATTCTGAAAACGCCAGCAGTAATTGTTATCACTTTGTATGGAATTGGAGTAAATCCTGCTATAGAAACAACCTTCCAATCGTTTTTGTTATACGCAGCACCAACAGTTGAAAAAGCGCTTATAGATGTTTTTTTAACTTCACTTTCAGGTATTGATATTTCGTTGCTTTCCAGGTCAGTAAATTTTATTGGATAGATCAATTCTTTTTTGGTAAAAGGAAAATCAGTTTTAATGCTTTCTGGGTGTATGCTGCCCACTTTCTCTGAATCATTTTGCATTACAACAATATCCCTTGAAAAACCTGGGATGTGCTCAAAGAAAAAATTACCAACATTGACCCACAAGAAAAATCCAATGAAAAAACCAAAAATTCCACCAAGAATGGATGCGACCGAACAGGTAAGTGCGAAACGGAACCATTTTTTTGGTGCTCCCAGTGTCAAAGGCGCCAGCAGGACGTCCGGCGGGACCGGAAAGAAGCTTGATTCCGCGAAACTAAGCACAAAGAGGGCTGTCAGACCGTGTTTGGTCTCCGCGAAATGCAGAACCCAGTCGTATAAATGCCGGTGCAGATGCCACCATGGCAGCTTAGCAATCTTTTCTTTTTCCATTTAATCCTCGAAAATCTATACAGAAGCGGTATTATATCAGAAGATTGTACAAAATGCCAAAGGAATTGACATTTGAGCGTTTTGAAATAATAATATGGTTAAATCGGCAGTTATGGTTGATGTCTGAATAAAAAATTCAAAGGTTAGCAGATAGATTTTCGGTTTTTTTAAGGTTTCTTATGGGATTTTCTGAGCAGTTTAATGTTGTTGATGGCCGGCTTGTTGTTTTGGCTCCTTGTAAGGTCAATCTTAGTTTGCTTATCGGCGAAAAGCGGGCTGACGGTTTTCATGAGCTTGAAACTGTTATGGCAAAGGTTGCCTGGTTCGATGAGCTGCTCTTTGAAAAGGGTGATACTGATGGGATAGAGCTAGTGTGCAAGGGGGCCCATTGGGCTCCTGATGGCCAGGATAACCTGGTTTGGCGTGCTTATGATATGGTTATCACGGGTTTAGAGGATGAGGAAAAGCTAAGGCAGGCTCGTTGTGTAAAGATCACTCTAACGAAAAATATCCCGGCAGGGAGCGGGCTCGGCAGCGCAAGCAGTGATGCCGCGGCAGCGCTTTTGGGGATGAATCGGTTCTTCGGATTGGGGCTATCCGATGAGAAACTGCATGAGATGGCCGGAAGGCTTGGTAGTGATGTTGCTTTCTTTCTTGGCGGCCCCCTGGCGTTTTGCTGGGGCAGGGGAGAAAAAATACGGGAAATTGAAGAAAAATATTCATTCAGGCTTCTCTTGGCTCTTCCGGGCGTAAGTGTCTCTACAAAAGGGGTTTATGAGAATTTCAGTATTGATAAGGGCCTTTTTGAGCGGCTTTCCGAAAAAATTAATCTTGAAATTGAGAAAAAGGATATTGATTTTGTTGCCGGGATGTGCGCAAATATACTTGAAGAGTGCTGTTTTGATTTATACCCTCAGCTTGCCGAGTTGAAACGAGATATTCAGTCGCTTGGAATTGGACATGTCTGCCTTAGCGGCAGCGGTTCAACGGTGTATTGTCTTCTTGGAGATGTAAGCGACGAAGACGTGAAACATTATCAGGTGCAGCTTAAAGAAAACTGCAACTGTGAAAGTCTAGTAGTATACAACAATAGATGGTAAGTTTTACGTGAGGCGTAAATTATGGAAATCACCGAAGTAAGAGTTAAGTTGGTTGCCAACAAGGATGACAGGCTAAAAGGCTTTTGTTCGATGACCTTGGATAACGATTTTGTTGTTCGCGATATCAAGGTTATCGAGGGTACGAACGGGCTGTTTGTGGCAATGCCTTCAAGAAAAATGAGCGACCATTGTACCCATTGTGGCGGGAAAAATCATCTCAGGAGCAAGTACTGCAATAATTGCGGTGGAAAACTTTCCGAAGAGCGTGCCAAACAGGACGCCCAGGGACGTATGAAACTTCATGCCGATATTGCTCATCCGATCAATGCCGAATGCCGTAGACGTATCCAGAGTACGATCGTTGCCGCTTTCGAGGAAGAGATGGAAAGGTCCAAGTCACCCGATTATAAACCGGTTAGCATGGACATCGAAGACTACGATGTACCTTAGATGCAGCAATTAGCGATTAGCTGTTAGCTATAAGCTTTTTGCGATTAGCATTCGGTTGGGCTTGACTGATCCTGCGAGATTCTTCAGGAGGTTAATTGAGGTGAAACTTCAATTGAAGCACTGTCGCATTTGGCGTTTGCGACAGTGCGTCAGTTGATAGCCGGCAAAAGTAATTTTGCCGATCAACTGTCCGAGAGCAATTCTTCCAGCACTTTGTCGATCGCTGAGTCGAGGGTGTTGTCCATGTCGTAGCGTTCGGTGTCGAGGCGGTCGCGGACGTTATAGACTTTTTCATGACGAATCTCAGGAAGCGATCCTATCATTTCGAGTAACTGCCCAAGCGGCGTTGAATTTGTGTCCCCAAACAGTTCCCGTTCGATCTGCTGAAGATTGATCTCGACGCTGCTGCGAAATTCTACGATTTCACTCTCGCCGCGATGTGCATTGCCATTTAATTCTGTTTTTGAAAAATTCATAATTTACCTACTTTTCTTCCGGTTTTGCAATCATTCCATTTTCATGCTGCCGGCTGCAGCCACTTGTAACCAAATGACTGCTAGACTTAAAAATTCACAACTCCATTATGCGAATATTTAAATGTTCCTTATAACTAAGGTGTATTCCATTGTTAGTATCACTGATGTTTTGCGTTAACCACAATATGTAGTATGCTTTAATTTCTAGTAATATCAAAGAACCGTAATAACAATATTGATATCGACCCGGCATGTTAAAAACTTTAAAAAACACATAAACAACCATAAGGCACTGTGTGGCAAGGAGTTATATAGGTTGAGGGATTTCCTGTAGGAAAATGCTAGGCATTTGCTTAACACGAAGACCTATTTTAACGGCAAAATTAACACACTATGTGTAAATGGATAAGATGGGCAACCCACAATATGTTGTGTTAGAGCAAAAAAAATTTAAAATAATTTTCAGCCTGTTACGCATGATTTTATGGGTCTTTTGAGTGTTTTGCTAATTACCTTGCTTAACTTTTGCAGGTCATTGAATTAACCCATTTGAACATATTTTCTACTATTTTACCAAATCTGCCAGATTTAATTTGACTTTACATAGTATGTGATACATAATAAGTAATGTAAGATAACCTTGTAAATGGAGATGTATTATGAAATTTGAACGTGAACTATTAAAAGGCGTTGCCCCAATTGTTGTGCTTGAGATTCTTTCGCGGGGCGAAATGTATGGTTATGAGCTTAGCGATGCCATTGAAAAGCGCAGCGGTGAGATACTTACGCTTGGGCGGGGGACTTTGTATCCTTTGCTTTATAATCTTGAGGCCAAGGGGCTTGTTGTTGCGATCACTCGCAAAAGTGAAAATGGTCGAAAGCGCAGGTATTATTCTATTACCAGTACCGGGCTCGAGCAGCTTGCCGCTAAGAAAGATCAGTGGCAGAAGCTTCAGCAGGGTGTGAACCTGGTGTTCGGTTTTCTAAAACCCGACCTGTCACCTGCGTAGTTATTCAAAAGTCATCTATTGGATATTGGGTGTTCCTTGTTCGTTATTGGATATTCACAACTGTCTAATTTGAATAACCAATACTCAACAAGGAATAACCAATCATGAATTGAAAACTTTCTAACTGTTGATGTGAACAGTTTAGCCATTTTCTTAAGGACAGGATAATGAGTGATAACAAATCTCAAGATATTTTGCCGAAAATCGCTTTGGACTTTATTGACTCGGTAGTTAAAAAGGTAAGGTACCGCAAAAAGATCCGCCAGGAGGTACGCGATGAACTTACAGATCATTTCTATATGGCATTGAAGGATTGTAAAACCGATCAGGAAAAATTGCAAGCCGCAGAGGAGGTTATTAGTGAGTTTGGTGAAGTCAATATACTTGGTAGTCTTATTCGTCATGGAAAGAAGCGATGCCGGCCTTTGTGGAAGAAGGTTATTGTTACTACGATGAAAGTCATCGGAGTTTTGCTGTTGCTTGCGGTTTTGCGTACAGGCTACATGGTTATAGGGACACCGGTAATTTCTGTTGATTATCTCGAATGGCTGAATGATCATGTCAGTAAAGGCAGGGATGAGTCGCTTAATGCTTATCCATATTATAAAAAGGCCGCTAAACTTGGTGCTGTCGAGATACCGGAGGCTATTGAAACCATTATGTGGGCTGAGGATGGCATTGAAGGTGATGACATCGAACTGGTCAAGGAGTTCCTTGTTAAGATGGAGCCGGCGTTTTCGGCTTTGAGAGAAGGGGCGAGTAAACCTTACAACTGGCCCCGGTACGAGATCGACCCTGAGGCTGTTTCGGAAATTAAAGCACCTTCAGAACTGAGTTTGACTACAGGCCTTATAGGCAGCGTAATTCCATTTATGGGAGACGCTAAGAAACTGGCACTAAGAATGTCCCAACTGCAGATTCCAGTGAAACTGCATGAAGGTGATATTGACGGGGCGCTTGATGACAGTTTGGTGCTGTGTAATTTTGGCAGGCATATGACGGGTACGGGGCTTCTTATCGAACAGCTTGTGGGGATTGCGATACATGCTATAGGTATAGAGTGCATTAATGATGCTATTAAAAACAAAAACATTTCGGCTTCTGCATTAAGTCGATGTCAAAAGCATATGGAAAAGTTTGAGAAAGATGCCGGGCATGTTCTTAATCTGAATGCTGAAAAAGTTTTTCAATATGATTACATTCAGCATACATTTACAGATGACGGATCGGGTAACGGCAGGGCACTTTTTAAGGGCTTGCCGGCGGCAGTGCGCGGCAATAAAGAAATTGTTAGCGGATTTATTCTTGGGAATTATCCGGACAGGCGTGCTGTGACAGAATCTATAGAGTCCTTTTACGAAGAGGCCGAGCGGATAATGAACATTCCGCCGTGGCAGTTGTCAGATAGTGAGGTTGAAACGATCGAATCTTCTATGCTTGAGGATTTAGGGTATTTAATTAGAGACGCTTGCTTTGTATTACTGAAGACAAGACCTTTTTCATGGCGTTTGATCGCCGAACATCGGTCGATCATTATGGTCTGCGCGGTTTTGCGTTATGAAAAGGATAAAGGCGAGTTGCCTGCTGATTCTAAAGTGCTGGTAAGCGGCGGGTACCTGGAGAAATTGCCGGTTGATCCTTTCAGTGGTGAACCTTTTGTCTATAAGCGGACAGATGAGGGTTTTCTGTTGTATAGTTTTGGTACTGATATGGATGACGATGGCGGCAATTCAACTGTTACCAGGGATGGTAAGCCCAGGAAATGGTTTGAAGGCGACGGTGATGCGGTTTTCTGGTCGGATTAATGTATGCTTGCGTGGTTGTATTTCATTTCTAGCAGGAGCTTGTGGCGGGCCTCTTCTTCTATTAGAGCTTCAAGAACATTTCTTGATTCCGGAGAGTCGGCTATTGCCAGCAGGCTTATGTAGAGTTTGAAAGACTCATGTTCTTTATTGATTGCACCTAAGAGTATATCCATGTATATGTCTTTCATTTCGTCGGTGACATCGACTATGAAATCGAGGTCGTTGAGATCCAGCAGGTCTTCGGTTTGCGGGGTGGTTTTGCCGGACTTAATTAACTCGAACTCCAGCCGTGCTATATGCTTTTGTTCTTCTATTGCAAATAGATCGAAAAGCATTTTCGCATTGGAGTCCTTAACTGTTTGACCAGCCTTCCTGTAGAATTCATAAGCTTGTTTTTCCTTATCGAGGGCTAACTCCAGAATTTGAGTGCAGGATAGTTTGTCGTCCATCTTTTCCTCATGCCTTTGAGAATTCTATCGCATTTAATTCAATTTTTGTGATTGCCTGTACTAAATTATACCTTAGCGTTTCTAATCCGCAATAGAATTTTAAGATTAAGCAATAATCTTGCTCACCAATAAAAGGGGGGTGATTGAAGCTTGCTTTGCAGGCTAATATCTACGTAAATGTAATATTTATGCTAATAAATACAAAATTGTAGCGCAGTCGTGTGTTTGTACAAGATTGTATTCCTTTGTAAGTCTTGCTGTATTCACGTCTTATGATTATTTTTCATTTTTTTTCCTTCTGGCACGCATGTTGCATATATCTATCGTGCCGTCAAACAGGGCCTATTTGAACGGCGCGCGTAAGTTAAACTTAATATGTAACTATTTTAAAGGGTAAAAAAATGAGAAAGTTTATTTTAACAGGTTTATTTTTGTGTGTGGTTTGCGGGGGGTATGCCTTCGCGGAAGAAACAGGTGCAGAAGCAGCTGCCAGTCCCATCGATCTCCTTAGAGATGAGATGCAGAACAATATCAATATTGTCTGGACTTGTATTGCGGCGTTTATGGTGTTTTTCATGCAGGCAGGTTTCGCGATGGTCGAGGCGGGTTTTACACGTGCCAAGAACGCCGTCAATATCCTGATGAAGAACCTAATGGACTTTTCGATAGGGACGATAGCGTTCTTCGTGATCGGATTCAGTCTTATGTTTGGCGTAAGTAAAGGCATATTCGGCTGGGACGGATTTGGTGTTTCGGATCTGACAAAGAGCGGCGATGACTGGAGCTGGACGTTTTTGATCTTCCAGACAGTTTTCGCAGGAACGGCTGCAACGATCGTATCCGGTGCAATGGCCGGTCGCACGAAGTTTAAAGCGTATCTTACTTACAGCGTCTTTATCTGTGCGTTTATCTATCCGATCTTCGGTTCGTGGGCATGGGGCAGCCTGTTTCACGGTGGCGGATGGCTTGAAGGGATGGGCTTCTGTGACTTTGCCGGTTCTACTGTTGTTCACTCAATCGGCGGATGGCTGGCACTTGCAGGTGCTATCGTTCTCGGGCCTCGTATCGGAAAATACGGTGTGGATGGGAAACCTAAAGCTATCCTTGGTCACAACGTAACTCTCGCGGCACTTGGCGTGTTCATTCTGTGGTTCGGATGGTTTGGGTTTAATCCCGGCAGTACGACTATCGGTAACGGAGAGATCGGTCGCGTAGCGGTTACTACAAATATGGCCGCAGCTGCCGGTGCGATAATCGCTATGATTGTTTCGTGGATAATCGGCAAGAAGCCTGACGGTTCGATGTCGCTTAATGGTGCACTTGCAGGTCTCGTTGGTATCACAGCCGGCTGTTATACGGTAACTCCTGTTGGTGCGATCATGATCGGCGGAACCGCTGGCGCTTTAGTGGTATTCAGTGTTTACTTTATAGACCGTGTCTTAAAGGTCGATGACCCGGTTGGTGCGGTGTCTGTGCACGGTGTTTGCGGTGCGTTCGGTACGCTTGCCTGCGGTTTGTTCAACGCCGAAGGTGTCCTTGGCACCGGTGACAGCACAGGGCTGTTCTACGGCGGCGGATTCGGTCAGCTTGGCATACAGTTTACCGGTGTGATCGCATGTTTTGCCTGGGCGTTCGGGATTGGTCTTGTTCTTTTCCTGGGTATCAAAGCAACCGTCGGATTGCGTGTATCGCCCGAGGAAGAAGTCAAGGGTCTCGACATCACAGAACACGGTATGGAAGCGTATAGCGGTTTCCAGATTTTTAATATGTAATCTCAAATGTCTAATAGGCTTTTCCGTGGGCGTCAAGTCCGCGGAAAAGAGCTGTCGGTTGGAAGCCAACAGCACGAGACAAAATAATATATATAGATTGGAGTTTAATATGAAGTTAATAATAGCGTATATTCAGCCGCATCGACTTGAAGAAGTGAAAAAAAGTCTTGCCGAGGCCGATGTAGGAAAAATGTCAATTACTAACTCTCTTGGCTGCGGGGCGCAGAAGGGATATCACGAAAGCTATCGTGGTGTGGAGTTTGATGTAAATCTGCTCAAGAAGATCCGCATCGAGATCGCGGTTACCGAAGATTTTCTAAAGACGACGACCGATGCGATAATCGCTGGAGCCAGGACGGGCGAGATCGGAGACGGCAAGATATTTATTCTTGACCTGACAGATTGTATCAGGGTTCGTACGGGCGTAACTGGCAGGGATGCAATCGGATAAGTGCGGTTCGCACTTTTTCAGGCGGCAGGAAAGTTTATTTGAAAGCATGCGGGCTTTTGCTGTCATTAAGAAATTTTGAAAAATTAAGTTTAATAAAGCGGGCTGCTTTCTCACGCACAAAGCCCCGGCTGGGGCTCGCATCGGGCGGGTCCCAGCTATTGATTTATAATTTATAATTAGTTTCCGTTTTGCGGGGAATCTACGTTTTTGTTGATTTTGCTTGGTTTTAGCTACGTAAATGTTATATTTCTTGTAAGTACGGCTGTTTTTGTACTACTTGGTTATTCTCCCTAAAGTCTTCTCAATGCGAGGCTTATGGTTAATTTTGTTGTGTATTCCTGTTTTGGCATGGTTGTTGCTTTATAGATAAGCTGCGTGTGTTTAATATAATTAGAGTCAGTTTATTTAGGGAGTATCACAAATGTTCAGATCTAAAAAAACCGGTATTTTGGTTGTCGCTTTATTGACAGTGTTGTCGATGAGCGGTTCTTGTTTCGCAGCGGAAGGCGATATTGATATTGCAGATCTTCAGCAGGGGCTTGATACTGTTTGGGTTTTGCTGGGGGCATTTCTGGTGTTCTTCATGCAGGCCGGTTTCGGTATGGTCGAGGCCGGTTTTATTCGTGCTAAGAATACGTGTAATATTCTGACTAAGAATTTTCTCGATTTTTGCATGGCGTCGGTTGGTTTCTTTGTTGTCGGTTATGCTTTGATGTTCGGTGAGGGTAACGGTTTTTGCGGTTTTTCGGGCTGGTGCCTTGCCGGAGCGGAATCCGGGGCGGATGTTCCACTTTTTGCGTTCTGGCTTTTCCAGGCTGCATTTTGCGGGGCGGCTGCTACTATCGTAGCCGGCGGGATGGCCGAGCGTATGAAGTTCGTCGCATACCTGGTTTATTCGCTGATTATTTCTGCTTTCATTTATCCTGTTATCGGGCACTGGATATGGGGCGGTGGATGGCTTGCCGGGATGGGCTTTAGCGATTTTGCCGGTTCTGCCGTTGTGCATACGACAGGCGGCGTGGCTGCTTTGGTAGGTACCTTCATGCTGAAACCTCGTGCCGGTAAATATGGTATTGACGGCAAACCTAAGGCTATTCAGGCTCACAGTATTCCGCTTGCTTCGCTTGGCGTGTTTATTCTTTGGTTCGGCTGGTTTGGATTTAATGCCGGGTCGACACTTAGCGTCGGCAATGGTGAACTAATCGGACGTGTTGCGATCAATACCAGTCTGGCTGCTGCTCTTGGCGGGATTGCTGCGCTGATGACTGTTTGGAAGAGATTCGGCAAGCCTGACCTTTCTATGGCCATGAACGGTGCATTGGCCGGTCTGGTAGCAGTGACTGCTCCATGTGCATTCATTGATCCGTGGGCGGCGATGGTGATCGGTGCTATTGGTGGGGTTCTTGTTGTATTTGGCGTCGGAATACTCGATAAGCTCAAGATCGATGATCCTGTCGGTGCGTTCCCAGTCCACGGTATTTGCGGTATCTGGGGAACCCTGGCGGTCGGTATTTTCGGTCAGAGCTCGCTTGACCTTAAAAATGATGGCCTCCTGTACGGCGGAGGCCTGGCGCAACTCGGCACTCAGTTTATCGGTATAGCTGCTGTAGTAGGTTTTGTGGTTGTGAGCATGGGGCTTGTATTTAAGCTGATCGACCTTACAATAGGTCTGCGTGTTAGTGAAAAGGAAGAACTCCAGGGCCTCGATATCAGCGAGCACGGTATGGAATCATACGGCGGCTTCCAGATCTTTAGTTCAATGTAAAAATCAAAATAGCGGAACTCGCCTTCGGCAAAACTAAAATAAAGTTATGCCGGAGGGGGTTGCCAGCAAAAAACATAAAGGAATTTGATTATGAAACTTATTATAGCTTATATTCAGCCGCATCGACTTGATGAAGTTAAGAAGTCTCTTAATGAGGCAGGTGTCGGCAAAATGTCTGTGACAAACTCACTTGGCTGCGGCGCACAGAAGGGGTATCATGAGAGTTATCGCGGTGTCCAGTTTGATGTGAATCTTCTTAAGAAGGTTCGCATCGAGATCGCCGTCAATGATGATTTTCTCGATAAGACCATCGACGCTCTTATCGCCGGTGCTCGAACCGGCGAGATCGGTGACGGTAAGATCTTTGTTGTTGAGCTTGCCGACTGTATTCGTGTTCGCACAGGCGAAAAAGGTAATGAGGCGATTGGATAGAGCATTGAATTTGTCAATTTTGCTGATTTCCTGCTGAGACTTAATCTACGAAATTGTAGGTAGAGGTGGATTTATTTACGGAAATGTGGGGATTCAGGACTTGGCCTTTGCCTCGGAATCATCGTAAGTCTATAATCTAAAAGGACATACAAAAAGCGGCCAATTGTGGTTTTTACTGGTATGGCAGTTGCTTTGATATATAAGAATTGTTCAGGATTTGCAAATGTTTCTGTTGCTTTGCAATTATATAACCTATAGTAAACAATGTTAAAGGAAATTTAAGTTTTTTGGAGAACAAAATGAGTCAGTCATTTGAAACAACCACAGAATTGTTTGGGTCAAACGTTTTTAACGAATCGACGATGAAAGAGCGTCTGCCCAAGGATGTATTTAAGTCATTCAAGAAAGTCCTTTCCGGCGAAAAGGTTCTTGATGTCGACACAGCTAACGTTATCGCCAACGCCATGAAGGATTGGGCGATAGAAAAAGGCGCGACGCACTATTGTCACTGGTTCCAGCCGATGACAGGTCTTACTGCTGAAAAGCATGATTCGTTTATCTCACCGGTCGGTGACGGTACGACGGTTATGGAATTTAGCGGTAAAGAGCTTATTCAGGGCGAACCGGACGCGTCGTCATTTCCGTCAGGCGGACTTCGTGTAACATTCGAGGCTCGCGGGTATACGGCATGGGACTGCACCTCGCCGGTATTTGTCAAAGAAGACGGCAAGAACATCACGCTGTTTATTCCAAGTGCGTTCTGCTCCTACAACGGTCAGGCACTTGACAAAAAGACTCCTCTGCTTCGTTCGATGGATGCTCTTAACAAGCAGGCCGTTCGCGTTCTTAAGGCCCTCGGCAATACCACGACAAACCGTGTAACTTCAACACTGGGCCCTGAGCAGGAATACTTCCTTGTAGACAGAACTTTTTACGAAGCCCGTCTTGATCTTGTTCTGGCAGGCAGAACACTGTTTGGCGCTCCTTCGCCGCGCGGCCAGGAAATGGACGACCACTACTTCGGTACTCTTCATGAACGTGTAGCATCTTATATGAATGAGATCAATGTAGAACTGTGGAAGCTTGGCGTTTCGGCTAAGACACAGCATAACGAAGTATCGCCTGCTCAGTACGAACTGGCTCCAATCTTCGCAACTGTAAACGTCGCGACCGACCACAACCATTTAACTATGGAAACAATGGAAAAGGTAGCTAACAGACACGGTTTTGTATGTCTTCTTCACGAAAAGCCATTCGCCGGCGTAAACGGTTCGGGTAAGCACGTTAACTGGTCGATTGGTACCGATTGCGGCATCAACCTGCTTGATCCTGGCGATACTCCTCACGATAATATGGTGTTCCTGGTGTTCCTTACCGCAATAATTCGCGCTGTTGACAAATATGCCAAGCTCCTTCGTGCAAGCGTTGCCAACACAGGTAACGATCACCGTCTTGGTGCCAACGAAGCTCCTCCGGCGATCGTTTCGATCTTCCTGGGCGATCAGCTTACAGATATTGTCAGCCAGCTTGCCGAAGGCGGCGCAAAGGAATCGAAGCAGGGCGGTCAGCTCGAACTTGGCATTTCTACGCTTCCTCCGCTTCCGCGTGACTGCACAGACCGTAACAGGACTTCGCCGTTTGCCTTTACCGGCAACAGGTTTGAGTTCCGTATGGTTGGTTCTTCTCAGTCAACTTCGGGTCCGGTATTCGTTCTTAATACTATCGTAGCTGAAGTTCTCTCGGAGTTTGCCGAAGTGATCGAAAAGGACAGCAGCAACACCGCTGTTCAGGCATTGCTCAGTAAGTATGTCAAGGAGCATCATCGCATACTGTTTAACGGTGACAACTATGCGGCCGAGTGGCCCATTGAAGCTGCAAAACGCGGACTGCCAAACCTCAAGTCAACTGTTGATTCGATTCTGTCAATCAATGACAAAGAAAATGTCGCTGTTTTCGAGGCTCAGAATGTTCTTAGCGAAGAAGAGCTCGAAGCTCGTATGGATATTCTCCTTGAAGCATACAGTATGAAGATCAATATCGAAGCGAAGACAATGATCCAGATGGCTAAACGTCAGATCATTCCGGCTTGCACGGAGTACTCGGCAACTCTCGCCGATGCAGTTGCTTCCATAACAGCAGCCGGTGTTGACGCAAGTGCCCAGAAGGATGTCCTGACAAAGGTTTGCGGATTGATCAGTGAACTTAGCGGTGCCGTTGCTGCTCTTGAAGCCGGCCTCGAAAAGGCCGGTGCTATCGAAGAAACAGACAAGCAGGCAATCTCTTTCCGTGACGATGTATTTGCCGCGTGTACGCCTGTTCGTCAGGCCGCCGACAGTCTCGAGCAGATCGTAGACGCCGAAATCTGGCCTCTGCCGACATACGCTGAGATGCTTTTCCTCAGATAAGCATCAACGTATATCTATTAGTCCTTTAATGTTACTGCCTCGTCCGGGTCGATATTCAATCCTGGCGAGGCGGTTTTAATTAGTCGATAGTCGTTAGTCGTTAGTTTTAAGTTGTTTAGATTTGCATTGACTATTTGTCGTGCATACAGTAACCTGCTGAGCCTCTATTGTAATAACTGTGAAAGTTTAAAGATGAGTTGTATTCCAGAAGATCAGGGCTTGTATGAATCGCGGCGTGAGCATGATGCCTGCGGTATCGGTGCCGTTGCCAATATTTCCGGGGCGGCGAGCCACTCTATAATCGAGTATGGCCAGGAGATCCTTGCCAATCTTCATCATCGCGGAGCAGCAGGTTCCGACGAAGTGACCGGTGACGGTGCGGGGATACTGTTTCAGATCCCGCATGAATTTTTTAGAGCAGTCGCTTCGGATATGGGATTTGACCTGCCGGAACCACTCAATTATGGAGCAGGCGTTGTGTTTTGTCCAAAGGACGATACGCTTGCCGCCGAGTGCAGCAGGATACTCGAAGAATCGATAAAGCATTACGACATGGAGGTTCTCGGCTGGCGGGATGTACCCACTTCGCCGGATTGTCTGGGTCCTCTGGCACTTTCGGCAGAGCCTTCGATCAAGCAGATATTCGTCGGCGGAGTCAATTATACTAACTGGGTTCTTGAGCTTAAGCTTTTCCTGGCAAGGAAGAGGGCGCATCGTCTGGTTCGTGAAAAGTTTGGCACCGCAGCGGCTGATTTCTACATCGTCACTCTTTCATGCAGGACGATCTGCTATAAGGGGATGTTCATGGCGTGGCAGTTGTTTGCATATTACCCCGACCTTGCTGACGAGCGGCTTAAGAGCGCAATCGCTATCGTTCATCAGCGTTACAGCACGAATACTTTCCCGAACTGGAAGCTTGCTCAGCCCTTCAGGAATATAGCTCATAACGGCGAGATCAACACGCTAAGCGGCAACCGAAACTGCATGAAGTCGCGTGAAGCGAAAATGACGTGTGCCGCGTTCGGCGACGATCTCAAGGATCTGTTCCCTATAGTATATAAGGATGCGAGCGATTCGGCATGTTTCGATAACATGCTCGAGCTTCTTGTCCGGGGCGGCAGAAGTATGCCGCACGCGATGATGATGCTGATCCCGGAAGCATTCGGAGAGCGTTATCATATCAGTGAGGACAAGCGAGCTTTTTATGAATATCACGCTTCTATAATGGAGCCCTGGGACGGGCCGGCCGCGATGGTGTTTACCGACGGGCGAATCCTTGGCGGTATGCTTGACCGTAACGGGCTCAGGCCTTGCAGATACACAGTAACAACCGATGGTGTTGCGATAATGGCAAGCGAGGCCGGCGTTGTTGAAGTGCCGCCGGAGAAAGTTAGTCAAAAGGGGCGTCTCCAGCCCGGCAGGATGTTCCTGGTCGATACCGAAGAAGGCAGGATCATAACCAATAACGAGATCAAGAGCAAGATCGCCAGGCAAAGGCCGTATCGCCGCTGGCTGATGGAAAACCGTATTGAGCTTCGCGGTCTTTTCGATATATCCAGCGAGTCTAAGAGCGACCCTGAAGAAGTTTTGAAATACCAGCGTGCGTTCGGGTATACCCGCGAGGAACTAAGTGATATTCTAACGCCGATGGCGGTTAATGCCCAGGAGCCGATCGGTTCGATGGGTAATGATACGCCGCTTGCCGTTCTTAGCGATCAACCCAAAATGCTGTTTAATTATTTCAAGCAGCTATTCGCACAGGTGACAAATCCTCCTATCGATCCGCTGCGTGAAGGGCTTGTAATGAGCCTGATGATGTTTACGGGCAAACGGCGGAATATTCTCGCGGAGATGGCGGCGCACTGCAGGCAGCTTAAGCTTCCCCATCCGATATTGACTAATGGTGACGTCGAAAGACTTCGTACAGTTAAGCGGGACGATTTTAAGATTGCTACGATACCGGCTTTATTCGATGCGAATGCAGAAGATGCCGCGGCAAGTCTTAAGAAGGGCATCGACGAACTTATCGCCGCGGCCGAAAAAGCAATATCTGACGGCGCTTCTTTGATCATAATAAGTGACAAAGGCATAACACTGGCGAAAGCGGCGATCCCTTCGCTGCTTGGAGTATCGGCGGTTCATCATGGATTGCTTGATCGCGGCCTTCGCAGCGAAGCCGGGCTTATCGTTGAAAGCGCAGAACCGCGAGAGGTAATGCATTTCTGTCTGCTTTCCGGTTTCGGCGCAAATGCGATCAATCCTTACCTGGCGTTTGACTCCATAACTCAGCTTCATTCAAATGGGATGTTCCGCAAAGACGTTGACTGCTCACAGGCCGCCGACAACTATATCGCCGCGATCAAAAAAGGCATACTCAAGACGATGAGCAAGATGGGGATATCGACTCTTCGCAGTTATCATTCGGCTCAGTTGTTTGAGGCTATCGGCCTTGACGGTGATTTTGTCGATGAATATTTCACCGGCACAAGCTCTCGTATTGGCGGTATCGGGCTTGTCGAAATTGCAGCAGACGCCGTTAAAAGACACTCGTCGGCATTTGCCGAAAAAGCCCCTGCTGCCTTGCCGCTTGATTTCGGCGGCGAGTACAGCTACCGCGATGACGGCGAACAGCACATTTGGAACCCGACGACGGTCGCCCGTTTGCAGCATGCGGTGACCAATGACGATCAGAAGGCGTATGACGATTTTTCCAACGCTGTAAATGACCAGTCGAAAAAAATACATACTCTTCGCGGTCTGTTTGATTTTACCGAAGGTAACTCGGTCGATATTGATGAGGTGGAACCGGCTGAAAATATCGTAAAGCGTTTTTGCACAGGTGCGATGAGCCAGGGCTCGATCAGCAAAGCCGCTCATGAGTGCATGGCAGTCGCTATGAACCGTATCGGCGCAATGAGCAATACCGGCGAAGGCGGCGAGGATGCGTCCAGGTATACGCTTGAGCCTAACGGTGATTCAAAAAACTCTGCGATCAAACAGGTCGCAAGCGGCAGGTTCGGTGTTACGATAAATTATCTCGCCCACGCTAAAGAGATTCAGATCAAGATGGCACAGGGTGCAAAGCCCGGCGAAGGCGGACAGCTTCCGGGTCATAAAGTTACCGAAGATATCGCCCGTATGCGTCATTCGACGCCGGGGGTGACCCTGATCTCGCCGCCGCCGCATCACGATATTTATTCTATCGAAGATCTCGCCCAGCTGATATACGATTTAAAGTGCAGCAATCCCGGCGTTAAGGTTTCAGTTAAGCTGGTCTCGGAAGTCGGGGTTGGTACCATTGCCGCCGGTGTCGCAAAGGGTAATGCAGACGAAGTTCTCATCAGCGGCCATGACGGCGGGACGGGTGCAAGTCCGCTATCGTCGATAAAACATACCGGCGGGCCGTGGGAGCTTGGTCTTGCCGAAACTCAGCAGGTGCTGCTTATTAACGGCCTTCGTGACAGGATTCGCGTTCAGGCCGACGGTCAGATGAAAACCGGACGTGATATCGTTATCGCCGCATTGCTTGGAGCAGAACAGTTTGGATTTGGTACTATCGCACTTGTGACACTGGGCTGTACACTGCTCAGGAAATGCCATGAAGGGACATGTATTTACGGTATTGCAACGCAGGATCCCGAACTGACTAAGCGGTTTGCCGGTAAGCCTGAGTATCTTACTCGCTATATGTTCTTCGTTGCCGAAGAAGTTCGTAAGATAATGGCTCAGCTTGGATTCAGCAAGTTTGAAGATATGGTCGGCAGGGTCGAAAGATTGAGCGTTCGCGATGCTGTCGAGCACTACAAGGCGAAGGGCCTTGACCTAAGCAATATCTTCCACCAGCCGAAGGTTCCCGAAGGTACCGGTATCCGGCTTAGCCGAAGCCAGGTAAGCAAGCTTGACGGCCATCTCGACTGGGATATTATCGAACAGGCGAAAGATGCTATCGACAGCAAAACGCCCGTCAGGATCGATAGGACGATTAAAAATACAGACCGAACGGCTGGGACGATACTCAGTAACCGGATCGCACAGAAGTATGGCGCCGCCGGTTTGCCGGATGGTACTATAGACGTAACCTTTACCGGTTCTGCAGGTCAGAGTTTTGGTGCGTTTCTTGCCCCGGGTGTCACGATGCGGCTGATAGGCGAAGCGAATGATTATGTCGGCAAGGGTCTTTCGGGCGGTCGGATCATTGTCCAAAAGCCGAAAGAAGCATCCTTTGCCGCACACGAAAATATTATCGCCGGAAATACGCTCCTTTATGGGGCGACCGGCGGCGAGGCGTTTATCAACGGCATCGCCGGTGAGCGGTTTGCTGTTCGCAACAGCGGGGCGGTAGCGGTCGTAGAAGGCGTAGGCGATCACGGGTGCGAGTATATGACCGGCGGGACGGTTGTTGTTCTTGGAAATACAGGGTGCAATTTTGCGGCGGGGATGAGCGGCGGTATCGCTTATGTTCTCGACGAGATGCAGCTGTTTGATACGCTTTGCAACCTTAATATGGTAGAGCTTGAAAGCGTCTGGAAAGAAAAGGATAAGAAAATTCTCGCCGATCTGATCGAACGCCATCTGAAGTGGACGTCTAGTCAAAGAGCAAGGCAGATACTCGATGGATGGCTGGATATGGTGGGTAAATTCGTCAAAGTTGTACCGGTTGATTACAGGAAGGCACTTGCAAAGATGCGGGCCAACGAACAGCGTAACACCGAAACTGTCCCGGCGACCGAGGAGGTGTACCGTGACTGATCCAAAAGGCTTTTTAAAATTTAATCGTCAGGATGTCGGCCATCGGCCCATCGAAGAGAGAGTTAAAGATTTCGCAGAGATCAATCTTCCGCTGACTCCCGACATGATCGATAAGCAGGCTACAAGATGCATGAACTGCGGGATACCGTTTTGTCATGGTTCCGGCTGTCCGGTAAAGAACAGGATCCCGGAGTTTAACGAACTGGTCCACCATGGCCAGTGGCAAGAGGCTTGCGTAAATCTGCATTCGACAAACAATTTCCCGGAAATAACAGGGCGGATATGCCCTGCGCCTTGCGAAACGGCATGTACGCTGGGAGTAAACGACGAGCCTGTGGTCATAAAACAGATCGAGTTTGAGATCGTCGAAAAAGGTTTTGCCGAGGGTTGGATAAAACCTCTTATCGCAAAGATCAAAACCGGAAAGCGCGTTGCTGTCGTCGGTTCCGGACCTGCCGGTCTTGCCGCCGCTCAGCAGCTTGCGAGGATGGGGCATGACGTCGTCGTCTTCGAAAAGGATGAATCGGCAGGCGGGCTGCTGCGTTACGGAATACCGGATTTTAAGCTGGACAAGAAAGTCATCGACAGAAGACTTGCCCAGCTTGTCGCAGAGGGCGTTGATTTCCAGACCGGCGTTGAGGTAGGCGTTGATATTTCAGTTCGATACCTCCGCAAGATGTTTGACTGCGTATGTTTGGCCATGGGTGCAGGCCAGCCCAGAGATCTGGTCATCCCCGGTCGAGGATACGAGAATATTCTTTTCGCGATGGATTACCTTTCCGCCCAGAATAAGATGGTAGCCGGCCAGGAAGTAACCGATTCGATCCCTTCTGCCAGGGGCAAAAATGTCGTAGTAATAGGCGGCGGCGACACCGGAAGCGACTGCGTGGGAACGGCCAGACGGCAGGGGGCCAAAAATGTTTTCCAGCTAGAGATACTCCCAAAACCGCCTGAAGATCGCCCGGTCGATACTCCATGGCCGATGTGGCCCAGGATCATGCGGCAGTCGACCTCGCACGAAGAAGGCTGCGAAAGAATGTGGAGCGTAACCACCAAAAAATTCTCCGGTGACGATAGACGTGTCAGGCGAATTCACTGCTGTAAAGTCCAGTGGGAAAACATCGACGGAAACTGGAAGCTGAAAGAACTCGAAGGAACTGAATTCGATATCCAGGCAGACCTGGTTCTGCTGGCCATGGGATTCGTGCACGTCGCCCACGAGGGGCTCGTCGAAACTCTGGACGTCCAACTCGATGAAAGTGGAAACGTAAAAGCCGAAAACTTCCAGTCATCTGAGCCATGGGTATTCACGGCGGGAGATACAGTGACTGGCGCCTCGCTGGTAGTCCGCGCAATAGACAGCGGCCGAAAAGCAGCAGCAGCAATCGACAACTGGCTGCGAGCAAACGACAAACAGCAGCCCTAGCGAGAACGCCTGCAGAGCGGACATTACCCCTTTGTTGAATTTAGTTATCCTCTGAATTAAGCGCCCAAAAATGATCAAAAACGCGCCATTTTTCTTCAAATATTTCAAAATATCTTCATTTTTCTCGATTTATGTCAATTAATTTCAATTAATTTCCAAAAAAAACGCCCAAAACCATAGATGGGAAATATCCGTAATGTCCAGAATGAACGTTCCACCTTGATCTGACCTACCTATACATATAGGTAAATCTATTAAAAGCCTTAAGATGTTTACCGGTTTGGACCGATAATATGAAAATCTTCAACTTTGTGGTTATTCTGGGGTTTTGTGTCTTATTGAACTTTCATTTTTATTTGATAATTTTTTTATTTTTTTTAAAAAATTCCTTTTTTTCTGTTTGCACTTTGTATTTAAGTCTATATACTCTGACTTTTGCGTAAGGGGCTCTGGACAGTGAATCCCTAGATTTTTAGCATTGAAAACAGTTCTGGGCCGCAGAAAGCAGTATTACGGCGGCCGGTGGTATTTCGCCGCTGCTGTAGCTCAGGGGTAGAGCGCGTCCTTGGTAAGGACGAGGTCGTGGGTTCAAATCCCACCAGCAGCCTTGTGGGCCAGTTTGGTGGTTTTGGGCTGGTAAATTATATAATTGTATGTATATCTCTGTCGATGAGATTTTAACGTTTATTAAGTTTAACATAATAGAAATGAAGAAAGCTGGAGGTTATTGAACCATGGCGAAAGAAGTATTTGAACGTAATAAAGAACATTTGAACATCGGTACAATTGGTCATATTGACCACGGCAAAACTACTCTTACGGCAGCTATTACAATGCGTATGTCTGTCAAACAGGGTACGACTGTCAAGGCATTTGACGAAATCGATAACGCTCCTGAAGAAAAAGAGCGTGGTATTACTATTAATACCGCTCATGTTGAGTATGAGACGGAAACTCGTCACTATGCTCACGTTGACTGTCCGGGTCATGCTGACTATGTCAAGAACATGATCACCGGTGCCGCTCAGATGGACGGTGCTATCCTTGTTGTTGCCGCATCTGACGGTCCTATGCCTCAGACTCGCGAGCATATCCTGCTTGCCCGTCAGGTAAACGTACCTAAGATCGTTGTATACCTCAATAAGGTTGACCAGGTCGATGACGAAGAATTGATCGAACTTGTCGAGATGGAAATTCGTGAGCTGCTTGACAGCTATGATTTCCCGGGCGATGATATTCCGATCATTCGCGGTTCTGCTCTTGCGGCTATGAATGCCGAGGGTAAAGACGATGAAGCTTGTGGTTCTATCGATGAGCTTATGGCAGCAGTGGATGAGTACATTCCCGTTCCTGAGCGTTTGGTTGACCTTCCTTTCCTTCTTCCTATCGAGGACGTATTCAGCATCAAGGGCCGCGGTACAGTTGGTACCGGTCGTATTGAGCGTGGTAAAGTTTCTATTGGCGATGCAGTTGAGGTTGTTGGTCTTTCCGACGAAGTCACTAAGACAACATGTACCGGTGTTGAGATGTTTAACAAGACTCTCAATGACGGTCAGGCCGGCGATAACGTTGGTATCCTCCTTCGCGGTGTTGAAAAGAAAGACCTTGTTCGCGGTCAGGTAGTTGCCGCTCCCGGTTCGATCACACCTCATACCAAGTTCCTTTCTGAAGTATACGTATTGAAGAAAGAGGAAGGCGGACGTCACTCGCCGTTCTTCGCGGGCTACAGGCCTCAGTTCTTCTTCCGTACAACCGACGTAACTGGTGCTGTAACTGAGATTCGCAGTCGTGAAGGTAAGACTGTTGAGATGTGTATGCCTGGCGATAACATCGAGATGGTTGTTGAGATCATCTCTGAGATCGCTATGGAAAAGGGTCTCCGCTTTGCTATTCGTGAAGGCGGCAGGACAGTTGGTGCCGGTGTTGTTACCGAGATCATCGAATAGTTTAAATTAAATTATCAGGTGCCCGGATTGATTTTCGGGCACCTTTTTAATACCCATCCGGGCCTGAAGGGGCATAATAGAGGGTTGTTGAAAATGGGCCGTTTTTTGGTCTGTTTTTGTTTTGATCTACTTTTTTGTCTTATATAAAACTGGTTTTTAACGGAATGGGTGTTGTTTTTTGAGAGGTATCTATGGCAAGGTCAAAGAAGCGAGAATTTGTCTGGCTGGAATGCAAAGAATGCGGCGAACGTAACTATCGTACAGAAGTTAATGTTCAAGGCGGAACTCCTAAGTTCGAACTTAACAAGTTCTGCAAGAAGGAACGTAAGCGTACGCCTCATAAGATCAGGCGTAAATAAATAATAGGCCAGTAGCTCAATTGGCAGAGTAACGGTTTCCAAAACCGTCGGTTGGGGGTTCGACTCCCTCCTGGCCTGTTTTGGATTTTTCGGGCTGTCGAGTAGTAGTATTGATGAGTCCTAAGTAATTATTAAGTAATTCCTTAAACCTGAAACTAATGGCGGTATAATTATGGCATTAAAGATTTATAAACGCGGACAGGGTTATTACACTCGTCTTTACAGTGCGCTGGTAGCATTTGCTATGCTAGCGACGGGTTGCTATGCACTTTACCGGCAGTTGAGTACCGGTAATGTGTGGGTTAAGGCATTTGTTCCTACCGGTGTTTGCGTTGGTTTTTCGTGGCTGATTTTCTGGATTGTCAATAAGCCTGGTATTGCCGACTTTATGATCTCTGCGGAAGGAGAGATCAAGAAGGTCAGCTGGTCAAGCAGGAAAGAGATCATCGCGTCGACTGTGGTGGTTATTTCCGTAGTTGCCTTGATGACTGCCTTGCTTTTTGCCGCAGACAACTTTTTCATTTATGTGTTCAAGATACTGATCTTTAAATATTAATTGGTTTTGACGGCATTGAGACGCCGACAATTTTCGGTTATCGTTTTTTTAAAATATATACTAACATTGCGTAATCAAAGGTTATCAGATGCAATGGTTTGTCCTTAGAGTGGCATCAAATAAAGAACTTCAGGTGCGAGATGCCCTGGAAAACAAGATGAAGGCCGAAGGTATTGAAAGTGTCGGTCGGATTATTGTTCCAGTTGAGCAGGTTAAGCGTATTCGCGCCGGTAAACAGCGAGTTCATAAGCGTAAACTGTATCCTGGTTACGTTTTTATGGAACTGGATACCAAGGAAGACGGCAGAGCTTGCGACGATGCATGGTTTGTTATCAAGGAAACGATGGGTGTCGGCGACTTTATCGGCACCGAGGGTGTTCCTACCGCGATGCGTGATACGGAAGTTTCCAAGTTGCTTAATGAAATCGAACGTCCCGAAGATACGCCTAATATTAAGGTTGATTTCCAGAAGGGCGACGTTGTTAAGATCAACGACGGAGCGTTTGAGAATTTTGAAGGTACAGTCGATGCGATCGATCCTGAGCGTGGTGTCGTTCGCGTTATAGTATCGATATTCGGCAGAAGTACTCCGCTTGATATTGAATACTGGCAGATTGAAAAAGTTTAGTTCTTTGAACTAAACTTTTTAGAGAGTGGATAATAGACAGTAGAAAGTAGATTAAGGTTTCGCCTTCGGCGAGGCTATTTTATTAAAAGTTTGTAAGAGGTTTTACGATGGCTAAAGAAATAACAGGCGTAATTAAACTTCAGGCATCGGGCGGTCAGGCTACACCTGCACCTCCTATCGGTCCTGCACTTGGGCAGCATGGCGTTAATATCGGCCAGTTTGTTTCTCAGTTTAATGAGCGTACTAAAGATCTTAACGGTACGACAGTTCCTATTGTGATAACAGTATATGGCGATAAGAGCTTTGACTTTATCGTAAAGAGTCCTCCTGCGGCAGTTTTGCTTAAGCAGGAAGCCGGTCTTGCCAAGGGCAGCGGCGAACCTAATACTAATAAGGTTGGCAGTGTTACGAAGGCTCAGGTCCGTAAGATCGTCGAGGCTAAGATGGCCGATCTAAATGCTTATGACCTTGAACAGGCCGATAAGATTATCGAAGGTACGGCTCGCAGTATGGGCATTGAAGTTGTTGATTAGCGATTAGCAATTAGCTTTTGTTTTTTGTGGCGGTACTTATTATTTTGTTCTTTGTTGCCGGATTTTTCGGTATTAATGTTAAATGGCTTACCACGGCTGATAGTGGGAGCGAAAAAAATTATTCGCGGAGTATATAATGGGTAGAAGTAAACGTTATAAAAAGGATTCTGAGAACTCCAGTCAGGAAGTTTTCGGCATATCTGATGGGGTAAAAAAGCTTAAAGGCTTCGGTACAACGAAGTTTGACCAGACGGTCGAGTTGGTGATGCACCTTGGGATCGATCCTAAGCATGCCGACCAGATGATTCGCGGAGCGATCGCTTTGCCTAACGGTATCGGTAAGAGCCGTAAGGTTATTGCTTTTTGTGAAGATTCTGAAGTTGAGGCGGCTCTTGCGGCTGGTGCTTGTGAGGCTGGTTCCGATGAACTGGTTCAGAAGATTACCGACGGTTGGATGGATTTTGATGTTGCGATCGCTTCACCTCGCCTTATGGGCAAGGTTGGAAAGCTTGGTCGGGTTCTTGGTCCTCAGGGCAAGATGCCGTCTCCGAAGAACGGTACGGTAACTGCGGAAGTGGTAAAAGCTGTCGGCGAGTTTGCGGCCGGTAAAGTTGAGTTTAGAAATGATTCAGGCGGTAATATCCATGCTATCGTTGGTAAGCTTAGCTTTGACGACGGAAAGCTTAGGGAAAACATTGATACATTTATTGCACATATTAAGCATGCCAAGCCCAGTTCTGTCAAAGGTGTGTATATTAAGAAGGTTGCGATAAGTGCGACGATGAGCCCGAGCATTCTTTTGAATGTTGTGGGTTGATCGTTTTTGATTTGATAAATAGCCGTGTGGCTAAATTTTAATAAGAAAGACAGGCAGGTGATTTTATGAGTAAGTATGTTAAAGGTTTACTTGAAAAACAACTTGAACGGAAGTTTACGGATATTACTGATTTTGTCGTGCTGGACTTTAAGGGCATCGGCGGCAATGATAATAATGAGATGCGCGGCGTTCTGAAGGAAAAGGGTATTGGTATTACCCTGGTCAGGAACGCTATGATGCGTCGAGCGCTGGATACTCTTGACCGCGCAGATGCGAGCACGTTTTTCCTTGAAGGGCCGAACGCGGTTGCATTTGGCGGCGACAGCGTAGTTGACGTTGCTAAAGAAATGGCCGACTGGGTTAAGAAGTTTCCCGATGTTGAGTTTAAAGGCGCGTTTGTTGACGGTGCTGTAGTTGATGCGGCCGGCGCTAAGAGCCTGGCAAAGATGATGAGCCGTAGCGAGCTTCAGGGCGATGTTGTTCTGATCGCTCAATCTCCTGGTTCGAATCTTGCCGGAGCAATTGCCGGTCCGGCAGGTGCGATTGCCGGATGTATCAAGAGTCTGGTTGAGAAACTGGAAGAAGCAGCGTAACTCAAACTGACCTTTCGGTCAGTTTGGAATGAAGAATGTTGAATGAAGAATGAAGAAACCCGCCTTTGGCGGGAGCTAATTTAATATTTAAATTGTTTTTGTGCTTGCCCCTTTTGGGTTAAACGAGACGGCGTAGTTTCGGCTAGCACGGAACGCAGAAAACAGGAGTATTAGAATGTCAGACGAAAGAACATGGAACGAAGATATCAAAGCAATCGGCGACAAGATCGTTGAACTTACACTTATGCAGGCTAAAGAGCTTGGCGATTACCTTAAAGACGTTCATGGTATTGAGCCGGCAGCAGGCGGCGCGGTAATGATGGCCGGTCCTGCGGGCGGCGGCGAAGCAGAAGAAGAAGAGAAGACCAGCTTTGACGTGATCCTTAAAGAGATCGGGGACAAGAAGATCCAGGTTATCAAGGAAGTTCGCGCTCTTACCGGTCTTGGTCTTAAAGAGGCCAAAGCAGTAGTAGACGGCTGTCCTGGCATGGTTAAAGAAGGCTGCAGCAAAGAAGACGCAGAAGATGCCAAGGCTAAGCTTGAGGCAGCAGGCGCTACAATCGAAGTAGCATAGTTAAATCAAGAATTAAAAATTAGAAATCAAAAATGATGCAGCGGCCTTGGGCCGAGTCTAATTTTATAATTTTGAATTGCTGTTGACCGTAGATTACGGTTGTAAAATATAATATTGCAAAGCGGAGATAATTGCATGAAGTCACGCACCATCCGAAATTTTGGTAAGATCGGTGATGGTATCGAAGTTCCGAACCTGACTGAAATACAACGTGCAAGTTACCGTCGGTTTATCCAGGACGATAAGACTCCTGAGGGTCGCGAGCGTAAAGGATTTGAAGCGCTTCTCAGGGAGATCTTTCCTATCGTCAGCTATGACAAGAATACAGAACTTGAATTCATAGCTTATGAGCTGGAGAAACCCCGGTATACTGTACAGCAGTGTCGAGAACTTCGATTGACCTATGGTCACCCGTTGAAGATCCGGTGTCGTCTTAATCGCGTCAACCATGATGATATTGCCGAGCAGTCGATCTACCTGGGCGAAATGCCTATTATGATCGGCGGCGGCGAGTTTATTATTAATGGTGCCGAGCGTGTCATTGTTAACCAGCTTCACCGCAGTCCGGGTGTTGACTTTGGTATTGACTCTAAGGAAGGCGAAGACAGGATATTCCACGGTTGCAGGATCATACCTGAACGGGGCAGCTGGATCGAACTGGCTGTAACTCGTAAGGACAGGATGGTCGTTCGTATCGACCAGTCGAGTAAGATCCCTGCGACTACGTTTTTGCGCGCGATGAGCGAAGACTTCGGTACGACCGAGTCTATCGTTCGTCTTTTCTATGAAACGAAAAAGGTCAAGACTAATAAGCTTGACGCTTCGATGTGGTCTGTCGGTCCGATCGTTGACACCGAAAGCGGCGAGGTACTTGTCAGTGCCGGTTGTATGCTTGGTGACAGTGTCGGTCTTATTCAGAACAGCGAGCTTGAAAGTGTTGAAGTAGTTAAGAACGCCAGCGATGCTCTGATCCTTAATACTATCTCAGATGACGAGTGCGAGAGCCACGAAGAAGCTTTGCTGAAACTGTATATGAGGCTTCGTCCGGGCAATCCCGCTCATATTGAAAAGGCTAAGCAGTTGTTTGTTGAGAAGTTTTTTGACGAGAATCGTTATCGTCTTGGTAAGGTTGGCCGGTTCAGGCTTAATCGTAAGTTTGGGTTGAATATTCCGGAATCAGAGATGACTCTTAAGCCGGATGATTTCCTCAATACGATGAAGTATATCATCGGTCTTCGTCGCGGCGAGGGCTGCGTCGATGATATCGACCATCTTGGTAACAGGCGTCTTCGTACTATCGATGAACTTGCGGCGGATGAGATTCGTAAGGGGCTTTTGAAGCTTCGCAGGACTGTTCAGGAACGAATGAGTATGAAGAGTCCTGAAGACGTTACGCGTATTGCCGACCTGGTCAATTCCAAGAGTGTTTCTTCCAGTATTGATTATTTCTTCGGTAGGGGCGAGCTTAGCCAGGTTGTCGACCAGACCAATGCTCTAAGTCAGTTGACTCATGAGCGTCGTTTGAGTGCTCTTGGTCCCGGCGGTCTTAACCGCAAACGTGCCGGTTTTGAGGTTCGTGACGTTCATATCAGCCACTATGGCCGTGTGTGTCCTATCGAAACTCCTGAAGGAACTAATATTGGTCTTATCGTTTCGCTTGGTATTTTTGCGAAGATCGACGAGTATGGTTTCCTTATTACGCCTTATCGTAAAGCCGATAAGATGAAGGTCACCAAGAAAGTTGAGTACCTGCGTGCAGATCAGGAAATGACTTCGATCTTTGCTCCTCCGAGCATGGTTGACCCAAAGAGCGGTTCGCTGCGTAAGGGTATGGTTCTTGCCAGATGCGAAGGCGACCTTTCTCAGGCGGACAGCAAGAAAGTCGATTATGTAGATATTTCGCCGAAGCAGACAGTTGGTGTTTCTGCGGCTCTTATTCCTTTCCTCGAGCATGACGATGCAAACCGTGCTTTGATGGGATCGAACATGATGCGTCAGTCGGTTCCTCTATTGATAACCGAGCAGCCATTTGTAGGTACCGGTATGGAATCCGACGTGGCGCGGAATTCGAGTATGGTCGTCAAGGCTATTAATGCCGGTGTTGTTACTTCTGTCGATTGCCTCAAGATAGTGATCGATGAAACAGACGAATATGATATGATCAAGTATGCCGGTTTGAACGAGCGTACGTGTCTTACTCAAAAGCCGCTCGTTTCGCTTGGTGATAAGGTTAAGGCGGGGCAGATCATTGCTGACGGCGGCGGTACTAATAACGGCGTGTTGTCGCTTGGTAAGAATCTGCTTGTCGCATTTGTTCCGTTTGACGGTTACAACTTTGAGGATGCGATGATCATTAACGAGCGACTCGTTAAAGACGATGTGTTTACCAGTATCCATATCGACGAGTTCTCGGTTGACGTTCGTGAGACGAAACTTGGTCGTGAAGAATTCACATGCGACATTCCTAATGTCAGTGAGAAATCTCTGCGTAATCTTAACGAGTACGGTATAGTTTGTGAAGGTACTCGTGTTTCGTCCGGCGATATTCTTGTTGGTAAGGTTTCTCCAAAAAGCAAAACAGAGCTTACCCCTGAAGAGAAATTGCTCCATGCGATTTTCGGCAGGGCGGGCGAGGATGTTAAGAACGATTCGCTTGAAGTTCCCAGCGGAACAAGCGGCGTTGTTATTGGAACTCGCCACTTTATGCGTCGCGGCAGTGGTACCGATGAGCAGAAGCTTGCTCATAAGCAGAAAATGAGTGACGTTGAAAATGAAAAGAAAACCAAAGAAAGTATGATCTTCAAAAAGATGATCGATGAGATTCAGGTTGCTTTATCGATTGAAATTGTTGACCCGACTACATTGCAGAAAGCCGGTGTCAGTGATGACAACGATATTATCCTTGAGCAGATCGAGAATTTCACAGTTGACTGGGTCAAACCGGCTAAGCTGCGTAAAGACGCAGCCGGCATAGTAGATAAGTATATGCCGAAGATCGCGGATATGCAGGAAGATCGTGTGCTTACTTTGGCCAGGCTTAAGCATGGCGACGAACTTCAGAGCGGTGTTCTTGAGATGGTGAAGATATATATCGCCACTAAGCGTACTTTGTCGATCGGCGATAAGATGGCCGGTCGCCACGGTAACAAGGGTGTTATCGCCAAGATCATTCCTCAAGAGGATATGCCTTTCCTTGAAGACGGAACCCCGGTTGATATCTGTCTTAACCCGCTTGGCGTTCCTAGTCGTATGAATGTCGGTCAGATCCTTGAGACATTGCTTGGCTGGTCCGCGAAGATACTTGGCGTTAACTGCATTACTCCGGTGTTTGACGGTGCGAGCGAAAAAGAGATTCATTCGATCACCGAAGAAGCTAACAATCATGTTAAAACCAGAATGGCAGAGCTTGAAGAGCAAAAGCAGGTTCCTCCACCGGATGAGATTTTCGCGACGATACCGGATGATTTGAAGGTTCAGTTGTATGACGGCAGGACGGGCGAAGCTCTCGGACAGGACGCTACGATAGGTTACATGTATATGCTTAAGCTGCATCACCTTGTCGACGAGAAGATCCATGCTCGTGCGACTGGTCCTTACAGCTTGATCACGCAGCAGCCTCTTGGCGGTAAAGCCAGGACAGGCGGTCAGCGTTTCGGCGAGATGGAAGTATGGGCACTTGAAGCTTATGGCGCAGCTTATACGTTGCAGGAACTCCTGACGGTTAAGAGCGATGACATCGAAGGCAGAACGAAGATATACGAGTCGATGGTTAAGGGCAATAATAAGCTCGAAGCCGGTACTCCGATATCGTTTGACGTGTTGTGTAACGAGATACGCGGGCTTTGTTTGAATATCCAGCTTGAGAAGAAACGTTTAGGTTCGCCGCTGTAATTGTCTAAAGTTTAGTGTTTAATTGTTAGGGATTTTTTCCTGACATTTTTATAATATATGATTCGGAGTTAATCATAAAATGGTAGAATCGATTTACGATCGCATAAACGATTATGGTTCAGTCAAGATAGGTCTTGCCAGTCCCAACGACATCAGGAGCTGGTCCTTTGGTGAGGTGCGCAAACCTGAGACGATTAACTACCGGACATATCGTCCTGAGAAGGACGGTTTGTTCTGTGAGAGGATATTCGGTCCTGAGAGGGACTGGGAGTGCGCTTGCGGTAAGTATAAGGGCACGAAATTTAAAGGAATTATTTGTGACCGCTGCGGTGTTAAGGTTACTCACAGCCGCGTTCGTCGCAAACGTATGGGGCATATCAATCTTGCAGCTCCTGTGGTTCATATATGGTTTTTCAAAGCACTGCCGAGTCGTTTGAGTACTATTCTCGGCATGAAGACCTCTACGCTTGAAAAGGTTATCTACTTCCAGGACTATGTAGTTACCGATCCAGGTCAAAGCCCTCTGAATTTGTGTCAGATCCTTACCGAGGATGATTATCGCGAAGCAACCGAGAAATACGGTAACTGCTTTAAGGCCGGTATGGGTGCTGAGGCGATGAAGGAACTTCTTTGTAAGCTTGAACTTGATCAGGTAAGTACTGAGCTTCGTCTGGCTCTTGCTGCGACTAACAGTAAGCAGAAAATTAAAGACATCACTAAACGTCTTAAGATGATCAACGGTGTTCGGAGCAGTGAAAATAAGCCCGAGTGGATGGTGCTTGATGTTGTTCCTGTAATTCCTCCAGATCTTCGTCCTTTGGTCATGCTCGAAAGCGGTAACTTTGCGACGAGTGACCTTAACGATCTTTACAGACGTATTATTAACCGTAACAATCGTCTGAAAAAACTTATCGATCTGAATGCTCCTGAGGTTATTATCCGTAATGAAAAGCGGATGCTTCAGCAGGCTGTTGATTCGCTTCTTGATAACGGCAGGTGCAGGCGTCCGGTTCTTGGCAGTAATAATCGTCCTCTTAAGAGTCTTACCGATATGATCAAGGGTAAGCAGGGTCGTTTCCGTGAGAACCTTCTGGGCAAGCGTGTTGACTATTCTGCTCGTTCGGTTATCGTTGTCGGCCCGACGCTTAAGCTTAATGAGTGCGGTATGCCTAAGAAGATTGCTCTTGAGCTTTTCCAGCCGTTTATTATTCGTAAACTTAAAGACCGCGGACTTGCCGATACGATCAAGAGCGCCAAGCGTATGCTTGAGCGCCGCGACGAGCAGGTCTGGGATATTCTTGAAGAAGTGATCCATCAGCATCCGGTTATGCTTAACCGTGCTCCTACTCTTCATAGAATGGGTATTCAGGCGTTTGAGCCCAAGTTGATCGAGGGTAATGCTATTATGCTTCATCCGCTGGTTTGTCAGGGCTTTAATGCTGACTTTGACGGTGACCAGATGGCTGTTCACCTGCCGCTTAGTATTGAAGCTCAGGTTGAGGCTCATACGCTTATTATGGCGACGAATAATATTTTCTCGCCTCAGAATGGTGCCCCGATGCTTGGTCCTTCACAGGATATGGTTCTGGGTAACTACTATATTACGACGATGCGTCCGGATCAAAAGGGCGAAGGTATGATTTTCCGTGATCCTATTGAAGCGATCACCGCTTGTGAGATGGGTAAGGTTCATCTTCACGCGAAAGTTAAGGTTCGTGTTCCAAAGGAAAAGCGAGTTATTTATTCTGATAAAGACGGCCCGGGCGGAATTATTGAGACTACTCCCGGCAGGTGTTTGTTCAATGATATTCTCGACGACGAGATGCCGTTCTACAATATTCTTCTTGATAAGAAGAAATTGGGCCGGGTTATTCAGGACTGTTACGATATTCGCGGTTCTCGGGCTACGATCGATTTGCTTGACAATATTAAGGAGATCGGTTTCAAACAGGCGTCACTTGCCGGTCTGAGTATTGGTATTAATGACATGCGTATTCCGAAAGAAAAAGTTGCTATTATAGAAAAGACACAGAAGCGTGTCGATAAGATCATCAGGAATTATAATATGGGTGTTCTGACCGAGGGCGAGCGTTATAACCAGGTTATCGATGCCTGGACTCATGCCCGTGTCGAGGTTACGATGGCGATGATGAATGCTATGCAGCATGACGACCGTGAGGGTGGTACATACCTTAACCCGATCTGGGTTATGAAGGACTCGGGTGCGCGAGGTAGTGTCGACCAGATCCAGCAGCTTGCGGGTATGCGTGCTTTGATGGCAAAGCCGAGTGGTGAGATCATTGAGACTCCGATTTTGTCTAACTTCCGTGAAGGCCTTAACGTTCTTGAGTATTTTTGCTCGACTCATGGTGCACGAAAAGGTTTGGCAGATACAGCTCTTAAGACGGCGGACTCCGGTTATCTTACTCGAAAACTCGCTGACGTCGCACAGAATGTTATGATTACCCAGATTGATTGCAGTACTCTTCAGGGTATTACCAAGACGACGGTTTATAAGGGTGAGACTGTTGACGTTCCGCTTAAGCAGATCGTTGTCGGTAGAACGGCACGGGATAATATACGCAACCCGATCAGCGGCGAGATGATCGTTCATGAAAATGAGGTTATTACGTCGGAAGCTGCTGAGCAGATCGAAGATCTGGGTCTTGATGCAATTCGCGTTCGCAGTGCTCTTACCTGTGAAAGCCAGATCGGTATTTGTGCTAAGTGTTATGGTTGGGATTTGAGTACAGGTCTTCTTGTAGAAGAGGGTCTTGCTGTTGGTATTATCGGCGCACAGTCGATCGGTGAGCCTGGAACTCAGCTTACAATGCGTACGTTCCATACGGGTGGTATTGCGTCAATCTCAGTATTGGAAACCAAGCAGGAAGCAACTCGTGACGGAATTGTCAAGTTTATTGATGTGAGCACCGCGACGCTTGATATTGACGGAAGGACCGCAACTGTCGCGATTAAGCGTAATGGTGAGTTGTGTGTTGTTGATGATAAGGGGCGTGAGCTTGAGCGTTTTAAAGTTCCTTATGGCGGTGAGGTTCCTGTTAAAGAAGGCGACAAGGCCAAGAAGGGCGAGACACTGTTCTCCTGGGATCCGCATAGGGTTCCGATCCTTGCGGAAGTATCGGGTATTGTTCGTCTTGTTGATGTCATTGACGGTGAGACGATGCGTGTTGAAGAAGAGCGTAAAGGTCAGACTGGCCGCCCGGTCGTTATTGAGCATAAGGGTGACAAGCATCCGCAGGTTATTATTGAAGATTCTGAAGGCAAAATTCTTGACGTTCACTATCTGCCTGCCAAGGCGAGGATCGAAGTTGACGAAGGTCAGGATGTTTTTGCCGGTGCGATGCTTGCCCGGCTTCCGAGAGGCGGCGTCGGTACGCAGGATATTACAGGTGGTCTGCCTCGTGTAACTGAAATTTTTGAGGCTCGCTTGCCGAAGAACCCGGCTGCGATGGCCGAGATCAGCGGAACGATTGAGCTTAAGAGTGATAAACGCCGCGGTAAGATGACAATTGTTGTTCGCAGCGAAAGCGGAATGGAAAAAGAACACCATGTACCGCGGGACAGGCATCTGAATTTCCATACTGGTGATACTGTTCAGGCCGGGGATGCTTTGACGGATGGTCCTCTTGTTCCGCATGATATTTTGCGTATTAAAGGTGAAGAGGCATTGCAAAGGTATCTGCTTCGCGAGATCCAGAATGTTTATCGTGCTCAGAGCGTAACGATCAGCGATAAGCATATCGAGATCATCGTTTCTCAGATGATGCGTAAGGTTGAGATCGAATCTGTCGGTGACAGCGACTTTTTGCCTGGTGAGGTCATTGATAAGCGTAATTTCCTTGAACAGAATGAAAAACTGGCGAATAAGATCAGGGTGAAGGATGCCGGTGATACGGAACTTGAAGTCGATCTTATCGTGACCAAAGAAGAGCTTGATGCTGCAAATGAGAAAGTTGAGATGCTTGGCGGTACTTGTGCGAAAGGAAAAAGACCCCGTCCGGCGTCTGCAAATACGCTTTTATTGGGTATTACTAAGGCTTCTTTGCAGTCTGAGAGCTTTATTTCAGCTGCAAGCTTCCAGGAAACAACAAAAGTGTTGACAGAGGCTTCGCTTTCGGGTAAGATCGACCGATTACGTGGTTTGAAGGAAAATGTTATCCTTGGACACTTGATTCCAGCGGGTACTGCGTTTAAGCCTCATCTTGATATTAAGGTTAAACATCTGGTTGAGCCTCCGGTACCGAAGCAGCTTGAAGAGCTTAGAGAGGCAAAAGAAGCTGAAAGTGCTGCCGATCAGGCTGTTAAGGCTGCGTTAGGCCTTTAGAGCAGTAATTTTTAATTACGAATTACTAATTTTGGAAACGGCCTTGCGGCCGAGGTTAATTTAATATAAATGTATAATGAATAATTTGGCCTTTTGGCCGAGATAATTTTTAATCAGGCTTGGAGATAATATGCCGACGATCAATCAATTAGTCAGGAAGGGTAGAAAACGAAAGGGTAATAAGCGTATTTCTGATATTACGGGTTGCCCACAGAAACGTGGTGTTTGCCTGATAGTCAGGACGCAGACGCCTAAGAAGCCGAACTCGGCTCTTCGTAAGATCGCCCGTGTGCGCCTGACGAACGGTAAGGAAGTTACCGCTTATATTCCGGGTATCGACCATAACCTTCAGGAGCATAGCACCGTTATGATCCGTGGGGGCAGGGTTCGTGACCTTCCTGGTGTTCGTTATCACATCATTCGTGGTGTTCTCGATACCGCCGGTGTTGACGGACGTAAACAAGGGCGCAGTAAATACGGCGCGAAAAGCTAATACAGCGATTAGCGATTAGCAATTAGCAATTAGCAATTAGCGATTAGCTAGTTAATAATACAGAATTTAGTGATATTCTATAAGGTGAAATAATGGCAAAGAAGTTTACAGCATCGTCCAGCCAACTTCAGGCTGATGCTAAGTATAACAGCAGACTAGTTGCGAAATTCGTTAACTGTCTAATGCATGACGGTAAGAAGAGCATTGCTTTTAAGGTTTTCTATGACGCGATGGATATTATCGCGAGCAAGATAGAAGACACGGATCCTCTGGAAGTTTTTGAGACGGCTATTGAAAATGTTAAGCCTATGCTTGAGGTTCGCAGCAAGCGTGTTGGCGGTGCGAGCTACCAGGTACCTATGCAGGTTCGTACGAAGCGTCAGCAGTCACTGGCCTTTCGCTGGATCCTTGCCGCATCACGCGGTAAGAAGGGCAAACCAATGTCTGTTCGTCTTTCTACCGAGTTGATGGATGCTTTCCGCAAAGAAGGTAATGCGATGACTACGCGTGAAAATGTACATCGCATGGCTGAAGCGAACAAGGCGTTCGCACACTTCGCATGGTAAAATTATAACATTACTACTGCCACGATTATTTTTCAAATAGCCGTGGCAGTTTTTTTATATATTCGTAAGTCGTCAGTAGTAAGTCGTTAAGAAATTTAAATTGTTTGGTTGGTTAGAAGATTATTATGTCAAAGAACGTTGAGAAGATTCGTAATATTGGAGTTATGGCTCATATCGATGCCGGTAAAACAACAGTTACCGAGCGTATCCTGTTTTATTCAGGCAAGACCTATAAGATCGGAGAAGTTCATAACGGTACGGCAGTAATGGACTTCATGGAAGAAGAACAGCAGCGTGGTATTACAATCGCTTCGGCGGCTACGAAATGTCCGTGGAACGGCTATGAGATCAATCTGATCGATACCCCCGGTCACGTCGACTTTACTGCCGAGGTCGAACGTTCTCTTCGCGTTCTTGACGGCGCCGTTGCCGTGTTTGACTCTAGTGAGGGTGTTCAGGCCCAGAGTGAGACTGTTTGGCGTCAGGGCCAGAAATACAGTCTTCCTTGTATTTGCTTCATGAATAAGATGGACAAGGTTGGTGCGGATTTTGAGATGTCAGTTCAGAGTATTCATCAGAAACTGCTTGCTAATGCCGTTCCCTTGCAGATTCCGATAGGTGCGGCGGACACTTTCCGCGGTCTTGTCGATCTTATGGATATGCGGGCTTATTTGTACGAGCAGGAAAAGCTTGGTGCAAAGGTTAGCGAAGCGGATATTCCGGAAGACATGAAAGATGCCGCGGAGATCGCAAGGCATGATCTTGTCGAGCATGCTTCTGAGTTTGATGACGAGCTTATGGAAGCGTATCTGCACGATGAGCCTATCGATAACGATCTGTTAAAGAAGGCGATTCGCAAGGGTACTCTTTCTGGTATGTTTTATCCGGTTTTTGTGGGCTCGGCTCTTAAGAATATCGGCACACGCAAATTGATCGACGGTGTTTGTGATTACCTTCCTGCTCCTTGTGACAGGCCTGATATTGTTGGTCATAAGCCAGGCGATGTAGACGCTGAGATTGTTGTTTCCTGTGATTCGAGAAAGCCTCTGGTTGCTCTTGCTTTTAAGATCACCAGTGATAAGCACGGCGATCTTTACTTTATCCGGATTTACCAGGGTGAACTTAAACGCGGCACTCGTGTCTTTAACAGTACTCGAAACAATAAAGAAAATGTTACTCGTATCTTTGAGATGCATGCAAATTCCCGTGATCTTATTGATGTGGCCAGGGCGGGTGATATTGTCGCGGTTATTGGGCTAAAGAATACTCTTACCGGCGATACTCTTTGTGATACGAAATCCCAGGTTATTATGGAGAGTATTACGTTCCCAGAGGCTGTTATCAGTATGTCTATTGAGCCTAAGTCTTCTGCCGAACGTGCCAAGCTTGGTGACGCTCTTACTGTTTTGCGTCGTGAGGACCCTACTTTTGGTTGTAAATATGACGAGGAAACTGGTCAAACTATTATCAGCGGCATGGGTGAGCTTCATCTTGAGATTTTGCAGAATAAGATCGTTCGTGATATGGGGGTAGATGTTCGTGTCGGCCAGCCTAAGGTTGCCTATAAAGAGACTATCAGCAAGAGTGTCGAGGCTGAGGGTAAGTTTGTCAAGCAGACCGGCGGCAGGGGACAGTACGGTCATGCAGTTATCAGTGTTGAGCTTATGCTTGATGATGATGGTTGTTATTTGAGTAAGAATGAGGTTGAAAGTGCCGTTGTTGGCGGATCGATCCCTAAAGAATATATTAAGCCTACAATTCAGGGTATTAAAGAAGGTCTGACCAGCGGTTCATTGGCGGGTTATCCTGTTGTTGGTGTTAAAGTTACTATCCTTGAGGGTTCCAGCCATGAGGTTGACTCTTCAGAGATGGCTTTTGAGCAGGCTGGTGTGCTGGCGATCAGGAATGCTATGAGTAAGGCAGGTCCGGTACTGCTTGAGCCAATTATGAAGGTTCAGGTAGTTGTTCCTGAGGCAAATTATGGAGCAGTTCAGGGTAATCTGATTTCCAAGCGTGGAACGATCACAGATACTCATCTTTCCGGCAATATGCGAGTGCTTGATGCGAAAGTTCCCCTGGTAGAAATGTTCGGATATTCCGGTGATATTCGCAGCGCAACGGGTGGCAGAGGCAGTTATTCGATGGAACCATTGAATTATGAAAAAATTCCTGCACAAATTGCCAAAAAAATCTTAGAAAATTATTGACGTGGTTCAACAAGTTTGATATATTATCCGTTTTAACAGTCGGAGCGAGCATAAAAGTGCTTTGTGCGATATTAGTTGGGCTGTTTTTTCATCAATGTTATGGCAGATAAAGCGGCTTTGCAGTCGGCAAAGCGGTATTATCTGTATTTGATGGGGAAACCTTCCTTTATTGCCTCCTTTTTAACGCGATCTAACGCGATCTTCGGTCAAAGACTGATAATTATTTTTTTTTCAGTGTTGTGAACTGTTTTTTTTAATAAAAAGGCTTAATTTGTAATTTTTTTGTGTATTTCTAATAAATATGCTTGTTTTTGTGCGTTAAGATGTTATCTTGGCAACCTTTCGCAAAAACGGTTTAGATATTGTTAATGTAGTTTCGGCTTAAGGGACAGAAATGCCAACTGAGACAGAACGTATCAGAATAAGAATGGAAGCCTACGACACTAAGTCGCTTGACACTTCCGCTAAGGAGATTGTCGAGCAGGCTCGTCGTACTAATGCCCGTGTAAGCGGCCCGGTTCCGCTGCCTACGCGGATCGAACGTTATACAGTACTGCGTAGTCCTCACGTAAATAAGAAGTCTCGTGAGCAGTTTGAGATGCGTACTCATAAACGTCTGATCGATATTCACGAAGCGAATGCTCGTACGGTCGAGGCTCTTAACCGCCTTGTAGTGCCGGCAGGTGTTTTTGTAAAGATCAAGGCTTAAGTTCGTAAGTTGTAAGTCGTAAGTCGTTTAATACGCAGACTGTTCTTTGTTAGGTTTGGTGCTTTTTGCACATTTAAAGGATAGAATGATGTTGATGTTGCTTGGAAAAAAAATTGGTATGACTCAGGTTTATGATGCCCAGGGGAAGATATCTCCGGTAACCGTTATTCAAGCCGGTCCTTGTGTTGTTACGCAGATCAAGACCAGCGAGAAGGACGGATACAGTGCTGTACAGATGGGCTTTGACGCTGTCAAAAAGTCACGTGTTAAGAAACCTGCAGAAGGGCATTTCAGTAAGTCCGGCAGCGCAAGTAAGAGGTTTGTTCGCGAGGCCAGGTTTGACAATGACGGTCAGATCGAATGTGCAGTGGGCGATGAGCTGAATGTTGCTGCTTTCGTCGACACTAAGTATCTTGATATTTCCGGTACGAGCAAGGGTAAAGGTTTTGCCGGCGGTATGAAACGTCATGGTTTTGGCGGTTTCCCTGCATCTCATGGTTGTAAGCGTAAGCATAGAGCCCCTGGTGCGATATCGAGTCACGCAAGTGACGCCGGTCATGGCGGTAACCTGAAGAAGGGTAAACGCATGGCAGGTCATATGGGTGCCGTTCGTATTACGAGTAAACACAATGAGCTTATCTCGATCGACGAAACACAGAACCTTTTGATCGTTAAAGGCTCAGTTCCTGGTGCTCCGGGTGGTTATGTAGAAATTCGCCGTTCCAAAACAAAGCAGCAATAACGCTTTTTTGGGTCGGCTATTTTTTTTGATTAAGAATTTTAAGTTTTTCGAATGAAGTTAGAAAAGACTTTGGAATATAGAAATGATTGATATTGCAGTATACAATAAAGAAGGCAAGGAAGTTGAAAGCCTGCAGGTTGACGAAGGTTTGTTCGGCGGCTATGTAAGGCATACTCTTCTTAAGCAGGCAATCGTAATGTACCACGCAAACAAGCGTGTTGGTACGGCGGCAACCAAGAGCCGTGGTATGGTTCAGGGATCGACCCGTAAGCTGTTCAAGCAGAAGGGTACAGGTAACGCCCGTGTTGGTAACGCCCGTACCGGTAAGCGTGTCGGCGGCGGTGTTACATTTGCCAAGGTAGCAAGGGATTTCAGCAAGCGTATGCCTAAAAAGCAAAGGGCTCTTGCGACAGATTCTGCGATTCTGGCCAAGCTGCTTAGCGGCAGTGTTCGTGTAGTTGATGAGCTTAGCTTTGACGCTCCCAAGACTAAAGACTTTGCTATTTTGCTGGGCAACCTGAATATTGACAGAAGTTGTCTTGTCGCTATAAGCGAATATAATGAGAATCTTTACAAGTCAGCCAGGAATGTTCCTAAGGTTGCGGTTATGCCGATTAGCGACCTGAATGCCGGTGACATTTGTAACCGTCAGAAGATGCTGATCACTAAGGATGCATTTATGACCCTTATTAACAAAGAAACAGAAAATTAGACGGGTATAACAGTGGAAGATCATAACATAGTAATTAAACCGTTGGTGACCGAGCAGGGGATGCATTTTGCGAATAAGCTTAATGCGTATTCTTTCGAGGTTAACAAGAAGGCTAATAAGACTCAGATTCGCGGAGCGATCCAGAGGCTTTACGGCGTAAAGGTTACCGAAGTACGTACTTCTAACCGTAAAGGTAAAGTTCGTCGCAAAGGCGCCAATTATGGTACGACAAGAAGCTGGAAGAAGGCAGTTGTAGTACTGCACGAAGATTATCATATTGATCTGTTTTAACGGGATTTGACCAGAGGAATTATCTGAGTCTAACAGACAGGGAAATTTAGTATTATGGCTATTAAAATTTATAAACCAACATCACCGGGACGAAGAAACAGTTCTGTGATCGATTACAATAAAGAGCTTACGACAAGTAAGCCCGAAAAGACACTGTGCAAGCGTATAAAGAAGCACGGCGGTCGTAATCATCATGGTAAGACGACAGTTCGTTTCCGCGGCGGCGGTGCTCGCAGGATCTATCGTATTATCGATTTTAAACGTAACAAAGACGGTATGACGGCGAGAGTTGAAAGTATCGAATATGATCCGAACCGGAACTGCTTTATTTCGCTTGTTCAGTACAAAGACGGCGAAAAGAGATATATCCTTTCACCTGCCGGTATCAAGGTTGGTGAGATTATTGAGAGCGGTTTTCTCGTTGAGCCTAAAACTGGTAACTGTATGCCGCTAGAGAGTATTCCTGTCGGCGTTGAAGTTCATAATATTGAAATGACAGCTGGTCAGGGCGGCAAGCTTGTTCGTGGTGCGGGCGGTGTTGCAAGGCTTATGGCTAAAGAAGGCGACTGGGCGACTATCATTTTACCGAGTGGTGAGATGCGTATGGTTCGCAAAGAGTGTCGCGCTACTATCGGTCAGCTTAGTAACGGCGATTATCAGCATGTCAAGATCGGTAAAGCCGGCCGTAAGCGTCATATGGGTCGCAGGCCTCATGTTCGCGGTAAAGCGATGAACCCTGTTGCTCACCCGATGGGTGGTGGTGAAAGTAGAAGTAACGGCGGCCGTCACCCTTGTTCGCCTACGGGTGTACTTGCCAAGGGCGGAAAGACCAGGAACCCGAGAAATAACAGTAACAAGCGTATTATCCGCAGACGTAAGAGTAACCGTGGATATCAGCTGGTACTGTAGTTAAATTAAAGATTAAAAATTAGAAATCAAAATTGTGGAATCGCCTTTGGCGATGCTGTTCAAAATAAGGTTGAAAGTTAATGGGAAGATCTCAGAAAAAAGGACCGTTCGTTGATGAGAAGCTCTACCTTAAGGTAGTTAAGCAGAACGAAAATGGGACCAGAGAGCCTATCAAGACATGGGCAAGAGCTTGTACTATTATACCTGAATTTGTTGGTTTTACGTTCATGGTACATAACGGCAAAGCTTTTCTTAAGGTATTTGTGACTGAGGATATGGTAGGTCACAAACTTGGTGAGTTCTCTATGACAAGAACGTTCAGGGGTCACTCTGGTAATAAGAAGTAGCGGTTTTTTGTAAATCGTATTTAAAATATAACGTCAAGTGAGGTATTTAATTAGACCTCCGGCTAATTAGTAAGGTTTTGATAATGCTAAGCAGCAAAAAATTAAACGAAGTATGTAAAGAGCGCAAGATGAGCAGTTCTGATATTGCCAGCCGCATAACTCACGGCGGTTTCGATGTTAAGGCTGCGGTAAAGGCGATAAATAACTGGCGCAAGGGGCTGTATAAACCTAAACCAACTGCTGATGATGTTGAGCGGCTTGCAGATGCTCTAAGTGTCGAAGTTGCCGAGATTTCTGAGTGGCGCGCATCTTACAAATATGCTCCATCATCACCGACAAAGGCCAGGCTTGTAACGGCCCTTATCTCTGGCAGAAGTACGCAGGATGCTCTTGATGTTCTTAAGTTTGAGCACAAGCGTGCGGCGAGAATGATCGAAAAGGTTCTTCAGACAGCGATAGCTGCTGCTGATGAAAGTGCTGCAGACGTCGATAACCTTTATATCAGCGAGTCGCGTGTTGATGGTGCCGGCAGGCGTATCGGAACTAAGACATGGATCGCAAAGGACCGCGGTCGTGCTCATCCGATCAAAAAGCAGGCTTGCCATATTCATATAGCAGTTTCAGAAGAGTAAATTGTATTAAACGTGCCGTTATTCGGCGATTAAATAAAAGGTAATAATTTTCGTAGTTTGAAAAGATTGGACAAGTATGGGTCAGAAGACATCTCCAATTGGATTCAGGACAGGTATTACACTTGGGTGGCAGAGCACCTGGTTTGCTCCTAAGGCTAACTATGGCGATTTTCTTGTCGAAGACTGGAAGATCCGGAAATACATAGACGCCCGTTTTAACAGGCAGCCTCCTTATGCTGCCGTGGCAAAGACAGAGATTTGCCGTACTCGTAACGAGGTTAAGGTTACGCTGTCGACAGCTCGTCCTGGTATGGTGATTGGTCCTCGCGGTGCAGAAGTTGATAAGCTTCGCGAAGAACTTGAAGATCTTGTGGATCGCAAGATTAATGTAAATGTCATCGAAATCAAAGAGCCTGCTCTTGATGCGGTATTGACAGCAGAAAATATTGCAACTCAACTTCAGAAGCGCGGTTCTTACAGGCGTGCGATGAAGATGGCTTGTGAAAATGCGATGAATGCCGGCGCCAAGGGCGTTAAGGTTATCTGCGGCGGTCGTTTGGGCGGAGCTGAAATTGCCAGAAGCGAAACTCAGAAGCTTGGAAGTATTCCGCTTCAGACACTTGACGCCAATGTTGATTACGGTGTTGCGACATCTAGGACAACATACGGTGCGATCGGTGTTAAGGTTTGGATATATAAAGGTAAGTTTGGCGAAGAGATCGTTCCGATTTCTCGTCCTCGCAGACCTCGTCAAGGTGGCGGCGGCTTCAATAAGGGTGGTAAAGGCGGCGGCGGTGGTCGTGGTGGAAAGGCTCCGATTCCGGCAGCCGGAAAACCATCGGTTGCTCCTCCTGCGGCACCAGCGGCACCAGCAGCACCGGAAGCTCCTACAGCACCGGAAGCTCCTGCAAGTGATGCCGGTACTGAGAAGAGTTAAGTATTTGTAATTTGTGCGTTTTCGCACGTTGGCGGTAGCGAATAAATTTATTATTGATGATTGATTATTTATAATTTAATGATTCGGCCTTTCGGTTGAGGCTGTTTAATTTAAAAATTTGTAAGAGGATTTTACAATGGCTTTAATGCCTAAAAGAGTTAAATATCGCAAGAAAATGCGTGGTAAAATGAAGGGCAATGCATGTCGGGGCAACTTTGTTGCATTTGGCGAGTTTGGATTACAGGCCCTTGAGTGCAGTTGGGTTACCGGTCGCCAGATCGAAGCCGGTCGAGTAGCGGCGACTCATTTTTTGCATCGTGAAGGTAAAGTACATATCCGGATATTCCCGGATCATTCTTATACCTGTAAACCGCTTGAAACCAGGATGGGTAAAGGTAAAGCAGAGATAGCCGGCTGGGTTGCACGTGTCAAACCCGGTGCCGTACTTTATGAGATCGGCGGGGTTCCTGAAGACATCGCGCGTGCAGCTCTTGCAAGAGTAGCTTACAAGATGCCTGTCCGCTGCAGATTTATAACAAAGAGACATTCTCTATAAGTTGATTTGGAGTTGAAATGAAGGTATCAGAAATACGAGAGATTAGAAGCAATGAGCTTTTAAGTACCTTGGAAGACAAGCAGAAGCAGCTTTTTAACATGCGTAGTCAGGCAATGACCGAAAAAGTTGAAAATTTTAAGGCAGCCGGTAATCTTAAGCGTGATATCGCCCGGATTAAGACGGTCATAAGAGAAAATGAGCTTAAAAGCCAGTAAGGGCAATTGATGGAAGATAATACGATTAAAAATGTCAAGCGAGCGACAGTTGTCAGCAAGAGCGGCGACAAAAGCATTAAAGTGCAGATCGATTATAAGGTTAAGCACCCTATGTACGGCAAGTATATTAAACGTCGCACTAAACTTGGTGTTCATGACGAAAATAACGTAGCGGGCATCGGTGATACAGTAGATATCGTTGAATGCAGACCGATAAGCAAGAGCAAGAACTTTCGTCTTGTATCTGTAATTAAAAAAGGCATAGTTGATTAGAGGACAGAACGTTGATCCAGCAAGAAAGTATGTTAAATATAGCCGATAACAGCGGCGTTAAGTTGGCACAGTGCATTAAGGTGCTCGGTAGAGGCAGTTCGCGTAAGGGCAAAAAGGTGCGTCCTACAGCTTCTGTGGGCGATGTTGTAGTTGTCGCGATCAAGAAGAATCTTCCTAACTGTCCACTCGACAGTAAGAAAGTTCACAAATGTGTTATTATTCGCACAAAGTATCCTGTTCGCAGAAGCGACGGCAGCTATGTTCGTTTCGACAGTAACGCGGCAGTAATGCTTGATGCGGACGGTAACCCTGTCGGTACCCGAATTTTCGGTGCAGTTGCCCGCGAATTGCGTGAGAAGAATTTTATGAAGATTATCTCGCTTGCAAACGAAGTTGTTTGATTCAGCAGCAACTTTTAAAGTGAGTGGTAAATTACCAGGATTTAATAGTACGAGATTTTAATATGGCAAGTCATATAAAAAAAGGTGATATGGTACAAGTAATTGCCGGCGACAATAAGGGTAAGACAGGCAAGATCATGAAGGTGATCAAGGACAAGGACCGGGTCGTAGTTGAAAAGCTCAACCTTGTTTACAAGCATGTTCGTCCGTCGCAGAAGAATCCTCAGGGCGGTCGTATTCGTGTTGAGCAGCCTATTCATATGAGTAACGTTTTGCCGGTCAGTAACAAGACCGGTAAGGGTACAAGGGTTCGTTTCAGCATCGACGCCAAGGGTGTTAAAAAACGTGTTGCAGTTGACGGCAGCGAAATTGGCGTTGTTGCAAAAGCTAAGAAGAAGAAATAGATTTAATTGGGAATATTTCCGGGACAAGCCTGGTAAACTAAATAGTAATTGAGGTTACAGATGTCACGCTTTAGAGATTTATATAAGTCAAAAGTAATGCCCGAACTTAAGAAAGAATTGAACATTGCTAATGTAATGTCAATTCCTAAGATGGAAAAGATCGTCATTTCGATGGGTCTGGGTAAAGCACTTGCCGATAAGAAGTTTTTGGAAAATGCTATTAAGGATCTGACGATGATCTCCGGTCAGAAACCTTTGATATGCAAGGCCAAGAAGAGTGTATCGAACTTTAAGGTTCGTGAAGGCGATAAAACCGGTTTGAAGGTTACTCTTCGTAAAGAACGCATGTATGAGTTTATGGATCGCCTGATCAACCTGGCTATTCCTCGTGTAAAGGACTTTAGGGGTTTGAACCCGAAAGCATTTGACGGTCGGGGTAATTATTCGCTGGGTCTTGACGAGCAGAGCGTATTTCCTGAGATCGATCCTGGCCGTATCGAGACGACCCAGGGTATGAATATAACATTTGTAACTACCGCCGAAAACAATGAAAGCGGTTTGGCAATGCTTAGGCTGTTTGGTATGCCTTTTGTAGGAATGAACGACTAATCGAATGTCTAATGTCGATTGTATAATGACTAATGAAATATTTGGAGTTTTGAATGTCAACGACAGCACTGGAAAATAAAGCCAGGAAAAAACCGAAATACAGAAGCCGGGGTTATACCCGATGTGAACTTTGCGGCAGGGCGAGAGCGGTTTATCGCAAGTTCAAGATTTGCAGGATTTGTTTTAGAACAATGGCTAACGAAGGGAAAATTCCCGGTGTTCGCAAGGCAAGCTGGTAAACAGCAATTAGTCCGCCAATACTGGCGGATTTCGCTTCGCTCAACAGCGATTAGCGATCAGTTAATACTGATCGATTTTAATAAGAATAATAAACAGTGTTAAATTAAACGTGTTGGAGCTTTATATATGAGTCTCAGTGATCCTATTGCTGATATGTTGACGAGAATTCGCAACGCTAGTCGCGTATCTAAGCCAGACGTGATGATCAAAGCGTCTAAGATTTGCGAAGGTATTGCGTCGGTTCTTAAAGATGAAGGTTATATAGTTGATTATGACCGAATCGATGACGGTAATCAGGGCCTTATCCGTGTTACGTTGAAGTATACGGCTATTGGCGGCCCTGTAATCAGCGAGATCAAGCGTGTAAGTAAGCCTGGTTGTCGTGTTTATAGCGAAGTTAAAGAATTGCCCAAGGTACTCGGCGGTCTCGGTATAACAGTTGTATCGACAAGCAAGGGTGTAATGAGTGACAGAGTCTGCCGCCGTGAAAACGTTAGCGGCGAATTAATTTGCATGGTGAGTTAATATGAGTCGCATAGGAAAAAAAGCAATAGCAATCCCGGCAGGTGTAACAGTAGATGTCAAGGGCAGCTCGGTTAAGGTTACCGGTCCCAAGGGAACGCTTGAGTTGGAATGTGTTTCTGGTATCGATGTTAAAGTTGATGCAGAGGCTAAACAGGTAATCGTCGATAATCCTAAACCTGACGCTCGTCAGTTTAAGGCTTTGCATGGTACGATGCGTTCGCTTGTAAACAATATGGTTACAGGTGTAAGTGTCGGTTACGAGAAGAAGATGCAGATTTTTGGTACAGGTTACAACCTGAAAGAACAGAATGGCAAGCTCATTTTGCAGGTTGGATTCTGCCATACAGTTGATCTTGCGATACCTAAGGGTGTCACTATTGAGATCAAGACTCCTGCAACGCGTGGTAACGATGTTCCTGCCGCATTTACGTTGCTCTGCAGCGACAAGCAGGTTCTTGGTCAGTTTGCCGCGGTGATTCGCAAGGTTCGTCCTCCGGAGCCTTATAAGGGCAAGGGTATTCGTTACGCCGATGAAGTTGTCAGACGTAAGGTCGGTAAGGCGTTTGCATCGGGCGGCTGATTAGTCGATAGTCGATAGTTTATTGAATCGGCCTAAAGGCCGAGGCTATTTAAATAGTTTGAAGATATTGGGATAATAATAAGATGCGTAGTGAGAATTTAAAGAAATCTCGGATAAGGCGTAACTATCGTGCTCGCAGGAAAATTTTTGGTTCTCCTGAGAGACCGAGAATGACGGTGTTTCGTTCGGGCAGGCATATCTATGTACAGATCATAGATGATTATGCAGGTGTGACTCTTGCTTCATCGAGTACCCGGTGCAAGGGTGTTCGTGAAGATGTCACATACGGTGGTAATAGTGGGGCCGCAGAAGTGATAGGAACATCTATCGCCAAGCAGGCTCTTAATGTTGGTATTAAATGTGTCAGTTTTGATCGCAACGGTTATAAGTATCACGGCAGGGTTAAGGCCCTGGCAGACGCTGCGAGAAAAGCCGGACTTGCTTTCTAAATTTTGAATATTTCAAAATAATTTTGGAGAATAACGTTGGCAGAAGAAGCAGGTAAATTTGGGATAGAAAAAGAACAGCCCATCGAAGATACGGTAGTAAAGATCTACCGTTGTTCGAAGGTTGTCAAGGGCGGGCGTCGTTTCAGCTTTGCCGGACTAGTAGTTGTCGGTGATCGCAACGGTACAGTTGGTATCGGTTACGGCAAGGCTAACGAAGTCCCGCAAGCAGTAGAAAAGGCGGTTAAAGACGCGAAGAAGAATCTTGTGAATATATCGCTTGTTGACGGTACTTTGCCTCATATGGTTGAAGGCAGATGCAGGGCGACAAAGATTACGATGGTTCCGGCAAGTGCGGGTACCGGTGTTATAGCCGGTTCGAGTGCACGTGCTGTACTTGAGTTTGCGGGCGTTCATAATGTTCTGACTAAGATTTACGGCAGCACTTCTCCGAAGAATGTAGTAAAAGCTGTAATTGACGGTTTGACAAAATTGCGTGATAAAGAAACGATAGAATCTCTTCGTGGTGTAGAGATAGAAGCTGTATAAAGGCGGTATCAATAATGATGACCAATGAGATAACTGCGATTGCCGGTTCTAACAAGAAACGGAAAAGAATCGGACGAGGTAAAGGTTCCGGACACGGAAAGACCTCAGGCAGAGGCCATAAGGGCTGCGGCCAGAGAGCAGGTTCCGGCGGACTTGGCAACTACGAAGGCGGTCAAATGCCTTTGTTCAGGCGGATCCCGAAGCGCGGGTTCAGCAATTACAACTTTGCCAGACGTTTTGAGATAGTTAACGTATCTCAACTTGAGACTTTCTTCGATGACGGTACAGACATCAGTGTCGAAGAACTTGTCGGTGTTGGTTTGGTTAACAACGTCAAGAGCAAAGTTAAGATCCTTGGCGACGGCGAGTTGACTAAGAAATTAAGTGTCTCAGCCCAGAAGTTCAGCAAGAGTGCTGAACAGAAGATATCGGGCTGCGGCGGTACTGTTAAAGTGGTTGCTTAGTATATACATAGGGAAATAAATATGCTGTCAACTTTTATAAATGTTTTTAAGATTCCTGATCTTCGTAAGAAGATTCTGTTCACTATTGCGCTGCTTGTGATTTACAGGATGGGTTTCCAGATTCCCGTACCATTTTTCGATAATGAGAAGATGCAGCAAGTGTCTGACCAAAAAGGTGATGAAGACAGTGGTACGCCTTTGGGGCGAGTTGCCGAATATCTTCAGATGTTCAGCGGCGGTCGTCTTGATAAGACCAGTCTGTTCGGTCTTGGGATTATGCCTTATATATCAGCTTCAATTATTCTGATGCTGCTTGGTGAGGTTTGGACCCCTCTAAGAAAATTGCGGCAGGAAGGTGCGGCAGGTCATAAAAAGATACAGGAGTATACCCGGTATCTTACCGTTCCTTTATGTGTCGTGCAATCGCTTATGATCATGAAGATGCATAAGGGGTACTTGATTGCTGGAATGGAAGGCCGTGCTATATTTATGGGCGTTGTGGCGATGACTGCCGGTACATTGTTCTTGATGTGGCTTGGTGAGCAGATCGACGAGTATGGCATTGGTAACGGCATAAGTCTATTGATTATGGCCGGTATCGTATCGAGGATGCCCTGGGCTATTCAGTTTGTGATCGAAAGAGCTGACTTTACCGTTGGTGCCCCAGAAGGTAGTTACGGCGTCGGTACGGTAATATTTTTGATCGGTGCATTTGTTTTCGTAGTAGCCGGTGCTATTTTGATCACTCAGGGTCAGAGGCGTATTCCGATCCAGCAGGCCAAGCAGATGCGCGGCAGGCGTATGTTCGGCGGTCAGAGACATTATCTTCCGCTTAGAATCAATCATGGCGGCGTTATGCCGATCATCTTTGCTTCCAGTTTGATGATGTTCCCTCCGATCATTATTCAGCAGATCGCTCAGATCGGCATTATAAGTGATTCTGAGAGATGGAGAGGTATTTTTGTGACGATTGGCGATTCATTTACGCCTTCGGCTTTTACTTATAACTTTATATTTGTTGTGATGATTTTTCTGTTTGCTTATTTCTGGACGACAGTTCAGTTCCAACCTAAGGAAATGGCAAAACGTCTTCGTGATAACGGCAGTTTTATTCCCGGTCTTCGTCCCGGTCACAGAACAGCGGAATATCTTGAGACTGTAATGATTCGGATCACATATTTCGGTGCATCTTTTCTGGCGTTTATTGCGGTTGTTCCATCAGTCGTATCTCAGGCACTTGGAGTTGACTATAGAGTTGCGATGTTCCTTGGCGGTACCGGTCTTCTGATCGTAGTAAGTGTATCGCTTGACCTGGTTCAAAAGATCGAAGCTAACTTGATAATGCGTAACTATGATGGATTCAGCGAGTCGGGCAGAATTAAAGGGGCATTCAGATGATGCGACTTGTATTGTTAGGCCCTCCCGGTGCCGGTAAAGGTACCGCATGTATGAGCATAATTGAAAATTATGGCCTTATACATATGTCCAGCGGCGATATACTTCGCGCTGAAAGGGCGGCAAACAGCGAGTTGGGTCAGAAGGCTCAAGGTTATATGGATTCTGGTCAGTTGGTTCCCGATGATGTGATCATCGGTATGATGATCGGTGCGATACAAAAGGCTGAAGGCGGTTATGTTCTTGACGGTTTTCCGAGGACTGTACTTCAGGGCGAAGAGCTTGATAAGGCTCTTGACGCTATCGGCGGAAAGATCGATGCGGTTCTTGATCTTCAGGTTCCCGATGAGGTTATCGAAGCTCGTATGACCGGTCGCAGAAGCTGTCCGGCTTGCGGCGGTGTATATCATATAATAAATTTAAAGCCCAAAGTCGAGGGTCAGTGCGACAAGGGCTGCGGCGAACTTACTCAGAGAGCAGATGATGTTCCGGAAGTTGTTGCTAATCGTTTGAAGATATATCACGAGCAGACAGCAGCGGTTGTAGGTTACTACAAGAGTGTTGATAAAAAGATTATCGAGATCAACGCCAATCAGGCAGTTGATGATGTTAAAGCGTCGGTTATTGCCGAACTTGACAAGTTAAGTTAAGCGGTCAGGTTAGAAAAATGGCTATAACTCTCAGGAGCGCCAGAGAAATTGAAATGCTCCGCAAAGCAGGTGCAGTTGTAGCAGATGTTCTTTTAAAATTGCAGGAAATGGCAAAACCGGGTGTTACTACCGGTGAGATGGATAAGTTGTCTATTGAGATGGCCAGGTCTGTTGGTGCTGCGACACTTTTTAAAGGTGTTGAAAGTCCGTATGCCAGACGTCCCTTTCCGGGTGCTATTTGTGCCTCGGTAAACGATCAGGTTGTTCACGGGATACCGTCGCCAAAAGTGAGACTCAATGACGGTGATATTCTCAGCGTTGATTTTGGAGTAAAGCTTGACGGTTATTGCGGTGATTCGGCAGTGACGATGCCAATCGGAAATGTTTCCGATGAGAAGCAAAAGCTGATGGATGTTACCAGGCGGCTTTTGGATATTGCTATCGAAAAGGCTGCTCCTGGTATAAAGTGGAGCGAAATTGCCGGTGACATGGCAGCTTGTGCGAAAAAAGCCGGTTTTGCGGTTGTTGAAGATTTTGTCGGGCATGGGATCGGAACTGAGATGCATGAAGATCCGAAAGTGCCGAATTTTGTTAACCGTGAGTTGCTAAGGGACGACATTCTTCTTCGTGAAGGTTTGGTTTTGGCGGTTGAGCCGATGGTAAATGCCGGTGGTAAGGCTGTTAGAGTGCTTCGGGACGGCTGGACGGTTGTTACGAAGGATAAAAAATGTTCCGCTCATTTTGAGCATACTATTGCGATAGTAAAGAGCGGTTGCGAAGTTTTGACTTTGCCGAGTAAATAAATTAAAAATTAAGAATAAAAAATTAAAATTGAGGATTCAGCCTGACGGCTGATATTGATTTTATGCCGAAAAAAGATGCTATTAGAGTTGAGGCCAAAGTACTTGACGCATTGCCTAACGCGATGTTTAAGGTTGAGCTTGAAGGCGGCCATCAGATAATAGCTCATGTTTCCGGCAAGATGCGGATGCATTTCATCAGGATTTTACCTGGTGATACAGTTACAGTTGAGATGAGTCCGTATGACCTTTCGCGAGGTCGAATAGTACTTAGAAATTAGAGATTTTTCATTAGATATAAATTGGTGATATTATGAAAGTCAGAAGTTCGGTAAAACGTATTTGTGAAAGTTGTAAAGTGATACGCCGTAAAGGTGTTGTACGTGTGATCTGCTCCGCAAATCCTCGTCATAAGCAGCGCCAGGGCTGATTAGTCGTTAGTTTTTGGTTTTTAGTTAATAGTTGATTGAATCGGCTTTTGGCCGATGCTATATTAAAAAGAGTTTTTGATTATTTGATTACACAGGAGTTATTATGCCGCGTATAGTTGGTGTAGATGTACCTAACAATAAGCCATTGTGGATTGGTCTTACTTATATTCACGGTATTGGCAAGCTTACGGCAGCGAATATTTTAAAAGAAGCTAAGGTCGATGGGACGATCAAAGCGGGCAAACTTTCTGAAGATGAGGTTAGCCGTATCGCTCAGATCATTACTCGCGACTTGCTTGTTGAAGGTAACTTGCGCCGGCAGGTTTCGCAGAATATTACACGACTTCGTGATATTGCCTGTTACAGGGGAATGCGGCACAGGCGTGGTTTGCCGGTACGTGGTCAGCAGACACAGAGTAATGCCCGTACGCGAAAGGGTAAGAAGAAGACAGTTGCCGGTAAGAAGGGCGTTAAGGGCTAAGAGTTAATATTGGCAGATGAGTCAATTGGAAACTATTTAAGGTTATAAGGTAAATGGCTAAGAGCACTAAAAGAAAAGTAAGAAAAAATGTCGTAAGAGCGATGGTTCATGTAAAGGCTACGTTCAATAATACGCTGGTTACCATAACCGATATGGATGGTTCGACTATCTGTCAGGATTCGGGCGGTTCGGTTGGATTTAAAGGTTCACGCAAGAGTACTCCTTTTGCCGCACAACGTGCAGCAGAGAAGTGTGCCAAGACCGCGATGCGTCACGGTGTTCGTGAAGTTGATATTCAGGTTAAGGGTCCCGGTTCCGGTCGCGAAGGTGCGATCTCGGCTATCCAGCAGGCAGGTCTCAGGATTTCTTCTATTGAAGATGTTACTCCTATTCCTCATAATGGATGCAGACCCCGCAAACGCAGACGTGTATAATTTTAGAATTCAGATGTCAGATAATGGATTTCTGACATTGATCCGGTATCCGGATCGTTACGAAATTGGAAAATAATTTAGATAGAAACTTATAATTGGAAGCTTGTAATATATGGGACGTTATCTCGGTTCATCGTGTAAGTATTGCCGTCGTGAAGGCATGAAACTGATGCTCAAAGGCACCCGGTGCGACACTGCCAAATGTGCTGTAGAACGACGCGAGCGTCATATGGCTCCTGGAATGCACGGCTGGCGTCGTGGCAGGCACAGCGACTATGGTGTTCGTCTTCGTGAAAAACAGAAAGTTAAAAGATTTTACGGTTTGCTTGACAAGCAGTTCCGTCGTTATTTCTCAAGGGCCGAAAGGATGAAGGGTAATACTGGCGTTAACTTGCTGGGCTTACTTGAAATGCGTCTTGATAATGTGATCTATAAGTTGAATTTCGCGTCTTCTCGTAAGGCGGCCAGGCAGTTGATCGCTCATGGTCATATTCATATTAACGGACGCAAGGTTGATATTAGTGATGTGGCGATGAAAGTCGGCGATAAGATCACTCTTAAGAATTCCGACAAGAGTCGCAAAGCCGTTAAGGAACAGCTTGCCTCGAATCCCAATTTTATACCTCAGGCGTGGCTGCAGCTTAATCCGGATAAGCCTGAAGCTACGATTGTTGCTTTCCCGACTCGTGAAGATGTTCAGTTGGTCGTTGAAGAGCAGTTGGTTGTTGAATTCTGTTCTAGATAAAAGTTTTATGATATTTTATTAACAGCTGCAAATTACAGATAGCGTATGCCTTTGTTGGCCATTGGCGTAGGGCTGAGAACATTTGCCGCATATTATGGAGGCCAAAGCAAAATGAGAATTACCTGGAGAGGTTTAGAACTGCCTACGGGCGTTGAGCGTGATGCGGATGTTTCGAGCGAAAATTACGGGCGTTTTTATATAGAGCCTTTTGAACGCGGATTCGGAACTACGATCGGCAACAGTTTGCGTCGTGTATTGCTTTCCTCGCTTGAGGGAAGTGCGGTTACCTCAATCAAGATTTCGGGCGTTGATCATGAATTTACTTCTATCAAAGGTGTGATGGAAGACATTACAGAGATCGTCCTGAATACAAAGCAGATAATCGTTAAACTCAATGACGATGAGCCAAAGACTATAACCGTTTCTGCTAATAAAGCCGGCCCGGTTACTGCCAGTATGATCGAATGCGATGCTTCGGTTGAAATTTTTAATCCTGATCTCGTTCTAGCCACCTTGACAAAGAATGTAAAATTCGAGATGGAGATGGAAGTTTGCATTGGTAGAGGCTATTCTCCCGCGGCTGAACGTATAGCTGAAGCAGACCGTTTTGATCGGGAAGTCGGATACATCGAGATTGACGCGATTTATTCGCCGGTGACACGCGTGCGGTATAAGACCGAGGATACACGTGTAGGTCAGCGTACTAACTATGATAAGTTGATTCTTGAGATTTGGACCGATGGGACGGTAAGCCCTGATTTGGCTCTTGTTGAAGCTTCGAAGATATTGCGTAAGTACATTAATCCTTTCGTACAGTATGCCGAGATCGGTGAAGAAACTGTCGAAGAAGAAGTAGTGGCTATTGAAGAAGAAGAGTCCGCAGTTGACGAAGAATTGGCGGCTAAGCTCGCTATGCCGATCGAGTCGCTGGACTTGACGGTTCGTTCGAGCAACTGCCTCGACGCGATTGATTTAGAGTGTGTTGGTGGTCTTGTTAAGATGACCGAGAGTGAATTGTTGAAGGTAAGAAGTTTTGGTAAAACCAGTCTTCGTGAGATCCAGAGAAAACTTGCCGATTTGGGCTTGACTCTGGGCATGATTGATATTGATTAGTTCGTTTTTTAAATTGAATTGCTAAGAAGGATATAAGAATATGCGTCATCGTGTAGCAGGACGTCATTTAAACCGTACAAGTTCGCATCGCCTGGCGATGAGAAGAAATATTGTTTCTTCGCTTTTTGAGCATGAAACCATTTCGACGACCATGCCAAAGGCTAAGGAAGTTCGTGGTTTTGCCGAAAAGCTAATTACTCTTGCCAAGAAGGGCGACCTTGCATCTCGTCGGCGTGCTATTGCTCTATTGAATAACCGTGCGATATATAAGGAAGAGAACGGCAACAATGTTCAGGTCGGTACGGTTATAGGTAAGCTGTTTAGTGAGATTGGTCCTCGTTATCTTGACAGGCCCGGCGGATACACCCGGATCATTCGTCTTCCTAAGAGGCGTCTTGGTGATAATGGCCAGTTGGTTTTGCTGCAGCTTGTCGGGCAGGACGACAAGAGGTCATCCAAAAAATAGAAATACGTTTAAAGTTAAAACTTTTCCGGGCAATTTACGCTTAGCGATATGCTTTCTAAATTGCCCGTTTTTTCTGTTTACAGGTATTAACAATGGGTAGTCAGGATTGTATTTTTTGTAAGATAGCAGCTGGAGATATCCCTTGCTGCAAAGTTTATGAAGATGAATCCGTTATTGCTTTTCTTGATATCAGTCCTTTAAGCGATGGCCATACGCTGGTAATTCCTAAGGCTCATTTTGAGCGGTTTGACCAATGTCCCCCTCAGTTGCTTGCTGATATTGTTGAATGTACTGCTAAGATCGCATCAGCTGTTGTTTCCGGGTTGGGATGTGATGGGTATAATGTATTGTGTAATAATGGTGCTGCGGCAGGGCAGGAAGTCAATCACGTGCATTTCCATGTGATTGGCAGGAATTCTGGCGATGCTGTTTTCACGCAATGGCCTGCAAAGCATTATGCCGAGGGCCAGGCTGAAGTTATATTAAATAGAATTTCCAAAAATTTGTAGAATTCTTAATTTTAGTTGTTGCTTGGAATTATTAACAGTGATAAGATGATTTTGATACCGCGGGGTAGAGCAGTCTGGTAGCTCGTCGGGCTCATAACCCGGAGGTCGTTGGTTCGAATCCAGCCCCCGCTATTTTGTAAGTCGTTGTAAACACTAGGTTTACAGCGGCTTATTTTTTTGATTTGACGCGTTTTTTATGGCGTATAACTTTGAATATAACTCTTGCGAGTTTAATTAGAACTCGTAGTACTGTTATATTTAAAGGAAATGTCATGGCAGCACCAAAAAAACGAACAGCAGGATCAAGTAAAAAAACAACTCATAACGCATTGCCGGGAAGTATCTACCTCAACAAAAACCGCTATTGGTGGAAGGTCAAGTTACCGGGAGAACCGTCAATCAAAGCTCGTCCGCTCACGCCCATCGGAGCCCGGTTTGCTACCACCGACTATAGTGTAGCTATTGAGATCGCTAAGGCCTTACTGGAAAAGCATCTCTTTGAGACCAGCCAGAATTCTCAGGGTGATATAGTCAACATAGCAAGCCTTGTAAGTGCATACATGGAATACGCCAACGATTATTACGTTGACTCTGAGGGCACTCCAACGAAAGAGCCCGGCAATATCAGGTACTCCGTCAGGCCGCTGGTTGACCTGTTTGCAAATCTGCCAATAGAAGAGTTTGGCCCTCTCAGATTAAAAGAGGTTCGGCAAAGGATGATAGAGTTGGGCTGGTGTCGTAAACTCATTAACAAGCGGGTTTGCATAATCAAGAGGATGTTCAAATGGGCGGTATCTGAGCAGATTGTATCACCGGTGATCCTCCATGGCCTCCAAGCCGTTGTCGGCTTAAAGCGGGGGCGATGCAAGGCAAAGGAAAAGCAGAGAGTCCTTCCTGTAGAAGAGAAGTATGTCCACATGGTGCTTGATTACACCACAAAGGTTGTCGCTGCAATGATCCGGCTTCAACTCCTTTCCAGCATGCGGCCCGGAGAGGTAGTGATAATGCGGCCATGCGATATTGACCGTAGCGGAGAAATCTGGCATTATTACCCGTACAAATACAAGACTCAGCACCTGGATGACCCGACATTAAGACGCATTATCTCCATCGGGCCAAAAGGACAGGAGATTCTGCGGCCATTTTTGCTCAGGAAGGATGATTCTTATTGTTTCACTCCCCAGGAATCAGAACAGGACAGAAGGATAAGACAGTTTAAATTCCGCAAAACCCCAATTTCCTGCGGCAACAAACCGGGCAGCAATAAGAAAGAAGATCCCAATCGCAAGCCTGGCAACGCTTATGATACAACCAGCTACGGCAAGGCGATCCGCTATGCGATTAAAGCTGCACGAAAGGCAGGGCTTCAGGTGCCCGACTGGACGGCCTATCAGCTTAGACATACCGCAGCTACCAAAGTAAGGAAGGAGTACGGCTACGAGTCAGCAGGGGCCGCTCTGGGGCATACTAATATGAGTGCTACTGCTATTTATGCGGAACGCAATCAGGGACTGGCCGATGAAGCGGCTTTGAAGTTTGGATGATTGGCAATTATGGCGGCAGGGGGGGCAGGTTAATTCCTGCCCTTTACCTCCGCCTTGATCTCATCGATGCCCTTGATGATGTATTCGATCTTTGTCTCCATCCGGACGATTGCTTTATCAGATTCAGTTGCCTGCGAGGACACATTTTCAACGCGGTCTGTAAGCGTATCGATCCCGATAGAGTTTGCATGGATCTTAGCATTTTGGTTAGCCCAGGTTATACCCCATCCGATTAAAATACCTGCAATGGCAAAAAGTGTTAATAAAGATTTTGGTTTCATTTTAACCTCATTTAAATGTCTCGATATTCAACCAATACCGTCTCAATATCCTGTTCCAGATTTTCGATGAGTTTTGCGACCTCAGCCTCGTATGCTTCGGCATGTTTTGAAATCTCCGGGAATGACTTATCAAACTCGTACGTCATAGCCTCAGCATCATCGTCAGTATTGACCGAACCAACGAAACCATCATCAACAGTAACCGTCTTATCGTCGGCAGTACCATCCGCATCGGTGTCGGTAGTAACGTCCTGATCCTGGGTGACGTCCTCAAGAATATCCCGGTTAGTTATCTTCTTATTGTTTAGACGCAGTTTCTCAAAGAGTTGTCCTCTATACAAAGCGGCCAGAACACCCTCGAAGATTGCCTCATTGAATTCGGGGCCTAGCAGAATATTGGTCCATGTTTCAGGATGGAATCCGGCAAAATCTACATCAACAGCATAGACCGCGTCAGGGACCGGCCACATGAATATCTTTCCATGCCGTCTGGCATAGTACAAAGGCTGTCCGGCAATAGCAGCAGTACCGTCGGCGAGTGCCTTCAGGTAGTCGCGGTATGTCTTTTTCTCCAAGAGGCCCACGCCGGATATTGAACATTCATATATCCGCTTCAGCCCTTCAGGCTCGTCATATTCGTATTGATCAACAACTGTATTGATCGTAGAAACGGACGTATAGAAATCGGCACGGCTTGTAATGTCGTAAAGCACACCGTCAACTTCGGTGTTAATACTCGTCACACCGGAACCCGTTCCGATCCTTGCCATGATTATATTTAAAACTTGTGCACCAGTCATAATATTAACTCCAACCAAAAAGACCTTCACCAAAATATCCCTCGCCGAAGCCCGGCGGGTCTGTCAAATACTCAACTTCGCCCGTATATCTATTAAGATAGCGACCACGAGGAATCCATACCCGATCATACATACCAGCCGCAGCGGGCGACAAAGGAAAAGGTATCGCCAAAAAACCCACATCGTCAACTTCCGCTATTGGTGTATAGTTCAGGCTCATTGCACTTTTCCAACTGATTTAACGCCTTCTACTTCGGTCACTGCCTGACTTGTCGAAACGCTGTCGTCGTCTTTGTGAACGACGATCCC
>VRUI01000130.1 GCA_019456225.1 Planctomycetota bacterium | reverse complement strand
CCAAGGCAACTGAGATCGCACGCAGCATGGTGACGCGCTACGGCATGGACGAGCGCCTCGGGATGGTCTCTCTCGAGAGCGAGCGCTCTGCTTTCCTTCAGGTGCCGTCCGGGCTCGCGATGACGCAGCGCGACTTCTCGGAGCAAACGGCACGGGAGATCGACTGCGCGGTACGAGACCTGGTGAACGGAGCCTTCGAGCGAGCCGTGGCGGTTCTCGAGAAGCATCGCCCGGCGCTCGAGAAGACGGCAGAGCGCTTGCTCGAGGTTGAGACCTTGCGAGGGGAAGAGCTTCCAGAACTGGCCCTGGAAGCACCGTGAAGAGATCGGTGCAGCCAAGGTCACCTAGTCCTCAGACCAGCGTGAACTGATGGTAAGTTCCCGCGAGGTTTCGCGAAAAGGACTCGAAACGCCCGTCTCCTTGCGATATGAAGTGAGTAGCAACGCATTTCAAAAAACAAAAAGAGGGCATTTCGAGTGAGTAAGAGTACACAACGAAAGTCGCGGAACCGCAAGCGCCGAATTGAAAATCGTCTTCGGGATCGCTTCTGGTGTGATCAAGAGCGACCGATGTTCGGGGCGGGAAACGTCCACTACGAAATGGCTGAGCGGAGTCGAGGTTTTACTGCCGGCGGAATTGGCGCGATTCACGAACTCGCCAAATCGACGGGCCTGGTGGACGAAATTGACCGATCGCTTCATTTGTTGAAGGTCCATCTTCCGTATCACGAGTCTGACCACGTCCTGAACATTGCATACAACATCTTGGCCGGGGGACGGTGCCTGGAAGATCTCGAGTTGCTTCGCAACGACGAAGTCTATATGGACGCGCTCGGGGCCCAGCGCATTCCAGACCCGACGACGGCGGGCGACTTCTGCCGACGATTCAAAGACCATCATGTAGACACGCTACAAGATGCCATCAATGAGGCGCGACTGCGCGTGTGGGCTCAGCAGCCGGATGCTTTTTTTGACGAAGCGATCATCGAGGGTGACGGCACCCAGGTCGAGAGTACCGGCGAATGCAAGCAAGGGATGGACTTCAACTACAAGGGGCAGTGGGGATACCACCCGCTCGTGATCTCCCTGGCCAACACCCAGGAACCGTTGTTTTTGGTGAACCGCTCCGGCAACCGCCCCTCGCACGAAGGTGCAGCGGATCGCTTCGACCAGTCGATTGCGCTGTGTCGACGTGGAGGATTCCGCTCGATGACGCTGCGGGGCGATACCGACTTTAGCCAGACGGAACATCTCGATCGCTGGCATGCGGATGGGGTGCGTTTCGTGTTCGGATACGACGCGATGCCCAATCTCGTAAAAGCGGCCGATCAGCTGGCCGAGACGGCTTGGAAGGAACTGAAGCGACGAGCCAAGTACGAAGTGGCCACCACGCCTCGCGAGCGGCCAGTCAATGTGAAGGATGAAGTGGTTGCCCGCCGCGAGTACAAGAACATCCGCCTGGTCTCCGAGGATGTGGCTGCCTTCGAGTACTCGCCGAGCCAATGCAAGCAAAGCTACCGCATGGTCGTGGTCCGCAAGAACCTGTCGATCGAGCGTGGGGAGACGTTTCTCTTCGAAGACATCCGCTACTTCTTCTACATCACGAATGACAAGAGTTGCGACATCTCCCAAATTGTTTTCGAGGCAAATGACCGCTGCAATCAGGAGAGGCTGCACGCTGAACTCAAGAGTGGTGCCCCGGCACTGCAAGCTCCCGTGGACAACCTGACGAGTAACTGGGCCTACATGGTGATGGCCTCGCTGGCCTGGACGCTCAAAGCGTGGTTCGCATTGATGCTTCCCGAAGAGGGGCGTTGGAAGGAGAAGCACGCCGCTGAAAAGCAGGCAGTGTTGCGCATGGAGTTCCACACATTCTTGAATGCGATGATGAGGCTCCCGACCCAGATTGTTCAGCAAGGGCGCAAGACAATCTACCGGTTGCTGGGCTGGAACAGGTGGACGGACATCTTCCTCCGAGGCTGGAGACGGATCCGTGTGCCCCTGAAATGTTGAGCCGTACTGATTTCAGTAGCCCCCCAGGCAACGCGCGCGACAGAGAATGAGCGAGGAGGAATTCGAACTGACGACTAGAACAAAATCAACGTGCCTCTGGCGCGAAAGGGATCTGTGTCACCTTGCAAGGCCCGCCGCGCCAGCCTCGCCTCCGAAGCGAATTACACCCAACGTTCGCTTGTTTGAGGACTAGTGCGGTGGCAAGGTCGACTTCATCGCCATTCATTTCGAAAAGTGTATCGATGAGGCGGTCCGCGCGTTCTACCATCAAGCCTGGTTGACGCAGGGCATCGATGGTGCGCTGCATGGCGATGCTTGCAGAATCCGGATCAGAGAGCAGCCTGGCAAGTCTTAGCTCCTGTCTATCCAAATCGAACTCGCTCGTGTTGCTCTTGGTGATACGCCACACCGTATACATTGCGGCGAGATCGTCACGGTTGGTGTTTTCCCATGCCTTTCTGGCACCAATGAACATGAAGACAAGCGCTATCAACAATACTACCAACTTGTTCAGCGAGCCATTGTTCGTGTAATACCAGGCGCGGGAAATAATTTTCTTTCGACACATTT
>VRUI01000129.1 GCA_019456225.1 Planctomycetota bacterium | reverse complement strand
CAGCGCCTCCGCCTTCCCGGGCCGCCTCTACGTGCTGGGCGTCGCAAACTCCGGCATCCCGGGGCCGGTGAGGGTGTTCGAGGAACCGTCGGCCGAATTCCCCCTCGCCATCGAAATCGAAGGCAGCGGTGAAGTCACCAGCGTCCCCGCCGGGATCGAATGCGAACCGACCTGCTCGGCCGAATACGAAGAAGGCAAAGTGGTCACCCTGACCGCGACGGAAGCAGGCGGCTGGGAATTCACCGGCTGGACGACGGTCGAAGGCAGCCCCGGCACCTGCACCGGCACCACCTCGCCGTGCGAAGTGACGATGAACGAAGCAGTCAAACTAAAAGCCACCTTCGACCTCGTCAAACGCGCCTTGACCGTGACCAAGGAAGGCAGCGGCACGGGCACCGTGACCAGCGAACCGACCGGGATCGCATGCGGCGCCACCTGCGAAGCCGAATACGACCACGGCACCACGGTCATCCTGACCGCCACGGCCGAAACGGGCTCCCACCTGACCAGCTGGGAAGGCTGCGACACAAAAGCCGGCAGCACCTGCGAAGTGACGATGAGCGAAGCGAAAGAAGTCACCGCGACCTTCGCGCTCAACATGCGCGAACTCTCCGTCTCCAGGGCCGGCACCGGCTCGGGCGCGATCTCCAGCTCCCCCGCCGGGATCGAATGCGGCGCCACCTGCTCGGCGGAATACCTCGAAGGCGAAGTGGTCACCCTGACCGCCTCGGCCGACGCCGGCTCCACCTTCACCGGCTGGTCGGGCGCCTGCTCGGGCACCGGGGCCTGCGTGGTGACCCTGGACGGAAACAGGGCGCTCACCGCCAACTTCGACGCGGTCCCCGCCCCGCCGCCCCCCGCTGCCCAGTGCGAAGACGGCGCCGACAACGACGGCGACGGGCTGATCGACTACCCCGCCGACCCCGGCTGCTCGGCCTCGGGCGATGACAGCGAGGCCGACGCCGGAACCCCGCCCGCCGGCAAGGCGATCGTCCGCGGCACGGCCGCGGTCAAGGGCGGCAGGGCCCTGGTCAAGCTCTCCTGCCGGGCGGCGGGGCCCTGCAAGGGGACCCTGAAGCTCCTCGCCAGGGTCAAGACCGGCAAGCCCAAGCACCGCAAGATCAGGAGCGTCCTGATCGGCAAGGCCTCCTTCAACCTCGCCCCCGGCGCCTCCAGGACGCTCAGGGTCAAGCTCAACCGCGCCGGCAAGCGGCTGCTGAGGAGCGGCAGGACCCTCAGGGCCAGGGCCACGGGCCGCGGCGTCAAGTCCCGCACCGTGAAGCTGAAGCGCGCGAGCGCCAAGAAACAGCGGCGCCACACAGCCGCAGCGGGAGGCGCTAGAGATGCCGAGCGCAACGCGGATAAGGGCCTGTAGGCTGTAGCCGAGGTTGCGCACGCTCTTCGCCGTCCAGCGCAGCGGCGACTCCGGATCGCCGCGGTCATCCTCCCCGACCAGCCGCTCCAGATCGCCCAGCAGCGTCGGGTCCTTCTCGCTCAGCGGCCTGCGACCGCCGCCAGGGCGGCGCACCCTGCCGCGCTCGAGCGTCTCACCCGACTCAAGCTCGCCCATACCCATGTGGATCGTCGTCGCAGACATCCCCGTCGCGCGTGCGACCGCGCTCACTCCGCCGCGCCCATCCTTCCAGGCCGCCGCCGACCGCCTGATCACCGCGGCGCGGCGCGCTCCCACGCCTCCCTGATTTTGGGGATTTGTGAGGAAGACCTTATTTGTACCTTGACAAAACGACCGCGTACGCCTATCTTGCCCGCAGCCTCGCCCATCTGGGAACGGGCTCGGCGACAGAGACAGGGACTGAACAGGGACCACATAACTGAGCCCGCGAGGGCCGCCAAGGGAAAGCGGCCGGCAGAGGGGCTCACAAGGCAAGGAGAGAGCTACGTGAGACGCCACACGAAGGCACCGTCCGCGGGATCCAGCCAGCGCCAGGCCAGCCGCCTCGGCCGCATCTTCCGTGGAGCCCTCGCCACCCGTGGCGCCTCCCACCGCTCCGCCGGGAGTAGTGCGCCCTCATCCGCCCGCCCGCTCAGCGCCGAGCAGGCCCACCTACCCGCTTCGGTGGGTCCGCGCAGGCGAACGGGCATCGCCCTCGCCCTCGCCACCGCCCTCGCCCTCCTGATCGCCCCCGCCGCCCAGGGCGAACCCTACGAAGAAAAGTGCGAATTCGGCGGCGAATCCAGCGAGCCCCACCGGATCGCCGCCGACCCCGAAACCGGCCTCTTCTTCGTCGCCGACAGCGGCGGCGACAGCGTCAAGGTCTTCAAACCCAAGCCCTCTCCGGAATGCGCCGAACTCCTGCTCTCCTTCGCAAGCCCCCGCCCGCTGGGCATCGCCATCGACCCCGAAAACGGCGACCTCTACACCACCCACCCCGCGGCCAACGAGCGTCAGCTGGTGACGATCGCATCGGAAACGGAAAACCCGGGCGGCCTCTATAACCTCACCTTCGAAGGCAAAACGACCGGCGCGACCGGCGAAGGCAACATCACCGAAGGCTCCGCCGTAGTGACCGGCGCCAAAGCCAGCGAAGGCGAATTCATGCTCGGCCAGACGATCTCTGGCGAAGGCATCCCCGCCGGCGCCGTGATCGCAGTAATCGAAAAAGAAG
>VRUI01000128.1 GCA_019456225.1 Planctomycetota bacterium | reverse complement strand
CCCGAAGGCCGACTCGATCACCGCGATCGTGAGCGAGATCGCCGAAGACGCAAGCGCCTCGATGCAGCCCGCGTGGGGGATCACCCTTCCGCTGCCCGGGCACACTCGGGCAGTGTGACGACCTCTCGGGTCACAAGCGAGGGTGGCGGGATGTTTCGCCTCCAGCTGGCCGACCCAAGCTCTGTGGAGGCGTCACCGGATGCGTTCTTTCTCTTCCCTGTTCCCGTCGAGACCGACTCGCCGCTTCGCTGCATCTGCTGCCGCGCCGAAGTCACGCACTTCGTTCGCCCTGGACCGAGTGGGGATGGGCACGAGCAAGCGGCTCGGGCAAGTCCAGCCTGATCGGCATGGCTCATGATCGACGAGGCGAAGCGCGCCGAGATCCGGCGTCTCTACTACGCCGAGCACTGGCGCATCGGCACCATTGCGAGTGAACTCTCCCTGCACCCCGATACCGTGCGTGCCGCACTCGAGACTCCGCGCTTTGGCCGGCGCACGATCGTTCGCAGCAGCGCCCTCGATGCCTACGCGGACTTCATCCGCGCAACACTCGACCAGTATCCGAAGCTGCGTGCCACACGCATCCACGAGATGATCGCCGCAAGAGGGTATGCGGGATCGGTCGCGCAGACACGAAGACTGGTGCGAAGGCTGCGCCCCCGCCCCAAGGCCGAAGCCTATCTCCGGCTCCGCACCATGCCGGGTGAAGAGGCCCAGGTCGACTGGGGGCACTTCGGCAAGGTCAAGATCGGCCGGGCCGAGCGCCCGCTATCGGCCTTCGTCATGGTGCTCTCCTGGTCACGTGCCATCCATGTGCTCTTCACCCTCGATCAGACGATGGAGAGTTTCCTGCGCGGCCATGTGCACGCCTTCGAGTACTTTGGGGGTTCTGCCAGGACGCTCCTGTACGACAACCTCAAGACCGCAGTCCTGGCCCGTCAAGGGCAGGCGATCCAGTTCCATCCCCGGCTACTCGAACTCGCAGGCCACTACCACTTCATGCCGCGCCCGTGCGCGGTGGCGCGCGGCAACGAAAAGGGGCGCGTCGAACGCCAGATCCGCTTTCTGCGAGATCGTTTCTTCGCCGCGCGGCACTTCCGCGATGTCGAGGACCTGAACGCCCAGTTCGTGCGCTGGCGCAGCGAGTGGGCCCATGCGAGACCCTGCCCCGGGGAGCCGGACCAGACCGTCGCCGCGTCGTTCTTGGAAGAACAGCCTCGTTTGCTTCCCCTGCCCGAGCATCCCTTCGAGTGCGACCTCGTCGTGCCCAAGACCAGCGGCAAGACCCCCTACCTGCGATTCGACCGCAACGACTACTCGATTCCGCCCGAGCTCGTGCGCAAGCCCGTCACCCTGGTCGCCAGTCACGACACCGTGCGTGTGCTCGATCAAGGCGTCGAAGTCGCGCGCCATGCCCGCTCTTACGACCGAAGGCAGGTGATCGAAGACCCCCGCCACATCGCAGCCCTTGTGGCCTACAAGCGCGAGGGTCGTGCCGCCAAGGGGCGCGATCGCTTGCTCACCGTTCTGCCCCATGCCGAGGTCTTCTTCATGAAGATGATCGAGCGCGAGGTGCCGCTCGCGCAGGCCACAGCCCAGCTCACGCGCCTACTCGATGACTATGGCGCCATCCAGACGGATGCCGCACTGCAGGCCGTCCTCGAGCGCGACACACCCAGTCTGGCCTCGGTCGCGCTCTGGCTCGAGCAAGAACGCCGCAAGCGGCACCCCGTGCCCAGAGTCCCCCTCGCTTTACCCGACCGTCCCGAGGTACGGGATTTGCGCGTCACCCCTCATGATTTGGAGAGATACGATGCCCTCACGAACGCCCCCCAAGAACAAGACGACCCGCACGACGACGAACACGACGATGAAGAACCATCGTGATGAGCTGGCTGATCAGCTCGCCCGCCTGGGACTCACGCGCACGGCCGAGGATCTCGACGACTTCCTCGCGCGGGCAACCAAGAAGCGCTGGCCACTCCGCGTACTGCTCGAAGAACTCGCCCGCGAGGAGATCGCCGAGCGAGAGCGACGCTCGCTCGAACGGCGCAAGCGTGGTGCCAAGCTCGGGCGCTTCAAGCCCATCGATCAGTTCGATTGGAACTGGCCGACGAAGATCGAGCGAAGTGTGCTCGATCGCGCCCTGGGTGGAGACCTCGTCGGCAAGCGCGAGAACCTGGTGATGGTCGCAGCCCAAGGGCTCGGCAAGACCATGCTGGCACGCAACATTGCCCACGAAGCCGTGCTCGCAGGCTACTCGGCGCTGTTCGTCGAGGCGTCGAAGATGTTGCTCGATCTCGGCGCCCAGGAGTCGGCACGCGCGCTCGAACGTAAGCTGGCCCACTACGCGCGGCCCGATTTGCTCTGCATCGACTAATGGTGAGACCTCAGTAATGTGGAGTCCGAGCCTCAACCCCGTGGAAGATCTAGCTTCATGTCCGGTTGACTCCACATTACTGCCAGCCTCTTACAGCGCTTCGAGCCAGCTGAGGATCGAAGAATCGGAGCGCCAGGGTGCGACGGGGTCGGCGCCATCGTCGATGGGTCTCGCCTTGGCGATCGCCTCGCGTTTCATCTCCAGATCAATAGTCACGTAGCGATTCGTTGTATTGACGCTGGCATGACCGAGCCAGTGACTGATCGTCGTTAGATCGACACCCGCCTTGAGGAGATGGACCGCCGTACTGTGCCGCATGCTGTGCGGATGCAAACGCTTCGGAGCCAGTGAGGGCATGCTGGGCCGGGCGCGATCACAGTACTTCGCGAGGATGTAGCGTACACCGAAGCGAGTGAG
>VRUI01000018.1 GCA_019456225.1 Planctomycetota bacterium | reverse complement strand
AAAGGGGTATTCTACCTTTGTTGAATTTAGTTTACCTCTGAATTAGGTGTCAAAAAACGTTCAAAAGCGCGCCATTTATCTCAAAATAATTCAAAAAAAGTCAAAATATCGCGATTTATCTCAATTAATTTCAAAATATTTCAAAAAAAACGCCCAAAACCACAGGTGGGAAATATCCAGAATGTCCACAATCCACCAAAACCCGCATAGAAAACGTATCCAAATCCCCACAAAATCCACATTTACACGTGTCCACAACCCACCAAAATCTGCATTTACAACGTGTCCGCCCCGCCCATTCCGATGATCTCAGTGATCTTATCAAACTCATCCAGCGAATAAAAATCGATGATTATACGCCCTCTATCGCCCTTTTTGCGTGCTTCGATCTGAACCTTCGTCCCCAGCGACTCACGAAGCCGGCTCTCCAAATCCAGTATATGCGGTGGTTTAACCTTAGGCTGCCCCTTTTCCCCGTCCCCCTGGATCATCTTCCGCACAAGCCGCTCCACCTCCCGCACACTCAACCGCCCTGCCATTGCCCGGTTAGCCAGCTTACGCCGCATCTCATCGGTAGGCAGCGCCAATATAGCCCTGGCATGGCCCATACTAAGTTGCCCCCCTACCAGCATAGACTTAATCTCGCGGGGTAAGTCCAGCAACCGTAAGTAGTTAGCAACAACCGACCGGCTCTCGCCAAGCCGCTGAGCTGCCTCGATCTGCGTAATATTAAAAGTCGATATGTATTGTCTGTAAGCCTTGGCTCGTTCTATAGCGTTAAGGTCGCTGCGGTGTATATTTTCAACCAAAGCCAGCTCAAGCATCTGCTCATCGCTAGCCGTCCTAACCAGCGCAGGTATCTCAGCAAGCCCGGCCTTAACAGACGCCCGGTACCGGCGCTCACCAGCTATGATCTCATAACCGGCTATGCTTTTCCGCACCAAAATCGGTTGTATCACCCCGTTAACCCTAATAGACTCTGTAAGCTCCTCCAGAGCTTCCTCGTTCCAATCGGTACGCGGCTGATAAGGATTAGCAACGATATCGTCCACAGAGAGCCTCTCAACGGCGTCTCTGACCACTTTATCAACAGGAAGGTCAACCACCTTAGAACTAACCCCAAGCGGCTGGATCGGCCCTCCTACGGCCTTTATGGGCTGTTTTACGGGCACTTCCTGCTCATAATCCATTGTTATTGGCCCTAATAGTGCTTCCAGTCCTTTTCCGAGGTGTGGTTTTTTTTCTTTTTTTGCCATTGTCAACTCCTGCACGTGGTTAATATTGCATTGCACTGCCCTACCGTACGCCGCACAAAATACCACAATGAAAACTCAAATGCCAACATAAAAATATACTTTTTTTAAAAATGTTTCACGTGGAACATCCCACAGCGCCGGGATCTGTTTACCTGGCAAAGCCAGCAATTCTGTACTTGTCGGATATATTTACTTGTTTGCCAATTTACATATTTCGCTATTAGTTTTTGAACACCGATTTAGAGCGTAATAATTGGATAATTGTGAGTGTTTCACGTGAAACATGTGGAAATATGATGTTGTTTTGCCCTATAAATCGTTAAAAGAAAGTGTTTTATATATTTTTGTTTTCTAGTAACCTTACTTTTAGTATTGTATTTGTAAAGTGTACCCCCCTGCTATCGAGAATCGGTTGATGCTATTTGATTTTGAAAAATATTTGGCTTATCGTAGGATTTCGTTCCACATTCTGTTGAGTATGTGGTTATTGTTAGTGTGTGTTAGTTTTACTGAATATTGATCAATTTCAAGTGGTTATGAGCGATTTTAAGCGGAAACAGCAGTTTGACATTATAGTAAGCCGTTATTCTTCCTTTCTTGAAGGTGTTTTGTGGAAGCTGACCGGTGACCGTGATCTGTTCGCCGAATCGATGCAGAACGCCCTGCTGGCTATCTGGCGTAATGTTGAAACGATATCGGCTAAGGGAAATAAGCGGTATATATATCGGGTTGCCCAAAGCGCAGTAAGCAGGGCCTGGAAGCAAAGGCCGATAGCAACTGGCGAATCAGTACTGAAAACTGTTGAAATCGCTGCAAAACCTGACGTTTTTATGGCGCAATCTGACGAAATAGGCCGCCTTCGGAGTGAGATCACGGCACTTGGTGACAAGCAATGCCAGGCAATTATCATGAGATACCTGCAAGAGATGGGCTATGATGAAATCGCAGACGCTATTGGATGCTCGGTTGTGACGGCCAGGTCGCATGTATCCAAGGGGCTTGCTGTGCTTCGGAAACGGCTAGCCGTAACCAGATAAAGATAACCACGGATTTAAAGGTTTTTATTATGAGTGATAAAATTGATATTGAAAAGATGCTTGGCAGTATTGGCAATGAAAAGGTTCCGGGCGAGATCAGCGATCTTAGTGCTGATATTATTTCTCAATTCGGCAGGGCGGTTGAAGTTGCTGAAAGCGGTCAGTCCCATAAGAGTCGGCTTGTTAGTTGGCTTGGTGGGCTTTGTTATCGTTTTGCCGCAGGCGCTGCGTTTGCTTTGGTAATTATTGCCACTTACTTTGTTATGACCAGGACTTCGAGTATCGCCTGGGCCGATGTTGTTTCGGCTATGGGCAAGGTTGATCAGATGCGGGCGAAGGTTATTGTTGAGGATCCCCGCAGCAGGGATGAAAAGATATTTACTATTGAGATGTTTTATAAGTCGCCTGATAAATGCCGGGCGCACGGCAGGGGGTTTGTGCAGTTTATTAATGGAGATGTAAATCGTATTTTCAGTGTTGAAAAGAATGAGCTTCTTAAAGAAGGTACACGCCGGCCGGCTGTTATTCCGCCGGGGTTTATGAGTAAGCTGCATAAGAAGGGTTTGCTCAATTCCATGCTCGAGATTATTTTTATGGGTAAGGTCCCTGCTGCAGAACCTGTTATCAGTAGTGGTGTGACAGCCGGTGAAGGGATTGAAGTTTTTGATTATTCAAATAACGTAAATCAGATGTGGGCCCGGATCTGGGTTTTGAAAAAGTCACGCTTGCCGGTAAGGATGAAGATATTTTATCCGAGTAGAGAAAAGACTGATCTTGTGATTCTTGATTATACAGAGCACCAGGGGGATGAGTTTTTTGATGTTGACAAGTTTATGGATCAGGCAAAAGATTTCCGAAAGGGGCAGGCTCACACGTTTTATAATATTGGTAAGTCGGTTGTTACAGCAAACCCCAAAAAACCTGGTAAAGTTAAGCCAACCAACCCTGTGCATATTCATAAGATCGAGGGAATAAGCGCACCGGTGTTTAAGAGTATTGAGCAGGCCGGTAACGGTGACTTGCGGATCGTCGCTCTTGACCCTGGTAACAGGGATAAGAACGGCAGACCGGTTAATGGAGCATACCGCGATGAACTGCGCGATAACTGGGGCAATATCTATATAAGGTATGCAGGACGGAGCCGATATGAAAAGGGCAGACCGATACATTTCTATTATGCTCGTCTCGAACCTTTCAAGAAGGGCGAAGGCGTTCATAAGATCAAGCTGGTTTATACAATGTGGGATTATATGAATGGTGTCGGGTATGATAAAATTGTCGGCAATGAGGAAGTTATAATACCTGATATTAAGACAGACGGCGTACCCAAACACTGGTACAAGAATTTCAATGGGTCTGTTTCTATCGCGAGAAATGATGCGTTAAAGAGAATTAATTGCGCTGCTACTATGAGTATAGCTGAGCAGTGGGATTACCTTAATAAGCTTATCGAGAAGAATCCGGATGATGATTCGGCACTGCAGTCGAAGCTCCAGATGATCCGTGACCTTGAAGATGAGGAGGCCTATTTCGATTTCTTCGAGAAGCATCTGCTTGAAAAGCGGCTTGCGATGAAATTCGGTTATGTTATGCATTACTACGTTTTGCCAGGGTACCTTACCTACCTGTATAATAACGGCAGGGCGGATGAGTATTATAAGCACGCAAAGGTGCTAAATGAAAAGAAGGAAGCGTTTTTAAAGGATAAGCGAACAAGCAAGAGGCAAATCGAGCGTGTAAAAAATCACGAGTGGCGGCTTAGTATGGTCCTGGAGATTCCGGCTGTTGTCAAAAAGGCTGCAAAACTCGATAAACCCAAGATCGTTAAGACGGCGGTTTCCGCTGACGGTAAAGTTCTGGTTGAGATCGATTTTCCGAAGGACAAAAACGGAAATCTAAACAGAAACATTTTCGGCGGGGTCAGGAATGCAAAAACGAAGAAGGGCGGATATCTGTATAACAGTCAGCTTTATATGTTTGATAAAAACGGTGATACACTAAACCTGGAATTTTCTGTTATTATTGAAGGTGTTCTAAAGGATAAGCCGAGCGGCAGCTGGCCGAAACCGACAATTTATATGCCGATAGAGATCGACCTGCCTAAAGCTTCGGAAAGAAACGCTGAAGAACTCAAGGGCGAGTTTGATGCCTGGAAAAAGATTAAGCAGGGCATTAAAGATTTAGGCGAATGGGTTAAGGTCTCAGGCCAGGCATACAGCCTTGAAAAACAAGAACGATATTCAGAGGCAATTGAGAAATATGGCAGGGCGGTTGAACTGATGAAAGCGCGGCTTGAGGATCCGTCACTTGCAGAGGATAAGAGAAACACCATCAAGAACAATATCTTGTCGAAACAGCTTGGTATGAGCAAATGTCTTATGGAGATGGGGAAACTACAAGAAGCTATTGGGGTTATTGAAAGTTCCATGGCAGAAGCCAGGGAAAGATTTGGCGACGAGAGCTTACGAGGATTTTACTGGTACAGTATGATTGTCGGCCGGCTTATTGAAAAAGGCAAATTGGATGAGGCACAAAAATTGCTTGACAAGATCGGTAAAGATAAGCCAAGCCTTAGAGAGTACGATAATTATCGACAAGTCAAAAAGACGCAGCATGGGTATACCAGTTCTCAGAAGCGTTATGATGTTTATAGCAAGTGGAAGCCTTATTATATTGCGGAGTGGAAGCTTAGGGAGGCTCGGCGAGGGAAATGATTTATTATTGATTACTGATTATTGATTATTTTTTTGAATATCCAATATCCAATTTATGTTTTGCATAGCGGGATCGTTATTGCTAGTCTGGATTCCCGCCTTCGCGGGAATGACAGTCTGAAGCAGGTTTTCTACACAGCATCCGTCAGACCTTTAATTGACTGTTATAATCCAAGATCAGGCTGGTCTACAGAATTCGGATCTAAAGGTTTCCTGATTTCCTGTTTTGGCTTCGTGACATATATTGCCGGCAAGTCAAGTCCAAGTTGATACAGGTTGCTCAGACGTACAGCCATTTTGATGTCACTTCTTGAAACAGGGTTTTTTGAAGGCGAACGTTCTATCACCTGCTGAAGGGCCTCTTTAATCTCCTGGTCCTTATACCCTTTTTTAAGCAGAATTTCACAGGCCTTCAAACTCGTATCTACGTGCGTAGACCGTGTTATCCTTAATACCCAGGGCTTAATGACCTTATCAAATTCATCTGGATGCTCGTTGTAATATTTACCAAGCCGGTAGTTTTCATCTAAATCATGTTTAAGGCTCAAGATGGCAAAATGTATTCGATTCACCCAGAAATTCTCATAGGAAGCCGAGCTTACCGTTGTCAAAGCACCTTCTACCACTGGACAGTATATGCTCCCCCCGGGGCTGGCAGCCGAGCCGTACTGGGTAGGAGCCCATTGGCCAAGAACGTTACTGAATCTGCTATGAAATATGCTTTTCTCGGGTTCGGCAAAGACATTTGCGTATGGAAGGAATTCTCTAACCTGCATTCTTTCATAAGCTTGTTGTCTAATCTCGGAAATTTGCCGCGATGCCTTATGCTCATCATAGAGCGCCTCGGATGGGATGCGCAGTTCATTGACGAGCGATCTGACCTGATGTTGGAACTCAATGTCTGCAATCTGAGTTTCCAGTTTCTTTATCTTCTGGTGCTGTTTGGTCAGTAGAACCATCAGCGATGCGATTATTATGCAGGTCAAGGCAATTATTTTTCTGGTTGTCATTGTTTAGTTCTCCTTCTGTCCTTGGTGGTTATTGTCGGATGTTTTTTAGTTTTTGTATTCTGTATGTTTTGGCTATGAAGGCGTTTGCTTCTTCGAGTTTTGCTCTTTCTATTACTACTGTCGGATAGTCATGTTCGAATTCTATTGTGTTGAACCTTGACATCGTGGCTGCCTTCAATGCGGCTGGTACGTCTTTAAACGATTTGATTACTTTTCCATTAATTTTACTGATTACCAGGCGGCCCAAAGAGTGGTATCCCTGGTTGATGTCGGCTGGCAGGACATAGCTTAGCACTGCAATGTCCTGTCGGTCTTTAGTGGGATTAAATGCCGTGTCGCGATAATAGTGGTAGAGATGCGGCGGGACTTTTCCACTCCATCCGTCACCCCAGATCTTCAGGTACGGCCTGGTGAGTTTCTGGATGACGAAGCCTGCAGTGATGATGTACTCGGGCTGGAGGCCGTACTCGTGATAATCAACGAGCATGTCGGCTGCGTTAACCGTTTTGGCCTTAACATCAAACTTTACCTTTTTGCCATCTCGCCATACGACAAATTTAATTTTATCGCCGACAGTGTGGCCGGAGATCAAGTGGTGATAAAGTATTTTCTCGAAGACCGGGTCGGAAAACTTTCCATAAGGGTCAAGCGTATTTCCGTCGATCGAAAGAATGCAGTCGCCTTCGCGAAGTTCCTTGCTGCCGGTTCCCAGGCTAAAGACCTTGCTGACATAGACGCCATCCTTTAGGTCGTCGGGCATCTTCAAGAACTTTCGCGTTGCGGGGTCGATAAGTTTCTTTGCGGAAAAGCCAAACGATGGAAAACCTTTGTACTCGCCTTTTGCGGCATCCTTTAGAAATTTATTTATAACAATGCCTGGAATAAGTCCTGTTTCCTTGTTGTCGATCTCTGCCCAGTTTGCGATACCTACCGGTTTTTCGTTAACGCAATAGAGACTTGCTCTGCCGGAGCTTGACGGGGCGTTTACGACGACATAATCAAGGAAGTATCCGAACGACATGGTTGAGATATTTACTTCGGCTCGGTCGAGAATTCCCCTGCCGGTTTTCAGGTGTCCGCCGGAGGTGAGTCTGTATGAAGCGGCTTTTTCGTCCTCGTCGAAATCTTCGGAAAAGGTCAGCGGGGTCAGGCCTTCGCTCATGGAGTCGCGGTCAAGGTCGAGCAGGCAAAGGTTGCTTTCGTAATCAATTACCTTGACGGTTGCCGGAACGAACTCGTTCTGGCCGGCGATCTTGACTTTGATAAAAGTGGCGTTGCTGACATTCCAGGCTGTCGTTAAAATCTGGTAGGGGGCTACCGCACATCCGTAGCCGGATTTCTTTCTGACAGTCGATCGCTTCCACGGCTGAAGATTTTCGTATGAGTTGGCCGTTACGGTAAGGTGGACTATCGACTTCTTGATGCGGTCTTCAAAATCCGGTTTGCTATTTTTAGCTTTACCGGCGGCAACAGCCTCGCTGGGGTCTGATAAAATCATAACGCCGAAAAACGCGACAATAAATAATAACCTGTAGTTCGATTTCATATCTTATCCTAAATTCGTAATTCGTAATTAGTAATTATCAGACTGGCCGATAAGGTCAGTTTGAATTCGGTACCTGGTATTTTTTCATTATCTCATCATGTCTTTCGACGGCTTTTTTGTTGTCGAGGATGAGAGGGACTTTGTTGGACATAAATTTAATCGTACAGAATGGTCCTGTGTTGCTTTTGAAAGCTGCGCCGAGTTCTTCCAGCGAATTGATCTTGATATCGTTGACGCTTTCGACGACCTTGTTCTGGAAACCCTGTGCGTATGAATTTACTTCGTCTGCGAGTATCTCGGAAAGAACGACATATTCTTTTCTTTTCCGCGAAGTATTCAGGTCTCTGGAATTGGCGAAGAGGTACCGCAGGTAAAATGGTATATTCGTAGACCAGCCTGAGCCCCATGTCTCAAGGAAGTTTCTGCTTACAGGTACGAATGTTAAACCGGCGAATACCTCGTATCGCGGCAGGACATCAAACTGCCGCCAGTATGTCATCAAAGGTCTGTTCAGGGCGACGGTGGCGGTTGCTTTTTTCTCTACACCGTTTCGATAAAAAGTCAGTTCAACTTTTTCGCCAAGCTGCTTTTGTTCTACGACCTCGGACATATGCAGTCGCCGGCCGTAGATCTTTATCATGCCGTCGTTGTCCATGTCGAAGTCGCCTATCTTTGTAAGTACGTCTTCCTTCTGTAAAAGTTTTTCAACCGAACTGTGCATCATCGTTGAGAGAACAACGACACCCTGTTGGCCTTTGGGCACTTTCAGGTAGTCGCGATAACTTTCCGAATGCAATCCGGGAAACATTGAAAATCCCAGCGAACCGAAGCCGTCGTATTTACCGTCTTTGATGTCGGTTAGAAAATGACGGATGACCGTCGTCGGTATCATGTAACCGATGTTGTCGGCTGCGGCTATTCCCTGGAAAGCTACGCCTACGACTTTTCCGTTTTGTATGACGGGTCCGCCGCTGTTGCCGGGGTTGATGGCGGCGTCGGTCTGGACTACGAGGTGGCTGTCGGCGCGGGTGTGTGCGTATCCATCCATCTGTATTCTTGAGACGACACCTTCTGTGACTGATATTTGTCTGCCGCCCATTGGGAAACCGTATGTCTGGACGGTTGAGTTTACGGTCGGTATGTCACCGAGGTCGAGGCTTACCATACCGTCGTAAAAACTCATGTCAGCGACCTTGAGTACGGCGAGATCACAATCGTGACCGACAAAAGCGACCCTGGCGAGATAACGTTTGGCAATGTCCTGCTTTCGCAGCTCGATGTATTTTGCGTTGCCGACATTATGTGCGTTGGTCAGGATAAGTCCTTTTCCGACGATGAATCCGGAGCCTACTCCCGAACCCATCGCTTTTTGTTTCCACGGTGTCGAGTAGTCGAACTGCTGCTGTACGCAGCGTACCATAATTACGGATTTGTCGTAAGTATTGCCGTTGGTAACTTCGGCTAAAGCGGGTGAACCGGTTGCTGCAACTATTAAAAATATAATGCAGCCGGTCAGGCCAAACCATTTGTGATTTAAATCTTTCATTTTCGTTGGTGTCTCCTTTTTTTAGCGATTAGCGATTAGCTGAACTGGTAATATTTTCGGACCGGCTCCTGGATATTCCAGATGCATTCCAGGCCTTCGGGGAAAACCACCATGTCGCCCGGTCCGAACGTGATCGAGTCGTCGCCTGCGGGGCGGTCGGTGACGGTTACTTTTCCTTCTATGATCAGGCATGTTTCTATCTGGGTGTAGCCCCAGTCGAAGGTGCTGACCTGGCCTTGCCAGATTGGCCAGTTTTTGCAGGTTTCAACCTCCTGGTCGGTTGGTTTTTTTACGATAACATCTTTTATAGCAGGCATTTATAACTCCATATCGGTTGTTTCGGGTATGAGGATTACTTAGTCGTCTGGAATTGAAGGCAGGTGGAAATTGCAATAGAGTTCCCTAAAAACGTCAATTTCATCAATTTGCACATAGTATTGCCTCCTTAACTAAAGTTTGATAGACTATACACTTATATATTGCGATTTGTCAACAAATATCTATGAGGATTAGCAGAGTGAGGTTTTTTTTATGCAAAAGAGTGATTTAAAGCGTTATACAGACTGGTTTTATGAATATATTGGCGGTTTTTTTGGTGATGACGGCTATATTAATGCTAATCTTGAGCTTAAGAAAGAGCATACGGGTTTCGTTGTTGAAGCGGCGCGGTATATTGCCTGCGGGGTCGGACTTGATGAAAATGATGTATTGGCCGCCGAGACTGCTGGGCTTTTGCATGATGTTGGTCGGTTTGAGCAGTTTGTTAAGTATCAGACATATTCCGATTGTAACAGTATTAACCACAGTGACTTAGCGGTCGATATCATCCTGGCCGAAGGTGTGCTTGACGGCCTTGATGAAGGGGAAAGAGAGATTATTTTGTCGGCAGTGAAGCTTCATGGGATAAAGGATCTGCCGGGCGAGCTTAGCGAAAAGACGCTTTTGCATTGCCGGATCGTTCGGGATGCTGATAAGCTGGATATCTACAGGGTGCTGCAGGAAAAGTACTTAGAGTATATCAACGACCCCGAAAATTATAATCTTGAGCTTGAACACCCCGACGAACCGTGGTACTCGGAAATTATCATCCAGTCGATTTTCAACGGCGAACAGATTCATTATTCAGAGGTTAAAACACTAAACGATTTTAAACTGCTGATCCTGGCGATGGTTTTTGACGTTAATTTCCAGCCGACTTTCAAAATAATCAAAGAAAAGCAGTATATCCAGGCATTTATCGATATGCTGCCGGCGGATGATACTATATATAAGGTGAGAGATAGGCTGGTTGATTATATTGATAGTCGGCTGAGAAGTACAGGGAACCTCTAAAGATTCATATTGGCGGGCACGGCCCGCCCTATGGTCAAGCGTTGAGTCAATTTTGCTGCAAAGTCATCGGAGCCCTTGCGGTGACGCGCTTTTAATTTGTATTGCGTTTGGGTTTATCCCTGCGCTTGCGCTTCGGGCTTTTGCTTAACGGGTTGTTTTCTTTTTGGGGCGGAGAAACATATGAAGGCTATTAGTATTAGTGCCGCTCCTGAGTAGAACAGGCCGAGTCTGTTTTTTTTCTCGGCGGAGTGCTCTATGTATTTTCTTAATTTTGCCGGGCGGGCAATGGTCTTTTCTGTTTCGGCTAATGCCTTTCTGGCTAACTTAATTAACTCTTGCGAAGCTTGCGGGAAGGCTGCGTCTTCGGGAGGGGTTTCTGTTCCGAATGTTTTTCGCTGCAGCCGATTTAGTATGTCCGGGTCGCTCTTTGCCATCTCGATCTGTTTTTCGTAGATGTTGATAAGCTCCTGGAGCTTTTCGTTGCTGGCTTCGATGCGCTTGATCTCATCTATGCTTTCATAATTGTCGAGTATCTCGAGGGCGAGGAAGGAAAGCGTCATCGAACCTGCTCCGACAGCAAAGAACAAGCAGAAGAAAATATATCTTATTAATAGGGCGGTCTTTGACATTTATTCAGCGATTAGCAATTAGCGATTAGCTTAAAAAAAGCAGAGCCCCCTTCCGTGGGGCCTCTGCGTTGTCTGTGCTGCTTTTAGTACTTAAAGATTTCGCCGCCGTATCTGGCTGCTGATCCTAGCTCTTCGTGTATTCTGAGGAGCTGGTTGTACTTTGCGACGCGGTCTGTTCTGCATGGTGCGCCTGTTTTGATCTGTCCGACGCCGGTTGCCACTGCAAGGTCGGCGATGGTTGCGTCTTCGGTTTCGCCTGAGCGGTGGCTCATTACGGCGGTGAAGCCGGCGTTGCGTGCCATTGAGATCGCTTCGAGTGTCTCAGTGAGTGTTCCGATCTGGTTGACCTTGATAAGAATCGAATTTGCACATTTCTTTTCAATACCTTTAGCCAGTCGCTCTGTGTTTGTTACAAAGAGGTCGTCGCCTACGAGCTGGCATTTGTCGCCGAGTTTGGCTTGCAGTTTTTGCCAGCCTGCCCAGTCATCTTCTGCGAGTCCGTCTTCGATGCTGACGATGGGGTATTTCTTAACCCAGCTTGCCCAGAGGGCAATCATCTTGTCGGATTTGACTTTCTTTTTTGGGTCGCTCTTAAAGAACTTGTAGCTCTTTGTGGACTTTACCCACATCTCTGTTGAAGCGGGATCCAGTGCGATACCAACATCTTTACCGGCTTTGTAACCGGCTTTTTTTATGGCTTGCATGATGAGTTCCAGTGCGTCTTCGTTCTTTGCGAGGCTTGGCGCGAAACCGCCTTCGTCGCCGACACCGGTTGCAAGGCCTTTGCTCTTTAGAACGCCTTTGAGTGTGTGATAAATTTCACAACCCATCTGGAGTGCTTCCGGGAAGTTCTTTGCGCCGATGGGCATTACCATGAATTCCTGGAAGTCGACGTTGCTGTCGGCGTGCGAACCGCCGTTAAGGATATTCATCATTGGAACCGGCAGGATGTTTGCGTTGCAGCCGCCGACGTAGCGGTAAAGCGGAAGTCCGGCTGACTGGGCGGCGGCTTTTGCGACGGCGAGCGAGACGCCGAGAATCGCGTTTGCACCGAGCTTGGCCTTGTTCTTAGTGCCGTCGAGTTCGCACATGAAAGCGTCGAGTTCTTCCTGGCTTGTCGCGTCCATTCCGAGTACCTCGGGAGCGATTACGTCGTTTACATTGCTGACGGCTTTTAGTACGCCTTTGCCCATGTAGCGTTTTTTGCGTGTGTCGCGAAGCTCTACCGCTTCGTAAGCGCCGGTGGAGGCGCCTGATGGAACGATTGCCCGGCCGAACGAACCGTCGTCAAGCATTACATCTACTTCTACCGTGGGGTTTCCGCGCGAGTCGATTACTTCTCTGGCGGTTACGTCTACGATCATTGTGAACATTTTTTATCCTTTCGTGATAGTTAAATTACTCGATTTATTCAAAATCCCCATAAAGTCGCCGAGATAATAGCGTTAAACGGCCTGTAAGTCAAGGGGAGATATTATTGAGTCGGCCTTTTGTGTGATATTCTGCACAATTTCGGGATAATTGCTGAATTTGTTGCTGGTTAGGGGAGTTTCTTGCAATGTGAGGGAAATAGTGTATTATATCCCGCTATGCGGATTCCTCTTAGTAAATATGGATTGCCTCAGGTTGCGGTTTTTCCGTCGATTGTGCTTGGGATAATGGTTGTTGCGCTGCTTGTCGGTCTGAAATTTAAGGCCTCGGCAGTGACTATTGTGATAATTGAACTTCTACTATTAGTTGTTCTTGGCTGGGTTCTGGCGTTTTTTCGGGATCCTTTGCGAACGATTCCAGATGGTAAGGACATTCTGCTTTCGCCTGCTGACGGGGTTGTCAGCGATATCGAAGTTATTGAGGATTGCCCGTGGATCGAGGGGAAAGTTCTTCGGATCGGGATATTTCTTAACATTTTTAATGTGCATCTAAACCGTGTTCCGTGCGCCGTTCGGATCGATGGTCTCGAGTATAAAGAAGGCAAGTTCAAAAACGCCTTGGATCCTGAGTCGGCGCGTGTCAATGAAGCTAACGCTGTTTTGATGACGCGTCTTGATGAGCCGGCCGATAAGCTGGTTGTCCGGCAGATCAGCGGGGCGATCGCGCGTCGCATTGTGTGCTCGGCGAAGGCAGGAGACGAGTTTAAGTCCGGCGATCAGTTTGGTATGATCAAGTTTGGGTCGCGGACGGAACTCTACCTGCCCCACAGCGATTCGGTTAAGGTGGAAGTTTCAATTGGCGATAAAGTAAGAGCAGGGCTTGATGTCTTTGTAAGGTTTTTGGCGGACAACGGGCCGCGGGCAGCGGACAGCGAAAAACGATAATTTTGTTTTATATTTTGAGTAATTACTTTGAGTGATTCCGGATTTAACGGTAACAGGAAGCATGATCTTTTGCAGCGTGTTCAGAAGCAGCGGCTTAAGTATATCGCCATTTTGCCCTCGCTGATAACACTGATAAACGGGATCTGCGGGTTCGCGGCGATCTGTTTTGCAAGTGAGGGCGGTCGGACATTTGAAAAGTTTGACATTCCATATTTTGCGGTTTCCGGGTACCTGATCTTCATCGCGATGATCGCAGATATGCTTGACGGGCGCGTTGCGAGGATGAGTCATTCGACGTCGAGTTTTGGCGGTCAGCTTGACAGCCTTTGCGATATTGTAAGTTTCGGGGTTGCTCCGGCGTTCTTGATCTTTAAGGTGCTGCATTTTAAACTACTCGATCTTGTTAATCCCCCGATGTTCTTTACCGGTTTTTTGCAGCGGTTCATCTGGATCGCGGCGGCTGTTTACCTGGTGTGCTCGGCGATCCGGCTTGCCAGGTTTAATGTGGAAAACGAAGAGGACGAGACTGCTCATATGGATTTTATCGGATTGCCCACGCCGGCGGCGGCCGGTGTTCTTGCGAGCCTGGTTGTCTACTACGAAGACTTGCGTTTGCGGCTTGGGCATGATAACACTTTCTTCATAGTCTGTGAACAGATCATAATATATTTGCTTCCGTTCGTTACTATCGGGATTGCCGTTTTGATGATCAGCAGGGTTAGTTTTCCGCATGTGTTCAACTACTATCTGAAAGGTCGAAAACCGCTTACGAATCTTGTCTGGGCTTTGGTCATTATCGCGCTGATCATCTGGTTCCTGGAGATGGCACTTGTAGTTTGTTTCTGCGGGTTTGCGTTGGTCGGTTATCTGCGATGGGTCTATCAGTGGAGCAAGGGGCTTGGTAAAGACAAGGAAGTTGAGCCTCCGGTGATGAATGTTACCAACGAATCAGAAAATGAATAATGAATGCCGCTATGCTCGGACTTTATGTTCATATCCCATTTTGCCAAAGTAAGTGCCGGTATTGCGCTTTTTATTCTGAGGTTGTTTGTGAGCGCGATACTGTTGAGGTGGTTTCCGCGATCTTGCGTGATATGGAACGGTATGACGTTGGTGATGTTGAAACGGTTTATATTGGCGGGGGGAGCCCGAGTTGTTTGCCGAGGGAGGAATTGTATTCTATCGTTGATTTTGTTTCGGTCAATTGCGGCAAGGTTACAGAGTTTAGTGTCGAGGTCAATCCTGGACAGGTCGACGAAGAGTTTTTGAAGGGGTTGTTTGATCGTGGGGTGAACCGGCTTTCTATCGGGGCGCAATCGTTCGATAACAGTGAGCTTGAGTTTATTGGCAGGCGGCATGATTCGGCAGCGATTGAAAAAGCTTTTGATCTTGCGCGGGCGGCTGGGTTTGGTAATATAAGCATTGATCTGATATTTGCGATTCCAGGATCGACTATTGAAATGTTTGGCCGTTCGCTTGACAGGGCGATATCGCTTGGCAGTGAACATGTTTCTGCTTACAGTTTGTCTATCGAACCGTCGACGCCGTTTGGCAGGGCACAAGTAGAAGGAGAGATCGTAAAAGTTGATGAAACCGCTGATCGGGCGATGTATGAGATGGCGATCGATCGGCTTGGGGAGGCGGGGATTGTCCAGTATGAGATATCTAATTTTGCCAGGTGCGGGTTTGAGTGCAGGCACAATCTTGGGTGTTGGGCGAACGATCCGTATATAGGTGTCGGGCCGGCTGCAAGTTCGTATTATAATGGCGTGCGGTTTAGTAATGTTGCCGATGTTGCCGCGTATGTTGACGGGATCGGCGGCGGCGAAAGCGTTATTGCCGAAAGCCACCGTCCCGATACGAAAGAGGTTGCATGTGAGACGGCAGTTGTCAATCTTCGGCGGCGAAAGGGTATCGTACTTGACGAGTTTAAATCGCGTACGGGGTTTGATCTGCTTGATATTTTCGGCGATATTGTTGAAAGATTCGTCAGAAATGGTATGATCGTACATGATGATGCAGCTGGGCGGGTTTATCTTTCTAAAATCGCATTGCCCATTGCTGATACTGTTATTTGTGAATTTGCGAATTTTTGATGGCGTTTTGCAGGGGTGCCGAGCGTGTGTTTTGCCATGAAGGACATTGAGGCCATGAAGGAATTAGATAAAGATGCCGGTAAAGTCGCCGGGATGTTTGATGGTATCGCCCGGCGGTATGACCTGGCGAATCATCTGCTTAGCGGGGGGGTGGATTTTTTGTGGCGGCGGCTTGCGGTTAAGCTTTGCGGGGCGAAAAAGGGTGATGTTGTGCTGGATATGTGCTGCGGGACGGGGGATCTTGGGTTTTGTTTTGCTAAACATAGCGAGATAGCCAAGGTTGTCGGGTGTGATTTTAGCGAAGAGATGGTTCGGCTGGCCCGGATCAAAGAGGAAAAGCTCAATATAAAAGGAAAATTTGGTGATACTGAGTTTCAATGGGCTACCGGAGATTGCACCGCGACTAGTTATGCAGACGAAAGTTTTGATATTATCAGTTGCGGGTTCGGGGTTCGCAACATGGCCGATCTTGAAAGCGGGCTGGCCGAGATATACCGGCTTTTGAAAAAGGGGGGCAGGGTTTGTATAATCGAGTTTTCGCTGCCAAAATGCGCCGTGTGCAGGGCGGGGTATCTATTGTATCTGCGGTATATTTTGCCGATTTTCGGCGGGATCATTACGGGCAAGATTTCGGCTTATCGGTATTTTACTGATAGTATTGTCAAGTGGGACAAGGAAGTCGACCTAGGCAAGTCCCTTGAGGCGGCGGGGCTGGAGAGGGTAACTGTTAAGCCGCTAAGCAAAGGTATAGCAAAGATTTATGTGTTTGAGAAGATTTAGTAAAGTTACTTTTCAGTGGTGGAATAAATCCGCTAAATCACCTATTTTACAATAACTTATCATAACGATTAGGCGTAAATAAAATGGCTTTTGAACAGTTTACATATAAAAAGATAGAGGCGTTGACTGATGAGTTTGTTGAAAGACGCAGGCCCCCGGTTTATCTTCGGCAGAAAATTGATATTTCTTTTCGTATTGACGGGCAAAGTGTTATTATCTTTGAGATCACACCAAGATGGAATGACCCTGATGAAAAAATCGAGCGTACGGTCGCTAAGACGACCTTTGTAAAAAGCCGGAAAATCTGGAAAATATACTGGCAGAGGGCAGATTTGAAGTGGCATCCTTACGAACCGGTCCGCCAAATTGATCGATTCGAAGAATTTCTTGATATTGTCGGTGAAGATGCATTTGGCTGTTTTTGGGGGTAGATGGCGTTTAATTGGCGGAATGCCGATACAAGTATTGAATTTTTTGGGATTCTTTGGTATAATATTGGGTTTTGATGAATTTGTGTGGATTTTGAATAACCAATATCCAACAAGGAATATCGAATATCCAAGTATTATTATTGGAGGCGATTAGTTAATAGTTAGTTTTTTTGCGGATTTACATGGATACTAAACATATACGGAATTTTTCTATTGTTGCTCATATTGACCATGGCAAGAGTACGCTTGCCGATCGTATGCTTGAGATTACCGGTACGATCACCGAACGCGAGGCCAAAGAGCAGCTGCTTGACAGTATGGAGCTTGAGCGGGAGCGCGGGATCACTATCAAGGCGTCGGCTGTTACTATGAACTATGAGTATGAGGGCGAGGGCTATATGCTCAACCTTATCGATACTCCAGGCCACGTTGATTTTCACTATGAAGTGTCGCGGGCTTTGGCGGCTTGCGAGGGTGCGCTTCTTGTTGTGGATGCTTCTCAGGGAGTAGAGGCCCAGACCGTTGCCAATGCCTACCTTGCCATCGAGACGGGAAACGAATTGCTTGGGGTTATAAACAAGATCGATCTTCCGGCTGCTCAACCTGATGTTGTCGCCGAAGAGATCGAACATGTCCTTGGAATATCCCGCGGTGAGTGCTTTGAAATCAGCGCTAAAAGCGGTCTTGGAATCGAAGAACTTATCAGTGCGGTTATTGAACTTTTGCCTCCGCCGGAAGATAAGGGCGACCGTAAAACGCAGGCCCTGATCTTTGACAGTATTTGCGACGATTATCGCGGGGTGATCTGTTTTATTCGTGTGTTCTCCGGGAGCCTTAAAACTCGCCAGAAGATTCGGTTTATGGGAACCGGGCGAAATTATATTATTACCGAGCTTGGAAAGATGACTCCGCGGATGGCTCCGGTCGATGAGATCGGCTGCGGTGAGGTTGGCTATCTTGTCGCTAATATTCGTAACCTTGCCGACGTAACTGTCGGCGATACGATCACCAACGATAACGACCCGGCCCAGGAACCTTTGCCGGGTTACCATAAACCCATGCAGATGGTTTTCTCGGATTTCTATCCGGGCAACAATACGGACTATCCGAAACTTCGGGCCGCGTTTGATAAGCTTGCGATGAACGATTCGAGTTTTTCATTCGCCGCGCAAAGTTCGCCGGCGCTGGGGTTTGGGTTCCGCTGCGGTTTCCTTGGGCTTTTGCATATGGAGATCGTGCAGGAGCGGCTCGAGCGTGAGCATAATATTGAGGTTATCCAGACCGCCCCGACGGTTAGTTATGAAGTGAAGACAAACGACGGCGCAGTTAAGCGGATCGATTCACCGAGTATGCTGCCGGACCCGAGCCATATCGATGAGCTTCGCGAGCCGTTTGTAAAACTTGAGATCATTACCGGCGTCGATACTATCGGCGGGATCATGAAGCTTGCCGAAGGGCGCAGGTGCAAACTGCTCAAGACCGACTACCTCAGCAAGACGCGTGTGATGCTTGAGTATAAGGCGCCGCTTGCTGAGATCGTTTATGATTTTTATGACGTGCTCAAAGGTGTCAGCCACGGGTACGCGACGATGGACTATGAGTTTACCGGGTATGAAAAGAGCAACCTGGTTAAGATCGATATTCTTGTTAATAAGATTCCTGTCGACGCGCTGTCCTTGATCGTGCATCGGACCAATGCCGAGGCGAGAGGCCGGCGGCTGATCATTAAACTTCGCAGAAGTATCGACCGGCATCAGTTTGAGATTCCGCTGCAGGTGGCTATCGGCGGTAAGATCATTGCGCGTGAAACTATTAAGGCGTTCCGCAAGGATGTGACGAGCAAGCTTTATGGCGGTGATGTTACGCGTAAGATGAAGGTACTGAAAAAACAAAAGGAAGGCAAGAAACGCATGAAGAGCGTAGGCTCGGTGCAGATTCCGCAGAAGGCATTTATGAGTATTTTAGACACAAGCGACTGATGTCGCTAGTGTAGTTCGGCGGGCAGCGGGCAGCGTTCGGCGGGACAATTATGATGAAGAAGGAAATGGTATTTTTTTGGAGCTGCGAGATATGAGACATTTTGTTTATTTTGTTTTGGCGGTTTTTTGTATTTTTGTTGGGGGTTGTTTTGAGGACATTGGCAGGGGGATCGATGAGTTTGCGGGCGGGATTCTTGGGATCAACGCCAAGAGCGAGGCTACTGTTGCTGAGATCGACGCGGTGGGGAAACTTGAATCCGGCGAGGCGATGCTGGAGGGTTTGCTGGCTGTTGCCGGACGCAGCGGTATAAGTAAACGGGCGCAGGTTCGCCTTGTTGAAACATCGCTTAATAAACTCAACGATGAAGATGCCGGTGTGAACGTTTTGCTGGCGCTTATCGGCAACGATGATTTTTGTCATGAAGCTAAAAAGAAAATACTTAACAATACCGGCAAACTGAAATCCGAAGATAACAAAGCAAAGATCGTTGGGGCGATCAATTCACGAGTCATCGGGCTCAAGACAGCAATCCCGCCCAATGCCGGAACGATCAAGTCTGTGCTTTCTGAAAACTAGCTCTCTGGGCGTACTCAAGCAAACCGGCGGGAAAGTTTATGCGGCCTGGTTTGGGTCTTTTGTTTGTTGATTTATTTTGTGTATGTCGAAGAAACCTTCCGGGGTAAGATGGATCTGTATTATTATGTATGCCTCGTTGAATCTTCCCTCTTCTACCTCGATTATGAATGTGTTTTTTTTGGACTCTACAATTCTGGCTACGATCTCATTATCTTTCAGGAGCCTTACACAGTCCTCGGCGAGAGGGCGGTCCTCGGCCTGGGCGATGGCCGCGAATTTTACTTTTGAACTGATTTTCTTCTGTCTTGGCATTGCTGCCCCCCTTTGCGAATATATATTGTCTAATGAATAATGTATAATTATTCCTGCGATCCGCCACAGGCGGATTTCGCTTCGCTCAACTTCGGGCTTTTACTTTTATACGGGTACGGCTTTGGGGGTGTTCTTTTTTGGTTAGAAAATTGCTGAATTATTTTGTTTTTTGTGTATAATCTTCGGAATTGTTTGGTTTTTTATCCCTGCGCCTCGGGGCGATGTTTATATAGGATATATATGCCGGTTATTAGTTTAATTGATGTTCATAAGTGTTTTGGTAGCGAGATCGGGGTAAAAAGAGGTATCTCGCCAAGAACCGGAAGTAAAGACCGTTCTTTTTAAGTAATAGTTTTACGCATAAGTTCCCGACTATGGACTAGCCAGAACACTACATAATATTTTTCTTATAAAAAGTTTGCAATAAATCCTCTATTTGGTAGTCTATTATGTCATAGAAGTAGATTATATCTGTCTACAAGTTTAAATATTATTTTTCTTTTATCGGAAGGGAATTGTTATGGATAGTGATAAAAATGGAGTGCTTTGTTTGGTGTTATGTATACTTGTTGGGACTCTTGGTATCCACAGATTTTATGTGGGTAAAATTGGTACTGGCGTTCTTATGATTTTGACGTTTGGCGGATTTGGTTTGTGGTGGCTGATCGATCTAATTATGATCGTTTGCGGTGCTTTTACTGACAGTGAAGGAGCTAAAGTTAAACTATCTGTTTGATTACTTTGAAATGTATTTATTAAAGCCTGGAGAGTTTTTGCCTTCCAGGCTTTTTTTGATTAGAATATTGCTGAATTGTTTTGCATTTTGTGTATAATCTTCGGAATAATTGTGGTTTTGAGTTTATATGGTTTTTTATGCCGGTTATTAGTTTAATTGATGTTCATAAATGTTTTGGCAGCGAGATCGTGTTCGAAGGGGTTTCTGCGCGTTTTTTTGCCGGCGAAAAGGTTGGCCTTGTCGGCAATAACGGGAGCGGTAAGACTACGATCTTTCGGCTAATACTTGGTGAGATCGACGCTGATGTCGGCGAGGTTCGGGTTCGCAAAGGGCTTCGTATCGGTTATTTGGCGCAGGAAGCGGTTTTTGACGGGACCAGGACGGTTGTTGAGGAGATGCATGCCGGCCTTGAAGACTTGTTTGCCATCCAGGAAAGGATGGAGGATATCAGCAAGCGGCTTGGCGTACTTTCCGGCGATGCGCTTGAGGGGGCGATGAAGGAATATGACAGGTTGTCGCATGCTTTTGAGATTAGCGGCGGGTTTACTTATGAGGCGAAGACCAAGAGTATTCTTGCCGGGCTTGGTTTTGGCGAGGAGCATTTCGACCTGAAGACTTCAGCGCTTAGCGGGGGGCAGTTATCGCGGCTTGGGCTTGGACAGGTGCTGCTTGCTGATACGGATGTGCTTTTGCTGGATGAGCCGACCAATCACCTGGACCTGCAGGCGGTTGAGTGGCTTGAGGGTTTCCTCCGGAATTATGACGGTGCGGTGATAGCGATCAGCCATGACCGGTATCTGCTGGACTCGGTCGCGGGGAAAATCGCGGAGGTTGAGAACGGAAAAGTTACGGTCTGGAAGGGTAATTACAGCGAATACGTCAAGAATAAGGAGGTCGCGCGGATTGAGGCAGAGCGGAATTATCGCAAGCAAAAGGAGTATGTCGAACGGACGGAAGATTTTATCAAGCGAAATATCAACCTTAAGGGGATGCAGGGGGCCGCGCGCGGGCGGCGAAAGCATTTAGAGAGGAAATTGAAAGAGGAGGGGCGGCCCGAACTGCAGGGGCAAGCCAGGAATATCAGTTTTTCATTCGCAGAAAGCGACAGCCGCAGCGATATTGTATTGCGGTGCGAAAAGCTCGAGAAATCATACGGCGATCTTGTGCTTTTTAAAGACCTTACGTTTGATCTGCTGTGTGGGGAACGGTTGGGGATAACCGGGCCTAACGGAACCGGCAAAAGTACATTCCTGAAGATGGCGCTGGGTATAATCGGCGATTTTGGTGGTATTATCCGGCTCGGGAGCAGTTTGAAGGTGGGGTATCTGGATCAACATGGAGAAGAGCTAGATGTGGATAAGTGTGTTCTGGACGAGGCGAGGAGTGTTTGTCCCGAGCTTAGTGAAGAAGCTATCCGGGGGCGATTAGGGGCGTTTTTGTTTAGCGGGGATGATGTTTTTAAGCGTGTCGGCGATCTTAGCGGCGGCCAGCAGAACCGTTTGATGCTGTGTAAGCTGGTTCTGGCCGAGCCCGATGTACTGGTTCTGGATGAGCCGACAAACCACCTTGATATTGCCGGTAAGGAGGTACTGGAGAGCGCGCTGAAGGGTTTTAACGGCGGGATAATCGTTGTCAGCCATGACCGCTTCTTTTTGGACAGGGTCGTTAATAAGTTGCTTGTGGTTGGGGTAAATAGCCTTGGAAAGCGGGTTTTTGGCGAATGTGAGATGGTTGATGCCGAGGAGAAGGCGTATTCGCGGTACCATGAGATGGTTGTTGAGCGAAATACCGCTGTCGAGGACGCCTGTTTCAAGAAAAGCGGCGGCAGGAAGGCTAAACGCAGCAGGTCGGCAGCTGGAGCAAAAAAGGAGGTTTCCAGCGAGATTCGACAATATAATAAGTATAGCATCGATCAAATCGAGGATATGATCATGGAACTTGAAGATGCGATCCCTGCCATGGAAGCCGGCTTTGCCGATGAAAACGTGTACAAGGACCACGAAAAAATGGCTGAGTTGCATGAGAAAATCAATGCGGAAAAGAAACGGCTGGAACTTTTGTACGAGGTTTACGAGCATAAGCACGGCTGATTTTTTGCTGAGGTTTGTTTGTTTTGCTGGGATTTTATCCCTGCGCTCGCGCTTCGGGCTTCTGTTTTTCTTTCAAATACTGTAAGAGATTGTTAAACTGGGGAGTATAGGCCTGTAATTAATCCTGTGGATAAGCTGTGATTAATTGTGTGGCTTCTGTTAGGTGAATCTTTGTTAAATGTGAGTTTTCAGTATTGATAAGCGGACTGTGGTAATTACTTACATTTACCACAGGAGTATCTCACAGGTTTTCCACAGGGCTTTTAGGTGTTTTTTGGGGCCTAAGGTGTTTGTTTTGCGTAGTTTATGGTGTTATCAGTCCTGGAATCGAACAATTTCACCGCCCCTATGATTACTAATACTAATTTTTATATTAATAGATTAATAGTCATATAGAGTTGTGAGCAACCAGCCTCCGGTAACCAGTAAACAAATATTAACGATCTGATTAAAACCTCCTGACGGGTCAGGAGGCCGATGAAAAAAAATATTGTTTTTTGGGTATCATTGTTCTTTTCATATTGATTGTTTTCGGTTAGATTATGGGGTTGATATAATATATAAACGGAGTTGATATGAAAATTAAATTTAACAGGGAAGCACTTCAAGAGGCACTTGGTCTTATTACCAGCGTTGTTCCGACTCGGACACCCAAGCCGATTCTTCAATGTCTTCGGATTACGTCGGAAGTTGACGCGGTTACAATTTGCGCCACTGACCTCGAGGTTGGGATCAATATCCAGATCCTGCAAGTCGAGATCGACGATCCCGGCGATATTGTTTTGCCGGCTGATAAGCTTGCTTCGATCGTTCGTGAGAGCATCGACGAAGTGATCGAGATCGAATCGGTTGACTCTACGATCACCATCAAAGGTGCCGACAGTCACTTTACGATCTATGGCCATGACGTCAGCCAGTTTCCGGCGGTTCCAGGCGCCGGCGATAAGGGCGATTTTGAGATCGCTCTTGGTAAACTCCAAAAGGGAATTGAGACAAGTGTGTTCGCCGCGGCTAAGGAAAGTACGCGGTATGCGCTTAACGGTATTTTGTGGGAAGTCGACGATAAGAAAATGTATATGGTGGCCACCGACGGGCGGCGGCTTGCTAAGAGTGTTGTGCGGGTGGATTCTTCGGCGACCGGTAAACTTCCCGAAGGGCGTATAATCGTTCCGACAAAAACGATGCACCTGCTTGACAGGGTTGGCGGGGCGGAAGATGCGATGGTTGGGATTCGGTTTGTCGATAACCAGATCGTTCTTTCCTGCGGTCAGGTAGTAATTAGCTCTAATCTTGTCGAGGGTAATTTTCCGAAGTACGAAGATATAATTCCCGAAGACTACGACAACCAGGTCGTGCTTTCGACAGAGCAGACGCTTAGTGCGGTTCGGCGTGCGTCGCTTCTTTCCAACGAAGACAGCAAGGGGATCAAGCTGAGTCTTAGCGCCGATAAGCTGATATTTTCGAGCAGGGCACCTGAGACGGGCGATGCCCAGATCGATATGGCTGTCGAGTACAAAGGCAAGCCGATGGATGTCGGGTTTAATCCTCAGTTTCTTATCGATGTTCTGCGGGTTATTAAGGCCGACGATTTTGTGCTTGAAGTTGGTGATCCGGAAAGGCCCGGCGTTATCAAGAGCGGTGACGATTTTATCTATATCGTCATGCCAGTAAATTTGTAAATGTATAATGGATGATACTGCCTGGCGGCTGAGGCAATTTTATGGATAAATATGTTGATGAGGATGAGCTTCTTGCAGGTGCTGTCAGCTGGCAGCGGCGGCGGAAGGAGACGACCAGCAGTATAGCTAGCAGTGGTCGTGAATATCTTGGGGCCAATCTCAGGCGGCTTAGGCAAAGTGCGAAAATCGTTGATGCCTGGCAGGAGCTTTTGCCGGAAGAGATGACAGAGCACTGCAGCATATCGAAAATTGAAGGCGGGGTAATAGAAGTTGAAGTTGAGTCGGGCGCTTATATGCATGAGATGCGTTTGATGAGCAATGAGCTTGTCGAGCATCTTTGCGATGTTTGCGGTCAAGGTAAGGTGAAGAAGATTAAGTTGGTTGCGAAAAAAACAAAAGAAGATTTCCAAGACTAACATGGATTAAAAGAAACCGTCTTTGGCGGATTGATAGAATAAATTTATTGAGGTACGATGTCAGAAAATATTAAAGAAAATTCGGATGGGACAGATGACGAGCAGGCTTATGATGCCAGTAATATCAAGGTACTGGAAGGTCTTGAGGCGGTTCGTAAGCGTCCTGATATGTATATCGGTAACTGTCAGTCGGGCGGGCTGCATCATCTTGTGTATGAGGTGCTTGATAACTCGATCGACGAGGCGCTTGCCGGCCGGTGCAACCAGATCACGGTTCGTATCCATCTTGACGGCAGCTGCTCGGTAGAAGATAACGGCGTTGGTATCCCGACGGATATTCACGAAGAAACCGGCAAAAGTGCATTGGAAGTTGTTCTTACGATCCTGCATGCCGGCGGTAAGTTTGACGATAAGGCTTACAAGGTCTCCGGCGGATTGCACGGGGTTGGCGTTAGTGTAGTGAACGCTCTTAGCGAACAGCTTGAAGCGGATGTGTGGCGTAACGGTCATCATCATCATTTCGAGTGCAGGCGCGGGGATGCGCAAGGGCCGGTTAAGATTATCGGCCCTACGACCAAGCATGGTACGCGGATAACTTTTCTTCCTGACGAGCAGATTTTCAGTACGGTTGATTTTCAGTTTGATACTCTTCAAAAACGCATACGTGAGCTTGCTTATCTCAACGCCGGAGTGAATATTACTTTCATAGACGATCGTGTGGAAAAGAAAGAAAATTATCATTACGAAGACGGGCTTAAGGCTTTTATCGAGCATTTGAATGAGGGCAAGACGGCGATGTCGGAGGTGGTTTATTTTTCCAAGGATGATCCGGAAAACGGGCTTGCCTGCGAGATAGCAATGCAGTATAACGACGGGTACAGCGAAAATGTGCTTGCCTTTGCCAATAATATTCGCAACATCGACGGCGGAACGCACTTGTCGGGTTTTCGTACGGCTCTTACCCGGACGATGAATTCTTATGCACGTAACGCAAAGATGCTTAAGGCAGGTGCTGCGCCCGGCGGTGACGATCTTCGCGAAGGTCTTACGGCAATAATATCGGCGAAAGTTTCGGACCCCCATTTTGAGGCACAGACGAAAGTTCGCTTGTCTAATCCCGAAGTGGGAAGTTTCGTCGAGATGATGATTAACGAAAAACTCGGTATCTACCTTGAAGAAAATCCGGCGTATGCCAAGAAGATCCTGAACAAGGCTATCCAGGCAGCGGCGGCAAGAGAGGCGGCAAGAAAAGCCCGCGATCTTACCCGCCGCAAAGGAGCGCTTAGCGGGGCGAATCTTCCGGGTAAACTTTGGGACTGTTCGAGTAAAGATAAGAAAACGACCGAACTGTTCGTAGTCGAGGGCGATTCGGCCGGAGGTTCCGCAAAGGGCGGACGCGACAGGACTATCCAGGCGATTCTGCCTTTGAAGGGAAAAATTCTTAACGTTGAAAAAGCCAGGCTCGAAAAGATGCTCGGCCATGAGGAAATTCGTACGATGATCAGTGCTCTTGGAACGGGCATCGGTACGGATGAATTTGATATTGAAAAGTGTCGTTACGGCAAGATCATCTTGATGACAGATGCCGATATCGACGGTGCGCATATCCGGACGCTGCTGCTGACGTTTTTGTTCAGGCAGATGCCGGAGCTATTCGCTAAAGAAATGATTTATATTGCTCAGCCGCCGCTGTACGAAATTAAGATCAAGGGCCGCAAGAAAAGCGAGTATGTTCTTAACGAAGCCGAGATGCGCAAGCGTATGGAAACCCGCGGGCTTGACAATACCAGCCTGGTCATCAGGGTCGATGATGGCGTCAATAAGACGATCGATGTTGACGGGCTTAAGGAACTTGTCAAGATGCTTAACGATGTCGAACGTATTGTCGGGGTTCTTGAAAGACGCGGTGTGGTCTTCCGGAAGTTTATAGAGAATTATTACCAGGACAGCGGCCTTCCGATCTATCTTCTCAGGGTAGAAGGGGAAAATACTTTCTATTACGAAAAGGAAGAGTTTGAAAAGAAGCTTAGTGAATTTACTGTCGAGGCGGCAGAAACCGGCGAAGGCGGCGAAGTTGTAGAAGCTGCCGTCGAACAGACAGAAGGCGCTGAAGCGGCGAAAGTAGAATTCTCGGCAGAAGAATTGCATGAGGTTGTTCGGATGAACGAGATCAACAATCGCCTGCAGAAAGAATTTGCCCTTGACCTGAGGGACTGGCTGCTGAAACCTAAGAAGGCAATTTCGGGCGAGCCGCTTGCCACGAAGTTTGAGATTTCCAGAGGCGAGGAAGTTCAGGATGTTGTTTCGCTTGGCGAGCTGGGTAACGATATCCGGCAGCTTGGCAGCAAGGGTGTGGAGGTTAAGCGGTTCAAAGGCCTTGGCGAGATGAACTCCGATCAGCTTTGGTATACGACGATGGATCCGACGCAGCGTACGCTGCTGCAGGTTAAGGTTGAAGATGCCGGCGAGGCGGATCGCCTGTTCAGCATCTTGATGGGCGACAACGTTGAAAAGCGTCGCAACTTTATTAAAGAGCATGCTCTTGAAGTACAGAATCTTGATGTTTAGGATTTAGCTATTTTTGATTTATATTTATTCTTTTTCAGAAGGGATACTGAAATGTCAGATATTAAAATTATTCGAAGTGCGGTTTTGTTATTGTTTTGTGTTTTTCTGGTTTGCGGCTGTCAGCCGGCTAATAAGGAACCGATTGAAAATGAGTTTCCACTGGTCGATTCTGACATGAGAAAGCTCGAGCTTCAGCGGTTGCTTGCCAGGAAATACAACAACCCAAAGATCCATTATGAGCTTGGCAAGATCTACCAGTCCGAAGGTTTGTGGGACAAGGCGATATTTGAATTTGATATTGCCAAGAGCTATGACCCTGTTAACTGGGAGTCGGCGGCGGCTATCGTTAAGACGCTTTATCAAGACGGCAAGAAGGAGCGAGCTATCGCGATGGCGGCGAAGTATATTAAGCAGGCAGGTTTTTCTGCGGCTTCTTCATTGGGCATGGGCAAGGCGTTTCAATATGAGATGCTCGACGACGAGGCTCTTGCAAGTTATAATCAGGCATTGACGATCGCTCCAAATTCAGCGGTACTCAACATGCAAATCGGTTATTTTTATCGCGAGAAAAACGATCTTGTTCGAGCCGAGCAGTATCTTCGCCGCAGCTTTGAGCTTAATCCGACGTCAGAGGTTTCCGAGGCCTTGGGCAGGCTTGGAATTCGGGTTGAACTTCCAGGGGCTCAACGGATTGAGCCTGAAAAAACCGATGGGGCTGAAGGCGTTAAATAAAATGCCCAATGTCCAATGATGAATGTATAATTGTGAAATTCGCCTGTTAAGTGGGGTTTATTATCGGAGGCCTTGTGCTGCTGTGTTTCTGCAGGCAATTTCTTTAGAGAAATGCCGGTTCCTGCCGATATAATATGATTCGTGACATTTTTTTCGTAATTGAACTTGACAAGAATTTGCAGGGGACTTGATCGGTGGGTAACAGGAATTTGTATAAGGTTGCTATAGAAGTCCTATTGTTTGGGATTTGTGTATTTTTGCTTTTCAGCTGTCTTCCGAGCGATATTATCCCCGGTTTTGACAAGGGATTCGATCTTGGCGACAAACCGAGCCAGTATGTCTGGCCGCACAACGAACCGGCGAAGAACCTTTGCGGTCAGTCGGGGGCATTTCTTGCGTATTACCTGATGTATTATATCGGTCCCGGTGTTTTTGTATTGTTTTTGACGGCGATCTGGTGGATGGCGTTTCGGCTTAGCGGGATCAAGGTGACACAGGCAGCGCTTCGTCTTGTGGGGATGGGTTTGCTGGTTTGCGCTTTTTCGAGTACGGTTTATTTGATCTGGCCCAGCAGTGACAACGGATTTCCGATGGGTAATGGAGGAGTGCTTGGAATTTCGACGGGGTATTTTCTTTATGAACATGTTAGTGCTTTGGGTGCTTTTATTGTTCTATTTTGGGCGTGGGTGGTCGGCTTGATCCTGCTTGCCGACACATTCGTTCTTGGACTTGTTCACTGGTTTGCCATAGGTATCAGTAAAGTACTTGTCGCGGTCTTGCCGGCCTGGGCGACGGCTCGGCAGCGTTCCAGTTCGCTTGGCGATATATGGACACGGATCAGTATGCGTCAAAAAGCCGAGGGCCTTGAAAAAGTTCGGATAACCAAAGCCGGTGACCGGCAGCTTGAAACGCTGGCCGAAGAAGAATACGAATATGAGTATGTCGACGCCGAAGAAGACGAGGAATATTACGAAGAGCAAGAGGACCAGGAGGCTGAAGATGTCGATGTTGATGTCGAAGATGAAGGCGGCGATGAAGGCTCGGCGGATGTAAAGCATGCCAGGCGAAAACGGAAGAAGAAAAAGAAACGTACCGCTCGTCCGCCGCAGCCGCAGGAATATGTTCCAAAGAGCTATGAGGATTATGAATTTCCGCCGCTTACGCTGCTTAAAGAGCCTGAGCTTGGATACATGGCCAAGCAGAGCAGGATGGTTGATAAGAAGGCCAAAGTTCTGGAAGGTTTGCTAGCTGAGTTTGGTGTGAACGCTAATGTTGTAAATGCAGAGCCCGGTCCTGCGATCACTATGTATGAGCTTGAGCTTGCACCTGGGATTAAGGTAAGTCAGATATCGAACCTGGCTAACGATATGGCCAGGGCGCTGGGAGCCGGTTCCGTTCGTGTTGTCGCGCCTCTTCCAGGTAAACATACTATCGGTATCGAGGCGCCGAATACCGAGCGTGAAACAGTTCGGCTTAAGGGGGTTATAGAGACGTCGGGCAATGCCAGCAGCAAGATGCATATTCCGCTTTTCCTTGGTAAGAGTTCTTCGGGTGAGTCGCTTGTTTCCGACCTTGCCGCCATGCCGCATCTGCTCATCGCAGGGACCACCGGTTCCGGTAAGAGTGTTTGTATCAACAGTATTATTACGAGTATTATGATGACGCGCCGGCCCGACGAGGTTCAACTGATCCTCATCGACCCGAAGATGGTTGAGATGGCCGCATTTGAATCCATTCCGCATTTAATGTGTCCGACGATTACCGATATGCGCCGGGCCGAGCAGATTCTGGAATGGGCGACGACTAAGATGGACGAGCGTTACGAGATTCTTGCAGAGGCAAAGGTTCGTAATATTGGTTCGTATAATAAACTTACGCAGGAAGAGATCATCGAAAGGTTTAATCCTTCGACTAAAGAAGAAGAAGCGAAGATTCCCAAGCACCTTCCGTATATCGTTATTATTATTGACGAGCTTGCCGACCTTATGATGACTTCGGCGAAAGAGGTTGAGTCGTATATCGTTCGTATCGCTCAGAAGAGCAGGGCGATCGGGATCCATCTTGTCGTCGCGACGCAGCGTCCGCAGGCGACGGTTGTTACCGGGCTTATCAAATCTAATATGCCGGCGCGAATTGCTTTCCGTGTCGCTGCCCGGATGGACAGCAGGATCATTCTTGACCAGAACGGCGGCGAGACTTTGCTTGGCCAGGGCGATATGCTTTTCCTTAAGCCCGGTACCAGCGACCTTGTTCGTTCGCAGGGCGCTTTCCTTGACGACGAAGAATTGTTGAGTATTGTCGACTATTTAAAGACCGTAGCTGCTCCGCAGTTCCACCCGGAGCTTATGCAGCTTAATAAGGTTGATATATCCGGCATGTCTAAGGATGATCGTTATGAAGAAGCTATCCGGGTTGTGCTCGAGAGCGGGCGTGGGAGTGTGTCGTTGCTTCAGAGGCGACTTGGTATTGGTTATGCACGGGCATCTCGGATTATTGAGATGATGGCACAGGGCGGTTTGCTCGGCGAGTATAAGGGCAGCCAGGCGCGCGAGGTTACCATGACCGTTGACGAGTATGATGCTATGAAAAGGCAGATGCTCGAGGATGAAGTTTCTGGTTATGCCGATCTTACCAACGCCGGCGGCGATGATGACGATGAATACGAATATGAAGATGTTGACGATGACGAGTACGAGGAAGATGAGTCGGAGGATGAAGATGATGACGAGGAATATATTGAAACAGTCGAGGTGGAGTATGTCGATGAAGACGAAGAAGAATAGGTGTGCGGCGGGCAGCGAACAGCGGGCAGCGGAGTTTTCCCGGGTTTGCTTTTTTGATTGGGTCGTAAATGTTTGACAACTGTTCGATTATTACTGTTGGTATTTGTCCTGCGTGGGACGTTGTTTGCTCGGGAAAAAATATCGACTGGTCCAGTCATCCGAAAGTTTCACAAAGGCGTACCGTTGCCGGTAAGGCTTTTAATGTTTCGCGGGCGCTTGGTTGGATGGGCGTAGCGAGCGTGGCGGCAGGATTGTGGGGCGAGGTGGATTATTCCGAGATGTCGGCGGCGGTTGATACTGTTTCCGGCCTTGTTGACGTTCGGTTTACCAGGGCGGCGAGGCGGACGCGGGAAAATATTACGGTTGTTGATGAAAGCGGCAATCGGGAGATGCATCTTCGGGCAAGCAGTTCCCTTGCTACTGTTGAATCATTAGCAAATCTCGAAAACGATTTGCGCGGGATGATCGGCGCAGACAGCGTTTGTGTCTTTGCCGGTTCCATGCCGGGAGGCGAACTTTTAGACGGAGTCATTTCTGTTATCGAAGCAGCGAAAGATTGCGGCGCAAAAATAGTCATAGACACAAGCGGCGAGGCGCTTGATAGAATAGTCACTCTTGGCGACATTGAAATTATAAAACCAAACCTCGACGAACTTTCCGAACTCCTTGGCGTAAATATCCAGGACAACCCGGCCGCGATCGCATGGACCGCAAAAACGCTTCTGGATAAGTTAAAAACAATAGTTGTAACCCGAGGCGAAAAAGGTGCCGTTGTTGTTACTAAAGATAGCGTGCTACAGGGCCGGTGTATTACGAAAAATAAAATCGTCAGCACAGTCGGCTGCGGAGATTACTTCCTGGCAGGCTTTCTCAGTGGCGCCGGCCTGGAAGATTCACTAACCAAAGGATTAAAAGTCGCCGCCGCGAGGGCATGGTCGGACAGTCGCAGTTGGAACAAAATCGAAAAAAAGATTGAGGTAGAGATTTTATAGAGACAACAGAAGCCCTAAGCGCGAGCGCCGGGCTAATCCCCGTTATGTCGGCATCGAGCCAACAGCACGGACTCAATAACTTAAGTTGGACATTTGGCGGGAATTCTACTATCATATATCCATGGTTAAATTGATTCGAGAAATTTTGGTGCTGCCTTTGCGGCTTTTGCTTTTGGTTTGCCGGTTTTTTCCGGTTGTCGACCAGTATGCGCTGGTTAAGTGGACCTGGAAAGTTGGCAGGACAACCGAAGATGGGTTTCGGCTGGTTATGATGACTGTTGAGAAGTTTGGTCTTGGGGCTGGGCGGGCATTGGCGCATGAGATTTTGCAAGAGACCAGATCAGCGATGATTGTATATGGAATTGCACATGCAGAGAGGTTGGAGAAGAATTATGACGCCGCTAAAGAATGGATCGACCTTGCAGAAGAAATGGGTTGTGAGGATTGCTACCATTTGCTGTCGGTAAAGTTAGGCATGTCGCACAAGATCGCAGAGTATGACCACGGTGAGATTGTTGAAGAGATGCTGGCGTGTAATTATCTGCCAATGGAATACACACATCAGGCTCTTCTTAATAAAGCGTACCTCCTGTTTAAAGAACGGCAATATCCAAAAGCCGAAGAGATCGTAGACCACATACTAAGGATTAAGAAAGACCTGTCTGCCGAATACCTGAAAGCAGAAATGTGTTTGATACGTAATGAAGACACGCTTGCAAAGAAACTGTTGGCAAAAAGCAGGAAGCATCTGTCAGAGATCGATTACAACGTCAATGTCGCGCTGGCGTATTTTGCTGCTGACCGTGTTGATGAGTCTATGGAATGGATATATAAGGCGGTCAGGGGCGGTTATAAGAAAGAGCAGGGCCATCCGGCGATTAAATATATAATCGAGTCGGACAGATTTTCTGAATATTGTGCTATGCGAAATTAGATAGGGAATTGTGATTTATGAATTTAGACTTGGCATTACTATTGCTGCCCGGCTTGATAATCGGGCTTACTGTCCATGAAGCCGCTCATGCTATATCGGCTAAGTGGCTCGGCGACCGTACTGCTGAAAAAATGGGCAGGGTTAGCTTGAACCCGCTGCGGCATTTGTCGATCTATGGTACCTTGGCGTTATTCTTCCTGGGTTTCGGCTGGGGTAAGCCTGTTATCGTTAACCTTTATAACTTCAAAAAGCCTAAATTCTACTACCTGCTGAGCTCGCTTGCCGGTCCTTTGTCGAATCTTATACTATGCGGGATCAGCCTTGGAATTATGTACATGCACCCGCCGATTAAAGTTTATAACTTTCTTATAGGCGTTTTTCTTATCAATGGCATGCTTGCGGCGATCAACCTGGTGCCGATCCCGCCGCTGGACGGCAGCAAGATATGGCCGTGCCTGATACCAGGAATGAAACCGACGATCTCGGGCAAATGGTCCATGATCTGGATAGTTGTGCTGATAGTCGGACTGAAAACCGGTGGAATAAGCAAGGTTTTAGGGCCAATTCAAGACGGAATGTGGTCACTGTTGCCGGAATATAAAGCCAAAACTCCTTCTGCGTCAATTTTATCGCGGCCCAAAGGATTCCCGGAGGTGCTAGTTCTGCCGAACGCTGGTAAGAATGTCAGTTATTATAATGTCAGGCCAAACAATTACCGTATGATTTTTACGGTCGAAGAGACTCCTGATGAGTTTGCGTGCTATCCTGCGATTGAGAAAAGACTTATGGATTATAACTGGAAAAAGTTAAGTTATAAGCTAGAAGGAACGGGAATAGAGAATAACGGGCAATGGGAGAAGGACGAAATAGTGATAGACGGGGAGGCGGCGATTGCTCAATACTACCATGAATATTGGATAAAATCATCAGGTGACCTAATATGGTTAGCCTGCAATTATACAGCATTTCCGGAAAAAGGCGCTGAGGACTTTTTTATTGTGTCGTTTGAATACCAAAAAAGCCCAACTGAATACAAAGAAGAGATTGCTAGATACAAGGAGTTGCACCCGGAGGAGTTTGAGGGGATTGAGGTCGCCGAGTGACATTGTGATTGTTAGTCAAGGTCCCCGCTTTTGCGGGGATGACGAGGGGGGCTTGTTTTGATGATAAAACAAGTGGTTTGGTGTTTTTTTGTCAAAATTAATAAAAAAGCCTTGCATTCCTTTGATATATCAGTATATTCATCTTTTTGATTCTCTGTCGCACGGGGTTATTTGTGCTTTTCTGGGACTGGCAGCTATCGCGGCATGGCCAGTTCAAGCCTCCGGCAGGGGCCCGTCAGTTTGCAGCAGTGCAAACTCCGCGAGCAACTTGATTTCCGGCTACCGGGTAGTATATTGTGTACCTGTGGTGGTTTTTTATGCTGATATTGCGGTTTTTTGCATATATATACGCGGTCAGAATGAGATTTTTTACCCGGTGGTGTAATTGGCAACACTCGAGGTTTTGATCCTCGCATTTCAGGTTCAAGTCCTGGCCGGGTAAGTTTTGAATGAATAATGATTATTGTATAATGTATAATGAAGGATTCGCCCTTGCGGGCGAGGCTATTTTATTATAAGGGCTTTTTTGTGATTCAGACTCTTAAGGTATTTAGTGGTACCAGTAACCCGCGGCTTGCGGATTCTGTTTGTACTTACCTTGGTGTTGCTCCCGGCAATGTTAAAATCGAGCCTTTTCCCGATAGCGAGATGTTTATTAAGCTTGAAGACGACGTTCGCGGCAAGGACTGTTTTGTTATTCAGTCGACGTGCTGTCCGGTAAATGAGAATCTTATGGAGCTTCTCGTTTTCCTCGACTGTCTTCGCCGGGCCAGTGCCGCACGGATAACGGCGGTTATTCCGTATTTCGGTTATGCCCGTCAGGATCGCAAGGACGAAGGGCGTGTTCCGATTACGGCTAAGCTGGTTGCGAACCTTATTACGGTAGCTGGTGCTGATCGTGTTTTATCTATAGATATGCATGCCGCTCAGTTACAGGGATTTTTCGATATCCCGATGGATCACTTGATGGCTGAGCCTGTTCTTACCAGGTATTTCAAGAGTTTAAAGCTTGAAGACCTGACAGTTGTGGCACCTGATGTCGGCAATATGAAAAAGGCCGCGAAATATGCCTCGACGCTTGGAGGTGAGCTTGCTATAATTCACAAGCGTCGTATCAGCGGCACAGAAGTTGAGTGCGGTGAGGTGATCGGCGAAGTTGAAGGCAGAAACATTATTATGTGTGACGATATGATCTCGACGGCCGGTACGCTTTGCGGTGCCGCCAAAGTGCTGAAGGACAGAGGCGCAAAGCGGATTATCGCCGGTGCGACACATGGCGTTTTTGCCGGTCAGGCGTTTGAGCGAATTGAAGCTGCTCCGTTTGACGAGGTTGTCGTAACCGATACGATACCATTGAATTCGACGGCGAAAAAGATTGACGGCATAAAAGTGTTAACAGTCTCCGAGCTTCTCGGAGAGGCAATAAAAAGAATACACAGGAACGAATCGGTTAGTGCGATGTTCCGTTCAAAGAAATAACTGCGAAAGTTTAATTTAGAGGAAGTTATGGCAGATAGAATGTTATTAAAAGGCGAGTCTAGAGAACAGGTCGGCACAAGCAAGGCAGTTGCGCTTCGCAAACAGGGTAAGTTGCCGGCGATAATGTATGGTCATGGCAAAGGGACGTCATCTTTTGCTTTGGGTCTTCATGATCTTACCGAAGCTATTCACCACGGGCATCGTTTGTTTGATATTGAGATTGACGGTAAGAGAGAGACTCTTCTGGTTAAGGATATTCAGTATGATTATCTTGGCAAGAATTATATTCACATCGATTTTATTCGCGTCAATCTTGCAGAGCTTGTTACCGTTTCTGTTGATCTTAACTTTAAAGGTATCGCGGCGGGAACGCATGAAGGCGGTATGCTTGATGTTCATCTTGACGCGATCGAGGTTGAATGTAAGGTTAGCGAAATTCCCGAAGCGATCGATGTTGTTGTTAAGGAAATCAATATTGGTGATTCCATTTACGCAAGCGACATTGAATTGCCGGACGGCAGTACGCTTAAGACCGACGGTGAGGCACTTATTCTCAACTGTCACCTGGTTGCTATAGCTAAGTCGACTGAAGAGCTTGAAGAAGAATTGCCTGTTGGTCCTGAAGTTATTACCGAAAAGGCCGAAGAGCCGGAAGGTGAAGAGTCCTAACGCGTATTGTTTTGGGGATAATCTGAACGATGGCCGGTTTTTTTAGTAAATTAAAGGCGAAAGCCGAGCGTAAGGAACTTGGCAAAGACGCGTCCGGCGTTCGGATGATAGTAGGGCTGGGTAATCCCGGCAAGGAATATGAAAGAACGCGGCATAATGTTGGTTTTGATGTTGTTGACGTGTTTGCCCGGCAGTATGGGATCGAAGTAAAGAAGAAAAAGTTCGGCGGTATTGTAGGTGACGGATTAGTTGGCGAGACGAAGGTTCTTGTGGTCAAGCCGCAGAAGTATATGAATTTGAGCGGACAGGTAGTTGCGACGGCAGTGGGTTTTTACCGATTGCCTATTGACAATATAATAGTAGTAACCGATGACATGGCATTAGAGCCTGGTCGGATTCGTCTTCGGGCGAAAGGCTCGGCGGGCGGTCATAACGGGCTTTCGGATATAGCGAATAAGCTGTCAAGTCAGGATTATGCAAGGTTGCGTGTCGGCATTGGCAGAAGCGAGTATATAATCGGTCGTGATTACGTTCTCGGGCGACCGACAGCCGATGAGAAAGATCTCATCGACGAAGCTGTCGCCAGATCGAAGGAAGCATTGTTTTGCTGGGTCAATGAAGGAATTGAGCCGGCAATGAATAAATATAACGTACGTTAAAATGAACATTAATATAGTGAAATGACTTGGAGGTAACAAGTTTGGAAACTGCTATAAAAAGATTGTATGAAGGATTGTTTCTGGTCGATTCGGCTGAAGCTGCATCCGACTGGGACGGCGTGATCGGCGCTATCGAAAAAGTTTTGTCCAGAGCGGAATGTGAAGTTGTGACGCTGGAAAAATGGGACGAGCGAAAACTCACCTATGATATTAAGAAAAAGAGTCGCGGAACTTATATCCTGGTGTATTTTAACTGTGATCCTCTTAAGATCGGTGCGATCGAGAGAGATGTCCAGCTGTCCGAGCGTATCTTGCGTGTTATGGTCCTTAAGACCGACAAGATGAGCGAAGATGATATAAAGCGTGAGACACCACGGGCAAAAGTTGAGCGTGAAGAAGCAGAAGCGGCGGAAAAGGCTGAGGCTGCAGCTGCAGAAGCAGCGGCTAAGGCAGCAGAAAAAGCGGCGGCTAAGGCAGCAGAAGCTCCTGCGGAAGAGGCTCCTGTAGAAGAAGCTCCCGTAGAGGAAGAGGTTGCTCCGGCTGAAGATGCGCCTGTAGATGAGGTTCCGACAGAAGAGGCTCCAGCAGAAGAAGAAACAACTGAAGAATCTAGCGAATAATACGACATTGTTTTAGCAAATCTCTTGCGTAATTGTACGGGATGAAAAGCTTAAAAGGAGTTTAGCATGGCAAGTTTTAATAGAGTGATATTGATGGGTAATCTGACAAGGGATCCTCAGTTGTCGTATCTGCCCAGTAATACGCCGGTTGTGGAATTTGGTATTGCAACAAACCGAGTTTATAAGAAGCAGGACGGTTCGCAGGGCGAAGAGGTATGTTTTACGGATTGCCAGATGTTCGGCAAGTCTGCTGAAACCATTAACAAATATCTCCATAAGGGTGACCCGCTACTTGTCGAAGGTCGCTTGAAGCTTGATCAATGGCAGGCTCAGGATGGATCCAAGCGGAGCAAGATGAGAGTTTTTGTCGAAAGTTTTAAGTTTATAGGCGGTCGCCGTGACGGCGGTCAGCAGGGACAGGGCCAAGGCGGCGGTGGTTACGGTCAGCAGCAGCAAGCACCGCAACCGCAACAGCAACAGCAGCCGCAGGAGCAGCAGAATTCTGCTCCTGCACAGGACTTTGACAGTCCTCCGTTTAACCCTACGGATGATATACCGTTTTAGCTCAAACTGACCTATTGGTCAGCTTGAGAATTACGAATTATAAATTACGAATTACGAATTGATGAATCGGCCTGAAGGCCGAGGCTATTTTAACCGGAAAATAATGAATTTTTGATTGAGGTTTTATTGTATGGCACAAATGTCACCGAGAAATAAACGAGGTCCGGGTAATCGTCGGAAAAAGTTTGGAGCAGGTGTTCGCGAACAATCGCAGTGTCGTTTTTGCAGAGAGAAAGTGAAATATGTCGATTACAAAGACATTGATACTTTGCAAAAACTTCTGACAAATCGTGGTAAGATTTTTTCGCGTAAACGCAGCGGAAACTGTGCGAAATGTCAGCGTAAGGTTCAGCGTGCGATCAAGCGTGCCAGATTTATGGCATTGCTGCCGTTTACTACTTAATTTTTTTGAGATTACAAGAAAACAGAAATTTCTTTCAACCGACTAAATGCGGTGGAGTTATATTATGAAAGTTTTACTTTGTCAAGATGTAGAAAAGCTCGGCTGGCTTGGAGATGTTGTAGAAGTCAAGAACGGGTATGCCAGGAACTATCTTTTGCCTTACGGTATCGCGACAGTTCCTACCGAAGGTAACATTCGTTCGTTGGCCGATGCTAAGTCTAAAAAGTCCCAAGAGCGTAAACTCGCTCATGTTGAGCTTGAACGTGCAGCAGAAGCAGTTGAAGGTGCTGAAGCGGTTATTGCTTCGAAGGCAAACGAATTGGGTCACCTTTTCGGTTCTGTCAGCGAGCGTGATGTTGCGACTAACCTTCGGGAACAGGGCTTTGAGATTGCCGATAATATGGTCAAGTTTACCGGCGGTCATCATATTAAAGAAGTTGGCACGCATGAAGTTACCATTAAACTTGCCGCTGAGCTTACAGCTTCTGTTACTGTTGTTGTTGTACCTCTAACTGAGGATATCGAATCAGATGAATCCAGTAACGAATCCAGTGACGAATCCGGCGACGAGTAGCCCTTCGGGTGACTCGGGCTTAGGCGGAGAGGTTAAATCGGGCCGCAGTATGCCCGAATCCTATGAAGCCGAGACCGCGGTACTTGGATCTATGGTCCTTGACCGTGAATGCATAGGTCAGGTGGTTCAGTTGCTTGGCGAGGATTCGTTTTATCGTCTGGAACATCAGGCAATATTCGGCGCATTGGTCAGGCTCTATGAGAACAACAGTGCTGTAGATCTGGTTCTGTTGCGGGATGAGCTTAAGCGTTCCAATAAACTTCAGCAGGCCGGGGGGGTTGATTACATGGTTCGGGTAGCTGAATCTGTTCCTTCAGCAGCGAGTGTCGAGTATTATGCCAATATCGTAAAAGATAAGCATTTGCTTCGCGAGCTTGTTGCCGCTAGCAATGAGATTTTGAAAGAGGCATATGACGAATCGGGTGAAGTGAGCAAAAAACTCGATTCGGCAGAGCAGAAGATATTCCGGGTGACCGAAAAGAAGATCGCTAGTTCTGCGACGCCTATCAAAGGACTCCTTCACGAAGCGTTTGAGAATATCGAATCTCGCGGGGGCGGTTTGACCGGTCTTGATACCGGTTTTGAGGATCTTAACAACAAACTTTGCGGATTTCACCCCGGTGAGATGATTATCATCGCCGCTCGTCCCAGTATGGGTAAGACCAGTTTAGCGATGAATATCGCCGAGCATATTGGCGCCAATGAGAACATTCCTGTAGTTATTTTTTCACTTGAAATGGGCAAGGCTCAGCTTGTTGAGCGCCTTCTTTGCAGTAGAAGCGGTATTGACGCTCAGCTGGTCAGAACCGGAAATCTCAACAGCGATCAGCTTCAGCTTTTGACCGAGGCTAGCGGTGAGCTTTTTGACAAGCCGATTTATATTGACGATACGCCTGGTATTACACCTCTTGAGATGCGTGCGAAATGCAGGCGACTTAAGAGTCAGGTTGGAATTCAGTGTGTAATGGTGGATTATTTGCAGCTTATGAGCATGGGCGGTAAAGCAGAGTCTCGTCAGCAGGAAGTTAGTATGATGTCGAGGTATCTTAAGGGCATGGCTCGTGAACTTGAAGTGCCTGTTCTGGTATTGAGCCAGTTAAACCGTGCTTCTGAGGGTCGCGAGGGTCATCGGCCCCGGATGAGTGACCTGCGGGACAGCGGAAGTATCGAGCAGGATGCCGACGTTGTGTTAATGTTACACCGTGAATCCTATTATCACCGCAACGACCCTGATTATGACCATGATTCTCCTGAGGCAAGCCTTGCAGAGGTGATTATAGAAAAACAGAGAAATGGCCCGACTGGTATTATTGAGCTTATTTTTGACAGCAAAACTACGCGTTTTAAGCCTCGTTATCACGGTGAAGACCCACACGACCCCCATTCCGTGTTTTAGATATGCATTTTTACGATATAATGAAATAAGTTGTAATTAAATTTCTCGCTTTTCCCCGAAAATTTTAGTATTATCTACCCGAAACCATAATGGTTAATAGCCGTTGGTGGTTAGTCTTTAATTTTTGGCGATTTGCTTGAGTGTTATAATCAAGGATGTTATATGTTAATATTGAGAGAATCAACTGTCATGGCAGGCGTTGTGTTTTTTCTATTGTTTGTCTTTGCCGGTTTTTGCCTGGCCGAGGGTACTGAAGATGTGCCCGCTGAAGGTAAGAAGATAACATCTATTGAAACCGCTGGAAACGTTTCGATTTTCAGGGCCAAGATCCTGGCTCAGGTTCGCGCGCGTGCCGGTGAGAAATTCAATAAGGCTTCCGCAGAAGAAGATGCGGAAAGGATTGGAAAATTAGACGGTGTTAAATACGCTTACTATAACACTGTTGTTACTGGTGATGCGGTAAAACTGACATATATTGTCATAGAAAAAAATCTTATCAGGTTGCTGAATTTTAACGGTAATACAGCTTTTAAAGACGCAAAGCTCCGGAAAAAAACCGGGCTTAAAAAAGGTGACTATCTTGATCTTTTTATTGTAAGAGACAGCGTTAAGTCGTTGCTCGATTATTATCACAAGAAAGGCTTTGCGAAAGTGAAGATCGAGTTGGCTGAAGATCAACTTGATAAAGGCGAGGTGGTCTATAACATCAGCGAAGGTAACAGGATTAAGATCCAAAAAATTACTTTTACCGGTAACGAAACCTTGTCAGGCAAAGAGCTTGCAAAGGCAATTGACACAAAGAAACGCAAATACATTTTCTGGCGTGGTTACTTCAATTCCGAAGTTATTGAGGAAGATATAGCAAAGCTCGAAGAAGTCTACCAGAAGAGGGGTTTTCTTAATGTTGCGGTTTTTGCCAAGGTCGAATTGACAGAGGACGGCAAAGGTGCTTTGGTTACTTTTACCATCGACGAGGGCGGCATTTTTTATATCAGTGAAATATCGATAACCGGCAATGAGTTTTTCGATACTTCGGTGCTGACCGAGACTTTGCGTCTGAAAACAGGCGGTATTTACAGTAAGGAATACGGTGATTTCGACGCGGGTAAAATTCTGACGCGTTATCTCGAAGCAGGCTTTGTGGATGCGACAGTCGAGCATCGCAGGTTGTTCTCTGGAACGGATAAATCACTTTCTGTGGTTTTTGATATTTTCGAAGGAGAGCGTTTCAGGATCGGCAAAATATCGATAACCGGCAATGATGAAGTTCACGGAAACGTAATTCGTCGTGTCCTTGAAGAGGAAGACTTTGTTCCTGGTCGATGGTACAACGCCGATATGGCTCGTGGTAACGGAACCGGTGAGTTGGAACGATTCGTTCAGCGGAAAGTCATGGCCGAGTCTGTGGTTATCCGTATGGAGCCGAATGACAGGACGCCTGGAAAACGCGATGCACAAGTAAACATATCGGAATCGCAGACCGGTTCGATCATGCTTGGTGTCGGCGTTGCCAGTAACAGCGGTCTTATTGGTCAGGTTGTTTATGATCAGCGTAATTTTGATATCTTCGATGTGCCTGAAAGTTTTAGCGAGTTTATTACAGGTCGGGCTTTTAAAGGTGCCGGTCAGAGGCTCAGGATTTCGCTTAGTCCAGGTACGCGTCGAAGTGCTTTTTCGGTGAGTTTTACGGAGCCTTATTTGTATGACAAACCAGTTCAACTGGACATGATCGCTTCGAGCTATGAGAGAAGGCAGATATCTCATAAGAAAAAGATTTTTGACGAAAAGAGACTCAAGGGTCATATAGGTTTGGAGAAGCGATACCAGAATGACTGGCGAAGAGGTTTTTCGTTCAGGGCTGAAAATGTAAATATTCATGATCTTGCCCCTGACGTACCCGTAGAAATCAAAAAGGTAAAAGGCGGCACCAGTTTGTATGGTTTAAGGCTTTATATCAGACGTGATACTACCGACAGCAGGTTCCTTCCGAGCGAAGGTTATAATTTTACGGCAGGTTACGAACAGGTCGGCGGTGATTTTACATTCGGAGTTATAAACGCTACGCAGAGGTGGTACAAAACCTTATATGAAGATCTCGGCGGGCGTAAAACTGTTCTTGAGACCAAGATACAGAGTGGTACGATTGTTGGTGAAGCTCCGATGTTTGAAAAATTCTATGCCGGCGGAACCGGTTCTATTCGTGGTTTCGATTACCGTGGTGTGAGCACGAGAGGACTTTCTACGGGGCCGGGTACGCCGGAGTATAGGGATCCGATCGGAAGTGACTGGATTCTTACCGGTAATGCCGAAATTGCGGTTCCGATCACGACTGAAGTTCTTTCGTGGCTGTTCTTTGTCGATGCAGGTGCTATCGACAGTGGCAGGGTACGAAGCTCAGTTGGTACAGGCATACAGATTCTGTTGCCGCAGTGGTTCGGTCCGGTTCCGATGAGGTTTGAGCTGGCCGCTCCTATTACAAAAGAAGATGTTGATGAAACCAAGGTATTCAGTTTTACGATTGGCGCTTTATTTTAATCTAAAGTTAAGAATATATATTAATCAGAATTTGGAACTAAATATTGGAGAAAGCAATGAAGTCTAAAAATCTTATTATTGTAATTTTGCTGAGTTTATTAGTATCTGTTTGTGTATTTCATGAGAAGGGTATTGCCGAGAGCGTCAAAAAAATTGTCCCGGCTAAGATCGCAGTCATTGATATTGAGAAACTTATCCTGGAAGGTAAAAACAACGAACAGTTCGAGAGTCGTCAAATTTCGCGCAAGGAGAAGGCGACTGCCGAACTGGAAAACCTTCGAAAAGAAATGCTGGCGCTTAATAAGTCTCTAGCGACACTTAAGCCGACTAGCAAAGATTATGACAAGTACGTGCGTGCGTTGAGGGAAAAAGACTTTCTTTATGAGGCAAGAGGAAAATTCTTACAGCAGGATCTTGATCATCAGATTCTGAAATGGCGTGAGTTTTCGTTCAGGTCGATAATGAGAGAAGCCGAGAAAATCGCAAAGGCCAAAGGTTACGATATTATACTTTCCAAACAAGCACAGCGTTGGCCTTCGAGATCCCATGAAGAGTTAATGATGATTATCCAAACCACCAAGGTGATCTATCATTCAGAGGAGTTGGATATAACAGATGAAGTTCTTGAAGCCTGGAATGCAGTGAAAGTAAATCCCTAGATATCCGATGCATTCGATTCTGTAGAGTCTGGGTGTGCTTAAACTTGTAGAATAAAACCGCGAAAGTTAACTTTATGTGTAGTGGCAAAAAAACGTTTCCGATAAGTGAGATAGCCGGCGTTGCCGGCGCCGAAGTTATTGGTGACGGTAGTTTAGATGTCTGTGGTGTGAATTCTCTGGGCGAAGCCTGTCAGGGTGAAATCTCATTTGTATCAAAGGCAAAAATGAAATCGAAGGCTTTGGAGTCTAAGGCTTCTGCGTTGATTTCAGCAAGCAAAGTCGAAGGGTTTGACGGTTTTCAGTTAATAGTCGAAAATGTTGATGCTGCATTGATTGCGGTGTTAAATCTTTTTGCTGTGGAAGTTGCAGCAGAACCTGGAATTCACCCGTCAGCGGTTGTCGATGCGAGTGCTGAGATCGGCGACAATGTCAGTATCGGGCCCTGTGCGTGCATCGGTCGTAATGTGTCGATCGGTGACGGTAGTGAGATCGCGTCCGGGTGCAGTATTGGTGACAACGTGGTGATCGGGAAAAATTGCCGGATCGATTCTAGTGTTGTGATTTATCGCAATTGTGTTATAGGGAATAATTGTGTTATCCAGGCAAACACGACGATTGGTGCGTGCGGGTTTGGTTATTCGCTTATCGATGGTCAGCATAAGCTTGTTCCGCATAACGGCGGAGTTATTATTGAAGATTGTGTTGAGATAGGAGCCAATAGCACCGTTGATCGGGCTAAGTTTGGCAATACAATAATTGGCGCCGGGACGAAGATCGATAATTTTGTGATGGTTGCGCACAATGTAATTATCGGCAGGTGCTGTCTTCTCGCGGGTAGGTCGGCTATTGCCGGAAGCAGTGTTCTAGGTGATGGTGTTGTTTTGGCCGGCGATGGCGGGGTTGGCGATAACTGTACGCTTGGCGACGGTGTTGTAGTTACCACGCGGGCGACTGCATTGAATGATATACCTGCGGGTATGACAGTTTCGGGTACTCCCGGGCGGGACATGAAAGATCATATGCGGCAGTTGGTTCATGTCCACCGTTTGCCGAAGATGGCTAAACAGATGAAAGAACTTGTTAAAAGGGTGCAAGATCTTGAAGCTTCAAAAAACAATTAAGAGCGAAGCAAAGATTGCCGGAAAAGGGCTCTTTAGCGGTAAGGATGTCAAGGTTGTCCTTCGCGGCGGCCAGGTCGATACCGGTATTGTTTTTGTGCGCACCGATCTTGCCGAACCGGTTACAATACCTGCGCTCGCCGAAAATATTGCCGAACGTGACAGGCGGAGTGCATTGAAGAGCGGTTCTGTAAGTATTGAAACGCCGGAACATTGTCTTGCGGCGATTAGTGCATTGGAGATTGACAACCTTGAAATCGAAATAGACGGCGGCGAACTTCCGGGTTTTGAAGGAAGCAGCGATGAATATTTCAAGGCACTCAGCAAGGCGGGTATTGTCGAGCAGCAGGGCAACAGAAAAGAATTGATCATAACCGAATCGGTTAGTATCAGTGAAGGCGACAGTTCAATCTATGCGTTGCCGTACGAATCCGACAGTTTGAATATTACATACGATCTTGACTATACGCAGCACACGGGAATAGGCAGGCAGCTTTTCAGCTGCTCACTTTCGACGGCGTATTTTGGTCGGGAACTTTCGACGGCGAGGACCTTTTGTCTGGAAGCCGAAGCTCGTCAGATGCAGGCACAGGGTATAGGTGCCCATCTTACTCCCAAAGAAATCCTGGTGATAAATTCCGACGGTCCGATCAAAAACAGTTTCCGGTTTGCAGACGAGTGTGTTCGTCACAAGGTCGTCGATCTTATTGGCGATCTTATGCTGGTTGGCAGGCCGGTTATCGGCAGGATCGTCGCGTATAAAAGCGGGCATTCTCTTAATCAGAAACTTGCAAGGCGTCTTGTCAAGATGGCTAAGAAAGCCGACGATAATGAGGCGATTGGCAACGAGGCACTTCTTGATATTCGTAAGATACAGAGAATTTTGCCGCACAGGTATCCTTTCCTGCTGGTTGATAAAGTTATCGAGGTTGTTGGCGATAAGCATATTCGCGGAATTAAAAACGTAACGTTTAACGAGCAGTTTTTCCAGGGTCATTTTCCCGGTACACCGATAATGCCGGGCGTGTTGATCATCGAAGCGCTTGCCCAGGTTTCGGGTTTGTTGTTTGCTCAGAAGCTGGAACACACCGGTAAGCTTGCTGTTTTGCTGACGATGGACAAGGTTAAAATTCGCAGGTCCGTAGTTCCCGGCGATCAGCTTATACTGCTTGCCGAGGCGGTAAAGATTCGCGGAAGAAGCGCAATGTGTAAATGCAAGGCGATGGTCGGTGACGAAGTTGCCGCAGAGGCGATTCTCAAGTTTATGCTTGTTGACGATGAGGTTGTTTAAATAGCTATTAGCAATTAGTCAGCCTTCTGCGGATTTCGCTTCGCTCAACAGCGATTGATAAAAAGTAAGATTATAAATATTAATTAGAGCTATAACAATTATTTTGATTGGAGGCTTAGAAGTTTTATGAGCAGTAAGATTCATCCTAGTGCCGTGATTGACGCAAAGGCCGAATTAGGCGTCGATGTCGTGATCGGACCAAACTGTGTTGTTGGCGAAGGTACCGTCATTGGCGATGGTACCATCCTTGACGCAAATGTAACCGTTGGCAAAGATGTTGTGATCGGTAAGGGCAACTGTTTTTACGCCAATTCCGTAATCGGTCGTGCGCCGCAGCTGTTGGGGCTAAAGCCTGATGGCGAATACGGTACGCTGGTTATCGGCGACAACAATACTATCCGTGAAATGGTTACCATTCACCCGAGCATGTATCCTGACAAGACTACTTCTATTGGCAGTGACAATCTTCTTATGATCGGTATGCATATCGGGCACGACTGTGTTGTCGAAAATAATATTGTCATGAGTAACTATACTCAGCTTAGCGGTCATTGCAAAGTCGAAGAGGGCGTCTGGTTTGCCGGGGTTGTGCTTGTTCACCAGTTTGTAACGATAGGCAAATGGAGTTATGCTGCCGGTCTTTCCGGTATCAATCATGACGTCCCCCCGTTTGTTATGATCAGCGGGCACTATCCTCCGGAAGTTCGGAGTATCAATAAGCGAGGCCTTGACCGGGCGGGTTACGATGCTCAGCAGCAGAAGAATATTCTCAAAGCTTTCAAGAGAATTTACAAAAGCGACGAAGGTGTCTTTTCTGATAGAGTAAATGCTTTGGCCGCTGAAAAAGATCTCGATGAGAATGTTCGTTATATGGTTGAATCGATTCAGCGAAGTAACGAGCATCGTTTCGGCAGACATCTGGAATTGTTCAGAGACTGACTGCAAACTGACCTTTCGGCCAGTTTGGAATGTATAATGTCTATTGTCTAATGTATAATGATGGAAACCGCCTTTGGCGGATGCAATTTAATTTTACAGGGAGAAAAAATGTCAGACAGGATTCGCACTGCCGTTGTCGGTGCAGGTAAGATGGGTGGGATCCATGCTAAGGTTTACAGCAAGCTGGACAATTGTGAGTTTGTCGGCGTTTATGATACCGTGGCGGAATCGGCGGAAAAGATAGCCGGCGATTTCGGGTGTAAGGCTTTCGGCAGTGTCGATGAGATGATCGGCAAAGTTGATGCCGTTACCATTTCGGCTCCTACGATATATCATTATGAGCTTGCCAAACAATTTATCGAAAACGGTATTGCCGTGATGATCGAAAAGCCGCTTGCCGCCAGCGTCGAAGAGGGTCAGAAGATCGTCGACCTGGCGAAAAAGCATGATGTTGTCGTTGCCGTCGGTCATTCCGAGAGATGCAATCCTGTGTCGCAGGCGATGAAGCGTCTTGATATCGAGGCGAAGTTTATCGAGGCAAACCGCATCAGCCCGTATCCATTCAGGTCGACCGATATTGGCGTGGTGCTTGATGTTATGATCCACGATATCGATATTGTTCTGTCGCTCGCCGGCAGCAAGATCAAGAAGGTCGATGCGGTTGGTGTTAATGTTATCGGCGAACACGAAGATATCTGCAATGCTCGCGTGTTTTTTGAGAATGGTTGTGTTGCCAATATTACCGCGTCGAGGCTGGCCATGAAGACCGAGCGTAAGATTCGTGTTTTCAGCAAGCAGGCGTATCTGAGCCTGGACTATCTCAGGAAAGAAGGGATTGTTATTAAGACGGCTCCTAATGTTGACGTCGTTAAGTGGGTCAAGCAACATCAGGACGCGGAGGATTTTGATTTCAGCACGGTAAACTGGCCGGATCTTTTGAATATAGAGCAGCTTGACATCGACGACAGAGAACCGTTGAAGGTCGAGCAGGAATCATTCCTCGAAGCAGTTCGAAAACACGACGCACGACCGGAAGTAACAGGCGAAGAAGGTTTGCAAGCATTGGAGTGTGCAGCAATGATCCTCGAAGCAATCAAAGAGCATTCATGGGATTAAGAAAAATCTTTTAGCTAATAGCTTATTGCTAATTGCTAATCGCTATATCTCTGGTTTCAGTTTTGTTACCGTTTGGTGGGCCAATCTTGTTGGTTCGGGCAGACGGTATTTTTTTGTGCAGGCCAGTGTCGTTTTTATTGCGAAGTCCAGGCCGCATTTGTTTCCTACGGAGATGAATAGGGGTTTTACATTTGTTCTTGTTCTTACTACTGCGCCGATTTGCTCGCCTTTGTATGTCAGCGGCGAGTAGCTTCCTTTTTCTTTTTCGGGTTCTTTGTACTCGCCTACGAGTCTGCTTTTTGCACATCCGATTGTCGGTTTGTCGAAAAACAGTCCCAGGTGTGCGGCGAGGCCGAGCTTGCGTTGGTGGGCTATGCCCTGGCCGTCGACTAGGAAGACGTCGGGGGTGTTTTCGAGTTTTTCGACGGCTTTGATGCAGACGGGGGCTTCGCGAAATGAGAGCAGGCCCGGGATGTATGGGTATGTTACTTCGGCGGTTGCGGTTTTTGTTTCTATTACGTTTAGTTCAGGGAAGTCCATTACAATTACGGCTGCACCGATTCGTTTGCCGTCTTTGCTGAATGCGCAGTCGATGCCTGCGATAAGTTTTGGAGTTTTTCTGACAGGTGTAAAGCGAAGCTTTGAGGCCAGGTGCTCCTGAAGGCTCCTGGCCTCTTCGTATGTTATGTCCCATTTGTGAAGTTTTTTTACTTCCATTTTGGGCTTTCAAGCTATAGTACGCACAATTGAAATTGTACGGTTATATCGGCGAGCTTGCGCTCGCGCGCTTTTATTGGGTCTTTTTCTTCTTCTTTTTTGGTTTTGCGGTGAAGGGCCAGTCGTTGTTGTGGACTCTTGCCTCTTTCATTATCTTTTTTATCTTTGCGGTTATTTCAGGGTGTTTGCTCGCGATGTTGTTTTCCTCGCCGATGTCTTTGTCGAGGTTGTATAGTTCTATCGGGGCGTTGGGGTTTGAAAAGACTCTTAGCCGCACGCCTTTCCATTTGCCCATTCGCACGGCTTGCTTGCCGCCTCGTTCGTGGAATTCCCAGTAGAGGTATTCGTGGGATTTTTGTTTTTTGGCGAGCATTGCCGGCAGAAATGAAATTCCGTCGATATTTTTTGACGGCTTAATATTTGCGATCTCGCACATGGTCGGCAGTACGTCCCAGAATGCTGAGATGTGATCCGTTTGCGTGTTCGGTTTGATCCTGCCCGGCCAGCGAGCGATCATCGGTACGCGTATGCCGCCTTCATAGAGGTCGCGCTTAAAACCTTTCAGCGGGCCATTGCTATCAAAGAATTTCGGGTCCGCTCCGCCTTCGACGTGCGGGCCATTGTCGCTTGTAAACATTACGATGGTGTTGTCGTCAATGCCGAGTTTTTTAAGCAGTGCCATTACCCTGCCTATGTTTTTATCCATCAGCGTCACCATTGCAGCAAAAGCGGTATGCGGTTTTTGCTGGGCATTGTAGCCGCCGTTTGGTGTGTAAGGCGCCGACGGATTGCGGTAAGCTTTTGTTTCCTCGATCTTGCCTTCGTAGACGTCCATTGCTTCTTTTGGCGCGGCAAGCTCGGCGTGCGGGATCGTAAACGGCAGGAACGCGAAGAAGGGTTTGTCTTTGCTGCGTTTGATGAAGTCGAGTGCTTCTTCGACTATGAGAGAGTGCGAGAACTGGTTGCACTTGCCGCCTTTGTTTCCGTTGAGCATAACCTTCTCGCAATTTTTCCAGAGGTAATTCGGGTAGTAATTGTGCGCCAGCGACTGGCAGTTAAAACCGTACCAGTAATCGAAACCGCGGTCGTTTGGTTCTGCTCCTGAGCCCGGGCCGCCCATTCCCCACTTGCCGAATCCGCCTGTGGTGTAACCGGCATCTTTAAGCAATTCGGTGACAGTTAGTACGTTTTTTGCGATCGGGCCCTGGCCTTCGGGTTTCCATTTGCCATTTCCGCGTACGCTGGCGTGGCCGGTATGGACGCCGGTCATCAATACGCATCGCGACGGTGCGCAGACGGTCGAGCCGGAATAGTGCTGTGTGAACTTGATGCCTTCTGCGCGTATCTTGTCAAGGTTGGGAGTCTTTACGATCTTCTGGCCGTAGCAGCCGATGTCGGCGTAACCGAGATCGTCAGCTATGATGTATATGATGTTTGGCTTTTTAGGAGCTATTTTTAAGGCCAGTGCCTGTGGTGCTGCGGTGGCGCAGGCAGCGGTGATTGCCAGGTTTTTTAAAAAGTCACGACGTTTCATTATTTCACCTTTTAGTTTCTTCTTTTTCGAGGTTTATAGTTTGGGTTCGGTTTTGGCATTTTTGCATCAACGCTTATTAGCCATTTATGAAGCATTGTTTTTAGCTCTTTTAATTTGGACGGCATTTTCTTTGCGAGGTTATTGCGTTCACCGAGATCGTCTTTGAGGTTATAAAGTTCGGCGATGGAGCCTTCTTCGAAGTGTTCGATGTATTTAAAATCGCCGGCGCGAACGGCTGCTGACGGCGAATCTCCCTGGTTGCTGTAATGCGGGTAGTGCCAGTAGATCGCCTTGCGGTTAAGTTTCTTTTTGCCTTTAAGCAGGCTCGCAAAACTTATTCCGTCAACATGCTGTTTTGGTTTTAGCGGCAGGTTTGCCATGTCCAGCATTGTCGGGTAGAAATCGTTACTAATAATTGGGAAATCGCATACGCTGCCGGGCTTGGCAACGCCTGGCCACTTGACGATTACCGGTTCGCGAATTCCGCCTTCGTATGCCCATCCCTTACCGGCTCGCAACGGCAGGTTGGAAGTTGGCATTCCTTCGGAGGTGGAAAGCCCGCCGTTGTCGCTCATGAAAATTATTGCGGTATTTTGTTCCAGCTCAAGTTCTTTGAGTTTTTCCATTACACGCCCGACACTGTCATCGACGCTTTGTATCATCGCCGCATAGATAGGCTGATTTTGTATCAATCGATTTCTATTTCTATGCTCAGGTTCAAACTCCGGGCCGGCAGGTTTTTGTATCCTGGCCAGCTTCTTTTCGTATTTTTCGATATACTCCTTTTTGGCTTGCTGGGGATTATGAACCGCGTAGTGAGAAAGATAAAGCAAAAATGGTTCGTCTTTATGTTGCTCAAGAAATTTTACTGATTCATCTGTCAGGCGGTCTGTAAGATATTCGCCCTCGGGACCATCTTCCAGTTTCGGGTTATTGTAAGGCACAAAGAATCCGCCTCTGAAGGTTCTATTTGTTCCTACCCTTTTGCCTTCTCTGTTTTTGTAACTGTAAGATGGCGCCCCGGCTCGCCAGCCGCCTTTGTTGATGTCGAACCCCTGAGCTTCGGGCAAGTGTTCGGGTTCTCTTCCAAGGTGCCATTTGCCCGCAAAAAATGTCGTGTAGCCATTCTCTTTGAAAGCTTCTGCCATGGTTACTTCTTCCGGTGCCATATGGCGAACATACTCAGCAGGCAGCAGTTTGCCCCTGGCTCCTCCGCCTATATAATTGGTAAGGTCGATCCTCGCCGGGTATTTTCCTGTCAAGATCGAAGCGCGGGTTGGCGAACATACCGAACACGCCGCATAGGCATTGGTGAACTTCATGCCATCGGCGCAAAGGCGGTCGATATTTGGTGTTTCGTAAAAGGTGCTGCCGAAGCATCCAAGGTCCGTCCAGCCGAAATCGTCGATCAGGACAAAGACGAAATTGAGTTTTTTGGTGTTTTTTGGGGAAATTTCGGCCGCATTGAGGGTCGATAGCAGCAATGCCGGCAAAATTAAGGCTAAAACGGCTGTTTTTTTGAGATGTCTGTTCATTGTGTGCTCCGAAAATACATATTAATATAGGTAAGCATGTATTATACAACGTTGCCGTATATAAGTCTATTGCATTCAATAGGCGATTTGGTGGGATCGGGGGGTGTTTTTTAGGTTTTTAGGCGACAATATTTGATCAATTTTAATTATTTCTTTCAATTTTATCGCCGATCTGCTAAAATGGGTGGTTTGGTGCGTGTTGATACTGCTGAGTAACACTAGTACCCTGAACATGTTTACTATTTTGTAATTGGCGGTTTACAGGTTGGAAAAATCAGAGAGATTTATCAGGATAACCGGGGCTAGCGAGCATAACCTCAAGAATATTGCCGTAGATATTCCGCGCGATAAGATGGTTGTCATTACCGGTATTAGCGGCTCTGGCAAGAGTTCGCTGGCATTTGATACGATCTATGCAGAGGGTCAGCGGAAATATATCGAGTCGCTAAGCGCTTATGCCCGCCAGTTTCTTAACCAGATGCAGAAACCCCAGGTTGAACACATAGAAGGTCTGCCCCCGACGATCGCTATCGAACAAAGAAGCGGTTCGAGTAACCCGCGATCGACCGTTGCCACTACCACAGAAATTTATGATTACTGCCGGGTTCTCTTTGCCCGGGCAGGTGTCCCTCATTGCTGGATTTGCGGCGAGCCTATTACCAGCCAGCATTCAACGCAGATCGTTGATTCGATTTTGAGCAATCCGATAGGAACGAAGATGCAGGTTTGTGCGCCGCTGATCCGCGGTCAAAAGGGCGAGCATAAGGAAGTTTTCACAAGAGTAATGCGAGAGGGTTTCGTGAGGGTTCGTGTTGACGGTGAGATATCGGATGTTAAAAATGTTGAGCCTCTGAGCAAAACAAAAAAGCATAATATAGCAGCTGTCATTGACCGGCTGATAATAAAAGATTCGATCCGGGTTCGGCTTGCCGACTCCATAGAGACAGCATTGAAATTTTCGGAAGGTTCTGTTTTTGTCTTGCTTCAGCGACCGGGCGAATCCGATTGGCAGGAGGTTTTATACAGCGAAAAATTTGCATGCACAAAACATCCCGAGGCATCGCTTGAAGAACTTTCGCCGCGGCTGTTCAGTTTCAACAGTCCATACGGTGCGTGCCGCAGTTGTGACGGTTTGGGGACGATGCTTGAGTTTGATCCCGATCTTATTGTTGCCGATAGAAATCTTGCTCTCGAGCATGGTGCGATAGACGCCTGGCGAAAGGGCGGCAAACGAATGAACATCTACTATAACCGTATGATCAAGCGGTTCTGCAAAAACTTTGGGATCGCCAGGGAAACTCCATACTCCAAAATTCCCATACGTGTCCGCAAGATATTACTTCACGGAACAACAGATGTGGACAAAAAGAAATTCGGCGTATCGTTTGAAGGTGTGATCCCGAATCTCAGCAGGCGATGGGAAACAACGACGAGTGAATATGTCAAGGCAAAGCTTCACAGTTATCTTTCCGAGCAGTCGTGTACCGCTTGTAACGGGGCGAGGCTTAGACCGGAAGCCATCGCGGTAACCATAGGCGGCAAGAGTCTTAGCGAAATAACGGCGATGAGTATCGAAGCGTCCGCCGAATTTTTTAACGCTCTTGAGTTTGTCGATGAGCGTCAGATTATCGCCGCTGAGCCATTAAAAGAGATTCGTGCAAGACTTAAATTTATGAAGGATGTCGGCCTGGGTTATTTGACGCTTGACCGTACGAGCCGCACGATGTCGGGCGGCGAGGCTCAGCGTATTCGTCTTGCCACGCAGGTTGGCAGCGGGCTGGTCGGCTGCTGCTACGTTCTTGACGAACCGACGATCGGACTTCATCGACGTGATAATGAGAGGCTGCTGGAGATTCTTAAAACTCTTCGTGATATCGGCAACACCGTGATAGTAGTAGAGCACGACGAGGACGTAATTCAAAGCGCCGATCATATAATTGACATTGGTCCATACGCCGGCAAGCACGGCGGTGAAGTAGTTGTCACAGGCTCTTATAAAGAAATTTGTGATTGTAAACGGTCGATCACCGGGAGATATTTGAGCGGGACGAATAGAATTGAACTTCCTGTCAAGCGCAGAAAGTATAATCTTCGAAACTGTGTTGAGGTCAAACAAGCCGAGGCAAACAATCTGAAATGTATTGACGTTAAATTTCCTATCGGCGTTCTTACCTGTGTAACCGGAGTTTCCGGCTCCGGCAAAAGCACACTTGTCACGGAGATTTTGCACAAGGCACTGAAACGCCGAATCTATGGCTCAAGGGCTCGGCCGGGCAAGCACAAACGTATTCTCGGCGTTTCGCATATCGACAAAATAATTGAGATCGACCAGTCGCCTATCGGCAAAACACCGAGGAGTAATCCGGCGACGTACACCGGTGTATTTGACCTTATAAGGCAACTGTTCGCGATAACGCGTGAGGCAAAAATTCGCGGTTACAAACCCGGGCGATTCAGTTTTAATGTCAAGGGCGGCAGGTGTGAACACTGCCAGGGGCAGGGCACAAAGAAAATTGAGATGCATTTCCTCCCGGACGTTTATGTTGTCTGTCAGGACTGCAAAGGTTCGCGATATAATCCCGAGACACTTCAGGTTACTTTCAAAGGTAAAAATATTGCGGACGTTCTTAAGATGCGCATCGATGAAGCGAAAGAGTTCTTCGCGAATTTTCCAAAGATCATTCGCCTCATGAAAGCATTGTGTGATGTAGGGCTGGGGTACATGGAGCTTGGTCAGCCGTCAACGACAATGTCTGGCGGCGAGGCTCAGCGTGTAAAACTTGCGTCGGAACTTGGAAAGCCCGGAACCGGCCATACGATGTATATTCTCGACGAACCGACAACCGGTTTGCATTTTGCCGACATTCACAACCTGATGAATGTGCTTCGACGGCTTTGTGATCTCGGAAATACGGTGATAGTTATCGAGCACAATCTGGACGTAATAAAAATGGCAGACTATATTATTGATATGGGTCCGGAAGGCGGCGATGGCGGCGGTGAGGTGATTGCCTGCGGATCGCCCGAGGAGATATCGAAAAAACGAAAAAGCTATACAGCAAAATATCTGAGAGAAAAACTAAAAGCAGAGAAAACACAAGACACCAAAACTTTGGAGCAGCAATAGGAGATACATATGGCATTTGAAACACTTGAATGGATCGGAGGGATAGACGGTTGTCTGGAACTTATTGATCAACGCATTTTGCCGGGCAGGTTTGAAAAGCTTCAGTGCAAAACAGTTGAGCAGGTTTTCGATGCTATAAAAACCCTTGCAGTCCGCGGGGCACCGGCTATCGGAGTCGCCGCAGGGTATGGAGTTTGCGTAGCAATGCAGGCTTTGCCGCCGCGGAGCAACCTTACAGCGGCTGCCGAGCATCTCGAAAAAAACGCGGCATATCTGGCAACTTCCCGCCCGACAGCTGTCAACCTCTTCTGGGCCCTTGATAGAATGAAAGATCTAGCGACTCGTTTTATATCTGAAAATAGCGATGTCGGTGTTGATGCTTTTTTGCAAGCCCTGCTTGATGAAGCGCACGCTATTTGCCGCGAAGATAAGCAGATGTGCAAAGCTATAGGTGTTAATGGCGAAAAATTCATAAAGGAAAACTCCGGCATTTTGACTCATTGCAATGCCGGCGCTCTTGCGACCGCCGGGCAGGGGACGGCTCTTTCGCCGATGTATGAAGCGCACAGGCTCGGCAGGAAATTTAAAGTATATGCCGACGAAACCCGCCCGCTGCTTCAAGGTTCAAGGTTGACTGCATGGGAGCTAACCCAGGCAGGAATTGATGTAACCGTTGTCTGTGATAATGTGGCTGCGACGCTTATGAAGCAGGGTAAGGTATCGGCAGTAATAACCGGTGCCGACCGGATCGCGGCAAACGGAGACGCCGCAAACAAGATCGGAACCTGTGGAGTGAGCATACTTGCCGCCGAATTCGGCATACCGTTTTATGTTGCAGCTCCGTCGAGTACTTTTGATCTTAACATCAAAACCGGCGACGAAATACCAATAGAAGAAAGAGACCCCGCTGAGGTGACCTTTTTTGGTGGGAATAATGTTGCACCGGAAGGTGTAAAGGTTTATAATCCGGCTTTTGACGTTACAGAGGCGAAAAATATAACGGCGATTATTACGGAAAGAGGTGTTATAAATAATCCGTGTTATCAGAGTGTTTTCGAGCATTTGAAGTGAACGACTGAGGCTCAAAACGATCTTAGGTAGAAAGTGAAAAAGAAGAATATTACGGGCAGGTAAAAGAACATAGTACAAATTTTAGGAAAATTAAGATGCCAGAAACGCTTTCTGAATTACAGGCTAACGAAAAAAAACTTATGAAGTGGCGAAGACGCAATTCATATTATTACAGTTTCCTTGACAAGCTTTATGCTTCTATCATTCGTCCCGGAAGTCGAGTGCTTCATGTTGGCTGCGGCTCTGGCGATCTCCTTTCGTCCCTTAAGCCCTCGTACGGAGTTGGTTTAGATCCAGACGAATCTGCGGTAGAGTTGGCAAAGGAACGCTTCAGTGATCTGCATTTTTTTACTACCGATCCGCAGCAACTTGATCTTGACGAAAAATTTGACTACATAGTTATCTGTAACTCCATCGGTTCCTGGAGTGACATTCAGGATGTTCTCGAACGTTTGAGTAAATGTGCCCATGACGACACTCGGATCGTTGTCACATATTACAGCCACCTTTGGGAGGGTGTTCTAGGCCTCGGTTCTATGCTGGGGATGCGTCGTAAGCAGTCGTATCAGAACTGGCTCCCTTCAGAGGATATCGCAAATCTTCTCATGCTGAGCGGGTGGGACACAATTCGGACATCTTCATACATGATGCTGCCGAAATACATTCCGCTATTATCAACTTTTTGCAACCGCATACTTTCAATAATGCCCATACTGCGACATCTGAATCTCGTTAATCTCGTTATTGCGAGACGGTTACCCGTTCCCAAATCCGATGACTACTATTCAGTTTCTGTTTTAGTTCCTTGTAAAGATGAACGAGGTAATATTGAAGATGCAATAAAAAGAATTCCCGATATGGGCAGAGAGACCGAGATAATTTTTGTTGATGGAAATAGTTCGGACGGTACTGCCGAAGAGATCGAAAAACAGATGGCGGCTTATCCGGACCGAAAGATCAAACTGGTGCATCAGGGTGACGGAGTCGGCAAGGGTGACGCTGTTCGTAAAGGATTTGCAGTAGCCACCGGGGATGTGCTGGTTATACAGGATGCCGATCTTACAGCACCGCCCGAAGATCTCCCGAAATTTTTCAATGCTCTGCGCGACGGCAAGGGCGAATACATCAATGGTTCGAGATTGGTATACCCGATGGAAGATCAGGCAATGCGTTTTCTTAATCTTCTGGGCAACAAATTTTTTGGAATGCTTTTTTCATGGCTGCTTGAGCAGAGATTCCGCGATACCCTTTGCGGCACGAAAATGCTTACTAAAAAGCATTACGATCTGATCGCGGAAAACCGTTCCTACTTTGGAGAATTCGACCCATTTGGAGATTTTGATTTGATATTCGGATCAGTCAAGCAGAACTTTAAAGTCGCAGAAGTTCCTGTAACCTATCGTGCCAGAACATACGGTTCTACGAGTATAAGTCGCTTCAGGCATGGGCTGCTGCTGCTGAAGATGAGTTGGGTAGCTTTCAGGAAAATTAAATGGATCAATTAAACGGTTGCCCTCTATGAATATAATGAACCTGCTAAAATTGCCACAGACAGATGTTATCGAGGACCTTGACGATCCTTCGGCGACGATGCTTCACGCAGAGATTATAAACAGTAAGAGATTTCTGAGAAAACTGTACGTTGATTTTTATAGAAGCCTCAAGCGCAAGCTCCCGGAATCAGCAAGATCAGTTGTCGAGCTTGGCAGCGGCGGCGGATTTATTAAGGAAATAATACCTTTTGCCCAAACATCTGATGTACTTGATCTGCCGGGTCTGGACCACATCTTTTCCGCACTTGAGATGCCTTTCGGTGACAGTTCCATCGACGCTTTCATAATGATAGATGTCCTCCATCACATCCCGAACCCTGAAGAATTTTTTCGACAAGCCGACCGGTGTCTTGTCGACGGCGGAAAAATAATAATGATAGAACCTGCAAATACACCTTGGTCGCGTTTTATTTATAAAAACTTTCACCATGAGGATTTTAATCCGCAAGCAGACTGGAATCTTAGCGTATCCGGGCCTCTATCGCAGGCGAATGGTGCATTGCCCTGGATAATCTTTAATCGCGATCGTAAAAAATTCTGCGATCTTTTTCCTGAACTGGAAATTGCAGAAATTAAAAACCATACTCCCATCAGATACCTTTTAAGCGGCGGTTTAACCCTTCGTCAATTGGTGCCGTCATGGACATATGGATTTTTCAAAACTGTTGAGTACCTGGCATCGCCGGTAAGTAGTATAACAGGAATGTTTCAAACAATAGAAATTATAAAAAGAAAAGCCTGACAGAAAAAAATATCATAAGCTTATTCTGGCCGCTATGGTCCGGCTTCGGGCATAGCTCCAGGCAAAAGGAAAGGAATGAAATGAAAAGGCATCACAAGAGAAGACGCGGCGCAAATCGTAGAGGCGTAGAATCTGCACCGAAAAAGCTTTTGTCTGTTGTTTTGACAGATGAGCAGATAAAAAAACGCGAGAAATACTTAGCGATTTTTGTCGTTGCCGTTCTCATAGCTTTCGGGGCCTATCTTTCGATATTGTACTACGGGCACAAAATCGTTCCGTGTTCTGATTTTATGGGCTTTTACAGGACAGGAAGGCAAATCGCCAATTTCCAACTTCCTACGTCATACAAACGTGCTCCGGTTACCGGTTTACTGCAGTATATGACATCTTTCTTTATGAAATCACCATATCCCCACCTCAGAGCCGGTTGGATGGTTAACGCAATACTTAATCCACTCAGCCTGGTCCTTCTTTGGCTTATTGGCAAGGAGATGTTGGGTAAATCCGGCAAGTGGTTAGCGATACTGGTAATTGTAAACCCATGGACATTAAGTCTTCTGATCGAACCGATAGCCGAAACTACGATGCTTTTCTTTGTATTGCTTACGATATATCTTATTTTTAAACGCACATCCTGGTGTTATCTCGCCGGGATGGCTGCTACTATGGTTAGATATGAAGCTGCTACGCTGGTCATTGCTGCTTTTCTCGTTGACATGATATACTCAAAAAACAAAAAACAGCGGCTAAAAGCCCTTCTATTCGCTTTCCTGGCTGCCATTCCTCTTATGCTTTGGATGTACGGTACACTTAAAAGCGGAACAAAAGGGACTACACATTATTTCAACGTCTTTTCTTTCAGCGCTTCCAAAGAGTTTAAGGATATGGGTGCTGATAAAACCGGAATAATAAAGCATTTTAACATTATATGGTCAGTTGGTTTCAGGTATTTGTTTGGCCTTCCTCTCGATACAGACAGAGAAGTTTATAAGGAATTTTTCAATATAAGCAAATTCCTGGTTTCTTCGACATTTATTTTGGGGCTGGTTTTTGCCGCGATACGAAAAAACTGGAAAATTATGGTACTACTTTGTTTCCTCGCACCATACGTACTTGTACACGCATATTATCCATATCCGATAGCCAGGTTCCACGCAATCAGTTTCTGGATAGTGCTTGCGATATGTCTTTACGGAATCGTCGAACTATGGAAATTTGCCGACAAGGGCAACAGGATTCCGCGTCCGGTAGTTTGTTGCATGCAAGTGCTGACAATATCGTGCTTAGCAGTCTGGCTTTTTAAGCTTCTATCAACCGATCCGCGTGTTCCGACACATATTCAGTACGCAAATAAAATTAGCCCACAGTCATCTTCGATAGCTTTTGTTACTTTCGGTGTCGTTTTGGCACTTGCGATTGTTCCCGTGCTGTTAATGCGTTTCAAAGGTGCGATGCATGCCCTGACCGTAGTTTTCCTCTTTGCGGTAATGATAGTCTCAAACCAGTTAGGCGTAGCATCGCTTATGCAGACAGGGAAGCATGACTCTGAATTCAAAGTCCTTGCAGACTGGTACACAGAAAACGCTAAGCCTGGAGAAAAAATGGCAACTTCTATGACTCCTGTTGTTTCCCTCTATGTTTCCAATCCCTCTGGCATAGTCAACTACAGAAATATAAAATCTACCGGTCCGGCAGATTTTGCCAATAAGCTTCACAAAAAAGGAATCAAATATATTGCCTGGGACTCAAGGCTTGGACTTGCGCCTACAGATCCCTATTACAAACTCTACCATCTTGAAAAGATAAAGACATTAATGCATCCACAGTCACAGGGGCCATATAAATTCATAAAAAGGATAGAAAACGGGAGGCGTTTTGTAAATATTTTCGAATTGCAAATGCCCCCAAGCAAAAAACCGCCCAAACCAAAGCAATAGAACCAGGCTTGGGCGGTACGTTTATCGTGAGATATAATTAGATTGCGCATGTGAAAAACATGGCGGATTATAATTATACCTGTTTGTTGCTTACTGGACCGCGACGACTTCTTTTACTTCCGGTATTCTTTCTTTCAGGAGTCTTTCGACGCCCATCTTAAGCGTCATTGCCGCACCGGGACAACCTTTGCAGGCGCCCTGGAGGCGTACGTTGACGGTCTTGTCTTCGTCTATGTTGACCAGTTCGATGTCCCCGCCGTCATTTTGCAGCATAGGCCTTATTGACTGGATGACTTCTGCAACTTCTTCTTCAAACGACTTTTCGCTTCCGCAACCACAACCTTCACACATCAGGAATTCCCCTAATAATAAAATTACACTTAGAAAATAGCATTATATGAAAAGTCAAGTTCAGAAGCAACAATAAAATATACGAAGAAGATGAGTCTATTATGTGCAAAAATGCGGAAATAACAAGGCATTGTGGGTTTTGAGTGGCATTAAGTATGAGTGGAATTGTGTTATTGTAAGGGGGCTGATAAATCGGGATTATGCTTTTGCCAACTTATTTTGGCAAATCGTAAAAATATTTTGATTTATTATGGATTGCAGGTTATCTTAATTAACTTAAATAGGTTTAATAACTTTTATTTTAGGAGAATGCAATGAAGAAGCGAAATGTATCAACCCTGGCAGTACTGTTGTTGGCAGTTTTAGTTGTTTGTTTTATGGGCTGCGAACCTAAAGAAAAAGATCCGCATAGCTACAAGCCAACATTGTTTTTGTCGCTGGACCAAAGCAATGACACTCCCGATGCTATGACGATGGCGCCGGACGGCAGTATTATTCTTGCCTGTCCGAACTTCCAGGATGAGAAAAATGTCGGTGTTCTTATGACAATCGGCAAGGACAACAAAGCCGAGTTGTTCTACACTATTCCTCCTCAGGGAGACAGCACACACGCCCGTCCGATGGGTTTGGATTACGGTCCGGACGGCAATATATATGTTGCCGACAACCAGTACTTCACAGACAAAGACCATAAGTCGAGGCTTTTGCGTATCGTTATCGAAGACGGCAAGCCCGTTCGCACAGAAGTCGCTGTCGACGGTTTCAAACTTTCCAACGCTGTTATCTGGAAGGGCGACGATATTTATGTAAGCGATACTTTCTTTGATCTGGAAGATAAACCCGGTGCCAGCGGTATCTACAAGATCAGCAAAGCCGATATGGACGCCGGCACTGTAACGCTCAAGCCCAATGCACAGGACGAAAGACTTATCGCTCAGTTCGTTACTATTCCAAATCATAGAGATGATCCCGCAGGCGCCGATGGTTTGACGTTTGATAGTGAAGGCAATCTTTACACCGGTATGTTCGGTGATGGTGAAATGTATAAGATCGAATTCAACGAAGATGGAACCGCAAAAGAAAAAGAACCCAAACCGTTTTTCAAGGATGATAAATTGACTTGTGTTGACGGTATTTTCTATGATAAAAAACGTGACGTTATTATCGTAACCGATTCTGAAAAGAATGCGATCCACTTGGTTACCACAGATGGCAAGCGCACTTTGCTGTGGGAAAACGACGATGCAGACGGTTCTGATGGATTGCTCGACCAGCCTTGTGAACCTCTCGTTCGCGGCGATGAGCTGATCATCGTGAACTTCGACTATCCTTTCCCTGGTTTGAAGAACACTGAGCACGATACGCATCATACACTTTCTGTGATCAAGCTTAAATAGTCACTGACGAATTATAGAAATGAATTCTAAGGAGTAAGACTTATGGAAAAGATGTCAATGAGCGTCAGGATCAAGCTTAGCGTGATGATGTTCCTACAGTATGCGATGTACGGTATTTGGGTCATACCGATGGGCGCTTATCTTAACTCAGTAGGATTTAGCGGTAAGGCGATCGGCTGGGCATATAGTGCTTCGGCAATCGCTTGTCTTATCGCACCTTTCTTCATCGGCATGATAGCCGACCGTTTTTTTTCAGCCCAAAAAGTTCTGGGGATATTGAACATCTTAGCCGCGGGACTTTTATTGGTATGTATGAAGTCGGCGACAAATACCGAGGGCGAGCCTCAACCGGTTATTTTCTTCATCGCGATGCTGGGCCACACTTTATGCTATATGCCTACATGGGCTTTGACAAACTCAATCGCTATGGCGCACATGACAAGGCCCGACAAACAATTTCCCGGTATCCGGGTATTGGGGACTATTGGCTGGGTTGTCGTAAGCGCAGTAGGCCTGCTGAGTGCTTTGGGCAAACTGGATCAATTCGCCGGGGTAGGCTTTCTTAATGAATTAGCAGGAAAGAATATCGAGGTTACTTCCTGGCCTATGTTAATTGGAGCATATATCGGAATCGCCGCCGGCATATTTTCTTTCTTTCTTCCTAAGACACCTCCTAAATCTATCGATCATAAAATCACAGTCGCCGACATCCTTGGCCTCAAGGCTTTACAGTTATTGAAAGAACCCTGCTTTGCGATCTTTGTGCTGTGCTCATTTCTTATTACGTTTGCCGGGGCTTTCTACTGGTCATTCTGCAACATGTTCCTCAACGAAATGGAATGGCCGTACGCTCAATTCAAAATGAGCATCGGGCAGATGTCAGAAGTTGTTTTTATGCTGATAATGCCTTTCTTTTTTAGAAAACTTGGTGTCAAGAAAATGCTTCTGCTGGGAATGGCTGCATGGATAGCGCGATTTATTTTGTTTGCATTCGGCAATATTGATAATCTTGTGTTTATGTTTTACTTAGGGGTCGCCCTTCATGGCATATGTTACGACTTCTTTTTTGTCACAGGGCAGATATATACCGACAAGAAAGCTCCTAAGGAAATCCAGGCAAGCGCACAGGGATTTATATCGTTTATTACATTCGGTGTCGGTATGCTTTTGGGTAATACGCTGGCGGGATTTGCCGTCGATAAATTCAAAGTTGTATCTGATGACATTGGAGCAGCTGCGGCTATGCACAATTGGCAAATGATCTGGATTATTCCAAGTTGTATCGCCGGTGTTATTTTTGTCCTGTTCGCTTTTACTTTCCATGATAAGGAACATGATAAATTTGAAGAAGAAAAAGCTGAGCAAGCATAATGTAAATGGAAATATTATTATCTAATTTAAGGGAATTGTTATGGAGACTAAAGACGAGAAAATGAGCAGGCGTAATGTGATCAAGGCAACCGCAGCAGTAGCCGCTGTTGGCGGGGCGATGTCGCTTGCCGGATGTAATGAAAAGAGCCCTTCAGCTAAGGGATCGATCAATTTTGATAACGATTACTTCTATGATGCCGACGGCAAATTCAGCGAAGACAAGGCCAAGGACGCTATTATCGCGTTGATGAATTATCACGGCTGTCCGGTTTTTGACGGCTTTAAGGAAAAACTGTGGGTTTCGGATTACGGTACCGGCCAGTTTACTAAACTCGGACTTGCTGCCAACATGTACGTCAATAATGAGGAAGACCGCTATATGCTCATGGATTTTTACCTTCTGCCCGGTCAGATGCTCCCGGAGCATTACCATCTAAGCACAGACAAGAACCCGGCGAAGATGGAAGGGTGGCTCTGCAGGCATGGGCTCAGCTATGTTTACGGCGAAGGCGAACCGACAAAGCCGATGAAGGCTGTCGTGCCCAAGTGCCACATGAACGGGACTGTAACCGTAAGTCATGAAGTTGTCCTAAAGCCCGGCATGTTCACCCCGCTTACCAAGGTCGGAAGCCGACACTGGCAGTTCGCCGGCCCCGAAGGGGCGATCATCACCGAAGTAGCCAGCGTCCACGACAACGACGGCGTAAAGCATTCGGATACGAATCTCAAATTCCCGTAATCAGCTATTCATTTGCGTAATAAAAACCACGGATTCCATAAAATCCGTGGTTTTTTTATGCATATTTTCACCTGTGAGTTGTCTGTGGAAATTATCGTTAGTTCTTATCTGGCATGGAATTACATTAATGCTAAGTATTTACTCACAGGCGTGGCAATCTTCTTTTAAAAAAGTTTATATTATTTCCTTTGACATATACTATATATTGGCATTAATATAATCTAAATGCAAGATGTAGTGCAGGCAGCATTAATCAGGTCGTTCAGAATATCTTGATTTCAGGTGTAAACTTTGAGATGCCCTTTTTGCAAAGAAGATAAAGATAAGGTGATTGACTCACGCTCGAGTGAAGGCGGGCGGGTCATACGCCGGCGTCGCGCTTGCATGAAATGTGAAAAACGGTTTACGACCTACGAGAAGATCGGAGAGGGTTTTAAGCTTAATGTGATCAAGAAGGACGGATCAAGGCTGCCCTACGACAGAGACAAACTTATATCCGGTCTTCAGAAAGCCTGTTACAAAAGGCCTGTCTCTGTCGACCAGATACAGGAAGTCGCCGACAAGGTCGAAGAAGATATTTTCAAGAATTTCGACAAGGAAGTTTTGTCGCGTTTCATAGGTGAAAGCGTAATGAAACATCTGCGGGCAGTTGATAAAGTGGCATATATCAGATTTGCCAGCGTTTACAGGGATTTCAAAGACGCCGGCGAATTAATCAATGAGGTCACCCAGGTAATCGAAGAGTCCGGCCCTCATGACCAGCCCAGTCTCTTTAACGATTAAGGGGCTTGCTAAAAAATGAAGTTTGGATCAGACGTTATTGCAATGGAAGGCAAAACTGATGCATCTTAAAATAATTAAATGCGACGGAAGTGTAGAAGAATATCTGCATACGAAAGTGATCGGGACATTTAATAATGCTCTTGCTCTTGCCGGCAAGCCCAGCGTCTATGCAGCCGAACAGTTTGCCGAAGCGGTCACCTATCATCTTTATCGTGAAAAAACCGCTCACGCCATCACAAGTGATGAAGTTCACTTGATGATCGAATCGGTGCTTAGCTCGACCGGTTATTACGAAGCGGCTAAGTTGCTTTCCGAGCACCGGCTTACGCGAAAGCTAAAACGTAAACGTGTCGAGGTTTACGATGACCGGCAGTGTGAGAAAAAGGGTTGTTATTATGCCCCATGCCAGTGGGATAAGTCTTGTATTACAGAAGACCTGGTTAAGAAAAACGGATTAAGCAGGCAGATGGCGAGAGTCATCGCATCGTCGGTGGAAGAAAAGATCCTGATGCTGGAGATGCTGAGAGTGTCCAGACGGCTTATAAAGCAGCTTGTAATAGCCGACATGGACTCAATGCTCCAGGCCTATAAACAACTGCAAATTATAGCAGGTTAGCAACGTCCAGCAGAAAGTAGTATTTATAAATATTGCGCATTTTAATGCGATACGGATGATAATCTCCGGTTAAGAAGCTTGCACGGGAAAAGGAACCCGTTTCAGACAGTTTCGGCAAGGATGCTATGCTGATATTAAACTGGCCGTCCAGCCAAAGAGAAGAGGCTGGCTGTAAGGTTTAAATCTTCAGTGGAACTGTCTGATAGCTTCGAAAAAGGGGCATATCGAAAGATGTGTCCCTTTTTTCTGTGTGCCCAGCCGGGCATACGCATAAGAAAACCATCCGGGTTTAACCGGATGGTTTTTGAGAATTAAATTGTCCGGCATAAACTTCTACATGCTTAGCACGTCCAGCTTTTTGTTGAAGTTTTTAATTGTAGAACCTGTCATTACTTTCAACTCTACAACGCCGTTATCGATTACCATTCTGGCTTTTCCCTTATCCAGGGTCATGTGGTCAAAATCCATGCCGGTAAATTTTTCCAGATCGCCGGCACGAGCAGGTGAAGCTTCAAGCTTATAAATGAGACCTTTTAGCAACTGCTTAACCATCAGCGAACCACTTTTTAATACACTGCTGTCTTTTTCCAGCGGTTTTAAGTCGCCGCTGAAATCTTTGAGCAATGATTTCAGGACCGCGATCTTTCTGGCATTGTCATTGGCATGCGGTTCGTTGAGTACGTCGATGTTGATAACCAGCTTGGCGTCAAATCGCATTGTCTGCGTTTTGGCCATGCCGAAGCCCTTGGCCTTAGGGTTTGCGACAAATGCGTACTTGCGAAAAGCCCTGGAGGTGTCATCGTCAAACGCTACCGCGTTAAACCAGATCACAGAGCCTTTTTTCGCTTCGCCGCATGAAGCGACAGCGTTTTCGCCTAGTATGCGAGCTTCGCCTTCTGCTCCGATCATCGAGATGACATCGGCAGACGTACTCACTTTCAAAGCTGTCCTATAGTACTGGTTAAAGGTTGTGGTGTCCTGGGCGACCCTGTGGCAACCGCTGATAATTACAACAAACAATACCGCCATTAAAAACCAAACAAACTTTGACTTCATAATTACTGCTCCTTTGATAATTGCTAACTTGAGTCCTAAAAAATAGCCGCTAAATGCGGGTAAATCCAATAAAACGGTTCAAATACGGATTTTTACGTTAAAAATAGACACTTTCAACTAATAATTCGGCCAAAAGGGGCAACACCTTAACTATAGATTACCGAATTAAGCTCAATGTGCCTTTAGTTGACAACATGGGCTCGCTCGTCGCGGTAAGGTTATCCGGTCCAGTTTATTATTTTTCTCCTATATTCCTTTGTCGCTTCTGGCGTGTATTTTTCTACTTCCGTGGAAAATTCGATCTGTTCGTCGTTTTTTGCGATCTGGGCGATGATCTTGCGCTGCATATCGAACAGCCGCCAGGTGGGTATTTCTTTAAGGTTGCGTTTGAGGATCTCCTTGGTTAGTTTGCTTAATTGCGTACCCAGAACGCGCAGCTGATGCTCACGACCGAGCAGATATTCCTCGCGGATTGACTCGATCTCGAGTGCTTTTGCGTTTTTAATGTCATTGGAAAACTTTCTGCTCCATTTTATCAGGGTTGGTTTGGATACTTTGAGCTGGACGGAGATCTTGTTGTAGCTTTGACCGGCTGCGCGTAGTTCAATGAATTGGGCTTGTTTTGGTTCCATTGTGGAAATCCTTTCAAAAAAGTTTACTGAAGTTTACCGTTTTTGACCGTTTTTGAAATAGAGCAGAAAACATTGCCCGTAATATCTGTTATCTGTCGGGTATTAATTGCCCTTACATATTTAGCACGAATATGCGTGTTTTGTGCGAAAATGGAGGATTTTTTTAGCCCCTAAAATCGCTAAGTGATTTGCGGGTATGGGATTAAAAAGTTTTATTTTTTTGGGTGATAGCGGGATAGTGTCGGCGCAATCGATGCGAAAAGTGTGAGGAGTGAGGATTGAATTTATGATTTTCATGGGATTCTGGACATTGTCGACATTTCCCACCTATGGTTTTGGGCGTTATTTTTTGAAATTAATCGAAATTAATTGACAAAAAACGAGAAAAATGAAGATATTTTGCAATTAATGAAGAAAAATGGCGCGTTTTTGAACGTTTTTTGACCCCTAATTCAGAGGTAAACTAAATTCAACAAAGGTAGAATACCCCTTTACGGGGGTATTCTCGCGCAGCGTTCGGTGGGCAGCGGGCAGCGGAAAAGAAAGTGGTGAGGAGTGCAGTTGCGTTACGGGGGCTATAGTATATGTATACCCAAAATGTCGCTCATCGACATAGCGCGCGGTTCTAGTGACAAGTTTGGAAGGTGGCAAGTGGGGAAATTTAGCCGTCCGTCATTACTGCTCTGCCGGACTTCGCTTTGCTCAGCTTCGCGGATTTTTTAAAAGATTTGCCACGGAGGAAAAAGAGGTACACAGAGAAAAGATTTGAAAATGTACGCGGATTTATTTGGTGGTTTTTGGGGTTTTTTTCTTTACTTTTTGTTTTATTCTGGTAAGTAGTAAGTGGTGAGTGGTGATTTTATTGGCGAACCCGAACAATAAAACTATCGGGGCAGGCCGCCGGGATGTTCCAGATTTAGGGATTTGGGAGTTTGTCAATTGGGTTGGAAAATAGGGAAGTTAATTAAACGGACGGGATTGCAGCATGCTATTTTATCTAACCCCCCCCGGAAAAGTGCCTGATCCTTTTAATTTTCTTGTGGAATCGGCGGAGCCGATGGTGGTTTATTAAAAAGTGATTTAAAAGTAGGGAAGGCTTTCGCTATCTATATGAAAGAAAGAGCATTAGGGTTTTTAAGAACAGCGTTAAATGACCCAGAAGCCGATTTTCGTCATGGACAGTGGGAAAGTATTGAACGACTTTTAGACTCCCAAAGAACTCTTGTAGTGCAGCGAACTGGCTGGGGCAAGAGTATGGTTTATTTTCTTGCCACCAAACTTTTACGTGACCAGGGAAAAGGGCCGACCTTATTAATATCTCCTTTGTTGTCTTTGATGCGCAATCAACTTGAAGCTGCTGGGCGAATTGGCATTAGAGCTGAAACAATCAACAGTAGCAACACAGATGATTGGGAACCTATTCAGCAAGACTTGCTCGACAACAAGGTTGATATTCTTTTGATATCTCCTGA
>VRUI01000127.1 GCA_019456225.1 Planctomycetota bacterium | reverse complement strand
TCGTGTTATCGTATCAAGAGTTGGGAAGAGTTTTTTTGCCAAGGATGGCACAAAAACGGGGCAGCGGAAACTGCTTTTTCAGGCTTGTTTCCGCCGCCCCTGACGGCCGCTACGCGCGATGGATCGAGAAAAGGATTCAGAGCGGTTGTTTCTGATTAAGTCACGACCGCGGATTGTTCGCCGATGACGCTTCCGAGCACGCCGTCCAGGGTGAACAGGATGGCGTTGTAGAAATACGTGTCGGCGATGAGTGGTGAATCCAAAAACGAGTTTGCGATTGTGCCCTCGCCGATGAGCATGATTTTTTTGGCGGTGTCGAGTGCCGGTGTGAACGCGGTCGTGGTGCTTCGATAGATTATCACGCCCCAGTTTTGGTTCTCGGTAACGACGTCGAAGTTGATGAGTACGCTGCGGACACCTCCGGTTGCTGCGAGAGTTGGGGTGGCTCCTAGGGTTCCTACCTGCGCGTGGCTCACGTTTTTTGTTGGCGCGAGATTGTCGCGCCATAGTTTTTGGTTGAAACGCATGTACGCATTGAACGTGGAGGCGGTGATTTGTTCGGCTAGGGGTATCCACGAGTCTTGGTTGGCGGACCCGATTGAGGTCCAGCGTTGCGCGAGATAGCCGAACATGGCTCGCAGGCCGACTTGGGGCCCGCTCTTGGGATTGTTAGGGGTCACGAGCTCGCGAGCGTAGGGTCTCCCTTTCCAAGTGGCAAAGGTGATCGTTTTGGCTAGGGAGCCTGAGGCTGTCAGTGAAAACATGGGTCCGGAGACTTTGACCATTTTTTGGACTCCTTGGTTAGTAGTTGACGTTGGCGAGAAAAACTTCGCCGGCTGCTGTTGCTGGCGGGGATGGTCTGAAGCTGGAGGTCCACTCGAAGAGTGGAAAGTCTGATCGGTGGGGCTGGGTGTTTCCTGCTGTCGCGATCGGGTTGTTTAGAAAATATTGGCGGGCGAACCAGACGTCGAGCTCGAAGAGTTGATCGTAACGGACCACCCACCACATCCCGAACACTGGGTTCGTGCCGCTTGGGTGGGAGTTCCATTGACAGCCAATGTCGATCGGAAACGAGGGTAAGAGATTGATGCATCCTGAGCCGCGGAATTCCCGGTCCGGAAAGCCCGGGTGCCGTATGTTGAGGCTGTAGGTCAGGCTCATGGCTCGATCGCAGAATGGTCCGGGGTCGTCGGGAATTTTCACCCCCTTGGCGCAGACTGGCGGTGGTTGGCCTGGTCGACGTCGGCCGGAAAATTTTAGGGACATTCAATTACCGACGTCTGGGAATTTGAGTGGGATGCCCGATTGGACTTCGACTGCTCGGGCGATGGCGGTGTCTTTTGATTTGATGGTGAACGTCCAAAGGTTGTAGCCAGTTATGCCCAAGCTGACTTTTTTTGTGGCTCGTTCCCAGTCGGCTTTTTCTCGTTCGGTGAGGCGGCCCCAGGCGATGCCGGCGCATTTGAAAAGCAGTCGGTTGCGTTTTTGTCCGAGGCTTGGGACGCATTTGGGCGGTGCCTTGGCGTAGATGACCGATTTTTTGCGGCGTGAGTTGTAGACGGTGAATGGTCCGATGTCGCCCCAATGTCGGATGCCTAGGAAGCGGATTTTTGGGGTGATGGTGCTGGAAAACCATTTGCCTTCTTGGGACATTTGCGCGGCCATTGCGTCGCGCGTGGTTTCGGTGTTGGTTGGCATTATGCTTGGTCTATTGGGAGTTGGGCGCTGCGAGGTTGGAGTCGTTGTCCGCGTTGACGAAAAGGTTTTGGCTGAAGCCGTCGCGGTTGGCTTTGATTTTTGGTGCCGTGCGACGGAAGATTGTGTCGTCGGCGGTGATGGCTGGGAGGTCCCATATTTTGGCGAGCAGGCGCTCCGTGTCCGGTGGTTGGGGAAACATTTTCGCGTCGGTGGGGCCAGGTTTGATCCTCAGCAGTACTCGGCCGTTCGCTTTTTCGGGCACGCGTTTGAGTTCGACGATCGCATGTCGGAGGGTCGGATTTTGCAGGCGAAAATCTGCTACTGTGTCGGCCGCGGCGGCTGGGATTTCCAAGAGGGAGTGCTGCGATTGGGCGGGCTGCCAGAAGCCTAGATAGCCTTTCCAGCGGAAGGGAACCTTGTTTTGGCAGGCCGGGCACTTGTGATCTTCGCACGGGAGCGAGCGGCCTCGCCACCAGTGAATCGGGCAGCCGACCATTTCGTATGAGGTGAGTTGGCCGACCAAAACTCCGCGAGGCGGAGCGCGCAGGATCGGCAGCGTGGCCAGGTCTTTGTGCGCTGGCGGTTCGCGAGTCCATTTTGGCATGATGCCCTCCATGGTTAAGTGACTAAGTCCTAAAGACCTAAGCATTAAGATACCCTGTCCGTCTCCGGTTTACTGTATACTGAAGAGGAAAGGCATCGGTGAAGGTATCTAAGGCACCATCGGCGCAACTCGTTGCTGCGAGTGAAGCGTCCGTAGGATAACTGGCATCGTGCTAGTGACGGAAGCTGTTCATTTGTTCAGTGGGTGTTGCTGTCCTTGCTTTCCGCCTGTTAGAGGGGATTTTCCGGGATTCTGCTGCGATCGCAGGTCTACGGCGTCGGGAGCGAGTAAATCGAAGGCGCCACGGGTCCGAGAAACGCCGGCGGCACAGCCGCCGGGGCTGAATGACCAAGACGACAAGAGGGCACTCTCGAAGCGCTCAGAGCCTCGGTGTCCAGTGTTTTGCCCGCCGGCGGAACGGGAGTGGGGGGCGGGTGAGACGGCGGGCCGCCGCGGCGCAAGCGGCCGAGGCGGGGCGGCCGCTCACGCGCTGCGGCAGGAAAAAGAGAGTGAGCCGTTTTCGGCGAGCCGTCCGCGTTTCGCGGCGACCGATTCTGTCTTCCGGGGCTGAGCCCCGGTTTCTTCGCAGCGGGGACGAGTCACGCGGAGGAT
>VRUI01000126.1 GCA_019456225.1 Planctomycetota bacterium | reverse complement strand
TTATCCAGCTTGTCTGCATTAGCTTTACTTGGCGCACTTATCCTGTAATCCTGTCAAAAAACTCTGTGAACGGATACTTTTTGTTTAGGGTAGAATTTTTTCTTGTGGGCGTCTGCGTATCCTTTCAGTCGTTTCAGAATTTCGGGGTATTCGCCCTTTACATCCTTCGTTTCATAAGGGTCGTTCTTCATATCAAAAAGCGACAGACCGATCTTTTCCTGCCTGTATTTACCGGCCATACCGTCATTGGCCGGTCTTACCAGTGTGCGATAGCTATGCGGTATATGAAGCTTCCACCTGCCGTCGCCGCTGATAACTCCCTGGAACTGCCTGCCGGAGGAGAATGGGTAAAAGTCCCGCGTATTTCTCGCACCGGGTTTTGATGTGAGGACATCAAGAACATTTTTGCCGTCGATAGTATTTTCCGGCATCGTCGAACCTGTCAGTGCGGCAAGTGTCGGCAAAAGGTCGATCGTACAGAACATCTTATCGCTGGTTGTCCCGGCCTGTACCATCGGAGGATATTTAATAATGCACGCACTCCTGATACCACCGTCAAAAGATGTACCCTTCGCTTCACGGAAGGGAGTTTTCCCCGAGTGGTTGCCGTAGGATACCCACGGTCCGTTATCGCTGGTGAAGATGACCATCGTATTTTCTTCAACGCCGCAGTCCTTCAGTGCTTTTGTGATCTGCCCGACGGACCAGTCGATCTCCATCATTACGTCGCCATAAAGTCCGGCTCCGGATTTGCCCTCGAACTTTTTGCTGACAAAAAGTGGGACATGCGGCATCGAATGGGGGACATACAAAAAGAACGGATTGCCTTTATTACGCTTGATAAAATCGACGGCCTTTTCGGTATATCTTGTTGTCAGCGTGGCCTGGTCCTCTTTCGTCATCCGTTCTATCGTCACCTTGCCGTTTTCAAAATACTGCAGCGGATGTTTGCTCCAGTGCTTAGGGTTTTCCGGATGAAACTCCCACATGTCATTGGAGTACAGCAAACCGCACGATTCGTCGAAGCCCCTGTCCTGCGGTCTCCTGCCGTCCATATCGCCGATGTGCCACTTTCCGAAGATCGCCGTTTTATAACCGTTCGTCCCAAAGACCTCCGGCATTATAGCAAACTTCGGATCAAGGCCTTTTCCTTTGGGGCCGTGAGCGCCGAAAACTTTTGTCCTGCCGGGAACGCACCCGCTTAGCAAGGCGGCCCTGGAAGCAGAACAAACCGCCTGGGGTACATAAAAGTTTGTGAATCTGCAGCCGCCTTCGGCCAGTTTACTAACATGTGGAGTTGTATAAGGGATCGCGCCAAAAGGTTCAAAATCCGACCAGCCCGAATCATCCAGGAAAATAATAACAATGTTAGGCTTTTTGTCTGAAGCACTAACCCTTTCCAAACGCGGCGAACAGGATGAAACACCGAAAAGGAACATTATTAAAAACAGTTTGAAGATATAAACAAATATCTTGCTCTGATTCATACTTTTATCCTTTTCGAGTAGATAGTTATTTTTTAATAAAATAGCCTCGGCCGCAAGGCCGAATCCTTCATTATACATTAGACAATAGACATTATACATTTTCAAACTGGCCAATCGGTCAGTTTGAGTAAGATAGGCAATACAGAAATTTAATCAACTCTAAACGTAGCTTCAGGAATCACTACTTGCCCTTCCATTTCATCATCTTCTTCATCTTCCTGTCCTGAACTGGATGCAACCGCAAAGAACAGATATCCCAAAGCCGCCAAAAGGTAGACAATCCCCGGCAATGAAAACCCAATAAAGGCAAACAGCGTACCGACTATTATGCACGGTGTAACTGCCGCGATAGCCAGGCGGACCAAAGTTCCGTATGAGAGTCTTGCTTTGCATATTTTAGCAAAGAGAAGTCCTATCGCCGCGTATATCAGTGCCTGGATTATCCTGTAAACGTAGGAGCCGGATACTGCAATAGGATAAATTACAGGAACCAGATATTTTTTGCCGATGTTCAGCCAGCCGGTTATCTTTTCACCGTCAACTACAAAGAATTCTTTAATATTCGACAGATCATACGTCCTGCTTTCAAACTTGTTTTTTCTCGAAAAAACCTTATCCTCGGTCAGCAGCACAAAAGCGTCTGTATCGTCTAGAGATTTGATCTTGCCGGTAGTGTCTATAACTACATACGGCACACCTGATTCAGGATCGGATATAAAATACGGCTGCTCCTCCTTGATAGAGATCCGTCCGTCATTTAAAGTAATTTCCGGAATCTGATCAAGAACCAGGGGAGCTTCGTTTTTCATAAAATTGTTAAAGCCCATCTGCAGTTCGATCATAGGCGGAATCCAGCATATCGCAAGCAGCATCAGAAGATAAAGAAAATTCAAACCTTTCCAGTTACGGGCGATATCGACATACAGCTTTTTAGAAAAAAAAGACAAAACAAAAACATGAAAAACAGAATACCGTTTCAAATTACCACTCATAATCATCCTTTCAAATTATAATTTGTATATTAAAAAACCCAAACTGACCAAAAAGTATCCGCCTATACTAACAAAATTAACAAAAAACAAAAGCCCAAAACGCACAAAACGCACAAAAAGCGGTAACACCGCAAGCACAGGGATGCTATGGCCACTGGCTGCGTTCCCGAAGGCAGTCCACCCGGCAGCAGTGACGGGCCGCAGGCGGAACCCTTTTTTTCCGTCAAAAACAATCAACCAAAACCCAAACGCAAAACATTAAAAGCGCGTCAGCGCGAGCTCCCCGATCAGACCCAACAAAAACAATTAACCTAACATAAACAATTTACATAAACAAATCACCCGTAGTGATGCTGAGCAAAGAGACTGTTACGCAATTATTTATAAAAAAACGGGTCAATATTGTTGATTTAAGTGTTAGTTTGATTTATAATGCTTTGAGT
>VRUI01000125.1 GCA_019456225.1 Planctomycetota bacterium | reverse complement strand
CCCGGCGTAGTGGCTTGGCTTTATAGCATTGTGGGTTAAGTTCCATTACTGCTTTAGCCTTCAGTCTGGAGGTTCTCCAAGTTCTGCCATCTACGCCACATGTGCGTTTGCCTTTGTTTTGCGTGACACGTTTTACGGCCAAGGCTTTGCCGTAAAATGAGCGGGTTAGAATACGCGACAGTGATTTAACTCTGCCGTGTCGTCCTTGCCGTTGTGCCTTCACGATTCGTGCCTGAAGTCTTTGTACCGACTTTTCGGCCTGATCCCAATCTATGGAATCCCAGTCGAGCTGTCCGGAGACGCGCACGTTCTTTGAATCTTTTAGTGAATTCAATGAATCGTTCATGGTTCGCTTTTCTCCTTTTGTAAAATTCTTCATACGTTACCGTGAAAAGAGACCAGTCTGAAGTCAGCACGCTTTCGCGTTGAAGCAACACACTTCTATCCCAGCGATTACAGCCGGGCATTAGCTTTTTCAGACCTCCTGTATCCTCCTATCCATGGGCGTCCCTTGCGGTTCGCTGTCCCGTGTGCGACTTGGGAGATAGAAGGACTTACCCTGTTTCGTTTTGAATGACACAATAGGTTAGGCTTTGCGTATTCGCCGAGGATTATATGTCTGCGAGAGTAGGATCACAACTGCCCCTCTTCCAATCCTATGCCTTTTGGCAGAGTGTTTCAGCACATTTCACTCATTGACTTTGACGACGTTTATCAGCAATTCACATATGTTAGCCATACTATTGAAGCCTCGCTCCCATCCACATTTGTGCTCGCAGATTGACGGATTTCACAACCCGCCTGTCGGGCTACTTTGTCCCCGAAGCTTCGCACCGCTGGATTATTCCAGCCGCACGTCCGGGTAGGCTACTGCTGACAGAACAGCAGGTAAGGTCAATTATTAAATTTTCAAATAGCCTTACAGTCATTCATAACGACCTACAGGTCGCACTTGTGAAAAAATCGATAGCTGCAAGTGAATCCCAGTGCGCCTTGATAAACTCGTTCCAGGTAGTACGTCCAGGACGGTCGTCACAGGGATCAATGCCATTTCGCGAAGAACTCTGCTTATAGTGGTAGCTGAGACCTTATAGCCAAGATACTTCATAAAGCCATACAGCTTACGGATACCAAGATGCTTATTATCTTTGGCCATCTTAATGATAAGTTCTTTAAGGTAATCAGAAATGGGAGGCCGACCGCCCTTCCCACGGCTCTTGCTCCCATCATATTTGTGGGCTACAAGCTTGCTGTGCCACTTGAGAAGCGTGTCAGGGCAGAATGTACGGGATATACGGGTCAGTACCCCCCTGCCAAGCCTCTTGCCGAGGATCGCTAACTTCCTCCTTTGTTTATCGTTGAGTATGAGGCGTTTCTTGCCTGTTGCCTTTTGCAGTTCTTCTCTGAGTATGCCGTTTTCAGCTTGTAAATACTCAATAATCTCTTGCTGCTGGCGGTTCATCCAGCCTGCTATCATAGTAAGAAACATTGCCATAGGTTTGCTTTTCATGTTTTCATCTCCCAAAATAATTATCATTAAGTTGGGGTATGATAGCAGGAATAGCCTAAAAGGTCTCTGAAACAATAATTATTTTACTGGGAAATTGTAATATATTGACTATTCAAGGTGATTTCGATAGGATTATTAGCCTCGAAAGGACTGAATTATGTTTTGTAAACGTTTAAATGGGAAATGTCAGATTATTTTATTTGGAAAGGATGGACTATGAAATTCAAATTAAGTTTGATCACTGTCGTTATTGCTGCTGTCATATTAACTTCAATACTGATCGCAGCAGAGAAAAAAGTTTCTGTAAAACCGTCAAATCTGCCGGCAACAATAAAAAAGGCCGTGGACCAGGCATTCCCGGACGGCAAAATAATAGAAATCGAAAAGGAAGTTGAAGGCAAAGATACGGGCCAGTACGATGTAATTGTTGAATCCGGCAGCGAGACATTTGAAGTCGAAATTTCACCAAACGGCAAGATCAAAGAGATCGATAAGATATCTTCAACCGAAGCACTCCCCGAAGAAAAAAGTAAAAAATGGACGAAAGAGTTCCACGAGGAAAACTGTACTTTTTCATCTACCGGCAGCAACCGCTTTTTTATCCTGGAACCCGGATATAAACTCGTACTGAAAAGTAAGAAAGAAAAGGTAATAATCACCGTAACCGATAAAACACGAAAGATCGGTGATATAGAAACAAGAGTTATTCAAGAGTACGAAGAAGAAGACGGCGAACTAAAAGAAATATCCAGAAACTTCTTTGCTATCTGTAAAGAACATGGCGATGTATTCTACTTCGGAGAAGATGTCGATGACTACGAGAACGGAAAGATCGTCAAACACTCCGGAGCATGGCGGGCAGACGAAAAGAACTCCAAGGCAGGAATCATTATGCCAGGTACGATTCTTCTAGGGGCAAGACACTATCAGGAAATAGCACCAAATGCCATGGACAGGGCCGAAATAATTGCCGACGACATAACGCTAACAACTCCTGGAGGGACATTCAAAAACTGCATAAAAGTCGAAGAAACCTCAGGACTCGATCCAAAAGATATATGTTATAAAATATATGCACCCGGCGTAGGCTTGATCCAGGATGAAGATCTTGTCTTGACTGAGTTTAAGAAATAAAGCTAAATGCAAAACCCCAAGTCGCCATCAAGACAGATGAAGCAAACGCTTTAAAACAAGTGTTAGTGTTTTCACGTTAGTGAGAATGTGTAGGGATAGTATTTTGGAACGGTTATCTGAGTTGTCATATCCCGAAGATACTCGAACCTGGTATCCCCAAGGATAGATCGTCAATTCTAGGGCTGAAAGTGGTCATTTTACCAGGGTTTTAGAGATTCTGTGGGGTGTTACCTCGCTTCAAGAATGGAGTTTAAACCGCAACGGTTTTTTTTAGGCTTCCTGCTGTTGTCGGTTAAGCCAGCCTGCCAGGGAGTGTTCATTTAGCTGTGTAAATGGCCTTAACGATTTTATGCAGATTACACTTCTGCCTTGATTTTCAATCTG
>VRUI01000017.1 GCA_019456225.1 Planctomycetota bacterium | reverse complement strand
CACGCCGGTTTTAATGGCCAAGTGGTAGTTGACGAAAAAAACGGTTTAATAGTTAATTGCGATGTTGTCACCGAAAATAATGATTTAGGCCAACTGTCCAATCAAATAGAACAGGCTAATGAGGTTGTTGATGGTAAATGTGAAATAGCATGCGGTGATGCTGGATATTGTAATTACGACAAAATGGCTGAACTTGTTGAAGATGGTATTGAGGTTATAGTGCCGTCAAAAAAACAAGCAAGAGAAGAGTCTTCCGATGAATGCACGGTTAAGGAATTTGATAAATCACGTTTTATTTATGATAAAGATAATGATGTCTATATCTGCCCTGAAAATAAAACACTGTCTTACCGAGGTATTAACAATACGAGAAAATACTTTTTTTATACAGCTGGCAGCCAGTGTTGTAAATGTCACCATTTTGGAGTATGCACCAAAAGCATCAAATGCGGCCGTCAGATAACCAGATATTTTAATCAGAAATTTCGTGAAGATATGGCCAGTCATTATGTCAAGCCTGCGTCTAAAAAGATTTATCGAAAACGTAAGGAACGTGCCGAACTTCCGTTTGGGCATATAAAACGAAACCTCAACTCAGGATTTTTTTTACTGCGAGGCCTTGATGGTGTTCGAGCCGAGATGAGTTTACTGTCAACGTGCTTCAATATGGTTAGGTTGATAAATATCTTCGGCGTAAGTGCGCTCATTGCCAGATTAAAAGTGGCGTAGTGTACAGGTAATCGCTTCAAAAAGAGTAAATCAGAGCAAATCGAAGCAAAGTCAGGTCGAATTTTAAGCTGACAAAAAGAATTTACAAAAAGCTAACAAAACATCTTCAAAGATGTTCGCTCAGCCTATAAAATAGTGTTGTACGAGATTGTTATGTAACAGCCTCTTTGCTCAGCTTGGCGGATCCACCCTCCGCAGTAGCCTGCTACGGAGGACGGGTTTCGCGGATTTTTGAACCACTAATTTTCACTAATTTTTTTGGGGGTTTTTCTTTACTTTTTATTGTTTTCTGGTAATATATTTTTAGCGATCAGCAATTAGCGATTAGCTGCTTGAACCGCCTTTGGCGTGGCTGGTTTTATTTTAAGAGGTTGGCGGGCGTTACGATTTATAATTGATGATTGATGATTTATTAATGTGTTTTTGGGAAATGGGAGATTGTCAATTGGGTTGTAAAATGTGGATGTTAATGAAATGGGCAAGATTGCAGCATGCTATTTTACCTAAACCCCCGAAAACGGCTCCCGGAGCCTTTAGTTAACAGAGCCTTTAGTTAACAATTTATTGGAGACACATCAGCGATGTTGTACTCTAATTCTGCATAAAAACCAAGGACGTCTTTGCTGGAGCTGCTTTGCAAGTTTCCACTATTGATTTTATTTTTAGAAGGGATCGAAAGATGAAAAATATTAGATTATTGTTTCTATGTGTAAGTTTCCTTGTTTTCCTCTCAGGAATCTCAACGGCCAAAACGACAATTGAAGATGGCTTAAGCGTCAACAAACTGACACTTTATGTTCAGGACAATGCTGAAGTTATCGCTCCTGATATTTATGGTCATTTCGCAGAACATCTGGGCCGCTGCGTCTATGGGGGCTTCTGGGTTGGCGAAGATTCGGACATCGACAACGTTCGCGGCATTCGCAGAGATGTTGTAACGGCGTTGAAGAAACTTGATATTCCCGTACTTCGCTGGCCGGGCGGTTGTTTTGCAGATGACTATCATTGGAAAGATGGCATCGGCCCGCGAGACCAACGCCCCAAAACGGTCAACACTCACTGGGGCATGGTGACCGACACTAACGCATTCGGCACACATGAATTCCTCGATCTGTGCGAAATGCTCGAATGCGAAGCTTATATCGCCGGCAACATGGGATCAGGAACTCCGCAGGAAATGCGCGACTGGGTCGAGTATATGACTTTCGCAGGCGACAGCGAACTGGCAAATCTTCGTCGTAAAAATGGACGCAAAAAACCATGGAAGATCAAATACTTCGGCGTCGGCAATGAAAACTGGGGCTGTGGCGGAAGCATGACACCAGAATACTATTCCGAACTTTACAAACACTACCAGACATATGTACGAAATTACCCGGGCAGCAAAATAATCAAAGTTGCCTGTGGCCCCAACGGAAACAACACCGCCTGGGCTGAATCCATCATGAAAAACATAGGCCGGTCCCTCCATGGCTATGGCCAGCACTATTACGTACAGGCCTCTCAGTCATGGTATGGTCACGCAACCCAATTCGACGAAACCGAATGGTTTGCCCTGATGAAAAAGTCCCTCAACATGAACGATATCATACTCCGAAACAAAGAAATTATGGATCGCTACGACAAAAACAAACGCGTAGAACTCTACATAGACGAATGGGGTACATGGTGGGATGCAGAGAAGGGGACCAATCCCCGTTTTCTTTATCAACAGAACACCCTCCGTGATGCAGTCTCTGCTGGCATCTTCCTCAACACATTCAACAACCATTGCGACCGTGTAAAGATGTGCAACATCGCCCAGATAAGCAATGTCCTGCAGGCAATGATCCTGACCGATGGCGCTAAGATGGTAACCACTCCGACATATCACGTATTCGAAATGTTCAAGGTTCATCAGGGCGCCGATCTTCTAACCAATGATCTGACTTGTAATTCTTACAAACATGACAAAAAGACATTGCCATCGCTAAACGTATCGGCTTCAAAGGCCGATGATGGCTCAATAAATATTACCATCTGCAATCTTGACCCGACAAAACCAGCTGACTTCAAGTGCGACATTAAAGGATTTTCGCCTAAAACTGTCTCAGCAAGGGTTCTGACAGCAGAAGCGATGAATATGCATAATACATTTGACGCTCCTAATGCGATCAAGCCTGAAGTATTCAGAGGCGTAAGTGTTAAGAAAGATATGATCCTGGCTACTCTGCCTGCCAAATCAGTGACTGTCATAAATGTAAAATAGCACTTGATGCTATTAAAGAAATGGAGTTGTAGACAAAAGTGGAATCTGGATAAATTAAAGGGTTCAGGATTGCTCTGTAGAAAAGCTGTATACCTTTGAAAAGCATGTTGTTTGCCGGGATTGCTATGATAAGCTGACGGCGACGGCTGATGCTGGTAGTGACTAAATTTTGATAGAGGGATTTGGGAGATTGTCAATTGGGTTGCAAAATGAGACAGTTAATGAAATGGACGGGATTGCAGCATGCTATTTTACCTAAACCCCCGAAAACGGCTCCCGGAGCCTTTAGTTAACACCGAGAACCACTGAGAAAAGAGAGGGATTTTTTTGGTTTGTTTTTTGGGGTTTTTTCTTTTATTTTGGGTGGTTTGAGGTTATTGTTCATAAGATTTGTTTTCTGGTGCTGTTTAATGCAGGGTGAATAATGGCAGTAGAATTCTATTTTTTCCGGTAAAGTGTTTTTCTTGCCCGCCTTTGGAGAGGTATTTTTTTGTGACTTCTAATTAGAAAATATGCGCAGATTTCCAACGGGGAAATCTGTTAAATGGAATGTGGTACTAAATTGAAAGGAAGTTGTCATGGAGAAGAAAAAGAAGATTTTTGTTGTTATGCTGGTTGTGCTGTTTTGTGGATTGGCCTGGGGGAAAAACAATCACTCCGGGGTTGATATGACTTTTGAACCCGGGAGTGATCCGGTTGAAGCCAAACACATCAAACAAAAGTATGCACCCAATAAAATAATCGTCAAATATAAAAAGGAAATTGCAAAGGTTATTGAAGGTGAATTAAAACGCACTAAGTCCGGGAAAAATCTGAAGATTTCGCCTACACTTGACGATCTTCACAAAAAGTATAAACTTAGGAAAATTACACAGTCATTCCCTAATTTCAAGAAACATCAAAAAAAAATCCGCGATCTTAAGCTCAAAGATATCAACAAGTTGACAAAGCGTGAATCTCACCTTTTACGCAGGCTTAAAAGAGCACCTAAGGTCAAGAAAAAACTAGCGCTTGATCGTATATATTTTCTTGAAGTTGATCTTGAAGAAGGCCAATCACTTGAAGATGTCGTTAAGGAGTACAATAATTCTCCTGATGTTGAGTACGCCGAATTAGATTATATAATTACTCTTAGCACAATCAATGATCCCCTATACGGATACCAATGGGCGCTGCACAATACAGGTCAGACATACCCGGATAGTGAACGGTACAATACTTCTCCTGGTGCAAATGATATTGACATTGATGCTCCGGAGGCGTGGGGTGTTTCTACAGGTAATAATGAGGTTATCGTTGCTGTCGTGGATACAGGTGTAGATTATACCCATCGTGATCTGGTAAATAATATGTGGGTTAGTCCTCAGGGCTATCACGGTTATGATTATATCCACAAAGATAATTATCCTATGGATGATCATGGTCATGGTACACATTGCGCAGGTATTATTGCGGCAGAGGGCAACAGTTATGATATTGTTGGTGTAAGCTGGAATGCAAAAATTATGGCATTGAAATGTCTAGCAAAGTCAAATAATGGCTTTCTCAGTGCATTCATTTCAGCAATTAACTATGCCGTTGAGAATGGTGCAGACGTTATATCAAATAGTTGGGGTTCCACTTTTAGTTATCAATCATTGGAGGATGTATTTGATGATGCTTACAATCAGGGAGTAATAACAGTGGCTTCAGCAGGCAATTTTTATAATACTAATATAACATATCCCGCAGGCTATGATCATACAATTTCCGTTGCTGCAACTGATTCAAATGATCTCAAGGCCACCTTTTCTAATTATGGCAGCTGGGTAGATTTGGCTGCTCCGGGGGTTGATATATTGTCGCTAAGGGCAACCGGTACTTCTCTTGGAACTACTTACAATGATTACACAACAATCGCTTCAGGGACATCAATGGCTTGCCCGTATGTTTCCGGGGCGTGTGCTTTGATTCTATCAGTAAATCCATCATTAACACCTGACGATGTGAACGATTTGCTAGTTGATAGTTCGGATACAATTCCTGACGCAAACTGGTTTCCAGGAATACGTTTGAATCTTGATAATGCTGTCAACGATGCAATACCTTCAGCAGGTATTGTTTATTTTGATCAGGATATTTATTCATGCTCAAGTGCGGCAAACATTACCTTGATAGATGAAGACCTTGATGGGGAAGAGACACAAAATGTAACCGTAACCTCCAGTAATGGTGATACAGAAACGCTAACATTAACAGAAACGTCTGGTGGTTTCTTTTCAGCCAGCATAACACTTGAATCTGATACTGTTTCAACTCAAGATGGAACTTTGCAGGTTTCTGACGCAAATACTATTACGGTAACATATCATGATCTGGATTATGGAGACGGAAACCCATCGGACCCGGATCCTAACTACACCGCAACTATCGATTGTACAACCCCATCTGTTGATAGTGTTCAGGTTGATACCTATGGCGACGTAGCGGTTATAAGTATTACTGCCGATGAAGATTGCATCGTCGAAGTCAACTATGGCACAGACTGTAATGATCTCACTGAAGAAATAATTACAGCAGAAATTGACGAAAACCATGAGTTTATTTTACACCCATTGCTGGAAAGCACAAATTACTATTACAAAATAACCCTGACTGACAGAGTCGACCATGAATACACAGATACGACTTGCCGATCATTTAACACAGGCAGTTGTACAGTTAGAAATGTGCCATCTGCTTATAGTACTATTCAGGCTGCAGTAAATGATGCTAATGATTTTGATCACATTGTACTTGCTAATGGTACTTATACGGGAAGTGGAAATCGCGATATCAGCTTTGCCGGAAAAATACTCACTATTGAAAGTTTAAACGGTCCTGACAATTGTACTATTAATTGCGAGGGTACTGACCCCAATAATCACAGGGCATTTACAATTAATAATAATGCTGGTAAATACTCCGTTATAAGCGGCATTACTATGATCAATGGTTATATTGACAATAATACTGGACCTTATGTAAGTTATGCAGGTGGCGCAGTCTACTTCGACGGGAATGACTTAACAATTACTGACTGTGTTTTCGAAAATAACTATGCATCTGCCGGCGGGGCTTTGGCGAGTTTTGATAACAGTTTTGCAAATGTAACGGATTGTATTTTTTATGATAATAGCGCTGTTATGGGTGGCGCAGGAGTTAATTTAGCCACGCTTGTTTTTGACGACTGCAATTTTATAGAAAATCAATCAGGTGAAAATGGAGGTGCAGTAGCAAATGCTGGAATAATATATGCAAATAACTGTAATTTTGCAAATAATAGCACCACAAACTTAGGTAGTGCGATATACAATACTTTGGGCGGCTATTTTTGTATTACAGATTCAAGTTTTGAAAGCAATACAGGTAACCACACAATATTTTGCACCAATTTTGTGGAGTTAGATATTGCCAATTGCACAATTAATGACAACTCATCAACTAATGGCGCAGGTGGAATTTATTTGCAAGGAGCTTTCGCAACTATACGTAACTGCCTAATCGCTGACAATACAGCGTACTATGGTGGAATTTATATGGAAAGTTCTTTCGCAACTATACGTAACTGCCTGATCGCTGACAATACAGCGTACTATGGTGGAATTTACGTCTATAATCGTTCCGATATTACAGTTGATAATTGTACGATTGTTAATAACAGTGCGACGGGTAGTAGTATAGGAGGAGGGATTCATTTAGATGAAGGTTCAGATCCCAATAGAAGTTCTCAAGCTTCCATCGCTAATTCTGTACTATGGGGAAATACTTCTTCAAGCGTTAGCTCTCAAGTAAAGAGTATTACATCCACTGCGACTTTCTCATTCTGTGACATAGAGGATTCAGGGGGCACTGCAAGTTGGGACTCATCACTTGGGACAGACGGCGGAAATAACATTGACTCGGACCCTGTGTTTAGTAATCCATCCTCCGATTATCATCTTGATGCCAATTCTCCATGTATTGACTCCGGTGATCCTAATTTTATTGCCGATCCTAATGAAGTTGACATCGATGGCGAAGATCGTGAAATGGGACTGGCCATAGATATGGGTGCCGATGAGTATTATATTTGTTTCCCAACTACAGATCCAAATGCATATGATATATGGGTTGATGCCGGTAGGCCAGATTCTTGGTGCAATGATTGTCAGGCCGATGGCGATGCTAGTGGTGACGGTTTTATAGATGGTCTTGATACTGAGTATTTTATTAATGCATTTCTAAGCAGTATTGGCGATGCCAACTATGACCCGGCGGCGGATGCAAATCGTGACGGTTTTGTCGATGGACTGGACACGACAATATTAGCAGCAAACTTTCTTACCCAATGTGAGTAAATGTTTTTTATGGTTTTCTTTTTGTAAATTCAGATTAAAGACTGAATAAATATTAGTAAGTATTCAATTAAGCGGGGTAGATTTAATATCTGCCTCGCTTTTTTTATTGGTCCAACTGCGGGGTAAACTAAAGTGGCGGGAATGTTTAGTTTGTTTTTGGTAATGCTATGTAGAAATTTGATCCTGCTGCCGGCTCTGATTTTAGCCATACTTTTCCGTTGTTTCTGGCGGCTAGGCGCTTCACTATTGTCAGGCCGAGGCCTTCGCCGGCTTTGAGATTATCATGGCTGACCCGCTGGAAAATCTCGAATACGACGTCTGCATATTCGTCGGCGATCCCCATGCCGTTGTCGTCGATACAGTATTCACTGAAGCCATCGCGTGAAACTCCGGAAATGTGGATTCGGCCCTTCCTTTGCGGATCGAGGTATCTCAGAGCGTTATCAATAATGTTTGTGAAAATCTGGCTGACCTGAATGCTGTCGGCATTACACTTCGGAAGATCGCTTACCGTAACGACAGCATCACTAGCATGAATCTGGTGCTCAATGTTGACAAGGATACCGGTGACAAGCTGATTCATATCCAGCGGCTCAATAACGAGCGGGTCCCTCGCGATGCGGGAGAGCTTTAAGAGACCTTCAAGAAGCGAATCGATCCTCTTTGCGCTTGACGAGATAAAATCGAGCGCCTGGGGAATCTCTATATCCAATATCTCATCAAGGCGGATGCGGTCTGCATGGGGCATGTCGATATGTCCAAAAAGCTCCCTGATCTCCGTGCAGTTTAATGCAAGCTCGCCGCCAAAACCCTGTATATTTACCAGCGGGGTTCGAAGATCATGAGAGCTTACATAAACAACGCTCTCCAGTTCCTCATTTATTGCCTCAAGCGTCTTTAAGAGTTCCTCGCGTTCCAGCTGGACATTTTTGCGAAGAGTAATATCACGTATGCTTGCCCTGAAACCCTGCGAAATACCCTTATGGTCGTAGATCGGCATCCATGAAATCGAGACCCAGATGATCTGGGCGTCCTTGCGTTTGAGGCGAACTTCCAGGCCGGAACCGGATTTACCTTCATCGGCCTGCTTGAAAGCCTGCTTGACTGGAGGCCTGTCCTCTTCGCATATAATCGACATCGGATAATCATACATCGCCATGGATTCATCGACGGTATACCCGCAAACCCTCTCGACACCCGGGTTGGTCCAAAGCACCCTGCCGCCGGGACTTAGCCAGAGTTCCCAGTCATAGGTGTAGTCAGCGATAGCGCGAAAACGCTGCTCGCTGAGATACAGGGCAAGGGCGGTTTTTTTATACTTGGAAATATCCCTGGCAAAAACACAGTTGTATTCGACGCCGTCGGATTTGACATATTTGAAGACTGTTTCGACATGAAAGACCTTGCCGCTTTTGCCGCGATGGCGAGCTTCTATCAGAAGAGAACCCTCCTGGGCGACCTGCTTGAAGTGGTCGGGCCATGAGTCGCTGGAAAAATAAAGGTTAATATCAAATATCGACATCTCGAGCAGTTCCTGACGGGTGTAACCAAGCGACTGGCAGGCGGAGTTATTGACATACTCGAAACGACCTTCGGAGTTTACCCAGAAAATCGCGTCTGTAGCGTGCTCGATAGAGTACTGCGAACGAATCAGATTTTTCTCCAAACGAGATGGCGAGCCAGCGTCCAAACCAGATGGAGCCTGCGAAAGTGAATCCTCGATCTCTTGCAAACGGAGCGTCAATTCGTCTACCTGACAGGCCAGTTCGGCATGACTCTTGTTTTCGTTTTTCTCCATGCTATTTCCACTTAAGACGCACTGACAGTGACAGGGTTAACAGTCTAAATCAGCAATGCCTAAAGGCGCATTGAAAGTAAAAAGCTGCTAATGCTAATGCATTGTATCGGCACATATCGAGTTGCTCAACATATAAAAACATACCCTGCGAAAGCACCAACTCCAGCCGGATCACCGCAGTTATTGAAAGAGGCCTCTATCACTCAATAAATATATGGGGCAGGAATGATCGGGGTTGTCGGCATCGGTGTGGGACCGCCCGAAGGCCTTGTCAATATTGCCATTGTGATCACCAGCGCTGTTACAGCTGCCATTGCCAGAATTGCCCAAAACCTCGGATCCTTGAGGAGATGCTCAGTTTTGAGCACCATTTGATGTGCTGTTGGGATATGAGGCCTGTGCATATGGGGCATATGAGCCCTGTGCATCATGTCTTTTACGTGTAATTTATTCATTTTTCTACCCTTTCAAAGAATTCTCTACTTATATATACGTATAATACATTTAAAGGGTCAAAATTTCGGATTACCTTATTTATTTATTTTTTAAATTATCTCTTGACAATTCTTTAAAGCTGGGTATACTAGTATTCCGATTGGTTTAGTGAGGTATAAATATGACGCTTACTTATTTTAATATTTCGAAAAAGAGCAGCTATGCGATTAAGGCCCTGTTCGAGCTTGCTTTGCGACGCCGAAGTGCTCCGGTTTGCGTACGAACACTTGCAAAGGCTCAGGGAATACCGTCTCGCTTTTTGGAGATCATACTCAACGATCTGAAACATGGCGGGTTTGTTCGCTCTGTACGGGGCAAATCCGGCGGATACCTGCTTGCCAAATCGCCTGAGGCGATAACGATAGCCCAGGTAATACGTTTTTTAGAGAAATCGCCTGAGAGCTTTGAACCGCCTAATATGCAGCCAAAACACAGGGGTGATTTCGTCTTAAAACACGCAATAAGCAGAATAAATCAGGCAATTAGCGAGATCTGCGAAGAGATGACACTAAAAGACATGCTTGACGAAGAATTGAAAAACAGAGCCGAATATGTCGCAAATTATATTATTTAGTTTTTTTTGACACTATATCCTACCAGGACATAGGATTACAGGGGTAACAATGGAATCACATAGAAGAAGTATTGCCAAGGCACTGAGTTGGCGTGTTATTGCCACTTTTGTTACATTTTTGGTCTCTTGGATAATGATCGGATCGGTTGAAACTGCCGCTAAGATCGGTCTGCTGGATACGTTTATAAAATTTGCGGCATACTATTTACATGAACGAGCGTGGATTCGTTCGAACTTTGGAAAAATGAAAGAGCCCGACTACCAGATATAGAAAGAAGAATCATAATGGCAAAAGAACAAAAATCATCGTCACTGGAACACTTGAAAACCGAGCTTGCCGGATATTCGGCCCAGGACCTGCTGGGATACTTCCTGCGGGACTACCAGGGCAAAGTCGCCTTTTCCTCCAGTATGGCCGCAGAGGACCAGGTGCTTACAGACATGATATGCAAGATAAAATCGACAACAGAGATATTCACTCTTGACACCGGCCGTCTGCCGCAAGAGACTTATGATGTCATCGAAAAAACTAACGACAAATACGACATCAATATTAGAATGATGTTTCCAGACAGCCGGCTGATAGAACAAATGCTGCTGGATCACGGGCCAAACTCCTTCTATCATAGCCTGGAAAACCGCAAAAACTGCTGCCACATCAGAAAGATCGAACCGCTTAAACGTGCACTGAAAGACGTGCAGGTCTGGATATGCGGCCTTCGCAAAGAACAGTCGGTCACAAGGGAAGACCTCGAGCCCATCCAGTGGGACAGCAATTTTAATGTGATCAAACTGTCGCCGCTGCTTGACTGGACGACCGAGCAGGTGTGGGACTACATAAGAGAAAACAAAGTTCCCTACAACGCCCTGCACGATAAGGGATACCCAAGCATCGGATGCGCACCGTGCACAAGGGCGGTTGAAGACGGCCAGGATATTCGTGCGGGCCGTTGGTGGTGGGAAAAACCCGAACATAAGGAATGCGGGCTTCATCTTAAATGAAAAAAATAAATATCCAATATCCAACACGGAATATCGAATAATGAAGTAAAAAACAGCGTTGTTTGATTTGTGGAATACTGCTTGCAACTTTTGTTATGGCAGTTTTGTTTCTGGCGGTTATTTTGCCACAGAGGAAAACGAGGAAAAGAGAGAGATAAGAGAAAAGATTTTAAAAAAAAGAGAAATAAAGGCAGAAGTTAGTATTATATGGTTTTTAATGTAACTTGTTGCCAAATAAAGAATTATATTTTGGGGATGATAATTAATTATGGAAAATACTATGACTCAACTTGATGTTCTGGAAGCTCAGAGCGTTTATATACTTCGGCAGGCTTACAGGTCTTTTAAGGATCTTGTGATGCTGTGGTCTATCGGTAAGGACAGCACCGTTCTGTTGTGGCTGGCTCGCAAAGCTTTCTTCGGGCATGTCCCGATCCCGCTGATGCACATTGATACGGGCAACAAGATACCGTCAATGATCGAGTACCGCGACCGCTTCGCTTTAGAGTGGAATCTCCACATGATCGTCGGCCAAAACACTAAAGCTCTCGAAAGCAAGCAGACTTTTCCCGATGGTAATCTCGACCGAATCGCATGCTGCAAAAAGCTAAAAAGCGAACCGCTCAAACACACGCTAAGCGGCGATTGGCCACGGCAGGTTATGAACCATAAAACCGGCAAATACGAACTGGACGAGAACCCGCAGGCGTTTACCGGCGTAATAGTCGGGGCCCGCGCAGACGAAGAAGGCAGCCGAAGCAAAGAGCGGTACTTCTCGCCGCGCGACCATCACAGCGAATGGGACATCGCCGAACAGCCGCCGGAACTATGGAACCAGTTTAACACGGATTTTGCCCCGGGGACACATATACGGATACACCCCCTGCTCGACTGGACAGAACTGAACATCTGGCAATACATTCAGAGGGAAAACATCCCCATAATCGACCTGTATTTTGACAATGGAAACGGAAAACGCTACAGGTCATTAGGATGCGCCCCTTGTACCGGGACAGTGGATTCGACGGCAAAGAACGTACAGGAAATAATTGACGAACTGGCAGGCGGAAAGTTCGCTGACATTGCCGAACGCTCCGGCCGCCAGCAAGACGCCGAAGACGGCGGTGGTTTGGAAACACTGCGACGTGACGGTTATATGTAAAGAAACTACCGGCATCTTGCCAAAAGAAATAATGGGTGGCACCTTCAAGCCGCAGGCTTGTGGGTGTTTGACACAGAGCACCCACAAGCTTCGCTTGAAGGTGCCACCCTGAAAGTATATTGCAGGCAACTAAGGAATATCGAATTATGAATAATACAACAGAATTTGAGAATTTATCAATCGAGCAATCGCAGGAGTTTAGCGATCGCCAGAAGATGAATATTGTGATTATTGGGCATGTTGACCATGGCAAAAGTACTCTCGTTGGTCGGCTGCTGGCCGATACAAACTCGCTTCCGCAGGGAAAGCTTGAAGAGGTTAAGGCCCGCTGCGCACAGAACGCACGACCATTCGAATATGCTTTTCTGCTGGACGCGTTAAAAGATGAGCAGGCACAGGGGATAACTATTGATTCTGCGAGATGCTTCTTTAAATCCGACAAACGCGAGTATATCCTGATCGACGCACCCGGGCATATCGAGTTCCTGAAAAACATGATCAGCGGAGCTGCCCGTGCAGAAGCGGCCGTTCTGTTGATCGATGCCTACGAAGGCGTACAGGAAAACTCACGCCGGCACGGTTACCTGCTTAGCATGCTTGGCATTAAGCAGATCGTCGTCGCGGTCAACAAGATGGACCTGGTCGACCACTCACAAGACGTATTCAACGCGGTATGCGCGGAATACACCGACTTCCTATCGCAGATAAACGTCAAAGCCGAACGGTTCATACCGGTAAGCGCCCGCGACGGAGACTTCATCGCCACACCCAGTAAAATAATGAGCTGGTACGACGGGCCGACGATTTTGCAGTCTCTTGATGAGTTTAAAAAAGAGCCCGCACCGGTCGATCAGCCGCTGCGTCTTCCCATTCAGGACATCTACAAATTCACCGAGGAGGATGACGACCGCAGGATAATCGCCGGCAACATCGAAACCGGCACTCTGAATGTCGGCGACGAGGTAGTATTCTACCCGTCCGGAAAACGGTCGAAAGTTTCCACCATTGAAGTGTTCAACGCACCGAGTACAAACAGTGCCTTCGCCGGCCAGTCAACCGGGTTTACGATGGAAAAGCAGATCTATATCCAGCCTGGCGAGATAGTCTCCAGGGCGGATGAGCCTGCACCGAAGATATCGACTCAGCTTAAGACAAGCCTGTTCTGGCTGGGCAAAGAGCCGCTTATCTTTAATAAGCGCTACATATTAAAGCTGGCGACGGCGAGGGTTCCGGTGTGGCTAAAAAGCATTAACACCGTACTGGACGCGTCGGATCTTTCCACTGAAAACAACCGCTCTCATATCGAGCGGCATGACGTGACAGAGTGTGTTCTGGAAACCGTTAAGCCGATTGCTTTTGATCTATCGGCAGACATCGCCCAGACTGGCCGTTTCGTGCTGATCGACAACTATCAGATCGCAGGCGGCGGCGTAATCCTCGAAGCTGAAGAAAACAGCAACGACCTGATCACCGCCCACGTTATCCAGCGTGAAAAGAGTTGGCAGCGAAGCCGGATCACTCCACTGAAACGTGCTGAACGCTGCGGCCAGAAATCCACGCTCGTCGTAATAAGCGGACCGGCGGGAACCGGTAAAATAAGCGTGGCCCAGAAGCTCGAAGAAAAACTCTTCGAGGCCGGAAGACACGTCTACTACCTGGGCCTGGACAACTCACTGCTTGGAATAGACAGCGACATAGACAACGAAAACCTTCGCGACGAATACATCAGGCGGCTGGGCGAAATCTCGCACCTCTTCACAGATGCCGGGATGATCATGATTGCGACGGTAAGCGAGCTGGAAGAATATGAACTGTCGATCCTGAAAAGGCTGAACCATCCGGGCCAATCGCTGGTAGTAGGCATAGACTCTGAAACACTAACCGATTCAAAGCTTGACTTGCATCTGGACTCCGGTTCAAATACAGAGCAATCAGCGACAGCGATCGCGAAACTGCTGACGGAACGGAACTATCTGCCGGAGTATTATTTGTAAAAAAGGGAGAAGTAAATGAATTTATCCGCGGATTACGCAGATTACGCGGATTAAAAATATAGAGAAAAGGCGTTTAGGTTTGTGAGACTTTTGGGCATTAATCTTTTCGTTGAATCAGATCGGGGGAGCTTGCGCTCCCGCGTTTTTAGAACAAAGGATAAATCGCTATGACTGACACAATATTTGAAAATCGGATCAACCCGAAACCTACAAAACTTTTCGGAACATACCCGCAAAAACAGGAAGGTCTCTTTATGCAGAGAATACCAATATTCGCCGGAAATATAACAGCTGACCAGCTTCGGCAAATCGCGGAAATCGCGATAGAACTAACAGGCTCAACCCCCCTGCACCTGACTACGAGGCAGGACATTGAGTTTCACAATGTCGCCGACGCAGATGCACAGACGGTGCTCGACAGAATTGAGGCTGTCGGATTCGCCACGTTCGGCGCCGGCAGTGACAGCCTTAGAAATATAACGGTCTGCCCGTGCTGCAAGTTTAACGCCGACGCCTGGGACGTAGAACCGCTGGCTATACAGATGAAGCAGGCATTCGGCCAAAGCGACGTTCTCGACCAGATGCACCGCAAGTTCAAGGTCAGCTTTGCGGGCTGCGCAGATCCGAAGTCGAGACCATACGCCAACTGCCTGGCATTTATAGCAACATCGGCAGATACAGTAAAGGTAGTAGGCGCAGGCTCGCTCGGACCAAAACCAGAAACCGGCATCGTACTTTTCGAGGAACTTTCGATTGACGAAGTGATCCCTTTGGGACTGGCGGCAGCGAAATTGTTTGCAGAGCATGGCGACCGTGAAAACCGCCGCAAGGCAAGATTGCGTCACGTAAGGCAACGCCTGGGCGATGCGGCCTTTGTGGAACTGCTCAATGAATATTTCGACGGGGAAAAGAAACTGCCGCAAGTGCAGCAGCAGCGGCTGAGTAAGGGGTTGGCAACAACTAAAATCGCGACTATCCAAACCATCGCCGGTAACCTGGACGTCCAAGACGCCCTGTCGCTGGCCAAAGCAGTGCAGGACGCCGGCGCCCACATCCGGATTAATCTGAGCCACGGCATTGACATCTACTCGGAAAACAGCTTTGAACTTCCGAGCGAATTGCAGGCGTTCACCGATCTGCCGATGATCATCGCTTGCCCGGGAAATACGACGTGCCCTAACGGACTTGCAAACTGCCCCGAAGCAGCGGCAAGATTATCTAAGGCATTAAAAGGCTCTGGAACTGACAAGACCATCGCGATCTCCGGGTGCCCCAACGGATGCGCCCACAGCGCGATCGCCGACATCGGTCTTACAGGGCAGATGAAAACGATAGACGGCGAGCGGCAGCAGGCCTATAAAATAATGACCGGCGCCGACAACGCAAAAACCGGCGCACTAAACGAAGCAAAAGAGACGATAAAAGACAGCGATCTTGAAGATCGAGTTAAATTCTTCCTTTCGTGACTTATGTAAAAAACCTCTCAAATCCCGAAAATCGACCAAATTGTCCGTTTATATAAAAAATGATGTCTCATTTTTTGCGAATTTGTGATAGACTTATGGGCTGAGAAATGATTTGATTTTTAGCGGATTTTTTGCATGAGTAACAATAAAAGTGATCGTATTTTTTCTGAGTACCGTGAGCGTATTTCGGATTTTGTTTTTGACGAGCAGGTTGTGTCGGTCTTTGATGATATGATCCAGCGGTCTGTGCCGGGGTATGCTACCGTTATCGCAATGACGAAGGTTATCGCCGAACAGTACGCCTCCGCCGGGAGCAATTGCTATGACCTGGGGTGTTCGCTGGGTGCTTCGACGCTGGCGATGCGGCATGGGATCGCTGCCGACAACTGCCGCATTACCGCCGTTGACAATTCGGCGGCGATGGTCGAGAAATGCCGCAAGATCGTTGAGGCGGACTCTTGCGATGTGCCTGTCGATATTATTCAGTCAGATATACTCGACATGAAGATCGAAAACGCCTCTGTCGCCGTAATGAATTTCGTACTCCAGTTTCTTGCGCCCACAAGACGTGATGAAATGATACAAAAGATTTACGACGGAACCAACGATGGCGGCGTGCTGGTCCTTTCCGAAAAGATCGCCTATGAAGACAGCGACGAAGACGACTTCCAGATCAGCATGCACCATAACTTTAAAAAACTGCACGGTTACAGCGATATGGAGGTCAGCCAGAAACGAAAATCGCTGGAAAACGTACTGATCCCGGACACCCTGAAAACGCACCAGAAACGACTTTCCGAGGCGGGATTCAAAAAGTCCTACGTATGGTTTAAATGCTTTAACTTTGTCTCACTTGCAGCGTTCAAATGAAAATAGATTTCCAAAAATTCTTAACCCATCTGGGCAATTCAGGGCTGGAAAAATTTGCCGCTGATATTGCGCCTGGGATCGAGAATTATTTTGTAAACCTTAAACATGGCGACCTGGCAAAATGGTTTGCCGCGATAGAGGCGCTTCCGGCAGTTGATGGTTTGGCTATTGATCTCAGCAGCGACACTGTCGGCATTGGCAGCGCCGGCGACGTTGACGCGAAACTGCGACCTGAAATCATCGAAAACCTGATGAAACTGCACCCATGGCGTAAGGGGCCGTTTGAGCTGTTCGGCATTAAGATCGACACCGAATGGCGGTCCGATCTGAAATGGCAAAGGCTTATCGGCTGCATCAAACCACTTGCCGGCAAAACCGTTTTGGATGTTGGATGCGGCAACGGGTATCACTGTTTGAGAATGCTCGGAGCAGGTGCAACAGCTGTTGTTGGGATCGACCCTATGCTGCTGTTTGTGACACAATTTCAGCTATTGAATAAATATGTGCAGACTGATATGGCCTCCGTACTGCCGCTGGGTATTGACGAGATGCCTGTAGACGCTCATTGCTTTGATGCGGTTTTTTCGATGGGGGTACTGTATCACCGCAAGGATGCGGCCGAACATATCGAACGACTTAAGGGGGCATTGAAATCCGGCGGTGAACTGGTGCTCGAAACCCTGGTAATCGAAAGCGACGGCGAAGAAATGCTCGTACCTGAAGGCAGATACGGAAAGATGCGAAACGTTTGGAACATACCGTCGCCGGCCCTTCTTAAAAAATGGGTAGAGGCCGCCGGATTCGTCAACGCAAGGATAATAGACATAACAAAAACAACCACCAAAGAACAACGCAGCACAGAGTGGATGCACTACGAATCCTTGCCAGACTATCTGGACAAGCAAAACGAAAACCTAACAATAGAGGGACACCCAGCCCCGATAAGAGCAATAATGCTCGCCGAAAAACCATAGCCCCCGAGGTGCCGCGAGCCTGTTTGCCGCAATACAATCTCGTTTTTTGATTTTGCTTTTTCATCCCAAAAACTGCAGATAAAGACAAGTTACAGGGCCAATAGTATATGTTGACCCGGAATGTCGCTCGTCGACATAGCGCGCACTTTTGGGTTTTTGGACTTTGGGGCTTTTGGGTTTTTGGACTTTGGGGTTTTTGGACTTTTGGGTTATTGGGTTTTGGGACTTTTGGGCTTTTGGACTTTGGGGCTTTTGGGCTTTTGGGTTATTGGGTTTTGGGACTTTTGGGCTTTTGGACTTTGGGGCTTTTGGGCTTTTGGGTTATTGGGCTTTTTGGGTTTTTTTGTCTTTCTGCTGAAGACCGTAGTGCTCCCTTAAAATCAAGTCAATTTTAAGCGGCAGCGAGGGTGTTAAACGCTGCACTTCTTCTACCCATATTAGACTCCTTTCAAGTTTTCGAGTGTATTTCTCCGGTTTCATTCGCCTACGGCTCATTACACCGGAGAAATACATCATAACATACACCCTAACAAGTGTCTCGCTTCTTCAGGGGGCCAGTATGCTCATAGAGTCGTTTTTGGGTAATACCCGCAATATTTCATGCCGATGCAGCGTCCTATTGACTTTAACGGCTTATTCGGCTAATATATCTAAAGTTAAGCAATTTTCTTTTGTAAGGTGGCGTAATGAACAAGAAAAGATACGTTAATTTCCTTTCCGGCAAGATTATTTTTCTAATTCTGGCGATTCTTATTGCCTCATCGGTTGCTTGCGGGGCCGACAAAGATAAGCCCATCAATTTCAAACAAGCCAAGTGGATATGGGGCGGTTCAGCAGCAAATCCAGCGACAAGTGCTCCGGCCGAGACTATTTATTTCCACAAAGGGTTTCAGTTTCCAGCTGGCTCTAAACCCGTCTCCGGCGAGGTCATTATTACATGCGATAATCTGTGGACGCTTTTTATCAACGGCAAAAAAGTCGGACAAAGCGACCCCGACAATAGCGCCTGGAACCGCCCGAAGAAAATCGACATAAGCAAACATCTCATTATCGAGCAGAACGCGATCGCCGTAGAAGCCGTTAATACACTTGTCGGACCGGCCGGTTTGATCGTCAAGATGAAGGTCGTATTTGAAAACGGCAAAAAGTTTGAGCTTTCCAGCGATGCCGGATGGATAAGTAACGCCAAAAAAGAAAAGGGCTGGAACGAGACAGGCTTTACCCCGGGCGAAACCTGGATAAAATCTAAAGTTGCAGGCGAATATGGATGCCGGCCCTGGGGCAATGTTGCTTTCGGCAAATCCACTGTAAAAAGAAAACCTCCTGCTCGGCCGGTTGTTTACAAGAAGGAAACTGCTTTTAAGGATGATATATTTGCCAATGGAGTAGTCTTTGTTCGTGGTCACCTGCGGTTCGTTCATCACGACAAAAACAATTATATTCAGAATATCCGCGGCAGCCGCGCGTACTTCGAGATGGACCCGCCTACTCCGTCGGCGATAGGCCGCCAGTTGATCAGCCTCATTCCATTTAAGCCCGATGGCAAGTTGACAGTCTTATGCGATGCCGAAGGCGGAGTCCTCGGATCGCCCAGCGTTTCCTATGACGGCAAGACAGTCTATTTCTCGCTCGCCAAAAAGGGCCAGGCGTACTATCACATCTACGCGGTTAGCCCGGACGGCAGTAATCTCCGCCAGTTGACAGACGGCCCGTTCCATGACTATGACCCGGTAGAACTGCCCGACGGCCGCATCGTCTTTAGCTCGACACGCATCGGTTCTCGTGAAGAATATCATGCCAAGTTCGCTTCATCGTTGTTTGGTTGTGACGCCGACGGAAAAAACATTTTACCGATTACCTACCACATCGTAGCCGACCGTGAACCGCGCGTAACGGCGAGCGGATCGCTAACATTTATCAGATCGGATAATTTCTTCGAGCGTGCAAAGGTCGAGACCCACCTCCACCAGGTCCGCATGGACGGAACGGGCGGACAGGTAATCATCGGTCCCGGACGCGGGCCCATCAAATATGAAAAAAATGTCGGCGCCGAGGCCAATTCCAGATGGCTCAGACAGTATGGCGTAGGCAGTGTTGCCCCCCTGCCCGACGGAAAGGTAGTAGCGATCAACCAGAAAGGCGTTGTAACTTCATTGTCGGCTACGGGTGAGCCTTTGGTAAATGGTTTTATCCCGTACGACATGTCCCCATTGCCCGACAGCCGTTTGCTGTGTACCTCCATAAAACGAACAAGGCTGCTGGTTTTTGACCCGACGACTAAAGAAATAACCGAAATACTCGCCGCCGAAAACCTGAACATGCCGGATGGCAATGCGGCAAATATAACGAAAGGTTATGCCAAAGACGACATCCATTCAGTAGTCCACCTCGCCCAAAGGACCAGGCCAATGCTAAGGCCGTCCATGGTCGACCCTGTTGCCGACCGCAGCCTCAGCAAAACCGGATTCCTCTATTGCCAAAACGTCCTGAACACCCAGCACGACTCGGCAGACCTCAAACGAGTCAAGGCCGTCAGGATCTACGAGGGCCAGCCGTTCACCCTCGAACCAACAAAGACAATCTATGCCCACATCGGCACAGAAGCCGTCGAGCTGGGCACCGTCCCCCTCGCCTCTGACGGGTCATTCTATGTCGAAGTCCCAGCTGACCGCCCCCTCGCCATGCAGGCAGTGGACGCCGAGGGCAGACCCATCGTCAACGAGATGTCATGGATATACGTTCGTCCCGGCGAGCAACGCGCATGCGTAGGCTGTCACGCGCCCGCTTCAAGTGCCCCGGCAGCAATGAGATTGTCAAAGGCAATAATGTCCAGGCCGCTAAAACTTCTTGCCCAGGGAAACCCCCACCGCTTCAGAGCAAACAACGGCGCAAACGGCGGAGTACTGAATTTACAGATGGAACGCTTCCGCGAAGCAGCCGCGATTAATCTGCCAACAACTGCCGAACAATTGATCAACGAAGCAAAAGATACAAATATCAATATCAGATTGTCAGCGATCCGCCGAATGGGCATCCTTCACGACCGAAAATTTGTACCAGTCTTAAGCAATGCATTACTTAACGAAAAAAGCCCTGAGATAAGAACCGCCGCCGCATTATCACTATCGGCCTGCGGAAATCGCAAGGCAGTCGCATCGCTCTATGCCGCATTAAAAAACTCAAACGCCACAGTCAAAAACGCCATCCGCCTCGCACTTGCCCACCTCACCGCGACCGGCAACAAAGATTCATGGAAAAAACCGGACTGGATTGCTATTGAAGCCAAGCTCATCACAACGCTGTCAACAACCACCACCGACCCTCAAGACACAATAACGGCACTACAAACCCTGGGACACATCGGCGGCAATAAAGCAACAAGTGCGATCCGCAAATACCTCACCGACAACTCCAACGCCCAGCTGCGAGTTCTTATCACAGCAATGCGATCCCTCGGTTTCCTCAAAGACACCGACTCTATCGAACTGCTCACATCCATAATGAACGACAACCTGACAAAAAAGGGCGGCGGCGGATTCCACGAGCTTGGCTACGGCCAGAAACCAATATATATCTCCGCAACTGCCGCCGAGGCATTGGGCCTGATTGGCTCGCCCAACGCCGAGAAAGCCTTGCTATCGGCATTCGCGAAATTAAACAGTTTCAGTGACTATGTTTTCCGCACCGCAGAGCACAGCTGGCTAATGGGCTGCCATTCCTCCATTCTGCACTACCGCATGCTCGAAGCGTTCGACCGCATGCAAACAAAAAACACACAGCCGTTAGTTGCAAAGATCATAGAGTCAATCCCTGCCGACAAAGATCGCGGGCTTCTTTACGAGCTGGATAGTTACGAAGCATTATCGCAGCGAATAATCGCCGCCGCCGGACAATCAGAAAACGTGATCCAGGCATGCCTGGCAGTCCTGGCAAACACCAAACCAAAACCAAATAACGCCCTGGCAGCTGCGGTAAGCCTCTCCCCCCACGCCCAGGGCCATATCCGAAAATACTCCGCTCAAGCAAGAGCCGCACAGGTACTCTCTGTCGTTTGCAACGACAAAAAACACGCCGGCCAAATCGCAAACCTGATAAGCAAATACAGATCCGGCAAAGATTCCGAGAAACGAAACTGGTGCTGTTTCTACCTGATCAGAGCTCTGGGCAAGATTGAAGATAAAGCCTCAGCCGATTTACTCCTTGACATACTGCAAAACGAACCGACAGAAACATCCCTCGGCCTGAACACCCCGCCAACGCACATAATCTACAAGGGTTGGCGTCCATTTTTCCGCCCAGCCGCCGCATGGTCACTCGGAATGCTAAAGCAAAAGAAAGCACTGCCGGCATTATTTGCAGCCCTGGAAAATTTCGACAACGCCCCAAGCGTGCGTCAGCAAGCAGCAATAGCCATAGGCCGCATAGGCGACAAAGCAAGCATCAACCGACTAGCCAAAATCGCAAAGGATTACCCGGAAGTAATAACCAGAAGAAGCATAATGGAAAGCATCAAAAAATTAAGGAAGCAAAATAAACTAATCGCTACATTTTAAAAAATTGGTTCAACTCCCAAAAAGTTGGTTCAAATTGTGTTGAATAAATCAAAAATGAAAAACAAGGTTTTCCGCCTACGGCGGATTTCGCTTCGCTCAACGCGGGCCGAGGCTATTTTATTAAAAAAAAGATAACACGTAAACTCTTTAGTTGTAGTGGTTTATATTGTTTTCTAGCCCGTTTTCGGTCAGTTTGAGTTAATAAAAATACCTCGCTCGTAAGTCTGTTGTACAATGATTTTAGAGCCGAAGCGATGAGCCCGCTTTAAGAATTACCGGCTATGTCATATTTAGACAAGTAGCTTGGGTAAAAGTGCTTTTTTTCCCCACGCCGCTCCTTGTTTATTTGCGGATCAATGTATGCGTTCCGCTGCCGATTCCATCTACGAACAGGTATCCGTCTTTAAGCTGTGCTTTTACCCTCTTTCCGTCAACTGTTAGCGTTTTCGTTTGCTTATCTCCTACAGGCAAACCTACGCGTGCAACAACATTAACCGGGACATCAACCTTCAACGTGAACGCCCCCTGAGGTTTGTTCTCGAATGATACGCCTACTGTCCCGCGTATCGTCGGGATAGTGGCCGTCGCCTTTTTCAGCGATGCCGGCTGCGGCTGGATCAGAATTTTACCGAAACCCGCCTCCAAAGGACGAACCCCAAGCAGGTATCTTGGAATGATGTTACCCGGCACAGCCCCCCACGCATGGTTCCAGTCCTGGTTAGGTTTAAACTTGTCATCCCACGCTTCAAGTGTGATAGTTGACCCAACCCGAAGCATGTTGTACCAGCTGCGAATATCCTTAGAGGTTAACCGCTGCAGTGCCGCATCGGTCCGCCCGCTTTCATACAAAGCCTCCATCAGGTACTGAGCCGCATAAACACTGCACGCCATCCCCTTTGAAACCACAAAGTCAGCAACAGACTTCTGCCGATCCGCCGGAACCAGCCCAAAAGCCAGCGGCATCATATTCGCGTGAAGCGATGCGTGGTCGGTTCCTGTACCGTCAACGTACAGTCCTCGTTTTTCATCAAACAAAACCTTGTTGAAAACCTTCTTAACGTTAGCGGCCTTCTTTAAATATTCCTTAGCGTCAACGTCCTTGCCGATCGCCGCGGCGATATCTGCCATCTGCAAAAGCGTCTTATAGTAGAACGCATTGACAACGGTATTGACTTCCGTAAACACATAACCATCCCGTTCGGAGTATGGCCAGTCAACGATATCCCGGTCACCGCGGCGTTTCTTCCCGCCAGTCCTGAGCAATCCGTCTTGACCGGCCTTAAACTCCAGCGTCTTTTTGGTTTTCAAAATCTCGTAATTCGCCGCCAGCGATTCGGTGTTGCCCGTATACATATAATCCGCCCAGGCCATCATAACAGAGTGCTGCTTCCATTCGGTCGGCCAGGTGGGATTTGCCAGCAGGTATTCGTGGCTGTAACGAGCCAGCGTATACTCACGGTCAACGCCATAATGGCTAAGCTGGTTGATATACGCGTCGGCCTCATAAGGTATCCGCTCGCGGTCACCGTCGACATAAACACCACAGAAACTAGTCGCCTTCATGCTGTACTTGCAAAGCGCCCAGATATCGTCAAGAACCTTACTGGACGACTCAAAGGTAGAGGCACTTTCATCGAAAGGATAATGAACAGCAACCTGCCTGACCATATCTTTCGTAAGCTTACCCGGGAAGTTAACCAGCTCGATATAACGAAACGGCGAAATAACCCCGATCTCCTTCGGCAGCTGAATAGCCCGGCTGCCGGTATTGCGTTTGTCTATTGGATTGCGAACATCAATCTTGCCTCCGCCCTTCTTAAGCGTCTGTGTAACTTTGTAATAACGAACCGTGGTCCTGCCCAGGTCTGTGATGATCCCTTCGGAGTTACCCCGTTCGCCGAAATGCACTTCTATCTCGCAATCGCTTTTAAGCTCACCCGGATCAAGCCGCAAAAACCCGAACGCCACTTTACCAAAATCAATCAGATAGTGCCCGCTGCCCTTTTTGACAATACTCACCGGGGCGACCTCTGTCTGCACAAGCCGGTACCGCGTCGTCGCATACTTACCGCTAACATTGCCCGTCTTGAACATCGCAGGATTTGACCACTTACTTTCGCCGCCAAGCGTACACCACGTCTTGACTTTCCAGTAATAGAACTGCCTGGAAGCCAGCGGTTTACCGCCATACGAAACATCGATCGATGACACCGATAGAATCTTGCTGCTGTCGAACATATCCCCCTGCTCTTTGGCAAGTTTTTTCAGGTCGCTCGAAACGAGTATACGATAAGCAGACTGCATATCATTTTTGCTCGATGAATGCACTACCCAGCCGAATTCCGGTGTCGGATCCGTAATCCCCGAAACAGCCGAACCTGAGAGCAATTCAACCATCAAGCCATCCGGCCCGTCACCTCCGGCACAGGCATTTCCGCAAATAATAACACTCAGGACAATAGTAAGCCGTGATAGATTGGTATTCTTTTTCTTCATGCCCAAATAACTCCTAAAAAAATGTATGGCTCATCTGCCACGACGGACCGCCAAGCCTCTTTGCTAATAGAATATCAGAAAACCCAAAAAGGTCAACACAAAACAGGCAAAAATCGGTGATTCTGAATCACTACCGTCGAATTTGGCAAAAAAACCTCAAATGAAAGAGCATAACAAGAAAGAAAAACCAAATTTCATGAAAGTTCTTGAAATAACCGAATATTTACCTTGTAACAAAGGATTTAAAAGTGCATAGTGTACCTTTGAAAATGTCTAATGTTTATTGTCTAATGTATAATGAATGATTCGGCCTTGCGGGGGAGGCATTTTTGATTATAAAACATACACCAAGCAAGGGATTCTAAGGATAATATAGGCGATCTGCTGTTCAAAAAAAAAGTGAAATACTCGCACGGCTAGCACAAGCATCTCACTTTTTGATTTTGGTTTATAGTTTCTGGTTTTGGTTTATAGTTTCCAGCCTTTGCGGTAGTCTATGTGGAGCAGTTCGTTGGCCTTTTCGTTGTTTGTGAACTTCAGGGCCTTTGTATCCCACTTGAGCAGTTTATTAGGCATTCTGATAGCGCACATACCCAAAAGTGCCATCTCGGTAAGAGCCGCACCATACTCGAACGGCGAACAACACGCCCGCCCGCCTTTGCATGCTCTCAGCCAGTCCTTCACATGCCATGTGCCGACTCTCGGGTACTTCTCTGCGGGTTTTTTGTATTCTCTGTGCTGAACCTCCGGTACGATCCTCATGCCGCCTGCTCCGTGCGATCCGTGCATGATACCGCCCTTTTCACCGATGAGTAGTGCTCCGCTTCTGGTGAACTTTCTGCCTGACTCAAAGAATTCCGGAACCGGGGGAAGAAGTCTTCCATCCGACCATGTCAGCTTAACCGGCGGACGTTTTCCGCGAGCCGGGAACTTAAAGCGTACAATAGAAGCCCTTGGGAAAGTCTCATTCATTACGTCCTTTTCCCAGTGCGAAGTGGTAGCCTGTACGCTTTCCGGTGCGCCCAGATCCAGTGCCCAGAATGAAGGGTCAAGAATATGGCAACCCATATCACCGAGCGGGCCGGTACCGAAGTCCTGCCATGCTCTCCATTTTGTAGGAACATAATCCGGATGATACGGTCTGTGAGCGACCGGGCCAAGCCAGAGATCCCAGTTAAGTGTATCCGGGATCGGGGGAGTGTCCTTTGATCTGGCCTTGACGGCAAAGTCCGAGTATACCTGCCCGCCTACGGGTCTGTCTGTCCAGCCGTAAACCTGCTTAACATCGCCAATAGCACCGTCTTCGAGCCATTCCTTAAGTTTGCGTGTATTATTCGACGAATGGCCCTGGTTACCCATCTGGGTGACTACGCCGAATGTCTTCGCAGCTTCTGCGATCTTCCTGGATTCAAAAACAGTATGAGTCAGGGGTTTCTGGCAGTATACGTGTTTGCCGCGACGCATGGCTTCCATAGTGATCACAGCGTGTGTGTGGTCGGGAGTGGCGACGATAACAGCGTCGATGTCTTTGTCCATTTTGTCGAACATGACACGGAAGTCTTTAAAGACCTTTGCCTTGGGGAATTTTTTGCGTGCCCCTGCTGTATGGCCGCCCGAGTCGACATCGCAAAGTGCAACGATGTTTTCACCGGCACATCCGTTAAGGTTGCCAAATCCCATTCCGCCGATACCTATGCCGGCGATGTTGAGCTTGTTACTCGGCGCGTCGGCACCAAAAACGCTACTTGGGACAATGTTAAACGCAAACGCCGCACCTGCAGCGGCGCCGGATGTCTTCAGAAAATTTCTCCGTGATAACTTGTCTTTCATATCTAAACTCCATATTTAAAAAAAAGTTCTAATTTTGATAACGTGGGTAATATTCTAACAACATATCGGATTATAAGCAATTAAAATTAGCGGAAAACAAATAAGCGACACAGGCCATCCCTAACCCACTCATTACCGCTAAGTAATAATAAAAACGCTCGCTACAGCTGTGAAATTGCCAATATTTTCATTTTTTTGACTTTTTTTTGCACCGGTGACGTTCGCAGTAGGCTGGAAGCCAACACTACGGTTTTGGTTTGTGGATGGGGAGGATCTTTCCGGTTTTTATTTCTTTTATTCTTTTGTCGGCGAGGGCCTTTAGCTGTTTGACTTTTTGGGGGTATTTTTCGCTCAGATCGACCGTTTCGCCGGGGTCGTCTGTTACGTTGAACAGCAGCGGAGCGTTTCCCTCGGAGAATGCTTTTATCTTTTCGGCTTGTTCGGCTGTTTTCCTTTTGGTCCCGAAGCCGGTAACAGCGGTCTGGCGGTCGAAGAACAGCTTCCAGTCGCCCTGCCGGATCGCGTGGAAGTCTCCCATGCCGTGCCAGTAGAGCAGGTCCTTGCGTCCTTTGGCGCCTTTTTTACCGAGCATGATGTTCCATGAATCGATGCCGTCTACAGGCGGTGTGCCGGTGGTTTTCTTTTTCCAGTCGATTCCACAGGCGGTGCAAAGGGTCGGCAGCAGGTCGATGGCAGCGACGATCTCGCCGGTTTCCTGCCCTGCCGGGATAACACCGGGCCAGCTGACGATGCCGGGGACGCGTGTTCCGCCTTCGAGGGAGCTCCATTTCGAGCCGCGATACGGAAGACAGCCCGACGTCTTGTGCGGATTTGGTCCGTTGTCTGAGATGAAGACTATTATTGTGTTGTCGTAGACTTTCTGGTCTTTAAGCGTTTTGAAAATTTCGCCGATGCGGAAATCGACCTCTTCAACAACATCGCCGTATTTGCCAAAGCTGGATTTGCCCTTCCAATCTGGATGCGGCTGGACGGGGAAATGGGGGGCTGTGTATGGCAGATACAGGAAGAAGGGTTTGTCCTTTGTTTCCTTGATGAAACGTATCGCTTCGGTTGTGAACTGTTCTGTTAGCATCCGGTTGACGTTCTTTTTCTCAACGATCTCATCGCCGCGCCAGGTATTTCTGGTTTGGTTGTTGCTGTGAGAGCTGTAGTAGGAACTGTCGAAGCCCTGTGCGCCCGGCCGGGTCTCGGGCTGGTCGCCAATGTGCCATTTGCCGGAGATGGCGGTGGCGTATCCTTCGGATTTGAATATCTCGGCTATCGTCAGGGCCTCCGGGCTCATGCCGTCATGGAAGCCCATTTTGTATCCCATAACACCAATCTCCCAGCCGACCCTGGACGGATATGCACCGGTCATAAGAGCCATACGTGAAGGAGTACAAACAGTCGCACCGGCGTAGAAGCTTGTAAGCCTGATGCCGCCTTTGGCGAGATTGTCCAACACAGGCGTCTTGATCTTAGGATGACCGTAACAGCCAAGGTCATGGTAACCAAGATCGTCTACCATGATGAGAAGAACGTTGGGCTTTCGCGGTGTTGCACAGGCGATAGACGAGAAAGCGATTAGTGCGATAAGTACGAGATTAATAAGTTTGCAGTTCATGTTTTATTCCTTAGTTATTAATTTCTGGTGATATTTAAAATCCAATATTCAGTTTACATTCCGCCAACATGCTGCATTGGCGGTAATCTTTTGGAAAAATCGTATCCGTCTTTATGCTTTTTCCACCATTTTTTGTAATTCTTTTTAGTGCTTTCCCAGTCTACGCCTTCCCATGACTTTTTGACATCAAAATATACGATTAGGTCATTAGGTGCCCCTGCCAAAGCTTGCAAACGCTCATAAGTATTCAACGCTATTACTATTGGTTTAGCAGTTAGCCGATCGATAAGAAAATCTATCATACCTTTATGAGGTATCGCTGCTATGCTTCGAATAGCTGTCATCCCTAATCCTTCCTTTTTGTCAAGAGCTATTGCTTTTAAAATCGGTAGAAAAGCGGGATGAGGGCAATTCTCACCTAAATAAACGAGTGCCTCGTAACGTTTCATACTTTTATGCATGGACGAGCGAAGATCTTTTATGATCAAAGGTATCTTAACATTAACGGCAACTTCCAGATTTTCTGCATATTTGCCCCATACCTGAGCAGGCGTTCCGGTCATAGGGAAAATTGATCCAGGGCTTTCGATCACGGGCTGCTTGAGGCGAACCCGCTTTTCCAATTCCTGTAAAGCTTTATTCCTAACCGCTTTATCATCAGAACCCAGTTGCTCAACCAGTTTCTTAATTCCATCCAGATCGATCTGTTTCAGCATACGCTGATAAAGTATGCCATAGATAGCTTTGATCTCAACATCATTCGGTTCCGGCGTACCCTCTTTAAAGAGCAACGCTAAAACAGCATCCGGATCAGAACCGGCACTGGCAGGCCTCCACTTAAATCGAATTTTCTGGCTGCTATCATCAAAGTTTATAATCTGTATAATGCAATTACCTTTTTTTCCTTTGCACAGGTATACAGGCCTGAAGAGCACCTGTTTCGGTTTGATCAAATGGTGTAATTTGTTATTAAGCTTAAACTTTTTTGGGATATCAGGATTTTTAAACACTTCGTCTCCGATCCCGAGGTAAACAAAGCCTTTGTCAGAAGAATTTAAAAAAGCAAATTCCGGGTCACCAGGTTCTATCCATACCTCAAACTTTGGCGCCGGCGGTTTCTCATCAACTACAGTTATCGCAGCGATCTCACCGGTAGATGGACTGAACCACATTGCAGGATATATTTCGCTGAATTTCGAGGGCGAAACCTCGATTATCTTGGCATTAGCACAATTGATCCCAAAAAACAAGATAGAAAAAAATGCCACAAAAACAAACAAACGACAATTCAAAATGCTTAGCTTATTATTCATTCTATATCCTGCCATGTTTCAAAAAAGATTATAATTCAAATAAGGAACCTATTGATTATAAATAATTGTTGGGCGATTGTAAAGGAGTAAATTTGCTGACAGGAAAACGGGGTGAGCGCAGCCTATTCCAGCGTTTTTTGAATATCCAATAACGAACAAGGAATATCGAATAACCAATTGACCGGCCTTTGGCCGGTTTGGGCAGGACTTTGAGGTCAATCTGTATTCTTAGCGTTTTATCCCTGCGCTGGCGTTTCGGGTTTTTATTTGGGGATTCTGCGATGCAAAGCACAATGCTGTGGGCAAGATGCCCACAGTACGGGTTTGAACGTTTTTTGAATATCCAATAACGAACAAGGAACAGCCAATATCCAAGTGAAAAATTACTCTTTATTCGTCAGCAAGTGAGACGTTGACCGGTACCGGGTTTGTTACTGTGTCGAATACGGGCGAGCGCTTTTGGGCATAGTTGCAGAGTTCTTCGATCTTTTCTCTTGGCGCATCGGACTTGACCCTGAAAGTTACTTCTATACTTTCAAAGCCGTTGCGGATCTCTTCATTAAGGCCGAGAAACCCGTTTATGTCGATGTTGCCCTGCAGGTCGATCTCGAGGCTTTCTATGTCTATTCCCTGGTCGGTGGCATGATAGATAAACGAGGCGCTAAGACAAGCTCCCAGTGCATGCAAAAGCGCCTCTGTAGCATTTGCTCCCAGGTCGCTTCCCATCAGAACGACCGGTTCGTCGCCTTCGAGGACATGAGTCTTGTCGCGGTGGATTACCTCTCCGGATGCAAAAAAATCACTGATCTCCGTCTGGCAGTAAGCACCGCTTACCCATTTGCAGGTAGCCTTAAAAGTGCACTTGCCGATATCGGGACTCTGTCTCAAACTGCTCATACAATCAGAAAGCTCCCCTACCGCGATACCGTTTAATATAGTCTGCTCAACCATTACTAAATCCCCCAATTATTGTTTTTCTTAGATGGCCGGCCGCGCCGCCGGTGCCTGATTACATCGGCAGCAATGGACAGGAAATTAACAAGAAAGTTATCTTCAAAAATCAAGGTAATTCGACAACCCGGCAAAGCAAATACGCCAGGTCTGCTTTGTCGCTGGTTTTTCAGTCCTGCAGGAGGTATTTTGGCACATTTTCCAGTTTTGAGCGTAGGCTTTGTAGTTGCTCATAGTTAATAAAGTAAGATGCGACTTCCACTTGTCGCGGCGGCGGCAAGAGAAAGGAAGGCTATAGGGCAAAATCTTGTCTGGGCAGCTAAAAAGAGGGACAGCAATTTGACTGTTCCTCTTTTTTTGTGAGTTGTGAGCCTGGCTTGATCGGTGGATCGTATCTATTTCAACATTGGTGTCGGATCGAAGGTTGACAGGTCTATATTTGAAATCCAGAGGGCCAGCATTGCTATTGCCGTCACTGCTGCGATGATCAGGGTGAGAACGAATATTGAACCCACTGCTGCCCAGAGGCGAGAGCTATCGAGGAAATGAGCCAGCCTTTGCACAGGCGGGCGGGTTTGAAACTCGCTTCTTAGATTCGGCCATGATTTTTTGTTTAACGCATACATTTTGTCACCTCCCTGCTTTGAACATTAATATATACGTTTTATTGTGTCGGCGGCATTTATTTTTCGTATCAGATTGTGAGAGAGTGTTTTATTGAAGGGGTAGTAAAATGTATCATTTACATCCAATGAAAGGACTGCACTTTTCCGAGCTTCATGCGGGGGCACGTTTTCAGCGGTTTATTCATGATGAGAGGGTTCAGGCCGTGGCTGTCGCGGCTGCACTGATCGCAATTGTGACGTTTGCAGTATGGCTTGGTTCGCTGTGATACCAGAATGGTATAATTAATTACGCGTGTATAGCTTTATAAGTTATTGCAATAAAAAAACCGCGTATACAGCGTATTTATTAATGCAGAGCGGAGCGATTTGAACCTTGTGTGAATACGAAGGGAGTGTAAGTATGGATAGGATCAAAAGACATATGGCGGTAAATATGCCGGTAATCCGGGCGTGTTATTCTCAGGATATTACGCCGCAAGAGAGGCATAAACATATTCAACCGATGCGGATGAATCGCAAAAGCCCGCATGGGTGGGAGGTTCCCGGTAAGGAGCATCCTACGATCAAAAGGAAAGTGAAATAAGTGTTTATATTGGCTTTATGCTTATTACGTTTTCGGTGTTTTTGTCGAGATTTACGTGCCAGTGTTCGAGGAAGTCACTGAGGGTCATTTCGTATGTTTTTTTGTAGGACTTGCCTTGCGATCCGTCATACGGCTGGGGCCAGGTGACGGTCGTGATCTGGTACATCATCTTCTGGGCGATGAGGAAATCCATCTCAGCAGTCGGCTGAGGGCATTCGTTTGATTCGATCGGTTTAATATCTTCCAAAGTCAGCATTGTTATCGGCCCTTTTCAAATGTCTCCGCCAAAGGCGGATGTTCCATATTGTCTAATGAATAATGTATAATTAAGATTTCGGCGTAAAATGAGGTTCAGTTGAGGTTTTTTGTGGTTTTTGACTGGTTCATGACCCAAAAAGCGGAAATATTAAATTTTTTGTTGTATTTTTTGGTTATATAGTGTATTTTGACGAATTCGTGATATTTGCGGGGCGTAGCTCAGCTTGGTAGAGCGCCTGGTTTGGGACCAGGAGGTCGTAGGTTCAAATCCTGTCGCCCCGATTTTTTTTGCTTTTTAGCAAAAAAAATAGAGCAGTTGAGAAGTGGAACAGGTGAGCAGGTGGAGTTTTTGGGCTTTGCTCAAAAACTAGAGCAGGTGAGAAGTGGAACAGGAGAATTTATGGGCTTTATGTTTGAGAATCTTGATGTTTACCAGAAAGCCGTTGATCTTGCTGAGCGTGTTACAACTCTTACCTCAAATTTTCCCCGTAATTACCATTTTCTTGCAGACCAATTGAATCGAGCCTCTGTTTCTGTAGCGGCTAATATCGCTGAGGGAAACGGCCGTTTGACAAAACCCGACCGAAAACACTTCTTTGTGATCGCCCGGGGCAGTGTGCAGGAATGTGTCCCCCTGCTGGAAATAGCCAGAGGCAAAGGATATATTACAGATTCTGACAACTCGGAATTCCGTAGCAGCCTGGTAATAATCGCCAAAATGATCTCGGGGCTAATCAACGGCCTTGATAATCGAAAAGATTAGTTATTATCGTATCGATCTGCCTGCCCAAGTCGTAATTTAGTGAGCTTATGCCCTCTCGATCCTGTTTACGCCATACAATCCTGTTTGCAGCGTTTTTTTATGCGCATTTGATCAATTATTCAATCATATCCAAAACTCTGGATACCTTCTGTTTTTTGGTATGTTATTTACTAGTAAAGCAACTACAAGCATAATTACTGCACCAAGGCCTACTGGTATTAATGCGTATAAATAGCCTAGACTGTGTATCTTTGCACTTCCTATTACGGCGATCAGTGAGGTTGCGCCCCCTGGCGGATGTGATGTTTTTGTAAAGTGCATAACTGCAATGGCAGTTGCGACAGCAAGGGAGGAGGCTAACCACATTTGTGAAGGGAAAATCTTGTAACAGGTAACGCCTACTATCGCTGAGAGTACATGGCCGCCTATGAAGTTTCTGGGCTGGGCAAATGGGCTTTTAATGGCTCCGTATATTAGAACTGCAGATGCCCCAAAAGAACCAATCATCAATACAAAGTCTGAATTTCCAAGTATATTGAAATTGATGTATGATACCGCAGTGATGCCGAGAAATGCACCCAGCCACGACCATCCAATTTCCGAGAGACTTACCATCGGGGGACTCTTCGATGCTCCTTTCATCTTTGAGAAAAAAGATCGTTTTGTTTGCTCGTCTAGTGCCATTGCTCTATTCCTACAAAAATAAATCTTAAAAAGCCTGGAAAACCCTGCACGTACATGGATTTGTGTACTTAAAATACGGCCATTTTGATTGATAGCAACCGCTTTGTACCAAAGTAATACCCCAGGCTCATATATGACCATTGTAGTCCCATACGTCTATGTATTCAATATGGATTATGTTATTTTCATAAAAAAACAATGAAAACCCACCTGAAAATAATCTGACAATCGAATTTCTTTCAAATTACAGTTTTTTTTCTTTGTATTTAGCTTGACGATTATCTTGTTTTGTGGTTTAATTTGGCGATTTTGGGCGTTTTTCGTGCTTTTCATGTTTTTGAGGTGTGGCCTCATAACAGGACATGAAGGCATGAAGAAAAGCTAAAAAACAATATTAACTTTTTTATAAGGTAGATTATTATGAAGATTAGTGCTAGAGCTGCCGGGGTTCCGGCTTCTGCTACTATGGCGGTTACGGGACGGGCTAAGGAAATGAAGGCTGCAGGTATCGATGTTGTCAGCTATGGAGCGGGTGAGCCGGACTTTGATACGCCTGATTTTATCAAGGATGCGGCGATCGCGGCTATGAAAGCCGGCAAGACGGGGTATACGGCAACGCCGGGGATACCTGAACTTCGCAAGGCTATCAGCGAAAAATTCAAAACCGATAACGGGCTTGACTATTCGCCTGATCAGATCATTGTCAATATCGGGGCGAAACACTCTGTATATGAAGCGATGCAGGCTGTTATCGATCCGGGTGACGAGGTTCTTTTGCCTACGCCCTACTGGGTGACGTATCCTGAGACTGTCAAACTGGCCGGCGGGGTTCCTGTCGTCGTTAAGACTGATGAGAATAACTCCTACAAGATCACTCCTGAAGAGCTTTCGGCAGCGATAACCGATAAGACCGCCATGCTGGTGCTTAACTCGCCAAACAATCCGGGCGGTTTTTCTTATACTCCCGAGGAACTTGCGGCACTTGCAAAAACGCTGGAAGGAACCGATGTTATGGTTATGTCCGACGAGATATATGAAAAGCTGGTCTATCGCGGCACAAAGTTTGTCAGCTTTGCGTCGCTTAGCGAGGATGCGTATAACCGAACACTTACTATCAACGGACTTAGCAAAGCGTACGCTATGACCGGGTGGCGCCTTGGGTATACGGCGGGGCCGCTTGAAGCGATCAAGGCGATGGGCAGGCTTCAGTCGCATATGACGCAGAATCCTGTGACGTTCTGCCAGGATGCGGCTATCGCGGCGCTTAAGGATACGACCGGTGCTGTCGAGAAGATGGTGGTTGAGTTTGAAAAGCGCGGAGCATATATGGCCGAGCGGCTTAATGCTATCGAAGGTATCGAATGCAAGGTGCCTACGGGAGCTTTCTACTGTTTTCCTGATGTTACAGCTCATTATGGTCGAAATATAGGAGGCGCTCAGATCGAAAACAGTACTGATTTTGCCAAGGCTCTGCTTGAAGACGCCAAGGTTGCCGTCGTTCCGGGCGATCCGTTTGGGTGCCCTAAGAATGTTCGGTTGAGCTTTGCTTGCTCTGTCGAGCAGATCGATAAAGGCATTGACAGAATAGTGGAATGGCTCAGCTAAATGTATAATGATTGTTGTATAATGTATAATGAAGGATTCGCCTTCGGCGAGGCTGTTTAATTATCGGGGAGCTTGCGCTCCCTCGCTTTTACCAATGCGATTTTAACAGGAAATGGTTTATGGCTGCTGAATTGGATAGTGTTAATGAGAATATTAAACCTTTGAAGATCGATGATGGGCGTAGTGTTTTTTCCGGGTGGCCTACTTTGGTGTTTCTTGCCGGTATGCTTGTGTTTACGTTTCATGCGTGCACACATATGGTTGCGGCGGGCGATACTTGGGTTGCTATGGCTTGCGGCCGGCATCACTCCAACCATGGGGTCGATACCGTCGAACCTTTCAGCGCCAACAGCCATAAAGCGGGACCTACCAAAGAGACGATCAAGACGTGGCCCAAGTGGGCGCGGAATATCGCCGGGAAATTTGATATTGAAACCGTAAAGAAATGGCACCCTACCGGGTGGGTCAACCAGAACTGGCTTACTCATACGACGTTTTATCAGTTTGCCAAGAGATTGGGCCGCGGCGGCGAATACAACTATGACGGGCTGGTCTACTGGAAGTTCATAATCTTTACCATCGAGGTGTTTAGCCTGTTTTTCTTTGCGCGGCTTATCGGGGTAAGCGTACCTTCGTCGGCAGGTGCGTCGGCGATGGCGATGTTTGTCGGGCGAACGTTCTTAGATATCAGGCCTGCTTGTTACGCAAATGTTCTTGCGGCGATCCTGCTGCTAATTATGGCGCTTGCGATCTATAAGAACTATCGTTATATCTGGCTGATCGTTCCATTAACCGTTTTCTGGTCGAACGTTCACGGCGGGTATATCTATGTGTTTATGATGATGTTTCCTTTTATCGGATTTAACTTTATTTGCATTCCTTTCCAGAAGCGGTTTTACTCAGTCGGCATCAAGGGAGTATACCATGCTATCGGGGCCGGGTTTGCGGCGTTTTTCGCGATGGTACTTTTTAATCCTTTCCACCTTACGAATCTTACTCATACATTCGAGATCAGTCTCAGTGAGCATGCCGAGTCGTGGCGGAGTGTTAATGAATGGCATTCGGCGTTTAAACTGGATAACCCGGTCGGCAGTTCGTGGCCATTTTTGATTATGTTTATTATTATGTGGGTAGTGTTAATTTTATGGTGCATTACGAGATTTCTCAGACCCGTGGTCCAGGTGAACACACGAAGACGGGCCAGGCAAAAAACACCTGATATATTTAAGAAATGGCCGAAGGTCAACCCTGCGTTCATCTTTATCGCCGGACTTAGTGTTTATATGGCTGTTAAATCTCGAAGGTTTATCCCTATCGCGGCGGGTGCGGCTTGCCCGGTAATGGCTATGATGCTCGAACAGAGTGTTCGGATGATTCTTTCGAAACGTAACTTTTTGCTTAAAGGCAAGCTTGAAATGCCTGCTCTTCCGGTTAAGTTTAACCGCGGGGTTATTATTTTTGCGGCGGTTGTGACTTTGGCCTTCGGTGGTTTCTGGGGGGCCAAGTTTAAGAAGATATATCTTGATCCGTGGCCGAATGACAATATTCGCGACAGTGTGTTTATGCGTATGACTGCTTCTAATGTCAAACCTTTTGACGTTTGCCAGTTTATGCGTGATAACGAGCTTAGCGGCAATATGTTTAATTACTGGACCGAGGGGGGTGCGTTAGCATTTGGGCAGAAGCCAGATCCCAAGACGGGTCGTACCCCGCTCCAACTGTTTCAGGACGGCCGTGCCCAGGCGGCATACAGCCATGAGGATTTTCAGACTTGGCGGCGTCTGTATGGCGGCGGTGCGATAAGGACTAAAGACGGGCGTGTGATACCGAATGATGAACGCAGAGCCAATCGCCTTATCAAAAACGGCAGTGAGGACATGAAGCTTATCGGCGAGTTTTTGAACAAGGAGATGAAGAAGCGCGATATCTGGGTTTTTGTTTTGCCGTCTTCTCAGTTCAGGCCTAACAACGAACCAGGAAAGGTGAACTATTTTCCGCTTGCAATGTCTGCTCATCCGGAATGGGTGCTGGTTTATATGGACGACCATCAGCAGATGTATGTCAATAAAACCATGAAAAAAGGGAAAGATCTATACAATAAAGTACTGAAAAAGCAAGCGAAGTTTCCTAATGAGTATTCTGAAAACCTCACGCTTTCGGCGGTAAATTTGTCTCGTCGTCCTGCAACTGTCAAACAGGTGGTAGAGGGATTTAATTACGCGAAAAAAGCTTTTAATATCAGCGCGTCCAACAGCTCTATGTCTCAAATTAGGCGTGCGAGCGGATACGGCCCCGTTCGCAAACGCGCTATTACATTCGCTGAGAAATATATTCAGGATTTTATCACGAATAAAGAGAAAATGTCCGAAGAAGGCGGATATGCCATGAGGCTTGACGCGGCACGTGTGGGAATATATTTCCTGGCAAGGACTTATTCGAAAAGCAATCCCAAAAAAGCTAAAGAGTACTCAGAGTATAGTACTCAATTCACAAAAGAACGCGGCAAGATAGCTTTGGAGTACAAATGGTAAATATACGTACGACGGGCAGCGGGCAACGGGCAGCAAAAGGGATAGATTTAGCTTATGAATGATATTGGTGATAACGTTGAAGTTGGTGAGGGTGTGCGGGGGCGTTCTGTCAGCGTTTTTTTTCCTTGTTATAATGAAGGGGATTCTGTTGAGGTGCTTGTTGTTAAGGCTGTTGAGGTGCTTCGGGGTGTTAGCGAGGATTTTGAGGTTATTATTGTCGATGACGGCAGCAGTGACAGTACGCGGGAAGTTTCGGATCGGCTTGCCGGTGAGATCGCCGAGGTTGTGGCAATTCATCACCAAACTAATCTTGGGTACGGCAGTGCGCTTCAAACGGGTTTTCATGCCGCGAGCAAGGAACTTGTATTCTATACCGACGGTGACGGGCAATTTGATATTTCCGAGATGCCGGAGCTGCTCGGGCTTATGGGTGAGTATGATATTGTCAGCTGCTACAGGCTTAACCGTAAGGATGGTCCTGTCCGCAAGCTCAACGCGTGGTGCTGGGGTAAGCTGGTGTGTTTTGTTTTTGGCATGAAGGTTCGGGATATTGACTGCGCTTTCAAACTTTTTAAACGTAAGATATTTGACGATATTGAGATGCAGAGTACCGGTGCTTTGATCGATGCGGAGATCCTGGCACGGTCGCTGAAGAAAGGGTATACTGTTGTTCAACGCGGTGTGCATCATTACCCCCGGACGGCGGGTTCCTCGACGGGTGCGAATTTATCTGTTATTTTTCGGGCGTTTAAGGAATTGCTCAGGCTCCGGAAAGAGATTAATCGTGAGGCGTGAGGTGTGTTTTTACCATGAAGGCCATGAAGATAATATATAATAAAACGGGATGTTTTTTTTGTTAAGTTGTCTGTTATCTTGTTTTTTGTTAACGATCATTTTTATTGTTAAGTCTGATCGGGGAGCTTGCGCTCCCGCGATTTTAATTTGTTATTAGTATTTGTCAATCAAATGCCGGAAAGAATGGAATTTTATGCGTCTTTATCGATCTCAGAAACTTATGCGGCCTGATCTTCAGGCTCATGTTTATTCCGGTGCCCTGCTGGGTAATATGCGTAAACTTAAGGGGCTTTGTCCGGATGGGACGAAGATGTGCGCCGTTGTAAAAGCTAACGCATACGGGCATGGTATCGAGGAGACGGTTAATATTCTTAAAGAGGCGGAGGTTGATTTTTTCGCGGTCAGCAGTGTTTATGAAGCGATCCATATTTCAACCCTGGTGAAAAAACAAAAGATATTTATACTTGAAGCGATCAACGAGTTTATGGCACCCGACCTGATCGACTTTTGCGGAAAACGGGATTTTCATTGTACAATTTCTTCCCTTGAGGCGATCAAACATGCGGCAATTGTTCTTTCCGGCAGCAATCATGTAGTTAATCTGCATGTTAATATCGAAACGGGTATGGGCAGGTGCGGTGTTGACGGGGAATATGCCGAAAAGCTTATTGAAAAGATCGACGCGTGTGAAAATACGCGGCTTGCAGGGGTATATACGCATTTTGCGACGGCAGATGAAGAGGACCTTAGCTATGCTTATGAGCAGTTGGCGAATTTCCAGGAGTTTCTCGATAAGACGAAGATTCGTCAACGGAAAGATGTTATCGTTCATGCGGCCAATAGTGCGGCGACGATAAAGATTCCGGAGGCTCATTTCGATATGGTTCGGTGCGGTATTAGTTTATACGGGTATTACTCGAGGCCAATGGCCGATGCGCCTGTTGATCTTGAGCCGGTTGTTAAGCTGCAGGCACCGATCATTCGTCTCAAGAAGATACCGAAGGGGCATGCGGTCAGCTATGGGTGCTCTTTTGTTACGAAACGTGATACGGTTATTGGGATCATTCCGCATGGGTATGCCGACGGGTACTGGCGGGCTTTCTCGAATAATGCAAAGATGATCGTCGCCGGTAAGGTGGTCGATGTTGTCGGACGAGTTTGTATGGACCAGGTGCTGATCGATGTTACGGATGTGAAAAACGTGTCGGTCGGGCAGATGGCTACGATAATTGACAACGACAGGGAATCGGCGTGCAGTGCTTATGCATTGGCAGATATCGCCGGGACTATTTGTTATGAAATTCTTATTTGTATTCACGCGCATGTCACGAAAATTGTGCATTGAATTTCGTAAGTCGTAAGTCGGGCAACGATGAAAACTTAAAAGGGGATCGCCTTCGGCGATACTATTTCATATGGAAGAAAAAACTTTTAATATGTTTGTTTATGGGTCCATGCGTGATCCTTCAATTTTTAAGTCTGTTTGCGGGCTTAGCTTTGGTCTGAATCCTGCGCTTAATCATGAGAAACTTCTTAGGGCTGAGCTTGCACTTCTTGCGGGGTATCGTAAGGTTAGCCCTGACAATGTTTATTATTATGCGGTAAAGAAGGCCGTTGCCAAGCTTGAGGGTATGATTATCTATGACGTACCTTTTGAGGCATTTGCGGAGATCGACCGTTATGAAGGTAAACTCTATGAGCGTGAGACCGTTACGGTGTCTACGGCCGACGGTGAGGTTGATGCGGAGGCGTACCTTGTTAGTCACAGATCGATGCGCCGGCGGTTTGGCGACCGATTTCATGTCAATCTTATCCATGAGCTTTGGCTTCGCAAGCGTATCGAGAAATTCCTGAAAGATGATACGCGTCCCGGTGAGGAATCTCAGGATGCCGATACCGAACGCAGAGCAAGGCGTGAGCTTCTTGGTACGACAGAACGTGACCTTGTTGTCAGTTATCTTGACAGCGGGACAATAAGCGACTATTACCTTGAGCATGAGCTTGACCGGCCCTATCCGACTATTAAGCATCTGTTCGACGAACCGGAAGCAGTTCCGTATATTTCCAATTATATCGGGCTGATGGTTAAGCAGGTGATGTTCAATCAGATCGAACAGACGATCCAGGATCGGTACCGTTTTGAGGTTGAAAGGCTTGGGACGTCTCCGCGGTATTTTACGCGGTGCGTTAGTATGCTTATTGCGCTGAGGATGATGAACGCTAATGTTTCGGCGATCGAGATGATACTTAAGCAGTGTATCGATACTATGCCCTGCGACGGTCAATACGACCTTGTTGACTATGTTAAGTATGCCGTTAGTGCCTCTGACAGTGTATTCGATTCGCGTTTGATGCGGAGCGAACTTGAGCGGGTTCGGGTTAACCGGCAGACCGGTATCATGCCGATGGGCGCCGAGCTTGAGCTTAGTAACCTTGGGTTCAATACGATCAGAAAAGATAGCGGATCGATCGATCATGTATTTGACGCATTTAAGTACTTTGAGGATTTTCGGCTTGATATTTTAACGTGGAAGCTTGGCGGTTATATCGACGATCACGGATTGAGCAGCAAGATATCGCGGCGTAAAGGTTTTCTGGAGTTTGCACCCGGCAGGCTGAATATTATGGGTGAGCTGTCTAAACCGGCTACTGCTGATCCGTGGCTTTTGAACCAGCTTATTCATGAGATATGCGTGTTTTACCCGGTTAAGCCGCATAGTTTGCATCTGTCGTTCCAGCTGCAAAAGCGTCAGAGACAAAGCCAGCGGATGCTGCGGCTTAGTATTGTTAAATGTTTGTTTGCCCTTGGCGGCGGTACCGAACTGCACAGGTCCGGAAGGCTGTGGGTTTCTCGTATGGGGCACGATGAGATTCGTCAGGATAAATATGGCGAAGAGCTTGTCTTTGCGCGTTCGAGCAAGCGTATGTCACAGCTTCGCAGTGATGGAATCGCGGAAAGATCGCCCTCTCACGCGACGACGTATACGCAGCAGTATAAGTTTATGAGGCTTGACGCCAGGGCGAATTATGAGCCGATCATTATGGCACTGAAGGGTTTGCAGATCGCGTATAACCCGGCCGATTACCTGACTCCGCTGCAGTTGAACTCCAGCAAGCGGTTGAGGAATCAGTATGAAGAGCTAAAAGAGTGGTCAGACAATCCTACGGAAATCAGCAGGCATACGAGGAGCCGATTTTTGAAGATCATTCAGCATGGGCTGATGACAGAGCGGAACGGCAAGCCGGCTCACCAGCTTCACTATATCGAGTGGGCGATCGAGGCAATTGATGTTCAGCTCAGGCTTTTTAATAAAGAGATTCGGATGCGTCATGGCTAGCTGAGCTAAGATATAAAATGGAATACTAAAAACATCTGCTAATTTAAATTATAATAGGAGTTAAATGTGAGTAAAGCGAAGATTACAGTTGTTGGCGCCGGCAATGTTGGTGCCACTACCGCACAAATTATTGCTTCAAAAGGCTTGGGTGATGTCGTTCTTCTGGACATAGTCAAGGGTATGGGCGAAGGCAAGGCACTGGACCTGGCAGAAGCAAAAGGTGTTTATGCTTCCGCCGGAAATCTTCTTGGAACTACTGACTGGTCTTTGACGGTCAACAGTGATATTGTCATCATTACCAGCGGTATGCCGCGAAAGCCTGGCATGAGCAGGGACGACCTTCTGGCCAAAAACGCCGGAATTGTAAAGTCCGTAACCGAACAGATCGTACGTACGTCTCCAAACTGCATTATTATCGTAGTTTGCAATCCGCTTGATGCGATGACACATGTAGCTGCAAAAGTCAGCGGATTTGATAAGAAACGTGTTATTGGCATGGCAGGTGCCCTGGATTCGGCAAGGTTCGCATGTTTTATCGCTGAAGAACTGGGAGTTGATATTGGCGATATTCGCGGGGTGCTAATGGGCGGCCACGGTGATGACATGGTTCCTCTTCCGCGGTTCACTTCGATTGCCGGAATTCCGCTGCCGGAATTGATGGCACCTGAGAAAATCGAAGCACTGATAGAACGTGCCCGAAAGGGAGGTATTGAGATAGTGAACCTGCTCGGTTACAGCGCATACTATGCACCGGCTTGCGGAGCGGTCAAGATGGTCGAAGCGATTCTTAACGACTCTAAAACCATAATGAGCTGCTGTGCATACTGTCAGGGGGAATACGGAATCGGCGGGGCTTTTGTTGGTGTTCCTGTTATGCTTGGCTCTGGCGGAGTAGCAAATGTTTTGACCCTGAATCTGAACGAAAAGGAGACTGCCGATCTCAACGAATCGGTAAACCACGTCAAGGCACTGGTTGAAAAAGTTGAGAAAATGATATAGGCCGCTCAAACTGACCTTTGGTCAGTTTGAGAATTACTAATTACGAATTGAGGATACGGCCTTCCCTTCGACAAACTCAGGGCAGGACGGCCGAGACTGTTTTATTGTAACGGTTTTATCCCTGCGCTTGCGGTGCTACCGCTTTTTGTGCGCTTCGGGCTTTTGCTTTTTTATTATCTTCGTTTTTTTTCGAGCAGTTTTCTTAACGAATAATTCTCCCTTCTTGTTGCTTCCAGGTCAAATACTATATATTTGATAACGAAACTGAGATTGTTCAATGAATCCTTCATTTCATCGACGCAGTCTTCCATCTGTTTCGGCTTTGAAATAACGCCGTATTTACCAGACTGTAAATCGGCGATAAACTTCATATGGTCCAGCAACTCTGTAATAGTTTTTTCAACTGACTCATCCATTTTTTCACCCCCATTTTCACCCCCGGAATTGAGTCAACAGTTTTTTTTTCTCACTCATTTTTAATTGCAAAAGTGTCATTTATTGTACGAGTTGTATTGGCGTTGGTTCAGGATGATACTGATAATAAGTAAAAAGTTTATAATTGCCGGATCGGATTAGTCCGTAAAGCTAACGATTGATGGTATAATATATTATGGTTAAGGGAAATGCTTGATTTGTTAGCATTTTGCACATTCAGTCGTAAGGTTATGGTGCCGAGATTTTGGTTAGTATGTATAATCAGCCTTGGCGGTGCGATCGCGGGGTATTTAATAGATCAAAGAGACAGGGGGCGTATAAATGAAGACTTCGTATATTCTAACTCTACAGGTTTTATTATTTTTAGTCGGCGGCTGCTATAATTGTAGTAATAAAAATGTTAGTTCTTTTAAAAAGCCTCATGAAGTCAACGTTACACTTGAAGAGTATAGACTGCAGCCGGCTGACGAGATTACGATCAGCGCAACGCGTATACCCGAACTTCATGCTCAGGCTCAGGTTATTCGGGCTGACGGGAAGGTTTCTTATGAGATCATCGGAGACGTTTCAGTGGCCGGGAAAACTCCGGATGAGGTCGCGAAAATCCTGATGGACAGGATATCGCATGTTTATAAATTGCGGGACGAACACCCTATCGATGTTCAGGTGTCCGGCTTTGCGAGTAAACTATATTATATAATCGGTCAGGTTAGAGATCCGGGGGCAAAACTGTTTAGCGGGCGGGAGACTGTGATGTCTGCTATTGCCAAAGCGGTGCCGACGTTCCAGGCGTGGGAAGAGAGAATTCGACTGGTGAGACCGTCGACCGGGAAAGATGTTAAGGGGCAGATATGCAAAGTTAATTTCCATAAGATGATCAAATATGGAGATATGAGGAAAAATGTGCTCCTTGAAGAAGGCGACGTCATCTATGTCCCCCCTACCATTCTAGCGGCAATAGGGCTGACGGTTAGCGAACTGGTCGCTCCGATCATTGGAGGTGCAACCGCTATCAGAGTTGTCACTGGTACCGGTGGTGTTGGTGGAGGTGGTGTTGGTGGTGTTGGACCGTAATATATTCAAACTGACCAGTTGTTCAGTTTGAAATCAGCAATTACTAATTGAGGATTCGGCCCGTCAAAAGTCTTATTTGCAACCTGATGGCCGAAGTTGATTTGGAATAATAATGTCTTCTAATCGTCTTTTGAAATTTATTCATATCGCCAGTACCTGCTGGTTTATTGCCGGCAGCGTCTTTTTAATGATCGTTGCGCTTCGAGAGGCGGGTCTTCATTGGTGGGTGATTTTTTCACTGTCCGGACATTCCGGTACATTTATATTTTTTCTTATGCTGGTCTATTCGTTCGCGATGTTCAGAGGAGTATCACGAAGTCAGAAAATTGAGCTTGAGCATCCTTTAACGTGCAGCAGAAGCTACCTGACATTCTATGATATCGCACCCTTCCTCGGCGGGGCCGCAGGTCTGACAGCAACAAAATTTACACAAAATGGATTCGAATTGATGATCTCTGCAACTACCGGTACACTGTTTTCAACTTTTCTGGTGTGGATCCTTGTCGACCCTGCCGTAAGCGTCGTGGAGATGCTTCTGCCTGCAAGCAGAGAGCACAGGAAAGAACGTATAACTGAAATGAAGGAGCTGCAGAAACGTATTCAGAAAGACAATGAGCGACTAATGGCAGAACTGATGGAAATGGAGTCTATCAACAGAAAACAGCGTGAGATTGAGCTTAGAGGCCGGGCGATCGACCTTGCAAGGCTTCTTGCAGAGCATAAGATCGGCTGCGGCAACGTTGAAGCACAGGTAGTCGAGATGGGAGGGCATGCGTGGCATCTTGGCGGAATAGAGTGTATGCGACAACTGCTTGAGATGGCTGAGGATGCGTATAAGGAGCAATACAATGAAACCGTCGCGATCAATCATATCGGTATTTGGTGGGATGGAATCGGGACGTGGCGTAAGGCGTAAATAGTAAGGAGTAAGGAGTTATAAAAAAATCGGCGGTAAACTTATCATTCACCGCCGATTCTATATAAAACACACTATTGCCCGGAGAGCAGCAGGCTAGATCGCCCGGCGTCTCTTGAGATATCCGAGTATCCCAAGGCCCAGGCTGGACAGTATGATCGAACATGGTTCAGGAGTAGTTAATACAGGCGAATCAGGGTTGTTAATTCCACCCTGGTCAGGATCGATTACGCCTTCTGGAATCACGTCAGATCCAGGCAGCGTTGAATCATCCAAATAGGTTTCTGTGTCAGTATTAACCGGCGTTGTATAGCTTTGGTCCGGGGAAGTGTACAAGTCATCTAAACTATCGTTTTTGACATCGACCTCCTGTACAGGTTCATCATCATCTCGATTCAAATTCAATAACTCCAAGAGATCTTCATACAAGGAATCAAATGATTTGCCTGAAATACCTGCCATAGAAGTACTGCAAAATGTTGTCAATAACAGAATTATAATTAACTTTTTCATAGTAAAGCCCCTTTCATTATATGGTTAATAAATGAGGCATGGCAGATTCTCCTTCTCCGTAGCCCCCACTTCAAGACGCTAATCCTCTTAGTTATGCGCCATTAGTTATATGTAGCTGAAGCGCTACTCAACATCACCTACCCTCCACAGATTCGTATACTGCTACAGTGTTTTGAAACAGTCCTTTTGAAACTGTCCTCCCTTGTATCATGGCAGCAGCAAGAAGCAATAATAAAAACATTACCGTCCTCATTTTTACCTCCTTCAGTTCTGTTAAATACCATTAGATCATTTTGACTAATACATTTTGATCAGTCTTGATCGTCGTTATATTTGCTATTACTAAATACGTTTGTTTTTGGCGAAGGGTTTATAATTTGTGTATGTTTTCAAAAAAATAACTGAAAAAACTCAATCTGCTATGAAAGTGTTTTTTTAGTATTAATCCGTTAGTGGTAGAAGGTGCGCAATAATTTCTCCCGGGTCCTAGATGTACCCGGGAGAAACGGCAAGTAAAGGTGTGAGAAATAACAGGAAGTAATTATACTTCCTGTGGGAACATATGCCAGGTTATAGAACCGCTTCCTGGCATTGTGTTTCATTTTCCTGCTCAGCTTCATTTGTCTGCTTTGTATCTATCAGCATCTGTAGCGGACTGCCTGGATTGCTGAAAAAGACCGAAGCATCCTGTATGAATCTAAGCAGCATTGATATTTTGTTGTGTACCCACAGTTTTCTGTAAAGATTCCGTATGTGGGTTTTGACAGTTCCATGCCTGATTGTTAAAGACTGTGCAATATCCTCGTTACCGAGGCCTCTGCATACCAGCTTCGCGATCTGCATTTCTCTTCTTGTCATATTGTATTTTGTCTGCAGATAGCTCCATTGCTGCTCATTCAGTAACGTAACGGATGAGAATTCGGATGCACTATCGGCATCTGTTACACTTTGACTGTTCATTGTAATCGACATTTTAATACCTCTCAGAAATTTCGGACAATAACATATTGACTTCGGTGAGTTGTCCGGAGGACAGCCCGCCATTTAATTTGTTTATTTCTATGGCCTTTTTAAGGTGTTCATTGGCTTCGGCGAATCGGCCGAGTTTTTCAAGCGATCTTGCGATGTGGAAATGTACGCTTGCTGCCGCGGATTCTGTATTTTTTCTAAGCAGGATGCATTTTTTGAATTCGCTGATAGATTTTTCATACTGCCCCAATCGATATCTTGCGACGCCTGCGGTGTCTATAAGATCGGCGTAATCGGGATATTTTGACAGTCCGGTGCTTGTAAGTTCAAGGGCCTGGTCGTATTTGCTTTGCTCTTCGCAAAGTATCCATGCCATGTTGTTGATGGCGACGATTCTTTCAGGGTCGATCATGAGCACCTTTTCGTAATACTTGAGTGCCTGATCGGATCGGCCTGTAATATGCAGCAGTACTCCGAGGGCATTGAGAGCGTCGACATTGCCGTAATCTTCATCAATGATCCCATTAAGAATGACTTCAGAGCAATCGACTGATGGCGGATTTTCATAATTGAGTATTTGCTGAATTATCGCCATAGCTACCCTGGAGTTATTATCGTGGTCGCGGTACCATTTTAGTACGACTTCTGATAATTCGTTCCATTTATTGTGTGATTTAAGTATTCTGACATAGGCCAGAAATGGTGTTTTTGAGTCGGGGTATGACTTATATAGAGAATTTATAATTTTCATCGACTCGGTAATTTTGCCGTCTGCGTAGAGGGCTTCGGCGAGGGCTGCTTGTATTTTCTGGTTGCCGGTGCTGCTATTATCTGCGGAAAGAGAACGAATTAATTTTACTGCCGCCGAGCTTTGGCCGGCATTTATGTACATGTATGCGAGATATATGGCGATGTCAGTGTCTTCGGGATACTTTTCTCGCAGGCGGGTAAGAGTTTCTACGGCAAGTTGCGGGTTTTGAGCAGCTTCTATTCTCGCCTTGGAGAGATAGAGCAGTCTGTTGCCCGGAAGGTATGAAAGTCCTGTCATAATGTTATCCATGGCCATAATGTAATCTTTTCTCACGAGATTTATTTCGGCTAAGATCGCCCATACCTGCGGATACGTTGGGTCGAGGCGGGTTGCTTTCCGTAGTATCTTTACGGCCTTGCGGTTAGCAGTTTTTGTACCTTTGGCAAAGAGTACCCTGGCTTTTAGCATGAGCATTTCGATGTCATCAGGGTTTATTTCCAATGCCTTTTCCATCACTTTTGTTGTTTTTGCGGTGACATCCGGATCTTCGGAAGTAAGATAGATCAACGCTGCCGTTTTATGTGCTTCGAAATTATCCGGTGCCTTTTCGAGTGCATTTGCAATGAGACGAACTGCTTTGTCCGATAGACCTTGAGACTGATAAGTACGTGCCAGAAGTATCATAGTTGGTATTGCCTCGGGATTCATATGGAGGGCCGTTTGAAGGTCTTCGGCGGCATTTGAAAGATTTCGAATCCGCATGTAAGTTCTTCCGCGAAGCGTATATGCATTTGCGTTTGAGACTTTATTTAGAAGTTCGTTGCAATCGGCAATCGCCTTGCCAGGTGCACTGAGGTGAATATTGAGATCTACGAGAGCCGCGGTTACCGCAACTGAATCGGGGTTGTCTTTTTTTAACTCGCTAAGGGCGATACCTGCCTGATCGAATTTTTTATCACGTATGTTCAACATGGCCAGCGATAGCTTTAATTTCATATTATCAGGGTCGTCTGCTGAAAGTTTCCGGGCTATTAAGCCGGCGGATGAATAATTTCCCCTTCTGATGTGACTGTTCAGCTCTAGCGCGGAAAGCCTTTTGTCTGTCATTCCGGTAGATCTTGCTTTGCCAATGATTTGTTCTGCAAGGTTGTACTCGCCGGCTTTGTGCATTGCCGCGACGGCGGCAAGGGTGATCTCAATATCATCCGGCGAATAAATAAGTGCCTGTTTGTATGTAGAAGATGCAAGCTGGATATTTCCTGATTTTTCGTAAGTTGCCGCGACGAGGAGGCGGCTTGGCTGATCTTCCGGGTTGTTTTTGAGGTTTTCCATAAGATAGCTGATGATCTGTTCGTAGTGTTTTTTGAAGCTGTCCGACTTAAACCACAGCTTTGCCTGTTCGAATCTCCACTGCCAGCCCCTGGGGCCTTCCGCGGCCTTGATCTTATCGATCAGGTTCTGGGTCTGACCGGTCATTTCGGCGCCTGGTGCAATGGCGATGAGCCACCTGTTTATCGTTATATCTGAAGGATCTTTTTTCTGCAGCGACTTCAATATCGCCCAGGCTTTATCGTACTGCCGCGATCTTTCATAAACTTCGGTAAGGAGCATTTTTATTGCCCTGGCATCATCAGGTGAGACGGCAGTGAGACGGCATTTCGACAACACATCTTCGCAAGCGCCCAGATCGTTTTGTTGGATATGAAAGGCGGTAAAATATCGCATAACCTTGACGGAATTCGGGAATTTTTCGGGTAACTGACGGAGTTTTGTCATTGCGGTTTCCGTATCGTTTTCGGCGGTGAGAACTTCGAGCTCCGCGAGCATAACGTCCTGGTTTGACGGATGCTGTTTTATTAAGCTGTCGATCATTTTCCTGGCAAAATCCGGGTTTTGGTTTTCAATGGAAACGCCTATTGCAGCAATCGACTCAGTAAGAGAAATCATTGAGCTTTGCATTTTATTTAAAAGATTCTCCTGGAGCTTTTCCATGGGGATCATTGACGGCTTTTCGGCATATTGCGAGTTTATCCGGCTTTGAAAGCCTAACAGCATCAATTGGGCCTTGAGACTTTCCGGGTGTTCTTGCAAATATTTATTAGTAAATTCGGCAGCTTGGGCGTATTTGCCGGTCTGGGCGAGGAATTCGGCAAGCATAAGGTTTGCGTGTGGGAGGTAGTTTTCACGCGTTGTATAATTTCTCAGTCGCACAATAGCCGAATTTATGTCGCCTGTGCCTGCAAGAGCCGATGCTAAAGAAATATCAAGCTGATCGTAAGTAAGGCCCGCTTTTGCCGCCTTATACCACAGCTTAATTGCCTTTAACGTATCGCCCTGCCTCCTTGCCATAAGTCCCTGCAGGTAGGCTACTTTTGCGGCGGAATCTTCAGATTTTTTAAGCTGAGCGATGGCCTGTGAAGCATTGTCAAAGTCATCGCATCTGATATACAACTCGGCAGCTATTGGAAGAAAGAGAAGTAGATCGGCGGTAAGTGACTGACAGCCCCTGCGAGCGACGTCTGCCATTTCCCGGGGTGAACTATTGCGTAATGCAAGTTTTGCCCACAACTGCCATATTCTGATATTGTCCGGATCAGAGGACGCGGCTCGGCGAAGATGTGTCCTGGTTTTTTCCGGCATTGAAGAATTAAAGAAAGCTTCGGCGAGCCTGAGCCTGACAGTAATATCAGAGAGGGATAGTTTTTCCGCTTTAATAAAGTCATTTACGGCGTCTGATTTATTTGACTGCCTTAAGTAGTATTCTCCCCGTACAATATATGCCAGGGGATTGGCAGGACAACCGGTTACAGCCTGGTCGTAGAGTTTTTGCGGAGTCTCGGTAAATTCCTGTGGGCGTTTTTCGACAAGCCGCGCAAGGAGTGCGTATGCGGTAACCTCTGCAGGATCGTCCTTTATAATACGCATTAGTTCCTGGCGAGCTTCTGCGAATTTACGCTGTTGGTAGTATGACATGGCAAGTGAGCGACGCACTTTAGAGTCCTGGCGCCGTTTCAGGAATTCTGTTGCTACCAGTTCGGCTTCAGCGGGAATTTTCATGAGGTGCATGTATATATTCATAAGGCTCAGTACTGCCTTTTTGTGAGTCGGGTCGATCCTTAGTACCTTTCTGTATGAGTTTAGAGCCTGATTGATCGTGCCTGCGTTCATTGGGGTAATATTGATCTGCGCCTCGGCATATTTCATTATCGCAGACACGTCGTCCGGGAATATTACGATATATTTGCCGAGGTTTTCGGCGGCGAGCTGCCACTGCTTGTTTTCAAATGCCTCAGTGCCGTCGCGAAGCCCAAGCCCCGCCCTGTGGTTTCGATTCCACTGCCTAAGGCAAAGAGTAGTCATCGCCAGTGTTACTATTGAAATAAATATAACAATCAAAGGTTTTAAGTTGATTTTTGTTCGAGTCATGATAGTTTCCAATTTATAATTTATTATTGATTATTTTGTGACCGTTCACATCTGGTGAGTCACCAATCCGCCGCGGCGGATGAATACAAACTGATATTGGGTACACTGCACATTCGTCCATTTATCATCGTTTTTTTATTAGTACTACAATCTTTCAACTTCTTGTTTTTTATGCACGTTTTTTAGAAACTAAAACTTATAACCGGTTATCTCACAAATATTTATGTCGATATTAAAACTGGCCCAACTATTTCTCTCTTATCCCTCTGTGGTCCTCTTTTTCCTCTGTGGCAAAAAAGCAAAACAAGCCAAAGTTACAAAAGTTGCAAGCGGCACCCTACAAAACAAGCACCGCTGTTTTTATTTCGTTATTCGATATTCCTTGTTCGTTATTGGATATTCATTTTTTTAAGCTTTGGTTGCGGCTTGGCCGCCCTAAGTTTATTAGTGTCCATTCGTGGTTCTTTCACCATAAACGGTTACATTATTATTAGAATTGGTCTATGAAATCGTTTATTAGTTTCATGACCGTTTTAAAACATATGCACAGGTCCGCCTTCAGCGTAATTTTCCTTACGTATTCCGTATCGTAATAGACCCATTCCTGGAAATCTCTCGATGGGCAGCGTGTTCTGGAAATTTGCCAGAGGCCGGTAATTCCCGGTCTTACCGACAGCCTTGCGTCGCGCCACCAGGGACATTGTGAATTTTCGTTCTCCGGTGACGGTCTGGGGCCGACTATTGACATTTGGCCCAGGAGTACGTTTATAAACTGCGGAGTCTCATCGAGACATGTATCCCGGAGAAATCGTCCTACGCTGCTTATTCGCGGATCGTGAACGATTTTGAACTGCGGCCCGTCGACTTCGTTTACGACTCTTAGTTTTTCCTGCATCGTTTCGGCGCCGGCGACCATTGTTCTGAATTTGAGGCATTTTATTGGCCTGCCGTATTTGCCCTGTCTGACAGCTTTGTAAAAAACCGGTCCGCGCGAGGTTATTTTTATCAGTATCGCAATTACTAAAAAGACCGGTGCCAAAAGCGTCAAAATAAAGGCCGAACCTGTCAGATCAATAAACCTCTTAACGATACGAGGATATGAAAACAAGGGCCATCTTCTGAATGCGCTATATTTTTTTGTTCGATCGAGTTTACCTGAGAATATAAAGTCCGGTTTTTTTGAGGCCGGCAATGTGATTGGCGCCGATTGCATATTCCGGCATGAGTTTTCGATGTGTATGGTATTAGTGACGACCTGGCCGGCTTGAAGGGTCTGGCCCGATGCGATTATGGAATTATTTATAATCGCATCGTCCTGGACAGAGACATTATCTTCTATGATCGCGGGACCAATAATCTTTACATTTTCACCGAAAGTTACGTTTTCTCCAGTCAAAACGTTTCCATAGAATTTTGTGTTTTTGCCGGAAATTCCGGTCGGGCAATTTATTCTGCTGAGCACTGAAGTTGTGTATTTGAGAAGTCCATCCGGCGTATCGAGGTCAAGAAAGGTTCCGCCGACAGAAAGGCTTGTTATTTTGACCGCATTTTTCCGGGATCTGTGAAGCAGGGTTTCAAAGCTTAACGGCAAATGGTTATTTGAGAGCAGAGAACCAAGCACGTCGGTTCTAACGAATAGGTAGTGCGGCCATTTTTTGGGTATCGGAGCAGGAGTAATTGAATCTGAGTACCATCTGCTAAAGCCTACCACGTGACTGGATGGAGTTATCCGGGGTTTTTCGCAATAAGCGGCGAGGTTTATATCGACATTGACGACGAGCATATCTGCATCACTAGAATCCGCAATGTCGGCGAGCATCTGAATATCCGTGTTTGCTGCATACCTTCCATTTATCAAGACGATCCACTTTTCATTATAACCGTCAAGCGGAAGTTCTATCGTATTATCATCGTATGAAATGATCTTTGTTTGACCGGCAAGATCCGGCGCATACCATTGGGCGGGCATTGCTACGAACCTGGGGCCTTTGGTAACCTTGTCGGACGCAGAGATGCCTTTCAGGACGACAGAGGCAGTGTTGCGGTTTGAAATCGCAAACCGTAAAAATCTGCAGTCATTTGCGGAGTGATCTTTTTGAGAATGTATTATGGTTATTTGCATTTATTTCCCTGCACTTCGGGCTTTTGCTCTGTTTTTATGGTTTATGTTTTTGGGTCGGTATCTTGCTGAGGTTGTGTGGCCAGCAGTAATGCCGCATCCTTGTCTTCTTTCAATGGCCAACCTACTATGCCGTATTCTTCGCCGCAATCGTAACCAAAACCGCTGTAACGGTAGGAATCGTTGTTCTGGACGTTATTTACGACGGCCCCGATAAGGGTTGTATCTATCTGGCCGATCCGTTCGACAGCTTCTTTAAATGCGGAACTGCAGGTTCGATCGACAAAACTGGTAAGGATTATGCCGTCGGCGATCTTTGCCCAGAGCATGGCGTCAGTAAAAGCAAGAAGCGGTGGTGTGTCGATGATGACGTGGTCATAATGGGTGCAAATGCTTCTGATAGTTTTTGCCGTGTCCGGCCTGGCCAGAATATCCAGGGCGTTTGCAGTATTGCTTCTGTCAGAGGCAAGGATATCGATTCCGGTCAATGGCATCGTGTAAACGGCTCTTTGCGGTTCTGCGCCTTCGAGCAGGTCCTGCAGGCCGCGAAGGTTTCCGGGCAGATTTAAAGTTGCCGCGATATCCGGCTTTCTGAGATCGCCGTCAATAAGGAGTGTTTTTTTTCCTGATTTGGCGAAACTTGTCGCCAGGTTAACGGCAAAGGTAGTCTTACCGTCACCGATGCCGGGACTTGTTACGACTATGATCTTTTTACTGGTGTTTGGTTTTATCAATCCGATGTTTGCGCGTATTGTCCGGTAGTCTTCGGCAAGGAGGCGTGTAAGCATTGCACTGTCGATGTTCTCGGGACTGGTGGTGGTTCCTATTATATTTATGCCGGCCGATGACGCTAAATCCTCGGGGCTGCGAAGGGAGGTGTCCAGCTTTTCGAGCAGTAATATCAGCATCGATGAAAAGCAAATTGAAGCAAAAATAACAATAACAGTAAATCTAATCTTCATGCTTTGGGCAGGAACGCTGCTTGCCATGTAGGCTATTGTAACTCTTGCCGGCCTTTTTCGTTCCAATTGCAATTGATCAATACGCTGGTTGACGGTATTGGCGATATCTTTCATTCTTGCGAGTTTTTCCTGAAGGTTATTTATAGTAAGCTGTTTTCTTCCCATTCTTATCGCTTCATGGTTAGCTTTTTGAAGCGTATCGAGCATTCTTTTTCCATATTCTTTATTAGTTTCCAACTGTGATTTCAGATCGGTAAGGTTATACTGCTTGTTCATTACCATGGCGGCCTGGAACTCGGTGTTAAACTTTTCGATCATTTCCCTTTCTCTCTGTTTAATGGACTCCTTCAATGAGGTAAGCACCGCCGCTTGCTGAAGAAGCCTGTCGCTATCGGCGACCATGACCTGCTTTAATTCAAGAACGAGAGTCTCCTGTTCGGCAAGATCGGCTGAGAGTGTTTGCATCGTAAGGTCTGAGTTTACGAAAGTGTTTCTCAATCCCAACAGTTCATCGGGCCGGAGTTGCTGACTTACCTGTCCTTCGCTCATTTTGATGTTTGCTTCTAAAGACATTCGCTGTATCTCTAAGGTGGTAGCTTCATTTTGAAGGCTAACGACCTGCTGGAGCATCATCTCATATCGTCCGCCAAGCGTTGCGGTACCGTATTCCTCGGCAAGGCGGCGAATTTCTTCTCGTTGTCTGCTTATCTGGTCTTCCATACGTCTTCTTTTTTCTTCGAGTATCGCAAGCTTCTGGTCGCCTCCTCTAACCTCGTCTGAAGCGATGACGCCCATATAGGCCCTGATGAAGGCGTTGAGTATCTGTTCGGCTTGCCGGGGTTTCGGCGTTTTCATCCCTAAACTGACAAGCTCTGTGTTCATAACGGGCTCTACGACGATTTTTGATCTTTTAATTGCGAGTTTCAGGGCGATCGCATAGTTATCTTCGCCTTCAAAGAATTCGAGACCCTTGCCGTTGAGCTCGTCGGCGACACGGTTAAGGACATTATTACTGCTCATTAAAGCGGCTTGTGTATTTACAAAATTTTCATAATTCGGCATGGGAATATCTGACTCGAAATCCCTGAAGAGTATTGGTGATATTATTGGAGTAACCCTTACGGCACATTCAGTTTCGAAGTAGTTCCTTCCAATGAGCCAGATAAACGGGATAATGACAATGCTGATGATGAGTGAAAGACCGATTACCATTCGCCATCGTCTTGCAATGATAAACAGTAATTTTATATGAGAGACAGCCTGGACGTCTTCGGCAAAAGCATCATACTGGATGGCCTGATAAGGTTGGTATCCCTCGTTTTTTTGTATATCGTTCATTTCAATTTCTCCTGACATCAAATTATCCTGCTCAAGCTGATCGTTGGCTGGTTTCAAAATCGATAGCTTCTTTTTCTTATTTCCTGGTTATTACCTGCTGGGGCAGCGTTTCTGCCGGAACAAAGATATAGGAGAGTACCCAAAGTTCCAGGACGATGATCGCAATCGCTACAGGCATCATCGCCAGTCCCCCAAAGTCATGAAAGGCTCCCTCCCATCTTGCAGAATCGATGTATGTAAAGGCTACCGAGGTTGCTGTCAATCGAATAGTATTGCAAAGTAAGGCTATTGGGATACTTGATACCACTATTATTAGCTTCTGCAAAAGGTCACGTTTAACGAGCAATGCGACCATTGAGCTTATTACGAGAAATGACGTGATCATTCTAAGGCCGTTACACGCCTCTGCGACCGCGACAGTTACGCCGTTTAGATTAATTACGTTACCCTCTCTGAAAACTGTGAATCCTATAGTTTCGAGACAATATACCGCCGATGTTGTCGCCCAGTTTTGAAGAGGGATCATCAGGTGGCGGTGGACGCTGTTAGGAAGAGGAATCATTAGCGTCAGAAAGAGAAGTACAGTCGTGAGTCTGGCAAGAATTTTCCATCCGAACAACAAAAGTATCAATGCTGAAACGGTTATCAGCATTGAAATTCGCTCTGCGGAATCGTACATGAAGAAAAGTCCGAAGAATCTGAATGCCTGCGCAAAGGCGAAGAGTACGAGACCCCATAATGACGGGGTGATCTTGCAGGCGGCGATTTTCTTTCGTCTTGTCCAGATTATGTAAGCGGTAATCAGTGGAACGAGCAGGCCGCTGGAGTACTCGTCGCTTTGCATCCAAATTGCCCACAGGTCCGTAAAGACGCTCGACCAGTAACTCCACAGGAATGCGATAAAGATAAGCGACCCGGTAATCCACCTTATATACGATGTGTCCCGGCGTATTTTCCCGCGGAGATATCCGCTTGATCTTGTAAATATGCCTTTCAGGCTGCTCATCGGAGCCTCCATCTTATTTCTTATATTTGCCGCAACAGAATCCAGCCGGGCTGGAAGTCTGTATGTCCTTGCTGCTTTGCGAGTAAGGAGAGTTTGCGAGACTGTGTTGGACGGTGCGACATACGATCGCTGGTTGAGGAGGGACCTCTGAATTAAGCAGTTTTTGCCGATGCGGGATCGCTGCCAGATCACGCTTTCGGATATTACGCAATCAGCGTCTATTTTAACGTCTTTGCCGATGACTACAGGGCCTAATATAAGCGTATTCGATCCGATCCTGGCATTTTGGCAAATAACTACAGGGCCGATTATTTTTACTCCTTGTTCCATTTGGGCAGTTTCGTCGATATGGTTTGTGTCATTTAATTTAATGTAAGAGGCAACCGCTGTAAGGTATTGCTGCCAGTTACGGAAATTGCCGACTCCGGAAGACATTTCCACGGCAAAGATCGTCTTGGAATTTTGCACAAGTCTGGGAATGAGAGTTTCCTTTATGTCGCAGTACCCATCTTGCGGTATGTCTTCAATTATAGTTTGCTCACAAACGTATATCTGAGCCGTTTCGGATGGATGTGTATCTTCGTCGGAAACTGGATTAAATAGTATGGTCATATCCGCCTGGGATTGCTGATGAGCCGAGAGAATGGTTTCGATATCCGGCGCCGAGACGATCTCGGCGTGAAAAACAAGCAGCAGTTCTGCGGCGGCTATATGCCATGCGTCAAAGATGCTTCCGGCAGTACCCCGCGGGAAAAGTTCCTTATGAAATCTGACCTCTACGCCTTCCGGTATTTCAAGAGACTTTCCGAGTATTACAGGGTCGACGGCAGAACATATCACGATGTTCTTTATCTCTTCAGCGGCAATATGGTCGACGAGTCGCTGGAGCACGGTCTTTTCACCGACGGGCCATAAGGCTCTTGGCAGCTTAGAGGCAACGGCACATCTTCCGAAGTCCATGTCGGCAACAAGTATTGCGGCAGCTGACCGCTCAATTATCGAAGTTTTTGATTTCAATCATTTTATCCTTATTTTCATCTTATTTGCTGTCTAAACAGTTTAGAAATTCTGAGATTCTTTCAACGACCTTGTCGACCTGCGTATATCGCTGAGCCGGTACGAAGGTTTTGATATCTTCGAGCCTTTGCGGGATCTGGTCCTGATGGTAGACCGCGAGCAGATGGCCAAGTTCCTCAAATTTTTCAGCCGTGGCGACCTGGTGATCATTAATGTTCTCGGAGTACTTATACAAGCGAGGCATGACAAGCAAAGGTTTATTCTTGCTGAGTGCGGCTTGTATGCTTCCCATTCCGGCATGGCTGATCATGCATGAAGATTCGGTAATAACCTTGTCAAAAGTCAGTTTATCAAGCGATTCGACGCTTTCAATGTACTTTGGTTTTTGTGCTCCTACGCCGATCTGGGCGAAGACCTCTTCTGTTATTAAGCCGTTTGCGACAGCGTCATCTACTGCGCCGACAAGACGATCAAAAGGGTAAAGTGTGCCGACTGTAACAAAAATCATATTATACCTCCCTGGTATTCGATACCTTTGGTACTGTCCTGCAGCTCGGGCCACTGTGTAAGGAAAAGGTCGGCAAAGGGCCTGATAAGCCTTCCGCTCATTGAAAGCTTTTTTACGTTTGCTATGCTGTCAACCCAGATGATCCTGGCACCGAATAGTTTTGCGGTCATACAGACGAAAAAGCCGGGAGCCGCGCCGGTGCTGAGGACATAATCAGGACGCTCTTTCACTGCGACAAAGATACATCGCATGAAAACTTTGAGACACTCGATAATATGCTGCCGGTTACACTCGCCGACGATATATGTTTTTCCGAGTTGTGCGAGTTTTGAAGCGGCTACCTGCGATGTGGATACATAAACAGCTTCGTATCCCTCCCAGCTTTCAACCATTTTCAGCAATTGCGTAAGGTGTCCGCCTGCAGATGCGGCGAGACATATTTTTTTATTTCTTTCCTCCATCTCATTCTCCTTTGAGGGGTCGACTGTTTTCCGGACAGGTCGAATATCAGACATCAACTCCGGAATTTTAGGAAGTTTCTGACAGTATCTGAAACTGCCCATATTGCTTTGACTGTTGTGCTTGAGAATGCGTCATAAGCCCCTACATAATATAATTCCGCTCCGCCCATTCTCGATTTAAAATTGTAAACGCCGGGATTCTTTTCCGGGTCTATACCGCCAAGATCATAACGTATTTTTCCACTTTCAAGAGCGAGCATTACGCTGGCAAACCAGGTAGGATAAGCGCCTTTCAGTTTTCGGCCTTCTTCATTGGAAACGGCGAGTAAAAGCATACCGGAGTCTCCCAGGTTAGTGCTTAGAATGCCTGAAATGGGCCTGTCTTCGTTATATAGAAGCAGCAAACTCAATTTCTCATCATCGGAGAGCATCTGTTGCGGATTACTGAATTCGTCCATATGCAAGCCGCCAAACCCCTTGGCTTGCTGCAAATCTGAATACATCTCACTGAAGACCGAAAATCCTTCACCGTCATCCTGACGGCGAATCTCTAATTGCGAGTTTTCTGTTTTCTTAAGTCCCCTTCGATAGTTTTGGGACATGCCTTTTCTTATGCCTTCCTCGCCATTATCAAAATTAATGGCTATAGTCCTGTATCGCGCCGATTTACTGCTGTGTTTAAATCCGGCGGATTTCAGCAGTTGGCAAAATTCCGAGCCAACGGCATGGGCGGGCATATTCGGAACGACTCTCAGCACATTTACCATGTTTTCAACGTAAGCATTTTTCAACTCAACTAAAGCATCCACAGAACACTTTAGCTGATCGTCTTTTCCTCTCACCAGAGGCCCCCATTGTACATACCCTACTTTCAGACCGAGAGCCTTAACTTCCTTTATACGAACCTGGCACATCAGACAGACCTGGCCGTTTTCATCTGTTACGACGGCCCTGCTGAGACTGCAACTGTCCATTTGTGCGCGGTTCTCCTGATAGGGCCATGTCTGATAAAGTGAATAATCAGCAAATTCCTTAGCCTGCTCCTGCCAATAAGAACTGTCAAAGTTGTCTATATTAACCGTATATGACATGCATGTTCTCCTTACAAGTTGAATTTCTTTTTCGCGGCAGCCTTTAGCGAATATATGGCTGCCATCGCGTGAAACGCGCCGCTGCATTTAAGCTTAAACTTAACAAAGCTTTCGTCAGGCATCACTTTAAAGCGTCCTATCTTCATCGGATCGGTATTTTCGTTAACCATCGCAGGCGATATCGTAAAGCCAAGCGTATAACCTGCCTGTTTGACGGCATCGCGGACTTTTTCGTCATGATCGCCGTGGGGATAACTTATCGCTGTAACTTCATGCCCGAGTAATTGCTCAAGATGCTGTTTTGAACCGACTATTTCATTGATAAGTTCATCTCCATCTATCTCGGTAAGCATCGGGTGAGAATAAGAATGCGAAAAAACTTCAAAACCCTGTCTGTCGACGTCTAAAACCTGTTGATCAGTCATAATCTGATACTGCTTAGTCTGACAACCTTCCGGTATATGCCACAGAGGCCTGCTGCCGAGATTACCGGCAGGTGCAAATACCGCTGCCGGCAGATCAAAGTCTTTCAGGATCGGCAGAGCATTTTCATAGACATTCTTAAAGGCATCGTCAATCGTTATTGCCACCAGGTGCTCATGATTATCCGGATCTGTCGATTTGATCTCGGAAGGTTTTACGACTTTGTACGTGTCGGCCAGGTATTTCATCTGTTTCCTAAAGCCCAAAGCATGTTCCTTTTTTATGTCGTGGTAGTAAAGCACGACTTTGCGGCAGTTTACTTTCATTATCTTTAGATAGGCCGCGTACCCTATTGCCAGCGACATTTTGACGGTTTCTTTGATCATACGATCCTCATGGCTCGATGCCGAATAGCAGATATTTCACTGCTGCTTGAGTTTTCATCTTATTTGAAATGTGATGGCTCGTCTGGGCTGCGATTAGTTTTTTGCAGACAATCACCGAGGACCAGTAAATCGATCTGCAGGCATAACCCAAGGCAAGCAGCATTCTGGCGATGAATGTTTTTAACGGTCCTTTGTGTTTTTTGAAATAGATAAGACAGCTTTTCTGCTGCTGGACAAACATTTTCAGGGCAGCATTCGATGAGCTTTGTCCTCCGCCGCCGACATGCAGGATAACCGCTTCTGGATTGAAAAGCCTCTTCCAGCCTGCCTTTGCGAATCGATAGCACCAGTCTGTTTCTTCGTAGTAAAAAAAGAACGAATCATCCATCATCCCTACTTCATCTATGGCTCTTTTTCTGGTGAACATGTACACTCCCGTTACGACATCGATCTTGCGGAACGTATCTCGCGGCCACCACCGCATCCTTTCACCGCCAAACAGGCGGTTCATTTTGAAAGCATGTTCAAGGCCGGTTATGCTGAAAAATAAGCTGCGAAGTGTTGGAAAACAAAAACAGGTCATATCGACATCGTCAAGGGAGTTCATCACGCGGCAGCCGAATACCGCTGCGTCCGGGTTTTCGTCGGCATAAACGACATTTTTCTCGATCGCACCTTCGTATAGAACGGTATCGCTATTTAAGAGAAGTACGTATCTCCCCTGTGATATTTCAATGCCCTGGTTATTTGCCGCTGCAAATCCCAGGTTCTTATCATTAACAATCAGATTTGCATCGGGGAAATGTTCCGCGACCATCTCCACTGAATCATCCGAGGAATTATTATCAACAATGATAACTTCATAAATGATATTATTAGTGGTATCCTTCAGCGATTTGAGGCAATCGAAGAGCAGCTGGCGAGTATTCCAGTTTACTATGATCACTGATACATCCATATTTTCAAACCCCTTGTATTTGTCAGTAGTAGATGGACTCCGTCCCCGTCGGTTACATCGAGGAAATTAAAACCCCCTGCCCATAGTGTTTTCATATCTATGAGCCAGGCCCAAAATAAGGCCCTTAGTGCCGGCCATGGCACATATTGTATTTTTTACTTCTTAGCGGCGTCGGTATTCTGGAAGAATTCCAATATTAGATCGCCAAACTCCGAAGCGGCTGCAATAACAGAATTTGTCATCGAAGAACTGATCTGAACCTGAGTTACAAATCTTTTAGCTTTTCGAGAATAATTTACCATTCTGTATTTCAGTCCGGAGAAGTCGTCTTCATTCGTGACAGGCCGACCGTCAAGAATGTAATAATTTAAAACTATAGCGTTGCCGGATTTTGGCGAAGGCTTATGAAATCTGTGTATCAGGCATGACAAGGCGCCTCCGGATACCAGTGGGACCTGGCCTTTGGTGGAATTGTCATGCACCCAGCCGTTTGACGGATAACAAACCTCGGGCCTGTGGCCCCGCATTGTCGAAGGTCTCGCCGAAAAAGCTATATATAGAGTTACCGACTGACCGGTCACGCTGTTTTTGTAGTTTCGCATGAGATAGTCGTCATTGTTAGCGACTTTGAGTATTGTTTCTGAGATCATAACGTCGGTGCCGGTCCAGTTACCAACTATAGACGGAAACTCTTTAAGAGGGACCTTAAGGTAAATCGGCTCTGCGGATATCGAGTGGAAGTGAGCCGCTGCATACCTGTATACCGTTCCTGTGATAACCAGAAGTACCATGGCAAGCAATGACACAACAATCGACTTATTCTTAGAAGTATGCTTTTCCCCTAAAGCGTTAACAGTACTGCCCCCCAGTCAAATACTTGATAGAATCAATATTTACGGCTGCCTAACGGCCAGCCTGAAATAAACTGAAAACTGAATTACTTCTATCAAAGAGTTTTCGTTTTTTCATGTATGGTTTTACTGCCCCCAAATTCCGGCCAAAAAATCTTTAATACCCCCGCCAACACTTTAAATAACGTGTCAGGATCGATGATTTTCTGACCAGAGTTCTTTTCGGAGGTTTTGGCATGCGTATTTAGAATAAAGTTCCAACTTTTTAATAATGACGAAGAATTTGTCTGTAAAACCTGTTAGGCCTTAAGTATTAGCGTCATTTTGAGGGAAAATCAGCATTGCAAAATTATCTTAAGATTTCTCTTTTTTGATTCAGCAATAGCAATTATTGGTCGAATATTTTATTGAAATTTATCACGGGGGAAAATCAACCAACTGACCTGTTGGTCAGTTTGGAATTACGAATTGAGGACTCGGCCCGTCGGCCGTGGCATTCATTAAGATAAATTCGTATCCTGACGTATCCCCCTGTTTGAGAAAGTTATATAAGGTGTATTGTAACCGACGGGGACGGAGTCCAGTCAGACTAACAGACTGCTATCAGGACCAATATTTTGAGTATCGAACGATTTGAAAAACCTGTTTATGTTACTAAGCCCTTTTTACCTTCGCTGGATGAGTTTTGCGATAACCTGAGCGAGATCTGGGATAACCAGTGGCTTACCAACGATGGTCCGATCCTGAAACGCTTTACCAGGGAACTCTCGAATCATTTTGAATCTGACAATATCTGCCTTTTCAACAACGGTACTTTGGCTTTGCAGATCGGTTTGCAGGGTATGGGGATTTCCGGTGAGGTGATAACTACGCCTTTTACTTTTGTGGCGACCACTCATGCATTATTCTGGAATAAGATCCGACCGATATTTGTCGACATTGAGCCGGATTACTACACACTCGATCCTGATAAGGTCGAAGCTGCGATAACTCCGTGGACATCGGCTATCCTTGCTGTGCACGTATTTGGTCATCCATGCAGGCATAATGCCCTTGCTGACATTGCAAGGAGGCATAATTTAAAGCTGATCTATGACGCGGCCCATGCTTTTGGCGTTCGGATAGGAAACAAGTCGATCGTTCATTTTGGCGACATGAATATGTTCAGCTTTCATGCGACAAAACTGTATCATTCTATAGAAGGCGGAATGCTGTCGTTTAAGAATTCCAGCCTGAAAAAAACCTTTAACTATCTTAAGAACTTTGGTTTTGAAAATGAAGTGGAAGTTGTAATGCCGGGCACTAACGCCAAGATGAACGAGATACAGGCGGTTATGGGGAGCATGGTATTAAAGCACCTCGATGATATTATCGAAAAAAGGAGGCAGATAACCGAACTTTATCGCCAAAGGCTTTGCGATGTTGATGGGATAACGCTGCCGCGGCGACTGCCGGATGACATCACCTATAACTACTGCTATATGCCGGTAGAGGTAAACGAAGGCGAATTCTCAATGAGTCGTGACGAACTGCATGAAAGACTTAAGGAGTATAATATCTTTGCGAGGCGTTATTTTTATCCGCTGGTTTGCGATTTCCCATGTTACAGAAGTCTTGCGATTGACACTCCTTTAACCGTGGCAAGAGCAGTTGCCGATAGCATCCTTACATTGCCGATCTATTACGATCTTTCGCTGGATGACGTACAAAAGATTTGCGACATAATTATTGAGATCGGCAGAAACAAAGAAAAAGAATATTTACGAAGCAAAAAACCACTGGAAGTAGCAACCGGCGGCATTTGATTTATTTAAAGCAAAAGGTAACAAGATGGATTCCAACTTTCTAAGCAGGTACCAGATCGATGAGATCGGATTTTGCAGTGTCGGTGAAAATGTATTGCTAAGCCGCGACGCCAGGTTCTATGACCCCAAAAACATAACAATCGAAAGTAATGTCAGGATCGACGATTTTTGTATTTTAAGCGGAAATATCCATATCGGCAATTACGTACACATTGGCTCCTCCAGCATTCTTATCGCCGGCGATGCGGGGATAATCATGGAAGATTTTTCCGGCATATCCCACAGAGTGTGCATTTTTGCGCAATCGGATGATTTTGGCGGCAGCAGCCTTATAAGTCCAATGGCCCCTCCCGAGTACAGAAAGGTTAAGAAGGGCAAAGTCATTCTTTGCAGACATTCGCTGATCGGCTCCAGCAGTGTTATTTTACCGGGCTGCATCCTTTCGGAAGGAACCGCAGTTGGAGCGATGAGTATGGTTGTCCGAAGGACAGAACCGTGGACAACGTATTCAGGGATCCCGGCGAGAAAAATCGCAAGCAGATCGAGAGAGGCCCTCCAGCTCGGGGCACAATTAGTATCTGATAAAATCGTGACAATTGCCGGCAGGTAAAGTGAGGGTCGATGAGCAGCGAACTTAAAAGAAAAGCGGCACACGGCGTTTTGTGGAGTTTTATTGAACGCTTTGGACAGCAGGGAGTTCAGTTTATTATTTCAATAATCCTTGCCAGGCTGCTCGTCCCAAAAGAGTTTGGGCTGATCGGTATGCTTGTAATATTTACGGCGATTGCTCAGACATTTCTCGATAGCGGCTTTGGTTCGGCGTTGATACAGAAAAAAAATGCGACCCATATCGACGAGTGTTCCATTTTTTACTTTAACATCCTCATTGGTTTTGCAGCAGCCGGTTTAATGTGCCTGATATCGCCGTGGATCGGGGCGTTCTACAATGAACCGAAATTAGTGCCATTGACTCGTTTTCTGTCTCTAAATCTTATTATCAACTCATTCGGACTTATTCAGACTACACTGCTGACTAAAAATGTTGATTTTAAGAGTCAATTGAAAGTTGGGATGACAGCGACGGTTATCTCCGGCGGAATCGGGATATTTTTGGCTTTACGCGGATTCGGAGTCTGGAGCCTGGCAATACAAATAGTTTCAGCATCGCTGCTGAGAGCGATTTTGCTTTGGTGGATCGGCAACTGGCGACCGGCGGCTAAATTCAGTTATCGTTCTCTAAGAAGTATGTTCTCCTTTGGCTCAAAATTATTATTTTCAGGCTTACTCGATCAGATATTCATGAATATTTACCTGGTTGTGATAGGTAAGATATTCACGGTAGGCGATCTGGGATATTATGTTCGTGCTAAATCGTGGCAGCAGTTAACAACGCAAAATATAACAAGTGTGGTAACTCGTGTGGCGTTTCCTGTGTTTTCTTCGATACAAAATGATAACCTGCATTTAAAAAGAGGAATGAAAAAGGCTCTGTCATTTCTGGCTTTGGCTAACTTTCCTTTGATGATCGGAATACTGGTAACGGCCAGGCCGGTAGTATTGCTGCTTTTAACGGACAAATGGGCGGAGAGCATCCCATATCTGCAATTATTATGCCTGGTAGGTTTGATGTATCCGATTCATTCGATCAATTTAAATTTGCTGATGGCAAAGGGGCGATCGGACCTGTTCTTTAGACTTGAGATCATTAAAAAAGCTTTAATCGTTATCAGTATTTTTGTTACTTACCGCTGGGGGATATCAGCGATGATCTGGGGGCAGATCATCGTGTCGATCGCCGGATTGTATATAAATACGTTTTTCACTGCCCGGATGATAGATTATCCGATCATGGAACAGCTTTGGGATATGACACCATATTTATTTGCGGCCGTGCTGATGGGCGCCGTTGTTTATAGTTTGAAATATGTTCCATTCGAGAGCGTTCTTTCGCTGTTTTTGACGCAGGCTATCGTCGGTGTTGTCGTTTACATAGGATTGTGCAGAATATTCAGACTGTCCGCATTTGAGGAAATCCGTATTTACGCTGCCGGCAAGCTGACATTTTTACAATTTGCATAAAACAAACTTAAGTTATTTTGAATGGGGGAGAAAATGAGCACACCATTAATTAGTGTCTATATGCTCACTTATAACCATGAATCTTATATTGCCAGGGCTATCGAAAGTGTGCTTGTGCAAAAGACAAAATTTCCTTTCGAGTTGGTCATCGGCGAGGATTGTTCGACTGATAGGACACGTGAAATCGTTTTAAAATACCAGGAAAAACATCCGAATATAATACGAGTGGTTACTTCGGACGAAAATGTCGGGATGCTTAAGAATTCGATTCGAACTGTGGGGGCGTGCATGGGAAAATATATTGCCTTTTGCGAAGGAGATGACTACTGGCATGACTCTAAGAAGCTCGAAAAGCAATGCAAATATCTGGAGATGCATCCCGAATGCGGTTTAGTTCATTCCGACCAGAACAGATACTTTGAGGAGTATGGGCTTGAAATTCAGGACTTCTTTAAAACTACGGACAATCTTCCGCCAAAAGATTTTTGCGTATTCAGAGGGTGGAACGGATATAACATTTTGACCTGTACGGTAATGACCAGGAAAAAACTGTTAGACAAGGTCCTGTTGGATTCAAATATTTACAGTAATGAAAAGTATACAGGCGCAACCGATATCCCGATGTTCATCGAGCTTTCAATGCTGTCGGGTACACATTATATTGACGAAGCTATGTCAACATATACTGTAAGACTGGAATCAGCGAGTAACACACAGAGCCTGCCGAAAATGGCAAGTTTTGTCAGGGCTACGGTAAACTGTCATTTATATCTGGCCAGAAAACACAACGTCAAGTCCGCGATAGATTACCTGACTAAAAAATGCGTGCGGACTACGCTGTCTTCAGCGTTCTGGGAAAGAAACGCAAGGCTGGCACGAATGATCAAGAGTAAACTGCCTCGATCGATCAAATCACATTTATTATACATGGGCGTAACTAACAGTTTCCTGCATTACCCGCTTAGACTCTTAATGATCGTTAAATGGCGGTATTTTAAATGGCAGCATTTCAGGTTTGTAAGGAAACATTGCAAAATAAACGAGACAGACGAAATGACAGGCCAATTAGAAAATGTCTAATGTTTATTGGTAACCGTTCACGGGTTTTCCTGTTAATCACTCTAAGCTCTCTTTTTTGACAGGATAACAGGATGATTATAAATTTTTAACTTTTCGTTTTACTTCTACCTTATCTTTACCAAAATTCAAAATCCCATTTTATTATAAACCGTATAAACACAGGCTATGATCTTTTCATAATCTTTTTTTTATCCTGTAATCCTGTCAAAAAAAACTGTGAATGGTTACGTTTATTGTTTAAAGTAGAAAAGTATATATGCAAACTCCAACTATAACGATCAGCGTATTGCTGATAATCATGGTTTTATTCCTTCCCCGCAAATGGATCCTGCTTCCTTTTGTGATGGCTGCGTGTATCGTTCCAGCTGACCAGCGAGTAATAATTATGGGCCTGGATTTCACTCCCCTGCGGATGGTAGTGCTGTTTGGGTTACTGAAGCTTTTAATAACGGTCGATAAAAAGCCGATACGCTGGAATCTGTTTGACAAACTAATACTTACATGGGTGATGTCCGGCACAATAATCTATATCATTCAGTGGCATACTATGCGGTCGGTGATCTATAAATCGGGCGTAATATTCGACTGTTTGGGGTTATACTACATTTTCAGGAGAAGTCTGACTTCGTGGGATGACGTATTTTTTACGATCAAACTATTTGCATTTTTCGCGATCGTATCCGCCCCATTAATGATCTATGAAAGAATGAACCAGGAGAGCCTGTTTTCAAGTTTCGGGCGTTCGACGGCAATGTTTCATCGCGGCCGTTACAGGTGCAGCGGGCCGTTTCCCCATCCCATCATGATGGGATTGTTCTGGGCGAATCTTTTGCCGCTCTTTTACGGGTGTATCAAGGCGAAGATGAACAAAATTTTCTTTTTTTCCGCAATCGCAGCGGCAGGTACGTGCGTTTTCCTTAGCGGTTCAAGCACGCCTGTCATGACGGCAGGTGCGATCGTCGGATTCTGGTTTATCTACAGGTTCAGGATGGACGGAAAAGTGATTTTCATAGGACTTGTCTGTCTTATTACGGGGCTCCATCTGGTAATGAAAGCCCCGGTCTGGCATTTGATCTCGCGTGTGAATATTTTCAGCGGATCAACGGGATACCACCGCTACGAGCTTATCAATCAGACAATATCACATTTCAGTGAATGGGCGTTGATCGGCTGCAAAAACGTCGAAAAGTGGGGAGTATGGGCAGGCGACATTACAAATCAGTTCATTATCGAAGGAATAACAGGCGGTCTTGTCACAATGCTCATTTTTATTTTTATAGTAGGCTGCGCAATTCGTCTGACGGGGAGGGCATCAATAATATCTCAACACGGACAAACCAGATGGATATGTTGGGCGATGTCCGTTTCGATAATGGGGCATTGTGTTTCTTTTTTCGGTGTATCATACTTTGGCCAGATCACGATGCTGCTGTATCTTCAATTCGCCTGTGTCAGTTTCATAAGCCAACGCCGCAGCATAGCAACTGTGCCGACAACAATTTGCATAAGAAGATCGCCCAGACCATTGCCCAGGACAAACGGCTGTTTAAACACAGACTAAAGCACTAATCTTGTACAAAACATTTGTTTCAAAAATAAAAATACATTCGATTTTAGTATTTAATGAAGTCAGGTAAAATATTTACAGGGGGAAATATCATGAGTTTCAGAAAATCAATTTCTAAATCATCGAAGATTCGCATAGCGATAATGCTGCCATTTATCACACTTAGCATTTTTATATGTGCTAATTCATTTGGGGCAACGCAGGTCAGTCAGTTCGGAATCACATGGACGTTTGACGGTGACTACCAGACAGGCCAATTTGCCAACGGAGACTACTGGGTTGTAGGACCGGTTACGATAATCAGTATTAATCCGCCGTCAACGGGCGGCGGGAGAGTAATGAACGGTTCGATGGTCAACCCGTCTCCTTCAGGAGGTACGATGCAGGGCTATGACAGCTCGATGTACGGCGGCGGAGGGCAATACAGCGACGCTTTGAATTTCGCCCTTAACGTATCATCGTCGAATCGATTGACACTCGCCACCGGCAGTTCGCTCGTATCTTCGATAAGCTTTTCTGCGGGAGGAAATCTTCCTCAGACAAGGACCAGTGCGATTTTGACCGTTCTTTCCTCGGCGCCGCCGGCAGGATCTTTCAGGCCTCCATACTGCAACAATCCCAAAACGATCAGGTTCAATAAAAGCCAGTTGGACTATTCTCCCCTGGGAAATCTTACTCCCGTACCAGGTACCCCGTCGTTGAGCACGGTTGAACGTTATTTTGAAAGGCCGTGGATCGACCATGCAAATGGATGGCTTGGACGCTATATGCATCCCGCCGAAAACATGCCTGACTATGGACGTGAAATCAGTTTAAACGCAGGCAGCGGCTCGCTAATGCTGCAGCTGAACTTCTCCAACGCCGACAAAGAAACGCTTATGATAAGGTATGTCCAGCTTGGAATTGACCTGTTCGGAATTGTACAGGATGGCGGCACCGGCACCTGGGTATGCGACGGGGGGCATGCCAGCGGAAGAAAATGGCCCATCCTTTTTGCCGGACTGGTGCTCGGCGACGGCGATATGATGAACATCGGACGAGCCGGTGTCGCCGGCTATGGATATGGTCATCCCGACTATGTACATTTCGGCGAGGACGACCAGACATTCTATGTCAGCCAGTCTGATGTAAGCAGCGGCAGATACAGCTCATCTGACATTGGTCTGCCGGAATGGGGGATCAGGCATGTAACGCATCCGGACAAGGACAGCAAAAGCTGGTCCGCGGATTATAGACAATGCTGCACGGCTAACAGCTGGGCCGGTGCGGTGCTCTCGGCTAGGATCATGGGCGTAAGAAACCTGTGGAACCATGATTCCATTTTCGATTATCAGGATCGATTTATGAATATCGAAACGGGATGGCAAAGACAGATGTCGTCTTTTGCCGCAAATATGTGGGACGCATACAGGGCAGATTACGGCGGGATATGGCCCGATACTACCCCGCCGGAACCGGATAATACTCCGCCGCTGCCTCCTACGTCGCTTACGACTACCAATATTAGTTCGACCTCAATAAGCTTATCATGGACTCCGTCGCAGCCGGCTGCCGACGGTGACTTAGCGTCCGGTTACAGGGTTTACAGAGAAGGCCAGTCTCTCGGAAGCGTCAACACTAACAGCTTCACCGACAGTTCGCTTACACCAGAAACAGACTATAATTACAGTGTTTTCAGTTATGACAACGCCAACAACCAGAGTAACTCCGCAGCGCAAGGAACATTTACAACCGCTGCCGACGACAATGGCGGTCCGGTAGACCCGCCAACCGGTGACGCATATTATATTTCTCCGGATGGAAACAACGGCAATTCCGGGACCACCTGGAGCCAGGCATTAAGAAATCTGCCTTCAACGCTGCAAAGAGGTGCCGTGTATTATTTCGCCGGCGGAACATATCCGGATTACACATTTAACGATCCTCCGTCCGGGACTCAGTACAGCACCTTAAAGAAAGCCACTCTTAGCGATCACGGCGTCGAGACCGGCTGGTCAACTGCCTACGCTAATGACCAGGCAGTTTTCGGTGAGTTCAGTTTTTCGGGTGCATCGTATATTTTCATTGACGGCAGATCCCCGGGGCAAACTGCAATTCGCTGGAACAATACCAGTGCAGGCGGCGGCGGTGTATTGAATATTTCAAATTCAAACAATATTACCGTACTAAATTGCGACATCGACGGTAACTACCAGGGATCGTCCAGCAACCAGACAAATGGTTCATGTAACTGCGTCTCAATCCAATCGAGTTCGTACATCACGATCGACGGGTGCCTGATTCATGACGGAGCCGATGACGGATTGGAAATATTTGACTCCAGCAATCTCAATATCTCTCATAACGAAGTCTACGACTTGCATGGCTGCGGCACAGACGGCGGATGTGGGCCCTGTTATAACGGCCACAGCGACGGTTTTGAAATATTTAACGTCAGTAACAGTGAATTTGTAGGGAATTTTGTTCACAATATCCCAAGCACATCGGCATTCTTCTTTGGCGGATGGGCATCTTCGTCGGCGCAGTACTGCAGAAATATTTTGTTTGCAAATAATATTTTCTACAACAACGACAACACCGGCTTCCTTTCGTATATTCAAATGGCAGACAACATCACACTCTATAACAATACTTTCTGGGGCATGGCAGGCGGAGATTACGGCGGACTTTCCATCGGAACAAACGTAACAAACCTCGAAATGTACAACAACATAATCCTCGCTATTAATTATTCGCACATGGGAGCAAGTTACAACGCTTCGCAGCATCGCGGTGATTACAACCTTTTCGGTGTCTCTCTTGGTCAATATGGACTACAGGCAAACGACATAGTCGCAAGCAACCCGGGTTTTGTCGGTATAAACGCTTCGGGCGGACCGCTTATCGCAAATGTATCCACAGACGATTTCAAGCTCAATGAATCCAGTAACAGCATCGACAGCGGCACGACTATTGATCTCGATTCTGACATTGCCGGAAACGCACGGCCAATTGGCAGCGGATTTGACAGGGGTGCATTTGAATACGGCGTTGCAGCACCGGATACTACACCGCCGCAAGTTTCAACGATAACATTCGGCGAAATGTTCGTCGAGATCATTTTCAGCGAAGCTGTCAAAGACAGTTCGGCAGCAAATATCGCCAACTATTCTATTGACAATAATATTTCGATCAGCAATGCGACGCTAAACGCACAGAATAACACCGTAACGCTGGAAACCAGTGCACACGATTCGACAACCAACTACGAGATAACAATAAGCAATGTAGAAGACCTTGCCGGCAACAGCATGGCCCAGGTAAGCTTTAATTATGCGTTCGTCCAGGATATGGTGGGCCGCTGGCAATTCAACGAGCCCGGCGGATCATCGTCAAAGGATCTGTCGCCTTTCGGCAATACCGCCGTCTTAATCAATGGTGCTGCTCTTAGCGGAACCGGCCAGGTAACATTTGACGGGGTCGACGACGCTGTTGAAGTGTCCATGGAAAAAATGCAGACATCTGCCGGAACGGTCGCCGTAATGGCTCAGCAGACAGACCCAACAGGTTCGCAATACCTCTTTGGCCACACCGTCGGAACATGGTCGAACAGACTGCAGATATACCTCGACGGCGGCAGCCTGGCAATCGGGCTTGGCGATTCTCACACCTCGAGTGTAAACATCGAACTATTCGTGCCCGGCCAATGGTATCTCGTTGCCTTGACCTTCAACGGCAGCGAATATACGGTTTATGTAGACGGCGCGGTTAAGGCAACCGGAAGCTACTCCGGCTTCGACACGATGAGCACATTTGCAGACATCGGCAATGATGGTAATTCCGCGTTACGTGACGAAGCCCTTAACGGATCGATTGAGGAAGCGTGGATTTACAATTATGTTCTGACCGCTGAACAGATCGCCAGTCTTTCGAAACCCCCAGGCGGTGACACATCTCTTGTCGGACACTGGAAATTCGACGAAAACACCGGCACGTCAGCCGCCGATTCCTCTGACCATAGCAATACGGCGGAATTGATAGGCGGGCCTGTCTTTACAGGTGAAGGGAGTGTCAGTTTTGACGGGATCGACGATGCGGTAGAGGTGTCGATGGAAAATATGCAGACATCTGCCGGAACGATCGCGTTAAGGTTTACTCCCATATCCTATCCTGAAAATGCAGGTCTGTCAAACTACCTCTTCGGGCATTCAGGAGGCGATTGGAGTGACAGAATCCAGATCTACCTGAAGGATGGCTCTCTTACGCTGGGGCTTGGTGACAGCCATGAACTAAGAGCTGACATTGACACCTTAACTGTCGACCGGAGCTATCATGTCGCTCTTACATGGGACGAAACTTCTTACAAAGTTTATGTCGACGGAGTTGAAAAGGCCGCAGGAACATATACCGGGCTTAATACTCTTAACACCTTCGCCGACATCGGCAACAACGGAAGTCCTGAGTGGAGGAACGAATCATTTGAAGGGATGGTTGATGAGGGCTGGATATATAACCGGCAACTGACAGATGAAGAGATCGTCGAATTGGCAGCGGGCAAAAAGTACGGATATGAAATGCTCAGTCTGATCACGGCAAACTGGCTTGGATATCATCCCGACGCCGACATTGCACCGCCCGGAGGCGATGGGGTAGTCAACATCCTCGACTTTATGGAACTTGCAGAGCACTGGGATCCGTAGACGCAGGAGATGACCGAAGCTGACGAATCTGTCAGTATAATATGTTTGAAGAAAAACGAGGGTTGCAGGTTTCTACTTGCAGCCCTTTTTTTTGGGTCATCATGAAATACCGAGGAAGGCTAAACGACGACCAGAGAATTAGAGCACTTAAACTTTTTATGTATGGCTTAGGCCGTCGTAAGGACTTTGGCCGGCAAGGCAGAAAACGCAGGCAATCCTGTTCATTGCTGAGTATTTCTAACGCCGCTGGTCACAGCCGCAACAGGCATAAGCAATACACTAAAAATTTAATTGCTCTAGTCAGGCAAACATCGCACCATTCCCCCCAGGGCACCCCGAAATAAAATCTAGTGACAACCTGAAAAGAAGTGCGCGTTATCATACTGGCCCCTGAAGAAGCGAGACACTTGTTAGCGTGTATGTTATGATGTATTTCTCCGGTGTAATGAGCCATAGACGAATGAAGCGGCGACAGCGTTTACAACCCTCGCTGCCGCTTAGAATTGTCTTGATTTTAGAAGAGCACTACGAAACCATACTTCGTAGTATAAACTCGCCTGTTGCCACACATAAAAATACCGATATTACCGCCGATGGAATCGCGCGCTATGTCCCCGAGTGACATTCTGGGTCAACATATACTATTGGCCCCATAAACCCCATTATTCCGCATCAAATT
>VRUI01000124.1 GCA_019456225.1 Planctomycetota bacterium | reverse complement strand
TAACGTTTCTGCGATAGTTAAATTATCTTGTCTAGAAAAAGCAAAACTCTTTACTAATGCTTCTGCCAAAGCAAAAGAATCAGCAAAACTTTTTCCTGTTTTCTTAGAAAGGGTTTCTGTCAAAACAAAAGCATCTGTCAACAATTGTTCTTCTATTCCCTGTGTAACAATTACTTCAACAATAGAAATAGCTTCAGTTAAGATGATACCTGTTTCCTTGACTATAACTTCTGCTAATGTTAATGTATCGGTTAGTGCTCTCAAATACGAAGTTGTTAACTCTATGCTTTCTGTTAGAGAAAGTAATTCTGTGAATCGTTGTTCTGCAGCAAATGTTCTGGCAGATGTTTCTATAAGAGACATTGCTTCAATTTTATTTAATCCAACACCTAATGTCAGTGTTTCTATAAGTGCGACATTATCGGTAAGAGTTCTTGTAAATGCTGATGTCAGTGCAAGCGTTTCTGATACATTTAAAGTATCTGTAAGTGATTTACTCGTGTCTTTTATTAATATTTCAGTGAAATCAAGAGTATCTACAAGTCTTGATTTAATCTCTTTGATTAGTGATTCTGAAAGAGAAAGTGAATCTGTTCTAATAGAACCAAACGTTTTCACTAATGCTTCAGAGATTGACAACTGATCTGTTCTAGCTAATCCGATAGTTCTTGTCAGTGTTTCAGCTAAACCAAATGTGTCAACGATACTCAGTCCAGTCGTCTTGGAAAGGGTTTCAACAAATAATAGTGTTTCAACAAAGTTTCTTTCTTGACCAGTGAATGTAGTAATGTTTTCAACTATTACAAATGAATCAGAAACAGAAAGACCCGTTATCTTTTGTATTGCTTCAGCTATAGAAACTGAATCTGTTATATTAAGACCAGATGTCTTTTGAATTTGTTCTGTTAATAATATAGAATCACTAAACAATTTAGAGAAAATAGATAGTGGTATAACGAATTCAGTAATAGTGACGTCTTCCACGAATCTTTTATCTGGACCTTTTACAATAACATCTGCCACAAGAAAACTATCTGTAAATATTTTATCTAATCCCGAAGAAAACGATTCTGTTATATTCAGTAGATCAGAACGCGCAGTACCTACTTCTTTTATCAAAGCAACAGTCAAAGACAAAGAATCGTCTACACCTTTGCCTGTCTCTGAAGTAACTATATCAGAAATTGAAAATTCATCAGTAAGTTTTCGTTCTGGTATCTTAATTAATGCTTCTATTAAATTAAACGAGTCTATTAACGATAAGTCTGTTTTCTTTGTCAGTTCTTCAGATATTATTAATGCATCCGCAAATGATAGAGACGACAAGATATTAATAAATTCAGACATTAATAGATTTTCGGAAAGAACTAGACCGACGTCTTTTCTAAACTGGTCTGCAAAAGATAAAGTATCTGTTTTAACAGTGCCTATTTCCTTTGTGAAAACGTCTACAACGTTTGCTGCATCTATTAGATTTAATCCAGTTGCCTTTGAAAGGGCTTCTGCAAGAGATACTGTTTCTGTTAGTAGTCTTATTGTATCTGTTGCTCTTTGTGAGATTTCAGCGATGTCAAATTGATCTATTTTTATTATACCAACATCTTTTATTTCTGTTTCTGTGATAGACAATAACTCTTGCAATATACTTTCAAATACTGATGTTGTGTTTAGGAGTTCAGTAATATTCAACTGTTCTATATCAAATTTGCCTATGTCTTTACGTATACTTACTCCATCATCTATTATAGATACTGCCTCTGTTTTTTGTATACCTTGTTTGCTACTGATTGTTTCTGCTATTGTCACAAGTTCTGTTAGAAGACGATCGAAGGCAGAAAGTCTTTCAAGAGATTCTGCGAGTGTCAAAGATTCTGACAAGTTTTTAATTCCTGGCAATGATATTGTTTCAGTAATATCTAACAGCTCTGTGAAATCTCTTTTAAACGCTACTTCTCTTGACAACAGTTCTGTGAAAGAAACATTATCTGTCAACGCGGCTGAGTATTCAGAAGTGGAAAGAATTGATTCGACAATGCTTACAGATTCTGTGAATGGTATGTTTAATGCTTTAGCAAGTGCTTCAGTAATTGTAAGAGATTCTGTCAATATTCTTTCGAATGTCGAAGATACAGATACCAATTCTGACATTGTCAATGAATCTGTTGTTCTCAGCTCTACTGCTGTCGTTAGTGCTTCAGCGAATATAAATGAGTCTTCCAGAGATAGGGAAGAAGACTGTTGAATAAACTCAGCAATACTAGTTAAATCAATTAAGAATTTACCTACGTTTTTTACAATTTCTCTAGTATCTGTATAGTATACTTTAACTTGGAGTTGATCTACTGATAGAGTATCGCCTGAACTAGCATTCTGTGGAACAACTGTTGCAAAAAAGCTACTATCTGAGAAATCAGAAACAGACCATGAGATTCCCCATAGATCAGTTGGACCACCAAATGTATATGTAGCGTCTGTTGTTGTTACCGATTGATACGGCTTTTCTACTAGAAGAAATCCTTTGACCCCTGCTCTCATGTTCTGTCCGTCTGTGTCTGATTTAGCTTCTATGATTACTTCAATACCAACGATTGTCGCGCTACTTGGTATTCCGAGACCGAAGTTTTCATATGATTGTCTATGTAATGTACCATCATCGTCTATTCTAGTAGCGTATGTATTATTACTAATAAATGCATTGGTTGGAGCAGTCCAAGTATTGTATGTTCCGCCTGTTGCAGTTGGTGTCTTTTGATTAGAAAAAGTATCCACTGGATTGTCTAACGCTGTAATTACTTCTGTTTCTTGCTTATCGTATGCAGAAATAGTAGCTAACAATTCTGATAGCGACAAAGAGTCTATTAAATTCTTTGACATTTCTGATAGTCTGTTTTCAGTAAATGCAAGAGAATCAGCGATCGTTCTAGAAAATGTAGTACTACTAAGAAGAGATTCTGCAAATTGTATAGAGTCTGTTCTACTTATCTCTAATTCTTTTTCTAACGTTTCTGCGATAGTTAAATTATCTTGTCTAGAAAAAGCAAAACTCTTTACTAATGCTTCTGCCAAAGCAAAAG
>VRUI01000123.1 GCA_019456225.1 Planctomycetota bacterium | reverse complement strand
GACAATCAGCAACTGCGTGGTAGCTGACAATATACCTGCAGGTGATGCTATAGGCCCGTCAATTGAGGGATGCCACGGGTTGATTAAAAATTGCACTGTTGCGAACAACATCAGAGGTATAAGAGTCCTGAGCGGGAGCACTACGACAATAGAAAATTGCATAATTTACGGAGGAAATGGTATTCGGGTCGAGGGCGGAGCGACTGTCAACATCCTATACAGCGATGTAGAAATAATTTACGGGGGAGGTTCCATCAATTTGGGTCAGGGAAACATAAATACAAATCCATTGTTCGTTCGAGTTAAAGACCCGTTCGTAGCATTCAATGGTGACTATCATTTAAAGTCTCAGGCGGGCAGATGGGATGCAAACGAGGGACGATGGACGATAGACGAGGTGACGAGTCCCTGTATCGATGCAGGTAATCCTAATAGTCCCTTAGGTTACGAGCCATTCCCGAATGGCGGTCGGATTAATATGGGAGCATACGGCGGTACGATTCAGGCGAGTAAGTCATACTTTGGCCGGCCGCCGTGTGAAATCATCATTGCCGGCGATATAAACGGAGACTGTAGGATAAATTTTCTCGACTTTCAGATTATCGCTTTGCACTGGCTTCGAGACGAAAGCCAGTAACGACCCCACGGTTGTTGTCAAAATGAAAGGTAAGACCAGATGAAGAAAATAAGGTCATATAAATATATTAAAATGTGGTTATTCGGTCTGATGGGTTTGTGCCTGGTTCTGACCAGCCAAAACGGCATAGCACAGAACGAGGATGATAATGATCACAGTGACATCAAGACGAAAATCATTCCCTACGACTATATTGACGATAACGGCGTATTGAAAGGGGGCACGGCCGAGATCAAGGTTGACAAGGTCCGTGATGTACGTGAATTAGATTCTTATCCGGAATGGCCATTCGAGACAATCATCGATAACGGACCAACATGGAACCGGGTCGATTTGGTCATTGTAGGGGACGGTTACGACGTTAATGATATTAACGAGGGCATCTATAAAAGCCATGTCAACAGCATAATAAATCGCTTCTTCTTAATAGATGGTTTCTTCTCACAATCGCCGCTGGATGAATACGCTTCATTCTTTAACGTTCATCGCGTGGACGTAACCTCTCAAGACTCGGGCGTAAGCTACGACCCTTGTGACTGTAACTGCCTGCGAAATACGGCGTTGAGTATGAGATTTCACGAAACGACAAGACGGTTGCTATATATCCCGGAAGCAAACGAGGGAGCGGTACTGTATGCCTTGGGCCGGGCACCCGACTATAATGTGGGTTTGGCCTTGGGAAACACGACGACGTATGGAGGGTCAGGTGATGAACCGGCGTGCCTGTCCGGCGGCAACGATTGGAGAGTAGAGCTTGGCCTTCACGAGTTCGGCCATTCATTCGGCGATCTGGGCGACGAATACGACTACATGTATGACCCGGACGACCCCAATGATGGGAACTCACCCTACCCGGATGAGGAACCGATCGAAAAAAATATCAGCAAGGACTACGCTACTGATATGAACGATGACGGAGAAAAGTGGTTCCGCTGGCTGGACTGGGGTCCTGAGCCGAAGGATGTATGGACGTATGAAGGGGCCGACCACTATAAGATTGGAATATATCGACCCACCGACAATTCGAAGATGCGGTCGTTGGGGCGGCCATTTGAGCAGGTCAACGCAGAGCAGTTAATATTCAGAATCTACGAGCTGGTCAATCCCATCGACTATGCTACGCCGGCGGGGACGTATGCTATAGGTACACAGTTCTTCGTCCAGCCGGTCAAGCCGGCTACACATTCCCTCGATGTTCAGTGGTATTTAGACGGCAACACGATCCCGGGGGCAACAGGAACCGAGTTCGATTCCTCCTCGCTGGACTTACCCACGGGCCAATACACCCTCGATGTGAATGTTGTTGACAATACAACAATGGTCAGGGACGCAAATGAGCGGGAACGTTTGATGACCGATTCGAGAACCTGGACGCTCGGAGAGGCCGCCCACTGGAAGTTTGATGAGGGCGAAGGAACAATAGCATACGATTCCATCGGTGACAATGATGGAAACCTCGTTGGCGACCCGAACTGGGTCAACGACCCGAACCGAGGCTGGTGTCTGTATTTTGATGGAGTTGATGATTATGTTTCTTTTTCTTCTATGGATGCGTTAGAAGACAGTAACGCAACTATAGCCGCATGGATAAAAGCAGAAACCCTCGGCATTGAAGATACTGATTATTACACTATCCTTATACAACGTAGTGGATCTAGTGGCTATCATTTGTATATAAATGGTGACAAGCCTGGATTTTTCCTGGATAACAACTGGATACAATCAACAGAGGCAATTGAGGAGGGTAAATGGTATCACCTTGCCGCAACATATGGAAAATATGGTACTGCTGGCATTTGGATGAGACTCTTTGTCAACGGTGAGAGAAAAGCCCGTAAGTCCGTAAGTGGATTGACCGGAGTTGAAACTATTGGCTATATTGGGGTTCTTTTCGATGGCAGGATCGATGATGTCCGTGTTTACGACTGGGCGATGGACCAGGCGCAGATTTGGGAGATAATGTATCCGGGCAAGTCTAAATTTAGCGTAAAAGATAATTCAGGTGTGCTCATGGCCTGGTTTGACGATTTGGGCAACCTTTTCTTAAGAGGAAGCCTGGAACAGGGTGATCCACCCTCGATAACATATAATGATGGTTTCAAGTTCAAAAATGCAAGCGACGCTAATCTTGCGATGATTGATGACACTAACGGCAATATGTACATTAAGGGATCATATACGGAAGGCGTTTGGCCGGGCCCGGGGCCTTCTGCGGGAGATAATAATTTCATCATCAAAGACGGCAGCGATAACGCAGTTGCTTATATTGACGACCCAAATGGCGACCTGTATCTCAAAGGCAAATTATTTGACAATCCGGATTAGAAAATTGGACCGGGAGATAACTAAGAAAATGAAAGGAAAAAGGTGCTTAACATGAAGAAGGTATTAAGAAAAAGAAATTTAGTTGTGGGCGTTTTGATTTTGATTGTAGTTTGTTTGGGAATTGTCTTTGCGTCAGATGGTATAGTCAAACAGGGAGTCATAGAAGGTGTGAAATTTAAATCCACAGGCAGCACCGCGACCGGACTAAATGCAGTGGCGCTTGG
>VRUI01000122.1 GCA_019456225.1 Planctomycetota bacterium | reverse complement strand
CTATGACCGTACTCACAGCACCGCTGTTTTCCTTCAGCGCGAAAGGGAAGCTTGCCAAGTCCCTCGTGTTCGCCGACTGGCGCGGCGTTCAATACGTGCGCCGCTACGTCATCCCAGGCAACCCCAAGACCGTTGCGCAGACCCTAACCCGCGACATCTTCGCCACCATGGAGGAGATGTGGAAGACGGGCGGCCCGCTCATGCGCGCCTGTTTCGACCGCTACGCAACCGGGCAGAAGTTCGTCGGTCGAAACGCCTATTTGGGCCAAAACATCGAAGCCATGCGCGGCGAAGTTGACATGGCTCTTTACGTCGGTTCTCCAGGCGCTAAAGGTGGCCTTGCCACCGATAGCATCATCGTAACTCCGGGCGTTGCCGAGTTGACGGTGGGGTTCACGAACCCCGCCGCGCCGACCGGCTGGACCCTGAATGGTGCCATCGCCTGTTGCTTCGTGGATCAGGCCCCCGAGATCGATCCCGTCGAGCCTGTCACCGAAGGCGAAGACGTCAGCGCGCCGATGGACACCGTCGTGCTCACCGGCCTCGACACGGTCCAGTACATCGTTGCCGCGTGGCTGCGGTGGCTCAAGCCGGACAGCACGATTGCCTTCGGCCCGAGCCTAATTGCGACGGGTACGCCCACCTAAACGCAATCGCGTTTAGCGGACGTGGCGAAGTACTGGGGCGGTTGGTGGAGCGGCAGGCCGCCCGCCTTCCGAGGCCGCTACATCTTCGACACCGCGCGCGGTGTCGGGCGCATGCGCGCCTGGCCCCGCAAGCGCGGGCCGCCGACGAACCCAATCACGCAGCAATGGAACCTATGGTTTAAGGTAGCAAACTACCTTGCAAAATACGCCTCCTCTTATGACATTTCCCGCGCGAAGGAACTTACCGAAGGGACGAAGCTTTACCCTCGTGATATCATCCTTTCCGCAATGCGGGGCCGCCTCTTTTGGTTCACGGATGAAGACGGCAACAAGTGGTATCCTTACATGGCATTGATCGACATTTCAGAGAGTATCGACGTGCTCGCAAAGGCCGTAGGCGATGTGCTCGTTCGCGGGCAGAAGTTCTGGGGCGCGCCGCCCCCAGGCAATGAAGGCGACCGCCTAACCTACCATCCGGGCAGCACCCCGGACTGGCAGCCCGCAGGCGGTGGTGGCGCGGGCGGTTTTGCCGGTTGTCTCGTGCACCGTTCAAGCGTCTACTCTGTCCCCCGGATGACCTGGACAACGTTGCCCTGGCAGGTCGAGCACTACGACACGGACGGGTTCTTTACCAATCCCCCGTCCGCCACAAGAATGACCATCCCTTCGGGCTTCGATTGGTGCCGCTTAACGGTCAACATCGGGTGGGCCGGCTCAGGCATCGGCTATCGCCATGTAATCTTGTGGCGGAACGGAGCGGTCTTCCCAGGTGGCGGTATCATCACCCTTATTCCCACCTCATGGGGCTGTCAGATGAACCTTTCGTCCGCCGTAACGCCCTGCGTTGCCGGCGACTATTTCGAGGTCCGGGTTTTCCATAATGGCCCCGCTAACCTGAACGTGGAAGCCTCATCCGAGGGCACCTTCTTCAACCTTCAAGCCTTCGCAGCACCCTGAGACATGCCTAAGCCCCCATGGAAGAACGCCTGGTACGTAACCAAGCTGAACTATGTGGTGGACGCCTGGGCCGCGCCTTGTGAGGCCCCATGGTACATCATCGTGGAGACCATGGGGCCGGCGGCCCTCAAGGCTCTGATTACGTTCGCAACTTTCGGATGGGATGACGTTTTCCGAGGGTACGTTCGGCCCAAGCAGCTGCGCCGAACCGGGAAAATGAAAAAGCCTTTCAGGATTAAGGGAGTACCGATCTATTTTCCCGAGATCGGCGAATGGATAGGCAAGAGGCTTCCCTGGGCTAGGAGGTTCCAAGCGATAGTTTACAGATCGGGCAGTGTCACCATGTGGCGCATCGACAGCGTCCTCCAGCGTGGCCTTTTCTACTGGTTGGTTGCCGACATCGCCGTTGATTTCTTCTTCAATTGGACGAGCCAACTTTACGCAACGGAGTGGTGCAAGTTCAGCGACCTTGGCCGGGTTTCCCACACCAACGAGCAGACCGAGATCATCGGCGCGGTAAGCGAATGGCGCGACTTCAACGTGATGGGGGTAGATTACGCGGTGCCGCCGATCTTCTTTGGAGTGCACCACTGGATCACTTATGAGCACCCGTGCATGCTCGGGGCCGCTGGCGTCTTTCACGACTGGATGCCGCTCGGGGGAGACGTGCAAATGCGGATACGACGAGTAAGCGACGACGTTATTGTCGGGCTAGGCGAAAAGCTCCACTGGGAAATTGGCTTTGAAGTCACGCCCGCGGTTTACGCCCGGGTGAAGGTTCCCGGCCATTACATCGTTGAGTATTGGTGCTCCACGCCGACCGGCCTTTGCCGTGTCCACGACCGGGTAGCCTTCGGCCAGGAGCATTTCTTGGAGTTCTCGGGCAATCCCTAGACCGCCCCCCAGACATGACAGGAGGCCCCGCCTTGCGGCGAGGCCCCCTTGGGTAGTCAGCCAACCCCCGAAAGGGCAGGCGTAATGCTTTGTACACAAGTATCGCTCGTGCAGCAACATGAATTTCACACGGTCATCGTCCCGCTGTACTGCAACACCTGGTCTTGCGACATCTGCGCTCCGCGCCGCCGGCGACGGCTGGTTAGGGAGGCCGCCGAGGGCGCGCCCAACCGGCTAATTACGCTGACGGTCCGCGCCGGCGACGTTGCCGGCCAGGTGTCCCGCGCACGCGACCTGGTGCGCGCCTGGCGCACACTTCGAGCCCTGTACCTTCGACGCCACGGCAAAGGGTCGCTCGAATTCCTCGCGGTCTTCGAGCGCACCCGCCGAGGCGAGCCTCACTTGCATATCCTCTGCCGCTCCGGCTACGTCAATCAGCGCTGGCTCTCCGCCCAGATGGCCCGCCTAATCGGCGCGCCCATCGTGGACGTTCGAGCGATCCACGGGAGCCGCCACGCGGCCCGCTACGTCGGCAAGTACGTTGCCAAGGGTCTTGGCGTCTTTGCCGGCTGCAAGCGCTACTGGCGCTCCCTAGGCTACCTTGAACCCTCCCTCCTCGAGGAGCGCAGAAGCGCCGACGAGTACGAGCCGCCGTGGCGCATGGTTTTAACGCCCTGGCGCGATCTGGCCCTCAACCTGGCCCCCGCGTCCTGGTCGATCTTATGGGGCCGCGACATAGCGACAGTCCACTTCCCGAAGCCGCCATGATGACCGAGCTCGCGGCCTACGGCGGTATAGGATCCCTGACAGGCGGAGTGCAACGAAGCGGCACTCGGCGGCGTGGTGAAGCTTGTGCTTCCCCCCCCCTCCCCCCTGCGGGGCCGCTCCGTTTCACTCCGC
>VRUI01000016.1 GCA_019456225.1 Planctomycetota bacterium | reverse complement strand
GTTTACCACCCTCGCTGCCGCTTAGAATTGTCTTGATTTTAGGGGAGCACACGGCCTATGTCCCCGAGTGACATTCTGGGTCAACATATACTATTGGCCCCGTAAATCGAATTCCAGGAGTCAATTACACACAGAGAACCTCATTATTCCGTGTTAAGTTGAGACCTTCTCATTTTCCGGGATCCTGTTAAAATTAAACAGCCTCATAATCTGCTCATGCTGTATAAACCTGACCACTTCATCGGATATCTGGCGTTTTTCACCCTTACAGTAAGCATAGAGATAACCGGCTATTCTGGCCAGTCCGCCCAGAACAAAGGGTCTTTCCTTAACGCATCGCCTGAGCGACTTTGCGAGCATAAACAGCGGGTGTGCTGCCAGGAAATACTCGTTAAGACCGATTCGAAAACGTACCTTTAGCATATTACTTGCATGACCTGTCCCGATCGGTTTATTGTGCACAACTGAAATATCCGGAAATGACCAGCTCTTCCAGCCGTTCATTCGAGCCATAGCGCAGGAACAGGTATCTTCGCCGCCATATTTCAGCGGCTGGTAACCGCCAATTTCCTCAAAGCACTCTCTGCGAAAGACCTGAATAGCTTTGGGGGTTGATCTTCTGTCGTTGAGTATCTTCCGCAGTTTGCCGTCGACAAGATCCATATAGACCCCGGAGGCAACGCCAAGTTTCTCGTCCTGAGTAAATTTATCGAGTATCTGCTGATAATAATCTGTCGGCAAGGTGATGTCGGCGTCCAAAACAGCCAGGAAGTCAAACTCATCTTCTTTAATCGCCGAGTACCCTTCCATTATCGCATAAACATTACTGCCATAATAACTCTGACCCTGAACTTTCTGCCGCCTTTGGTAGTGTATATGGCCATGAATTGAAGCATACCGCTGGATTATTTCCGGCGTAGAGTCAGTCGACCCGTCATCTACAATGATCCACCTCTTTGGCATAATCGTTTGGACCAGAACGCTTTCGATGGTTCGCTCAATGTATTTCTCTTCATTGTACGCAGGCGTAATTAAAACAAATTTATTACTCATTCCTCCCCCCGCCTCCTCTTATTTTACAAAACAAGCACCGCTCTATTTTTTAATTCATCATTGGTTATTCCTTGTTGGATATTGGATATTCGCTTTTTCCACTTAGATCGATTGCCCCTCTCATATCAATTTAGTCTTCATAATTTTCCCCGACGGGTTCCTGGGCAGTGATTCCATGATCTCAAAATACCTGGGGTGCTTAAAAGCCGGGAGTATTTTTCTCAGATGCTTTTTCAAAACATCAACGTAAAGAGTTATTCCCGACTTTGGCACAACAAAAGCCTTTATCGCCTCTCCAAATATTTCATCGACGACTCCGACAACTGCAACTTCATGAATATCCGTATGTTCAAGCAAAGCCTCCTCTACCTCTTTGGAGCTAACCCTGAAACCGCCGGATTTGATAATTTCCTTTTTTCTTCCGACAATATAGAAATATCCGTCATAATCCATTATCCCCAGGTCACCTGTATAATAAATACCGTTACGCAGCACTTCGGCGGTACCTTCCGGGTCACGCCAGTATCCGGCCATAATATTAGAACCACGGGCGACGATCTCCCCCTCTTGTCCTGGCGATAGCCTGTTGCCGTGATCGTCTGCGACAAAGACCTCGACATTATCTACCGCCCTGCCTATAGAACCAAATTTCTCAGTTAGCCTCTCCGGAGGGACGTATGTCAACCTTGGCCCGGCTTCTGTAGCGCCGTACATGATAAATAGTTCCGACCGGCTAAATACTTCCGCTACCTCCTTCTGAGTCCTCGGCGCCATTGGCCCGCCTGCCTGTGTAACATATCGGAGCTTTGGAAAGTCGAACTGCCGTACTGTAGTTCTATCGAGCAGGATCAGAAATGTCGAAGGGACGCCCGCAAATCCGGTCGCCTCTGTATCGCGCATCGTTTCTAGAGATATCTGAGGGTAAACAAGCCGGTTTTCAATGACAACCGAACCAGAAACACAAAAATGAGTCGTCAGGAGCGACTGCCCGTAAATATAATAGAATGGCAGCACAACCATAATCCGATCGTCCTTTGTAAGCTCGAGATATTTTACGATCGAAAGCGTATTGTGGACAATATTTTGATGCGTAAGCATTACACCCTTAGGTTTACCCGCACTTCCGGATGTATACACTATAGAGGCCAGATCTATGTCAATTGTTTTCACATTCGGCTGAGTCTCGTCGCCATTTTCAAATATTTCACTAAGACATGCTGCCTTTTGAGAGCTCTCAGGGCCAATACAATTGTCCGGTTTCTTATGCTCAATGATCACATGCTTTAGTCCGGGTGTTTTCTTTATCGCCGGCAGTAGAAGCTTCAAATATTTGCCCTGCGAGACAATAGCTTTGGCTTTCGAATGGTTTAATAAATATACAAGTGCTTGCGTGGTAGTTTCAGTATTCAATGCCACCGTTACACAGCCGGCCTTTAGTACGCCAAAATATGACGCGATATACTCATACGAATTTTTGTAAAGTATGGCAACCCTGTCGCCCCTTTCAATACCCCCGGACAGAAGATAGTTAGCAAGCCTGTTTGCCATCGCGTCGATCTGCGCATACGTCTTCCACTCCCCCTGAAACCACACAGCCGGCTTTTCGGGAAAGCTGCGAGCCGAATTTTCCAGAAAATGATTTATCTGCATAACACACTTATTCTAATTTAGCAATTTGACACTTATTCAATCACGAAGCCGGTCGTTCCATATTTTCTTTATTGGAGTTGAACCTTATTTTTTAACATTCCCGGACCGCCTAACGCCGTCCTTTTCAAACACAACCGAATCGGAAACCTCATTACTCTTGCCGTTAACGGCCAGCCGGATAGGCAATACTACGGTAATATATGCAAGCGCAAGGACAGCAATACTGACGAGCCACATCAAAATCAGTTTAATAACTTTTTTTTTGGCATCGGCATCCATAAGACCTCTAAAATTCGTCTATTTGTTACATTTTAGCCATATGTTTCATACATTTTGTCATTCCCGCGAAGGCGCCAATCCACCGTTTTGTCATCCCCGCGAAAGCGGGGACCCGAAATACACGGTTAAATTCTTTTCTATTTTTTAAAAATCTTTTCTCTTATCCCTCTGTGGCCCTGTTTTTCCTCTGTGGCAAAAAAACCGTTCAAAAACGGCACAAGCCGACAGCAATAGCTAAATTAACATTAAAAACAAAACTACTACTCACTACTTACTACTTACCAGCTAAAAGCTTTTTATTCATCAACCAACTTTATTGGAGTTGAACCTAAAATACAATTGAGTTCGTATCGAACAATATCTTTACCTTCCAGACTGTCAGGCTCTCTCATGGCGATAACAACATCCTTAACACATCTCTGAAAAGCCTCAGTCTCGATCAGGCTTCTCTGGAAATTACGAACCGCCTCATCGTCTCCGGCGCCCGATGAAGAATAAAGGCTGACAACCAGGATCCTGGCAGGGATTAAAATATTTATCTTCTTCTTGTCGCCATACCTCTGGTCAACCGCCCTTGCCGCGGTTCTGCGCATCACGTCGAGCTTATTTACAAACAGCGTATCCGGCAGATTCTCGCTGATCGCCAGCAGAATATCTCTCCAATGAGTATGCCTGACAAGAACCGTGGCTGCGTCAGGTAGCGATGTCGATATTTTTTGAATTCCTGAAACAACACCGTCAACACGTTTATTTCCATCTCCCATCGCTCTAAGCTGCAAGTCATAATCAGCCGGTTTCTCCTGCTGGACGTTAAGAGCCGCCCTGTCGTTGAAATAGCCGATCGAAATTGTCAGCGCCACAGCAACAGGAATTACAAAAGCAATCCCCGTAAGCACTACTCCGGGCCAATGCTTTTTAGGCAATTGCCTTCCATTTAGCATATTTATCTGGAACATTTATATCGCCCTCATTGACAGACCCATCGCGATTGCCATTGACGGGCCATGCCTTTCAAGTTCATCTCGATTGCTTACAGACTCAGTGCAGCCTGCGAACTTTACAGGGTTCCACAACTCGACACGCTGAAACAGTTCCTCCCCGAATAGTTCGCTTGCGCCATCGACAACCGCAAAATCACCGCAAAGTAACACACGCTGCACAGAGCAATTTCTCTCACGAGCCTGGCAATACCTTAGAATATCGGAAATCTCGGCGGCAAGTTCGCTTAACCTGTCCAGGAAACTGCCCCGTACGGATTCGTATTTATTGTGTTGAGTATTGCCCTGAAAAAGAATACCTCGCACCTCAACGACACTCAAACCGCAAACACCTGCAACAGTATGGACGATCTCACTTCCGGTATATGAAATGTTACGAACAAAGGGAAGTCTATCGCCGCCGACGACAGCAAGGTTTGTCCAGGAGTCGCCCAGGTTGACGATTGCCGTAACTTCGGATTTGCCGACATCGGAGAACCTTGAAAAACAATTGATCAACGCCAGGCTGTCAACATCTACCAGAACCGTCTCTAGATTTGCCTTTTCTGCAAGGTGACACTTGTCCATTATCGCGTCGCTTCTTGCCGCCGCTAGCATACCCTTGATCTCTTTACCTTCCTGGTACCCGCCGACAAGCTGATAATCCACAACCGTATGATCCATGTCAGCCGGGCTGATATGCTCTGCTTCGGTCAATATCGAATAGCCGGTATCTTCAGGCGGCATCGGGTCAAAGGTAAAACTTTTGACCGCGACATCAGGAGCGTCAACGGCACATACCGCGCGATTTACGCGGCAGCCGCAAATATCGACGCACTTACAGATCGCTTCGACAGTGCAGGCAATCCTGTTTTCCGCAGAGCCGTCGGCATACTGCGAGATTTCAACCTTGCCGCCGCCGCTGATAATAACATTGCCGCCGCAGCGTCTAAGACGTATCACTTTGATCGAAGACGGGCCGATATCAAGACCGATCACTTCATCGCCCCGACCCAGCAATCTTTTTGCCAAAGTTCGTATATTTACCATATCAAACTAACCAATAGCCCTTTCGCAAACACAAATTAAAGAGCCTCGGCCAAAGGTTGAAAATCCTCGTATTGTTGACATAATTCCTACCCCCGATTCCTACCCCAAAAATGTAATGAACAGGGCCCGACGCTCCGGACCAAATACAATTTACAATATTACCTTCGACCCATAAACAGTGATGCATTACAAGTATTTAGATAATCGAAAAACATTCAAAAACCACCAAACACTAAAGCCGCTCGATGGAATTTTCAGCCCTTCACAGTACCACCAAGAGTAGATATACTACCTTTGTTGAATTTAGTTTACCTCTGAATTAGGTGTCAAAAAACGTTCAAAAGTGCGCACTTTTAGTCAAAATAATTCAAAAAAAGTCAAAATATCGCGATTTATGTCAATTAATTTCAATATATTTCAAAAAAAACGCCCAAAACCACAGGTGGGAAATGTCCACAATGTCCAGTATCGGCCAGTTTCCACCAAAAAAGCCCCGCAAATTCCTTGGAATTTGCGGGGCTTTTTGTAACTTAAGCCGTATTTTCATGCTATACAATGTATGTTGATGCCGCTGTGTCGCCTCCCCTTCCGGTCCAATTCGTATGGAAGAATTCGCCCCGTGGTTTGTCCACTCTTTCGTACGTGTGTGCGCCAAAGTAATCACGCTGTGCCTGCAGCAGGTTCGCCGGGAGACGCTGGCTTCTGTAACCGTCGTAGAATGCAAGGGCTGACCCTATGGCGGGCATTGGGATTCCCAGGTTAACCGAAGCTACGATCACTCTTCGCCAGGCCGCCTGGGCGGTTTCTACCGCATCTTTGAAGAATGGGTCGAGCAGGAGATTGTCGAGCTGGGGATTATTGTCGAAGGCATCTTTGATCTTGCCGAGGAAGACGCTTCTGATGATACAGCCGCCGCGCCACATCAAGGCAATACCGCCGTTGTTGAGGTTCCAGTTATACTCTGTTGCGGCTGCACGCATGAGCTGGTAGCCCTGCGCGTAACTGACAATCTTAGAAGCATACAGTGCCTGCATGAGGTCTGCGACGAGTTCTGTCTTGTCGCCGTCAAAGGTTGCGTCCGGGCCTGTAAGTACCTTTGAGGCCTTCACACGCTCGTCTTTAAGGGCTGACAGGCAGCGTGCAAATACCGCTTCACCGATCAGGGTAAGAGGCATGCCTACGTCGAGGGCGGCGACTGCGGTCCATTTGCCGGTGCCCTTTTGGCCGGCGGTGTCGAGGATGAGGTCGACGGTCTCTTTGCCTTCTTCGTCTTTGTAGCCGAGGATATCGCGGGTGATCTCGATGAGGTATGAATCGAGAATGCCGTCGTTCCACTCGGTGAATGTCTTGTGCATTTCTTCATTGCTCATGGACAGGCCCCTGCTCATCATCTGGTACGTTTCGCAGATCATCTGCATGTCGCCGTATTCGATTCCGTTGTGGACCATCTTGACGAAGTGACCGGCGCCGTTTTCGCCGACCCAGTCGCAGCACGGCTGGCCGTCATCGGTTTGCGCACAACATTTCTGGAAGATCGGTTTTACATGCTCCCATGCAGCGGGCGAGCCGCCGGGCATGATCGAAGGTCCAAGCAATGCACCTTCTTCGCCGCCGGAAACGCCGGTACCGATGTAGAGCTTGCCTTTGCTTTCGACGTATTCGGTTCTGCGGATGGTGTCGGGGAAGTGCGAGTTTCCGCCGTCGATGATTATGTCACCGTCTTCCAGCAGCGGCAGGACCTGATCAATAAATGCGTCAACTGCACCGCCGGCTTTGACCAGCAGCATGACCTTGCGAGGACGCTCGAGTGAGTTTACGAACTCTTCTATAGAGTGACAGCCGATGATGTTTTTGCCCTTGGCGCGGGCGTTCAGAAAATCGTCCACCTTAGAGACTGTACGGTTAAAGCACGCGACCGTAAAGCCTTTGCTTTCCATGTTTAGAATGAAATTTTCGCCCATTACGGCAAGACCTACGAGGCCGATGTCTGCTTTTGACATTTTGTACTCCCATATTTATAAAGTGTTATTAACGTTTTACTTGCTTTGACCATTTAACGTGTAATGATTTCAGGCGTTTTACGATATCGAGTTTTTCATCGATGTAGTTTTTGCTGTGATCAGTGTACCTTTTCATTATCTACTGATTGCCTCAAGTGAAGCAGGTGCCTTTTTGTCGTCCCATTCCATGGAGGGAAAGAATACTTCCACGTACCCACCTGTCTGGCCGGCATCAGCATAGGGAACCATAAACGCGTCCTTAAGATACATGACTACACCTTCACCATCGCGGTCGACGGGCACCTTGTATTTCTGCGTTCCGATCCAGCCTTTGTAAAGTTTGTTTTTGTTAGGCGTTGTTGAATCAACGGCAAGGAACTGCGGGCCGCGGCGAACGGCACGGAGAACTTTTCGGCCATTCTGTTTGGCTGTAGGATATAGTGGAATAAGTGCAATATCCATCTTCATGTCAAATTCGACCTTGTCATCTTTGTTCCACTTACGGCTGATAGTTAGAAACTCTCCGGGTTTGCCCTGGTAAGATTTGCCTGCCACTTTTGCAATGAAACTGGTCGTATAATTTGGAACGCGGAGCATGAGGTCGAAACGGTTGGGCTTATCTGCCTTTACATGGATCGTGCCTTTGCCGGTTACGGGAAAGTCTGTATCAATTACCAGATCAATCTCTTTGCTGCCTTTGGCTGTCTTAACCGGGACGCGGTAAGTGCCGGGCAGATAGAGGGCAACGGCTGGGCTGCCTTTCATACTACCGACTGCCATTTCTGGCAGCATTGCAAAGGCTCGTGGTAGAGAGTGCATACAGCAGTAGTTTGTGTGGCGATTGGCGAACGTTCGGACTCCGTGCGGACTTAGAAAAAAGTCGAAAGTACCTGTCGATGGTTTTTGGTGTGCTGAGAGCTGATTGTACGCCACGCATTCGGCGGCTTCTAGGAACTTGATCTCACCTGTCAGGTGGAAAAGCTCGAAGTTCAATTGCATCCACGTTACAGTGTCGCAGCCTTCGGAACCATCTCTGCCGTAGAATCTTTCCTGTGGTGAAACCATTTCAAGTTCTTTGCCGAGACCGAACGTCCAGCCGAATCCGCTTGATTCTTTGCGCACCGGCATAGTGCCTTTGATCGCTCTATCTCCGACCGATACGGCGCCGACAGGATAATACGTCTTAGCTTCGATCTTATCTGAAATTGCCTTGGTAAGAGATTCTACAAACTCAGGTTTTGTGAGGCGACCATATTCCAGTAAACCGAGATAATTGGACTGGCGTTCATATATTTTACCGACGCCAAATACACTATTTTGTATATCTTTCAAAACGTCCTGATGGAATATGTCTGGACAAAAGTTAAGTATCTTTTTATCTCCGCCAGCCTCATATAGATAGCACATTGGCTCGAGGATGCTCGTATTGGCCATGCCGCCATGAAAACTTGATGCAATAAAAACTTCAGGTGAAATCTGCTGAACATGTTTGATGAAACACTCACCCAGTCGCTGGCATGCATCGAGAACCTTTTTATCCTGAAATTCATTAGCGTATGTCAGCAATCCTATCAACGTGTACTTGATCGTCCATACGTCCCAATGAGTGTAGCGAGCTGACTTGGTGTATGTGCCAATATAACCGTCATCCTCCTGAGTGGCAACGAGCGCCCTTACGGTATGGTCGAGTTTTGCGCGCAATTGTTCATCGCCTGTGTAACTGTAGATACGCACCGCAGCATCGATCCACTTGCCGAGAAACTCACCATCGTACTTCTCTGTCTTTTCCTTACTTTTAAACGGCTCGAACAGCCAATCCGGATCGAGCCATGCTATACGCTCGGTATAATTTATCCCGACACGGGTCATCAACGGCCCGGAAAAATCAGCCTTTACACATCGGGCGGGAACAAAAGTATCAGCAACCGCTGGCGATAATTCTGCGGCATGATTTATACCTGCAAAACCTACGATAAGAATAACTATTAGCTGTAAAACTTTCGATTTTCGGATCTGTTTGCCTTTCATAGCCTAGCGTTTTACTCTTGCGTTTCCTTGCCATATGCTCCAGAGCTGGTCTTCGTCGGCTGGTTGGGCGTAGTCGGTTAGCATTGTAGCGGCGAGTGCTCCGCTTGCCCAGCCGAATCTGGCACATTTTTTCACGTCCCAGCCCTTGAGTATTCCATAGAGCAAACCGCCGACGAAACCGTCACCGCCGCCAATACGGTCAAGAACACCGATCCGGCGTGGTTTGATGACTTCCCATTCCTTACCGTCGGTGACGATAGCGCCCCACATGTGGCTGTTAGCAGAAATAACTTCACGAAGCGTAGTGCCAAAATACGCAGCATTGGGATACGCCGCCTGCACCCTGGAGATCATCTCTTTAAATCCGTCGATCTTGGCGTCAAGCCCTTCACCGCCGGAGTCCGGCCCTTTTATGCCAAGGCAGAGCTGGAAGTCTTCTTCGTTACCGATGAGTATATCACTGCGGGAAGCGATCTCGGCAAACGCCTGGGAAAGTTCCTTTTCCCTGCCCTTCCAGAAGCTTACCCTGTGGTTAAGGTCGAATGATATCAGCGAGCCGTTTTCCTTGGCAATACGTGCGATATCAAGACAGAACTTGCTGGTCTTTGGCGACAGTGCGGCGATAAGCCCGGAAAGGTGAACGATCTTAGCCCCTTCCTCGCCAAATATCCTGTCAAGGTCGAAGTCGGCGGCGCAAAGCTCTCTGCCTACTTCGCCGGCCCTGTCGTTTTGTACCCTGGGCCCGCGAGAGCCCCAGCCGCTGCAAGCCATATTTATCTGATGGCGATAGCCCCATGGGCCGTCCTGATCGAATTCGGGACCTTCAAAGTCCATCCGGCGGCTTTTGAGATTATCTTTGATAAAATGCGAGACAGCGCTGCCTTTTACAAACGCCGTCAATACTTTGACCGGCATGCCAAGATACGAAGAAACGCTTGCGACGTTGCTTTCGGCACTGGTTGCCTGCATTTTGAAGGTGTCGCTGCAATGGAATGGCTGGGAATTAACAGGGGTTAATCGAAGGCCCATACTGGTTGGGACGATTAACGAATATTTTTTTGATGATGTTTCTGACATTATTTTTTCTCCAAAATTTGAATTTACCATTTATTATTTATTAGTAATCGACTGCGTGTGCTGAAGCACACCTTATAATCTGAAGGCCTCCGCTGTATATTGCAAAAGCTGTCGGCTGGAAGCCGACGCTACGTATTGAATCTTTCTTTGTATGCCCACAGGCCCATTGCGGGGTTTGCGGTGAAGAATATTTTTTCTCCGTTTACTGTGTTAAAGCCGTCGGTGAGTTTTTCCGGGTTGTAGATTTTCAGCATGTCATCGAGGTCGGCGTATTCGAAGTTGACCGACTCTATTTCTTCTCTGGTGAGGTTGCCGGGGCAGTAGGTTATTTTGAATCTGCCTTCGGATGAACCGTGGATCAGGTGGGCCGCTGCGCTCAGGTTGTCTCTGACCTCGGCTTTGGTCTCTACTAGCTTAAGGACCTTGTCTGTGCCTATGTAGCCGTATTTTCTTATCAGCCTGTCGATCTCGGCGTCTTCGCCGAATTCCATCAGGCCGGGAGCGAGGACAATCAGTTCGCCGCCGTCAGCCATTGCCATGCGGGTCCTGTAGATGCTTTTGTTGCCCAGCCAGGTGCTTTTGTATTCGTGCGGGTCGAGGTAGACGACGGCTTTTTGCAAAGGTTCATCGAGCATCTGGAAGTTTACCTCTAATGAGAGTTTGGCGGCGAGTTCGTAGCACTCGAAACCATCGCCGATGAATAAACCCTTAACAACCTGTCTGCCGTGTTCGGCAGCTACTACCGTCTGGACGTATACTATTGGCAAATGGTTAGAGAAATTCTCCGACGCGTAGTTGAGGACTTTGCGGACGGGGGAATCGGCCCTGCCCATTATGTTTTCCATTCCGTAGGCTGCGCCGAGGAAGTGGCTTTTGTTGATGCCCTCTACGCCGCCTGTGCCTACGAAGATGTTTTTGTTGTGGTTTGCCATTCCGACCACTTCGTGAGGAACCACCTGGCCGATAGACAGTATCAGGTCGAACCGGCCCTCTACGAGGAGTTTGTCTACCTGGGCGGGCCAGTCGTAATCTACTTTGCCGCCGCTTACGTCTTTCAGGAATTCGGCTGGGACGGTTCCTAGTGTGACTAAACCATCTCGCCAGTTGTGATCTCTGAAGATTTCCTGCGGCATTTCTCCAAACATTGTTTTTATCTGCTCGGCGGTCATCGGTGTGTGCGTTCCAAGTGCCGGGAGGACGTCTGTCATTTTGTCGCCGTAGTATTTCCATGCGTCTTCTGTCAGTTCGCCTGCGCGGGAATGGAAACGTGTAAAGTCCGGCGGGATTGCCAGGACTTTTTGCTTGTCGCCGAGTTTGTCCAAAGCCTGGCGCAGACCGTCTTTCAGGTCCTGAGGGGTGAGGTCTTCAGTTTTACTGCCTCGTTTGTAATATAGCATTTGATGCCTTTATCGTTTGCTAAACGGTTTTATCCCTGCGCTTGCGGTGTTACCGCTTTTTGTGAGCTTCGTGTTTCTGTTTAACGTACGTTTGTGTTATATTCCACCGAAGGCTGATACTCCGCCGTCTACGGGTACTACTACTCCTGTTACGAATTTTGCCGCGTCGCTTAGGAGCCATAGAATCGTGCCGGTCAGTTCCTCTGGTTTGCCGTAGCGGTCCATCGGGGTATGGTCTATTATAAGCTTGCCGCGGGGGGTTGGTTCGCCTGTTTTTTCGTCGGTGAGGAGAAAACGGTTCTGCTCTGTGAGAAAGAATCCGGGAGCGATTGCGTTTACCCGGATCTCTTTGGAGTAATTCTGGCACATGTGGACCGAGAGCCACTGGGTAAAATTGCTTATTGCCGCTTTTGCGGCTGAATAAGCGGCTATCTTGGTTAGAGGTTTAAAGGCATTCATACTCGATATGTTCAGTATTACGCCCTTGCCGGTCTCTGTCATGTCCCTGGCAAATACCTGGGTCGGCAGCAGTGCGCCGATGAAGTTAAGGTCGAATACGAAGCGGATGGCGTCTGCGGGCATATCAAAGAACGACATGTCCGGGCCGGTCGTCGCTTCCTTTTTGTTGCCGCCGGCACCGTTGATCAGAATGTCTATCTTGCCGAGCTTGTCGTTTACGATTACCTTAGCGTCTTGAAGGCTTTGCTTTTCGAGGACGTTGCATTTAACGGCGATCGCTTCGCCGCCGTCTGCTTTGATGTCATCGACAACCTTTTGTGCCGCTGCTTCGTTTAGGTCGAGGACCGCGATATTTGCTCCTGCCTTTGCGCAATCCTTTGCCATCCGGCCGCAGAGCACACCGCCTGCGCCTGTTATTACGATATTCTTGTTTGATATGTCAAACATGTCGTTCATTGTGCTTTACCCCTTGATAAATGTCTAATGATTATTGTCTAATGAATAATGACTAATACAGTCTGTCTATGCCAGCCTGTTTTAGCTCATACCTTGAGTATGTAGCGTTATTTACCATACTTCAGCCTGATAGAAATATCAAGTGTTTTTTAAAAAACTCGTTAATTGCGAATGAGATTTTAGCGGTAATCGGCATGGCCAGACAAAGCTAGACCATGCCGCAGGCACGTCAATTCTCGGCTGGACTTTGATTCCAGAAGAGCGAGCCTTGGCAATGAGCGGTTCTACAAAATCAGCTAAATTACCGCCAATATCACAAATAAGGAATTCCCTCGTAGCCTCATAGTCAGGCATAGGCTTTATACGTCAGTGATTTACTCTCAAGTTATAATTATAATGCAAAAATAACTTGCTAAATTTTAAGAACAGGCTATTATTTTGCTGGTAAAACATTATTTTGAAATGCATATCCGGATTTTCTTGGCATTTTAAGATAAAAACTATCCTCCCGGAACTGAAAATAAGTGTATGATTGAGGCCTTTTGTGCCTGATAATGCGCCTTACGGGGACGGAGTCTAAACTGAGCGATAAATACGACCTGTTGCCATTATAAGAGCTTGAGTAGTATAAAGCTCGGATAGCTGAGCAATTTACTAAAAAAAATAATCTTTTTGCTTTTTTTCTTGTGATTTTATTGTTCAGATATTAGTTTAATGACCGATATAACTACCGTTTTTCGCTTATGGTGTGAATATTTAAGGCTTGGCCTGTTTTTATTTAAAGCAGGGGCTTAGAAATTTGTCAGGAAGTTAATAAGATGAGTACAAAAAACTACCCGAAAAAGCAAGAGGATGATGCTCTTGAAGATATGGGCATATACGAAGAAGACGAAATTAACCTTCTTGACTATCTTGCTGTTATCTGGAACTGGAAATGGTTTATCCTGATAGCAACGGCGCTGCCGACGCTGGCGGTGGGACTGCTTATGTTTCTGTCTCCACGAACTTACACTACTTCTTATGTTTATGACGTAAGAGATGACGTGAGAGATAATGTAAGGGATGATACGACCATCTGGAATCTCAACGAGAAGAATTACAATGTAATGCTTAGCAGATTCTACAGCCAGGAGAATCTAACCAAACTCGCAGATAAAATGCAAAAGAACGGTCTTGCTGAGTACGCCGCACAGGTCCGGGGTTACGCCGGCGGCTTAAAGGGTTTCGTAGAATTTGGCACTGATCCTGCTTTTTTTGACCTTTCCAAGTTAAATGTTACCGATCAGACTCAGCTTAAAGATATCCTTAATATGCAGGCGTCGTTGCTGAATGTTAAAATTACCGGCAAACCACAAGAAGCTATGCAAAAAATATCGTCTATAATAAGGTACAATATTGAAAACGTCATCTCTCTGTATCCTGTTCAGGATCAGCTGGAAGCAGTGATAAGATCAAACAAAAGCAACCAGGCGGGGATCGAAAGCAGCCGGTTTAGCACAAAACTCGCTCTCGAGCAAAACCGTAACGTACTGGCCGGCCTGAAAAACATTAAAGCCCAGCCCACCGGTAACGCAGAAAGCAATATAACACTTCGGTATGATATTGGCAGCAACAGCCAGTACCTGCCAATGAGCTACCAGATCCAGGCCGTAGAGTCAAAGATCGTCGCCCTGGAGCAGGAGGACATTACTACTGAAATAGAATACCAGTACTACACAGATTTGGTAAGCCTGAATGAGAGCATACTTGCCAGACTAAACGAAAAGGTTTCCGGCGACTATTCGATCACCCAGTTCAAAACGTTTTTAACAACCCTGCCCAATATTATCGAGAAACCAGAGCTAAAAGACTACCTAAGCTCCTATACCATAGGAATAGAAAACAAAATATCAGCAAACGAGCCTGTAACAGAAACGCCGCAAGTCTACGCCATCGCCAAGGGAACACTAAAAAAGAGTGTTCTGGTACTCATAGCAGCATCAATGCTTTCAGTTTTTGCAGCATTTTTGCTGGAAGCCGTGAAAAAGTCAGGCTCAAGCCTCCTAGGAAAACGGCTTAAAGTGACCAAATAACGACATCAAGCATGATTGCTTAAGTAAGAAACATAACACTTCCATAACTATTTCCGGTATAGACTGGTTTTATATTTTCATTTCAATGTTTTTATCTTTGTTTCTATGACAGATAGTAGAGTCCTTTAATTAAGTGGAGATTTTCAGCAATGCCTTTCCATAAAAACTGCAATATTTTAATTACTGGCGGCACTGGGTCATTTGGCAAGAAGTTTGTAGAAATCTTTTTGAATAAATATTCTCCCAGGCGACTGGTAGTATTCAGTCGTGACGAGCAGAAACATGTTGAGATGATGCGTAATCATTTCCCTCAGGACAAATATCCTCAGATCAGATATTTTGTTGGCGATGTCCGTGATTTGTCACGGCTTCAAAGAGCTTTTGCCGGGATTGACTATGTTGTCCATGCCGCAGCGATGAAACATGTTGACATCGCCGAGTACAACCCGCAAGAATGTATTGCAACTAATGTTAATGGTGCCAACAATGTCATTAGTGCAGCTATTGACTGCGGAGTTAAGAAGGTGGTAGCACTATCAACCGACAAAGCGGCTAACCCGATAAACCTGTATGGAGCGACAAAATTGTGTTCCGACAAGTTATTTGTTGCTGCAAACTCCCTGGCAGGTGCGGAAGGTACACGTTTTGCGGTTGTTCGATATGGAAATGTGATCGGCTCTAAAGGTTCGGTTGTTCCATTTTTTATAAAAAAACGTAAAACGGGTGTTTTGCCGGTTACTGATCCTCGAATGACTCGTTTTTGGATTTCTTTAGATCAGGGAGTTGATCTGGTCTTGAAGGCATTCGACGTAATGCATGGCGGCGAACTATTTGTTTTAAAGATTCCAAGCATGAAAATGCTGGACTTAGCCAATGCCATAGGCCCGGATTGTGAAATTGAGAACATTGGAATTCGGCCTGGCGAAAAATTGCATGAATGTATGATTTCAGAAGATGATGCGAGACAGACACTTGAATTTGATGAATATTACATTATTGAGCCTGCTTTTCCCTGGTGGCGTCAAAATGACAATTCTAACCATACTGCCGGCAAGAGATGTCCCGATGGTTTTTCCTATACAAGTAATAACAATAATCACTGGCTTACCTTGGAGCAATTAAAGGTGCTTATTGAACCTTTCGAGAAAGAGGCGGCAAACTAACTCTGTAGTAATGAAACATAGGAATAGAAAATGAGTAATGCAATTGAGATTATTCCATACGGGCGACATCAATTAGACCAGGATGATATTGATGCCGTAGTTGATGTGTTAAGAAATGGCTGGCTAACGCAAGGAGCCAAGGTCACAGAGTTTGAAAACGCAATCGCTTCATATTGCGGCGCACAATATGCGGTGGCCTGTAATTCAGGTACCGCTGCTTTACATTTAGCTATGTTGGCTGCAGGTATCGGCAAAGGCGATGAGATTGTTGCCCCGGCAATAACTTTTCTTGCAACAAGCAACTCTGGCGCTTATGTTGGTGCCACTCCCCTTTTTACAGATGTTGATGTTTCTACAGTCCAAATGACTGCTGAATTACTTGAGCCGGTTCTGTCCGAAAATACCAGGGCAGTTCTTCCTGTTCATTTTGCCGGATATCCATGCGACATGTCACAGATCGCACCGCTCGTTCGGAAAAAATGCCCTGATGCTGTTATAATAGAGGATGCATGCCATGCACTTGGGGCTAAACATGCTGACGGCACTACCGTTGGTTCGTTAAAGTGGGCTGATATGACCATGTTCAGTTTTCATCCTGTCAAGCACATAGCAACAGGTGAGGGCGGCATGATCCTGACTGACCGCAAAGACCTGGCCTACAGATTAAGATTGTTTAGAAATCATGGTATGACAAAAGACGCATCTCTTTTAACTAAACCCAAAGAAGGTCCCTGGTATTATGAGATGAAAGACCTTGGGTATAATTACCGCATTCCTGATATAAACTGTGCGTTGGGGTTGTCCCAGTTCAAGAAAATTGATGGTTTCGTTGCACGGAGGCAGGCTATTGCCGCAAGGTATCATAAAGAGTTGGCTAATTTGCCCCATGTAGTGATCCCGAGTCCGGAAAATGAATTGGGTTCATCCTGGCATATTTACTGTTTGCAGATCGATTATCAATCACTGGGCAAAAGTCGTAAACAGGTCATGAAAGAACTTATGGCCAAAGGCGTTGGAACTCAAGTTCATTATTACCCGGTACCGCTTCAGCCGTGGTATAGAGAAAACTACGGATATAAGGAAGGCGATTTTGCAGGAGCAGAAAAGTATTATTCCCAGGCACTTACAATACCCTTGTTTCCAGCAATGACCGATGAAGAAGTAAAACGTGTAATTGATAATGTCTTTGATGTTATTAAGAGAATCGTATAAAAAAGCATCTATCATAGTCTCAAGCAAATACTCTCTACTTGACCAGCACCTTATTCAATATTTTAATTAACTTTCGGAAGGTATTTTATGGTTAATAAAGAAACTAGCCAGATGTCAGAATGGATGAATGATTTTGGAAACAATTATGTTGACCGAAATTGTTCCAGCTTATCTGAACTCAATTCTTTATATCAAAACAACTACAATGTTACGAGAACTATGCTGAATGAAGAATTCCTTTCAGGCTTAGATAAAAACATCCGAATACTCGAGGTTGGTTCTAATGTCGGTGCCCAGCTTCTATGTCTTCAGGATATGGGTTTCAAGAACCTCTTTGGAATAGAGATTAATAAATATGCAATCGAAAAAAGTAAAGAGAACACTAAAGATATTAACATTATCTTTGGAAGTGCTTTTGACGTACCTTATAAGACCGGTTTTTTTGACTTAGTCTATACATCAGGAGTGTTAATTCATATATCTCCATCCGATATCAAAGCCGCTCTAAAGGAGATATATCGATGCAGTAGTCAATATATCTGGGGCTTTGAGTATTATGCTAATTCTTATGAGGAAGTAAATTACCGCGGCAATGACGGGCTGTTATGGAAAACTGATTTCGCCGCATTATACAAGTCTGTATTTGAAGATCTAGAGTTAGTCAAAGAAAAGAAAGTCAAGTATTGCAATGACGAAAACATTGACAACATGTATCTTCTTGAAAAAAAGGCTTAGCCATTGAAACTGTGCTGTGACTCTTTTAAATAATCGTTGCTTTTACGAGTAATAACATCCAGTGAAAATAATAATACTGACAGAGTGCGGCGGTAATATCGGATATGGACATATTTCCAGATGTTCGTCTATCTACCAGGCTTTTGAAGAGAACGATTTATCGCCCGAGTTGATTGTTTACGGCGAGGGTCAGGTTGAACAATTACTATCGGGTAAGCGTCACCGTATCTTTGATTGGATTAATAACAGGAAACTGCTTATTGATGCTCTTGGTAATTGCGACATTGCTTTTATTGATTCCTATCTAGCCGGCCGCGAGATATATGAACTTGTTTCAAAGCAAGTTGCGACAGTTGTTTTTTTTGATGATGATTTACGAATTGACTATCCTAAAGGAATTGTTCTTAATGGTGCCATATCTGCAGAAGACATGAATTACCCTGCAAGAGCCGGTGTCAGGTATCTATTGGGCACATCATATTTTCCATTAAGAAAAGAGTTTTGCAATGCCCCGGCAAAAGAGATACGACGAGAAGTTAAAACATTGCTGGTTACTTGCGGTGGGTCAGATATGCATAATCTGACTCCGACGATCCAGACTTTTCTGAATGAGAATTACCCCCATCTGCACAAAAAAATAATAGTTACCAGTCTGTTTTCAAATATCTCAGAAATCCAGAGTGTGCAGGATAGAAATACTGAATTGCTGTTTGACCTTGATGCAGTTGATTTCAGGGAAGCGATGCAGAACAGTGACATTGCAATTTCATCGGGCGGACAAACTCTATATGAACTTGCTAGCATGGGATTGCCCACAATAGCGGTTAGCATTGCTGAAAATCAGATGCAAAACATCTCCGGCTGGTGCAAAACAGGACATATGGAATATGCAGGCAAGCATAAGGATAAAGATTTTCTATCTAATTTAAAAAGATCATTAGATGAAATAATGCCTTTCAATAAAAGATCTAAATGTTCAAAAGGAACACGACAATTTGTTGATGGCAATGGTGCCAAAAAAATATGCGATATGGTTTTATCATGAAGACAAACGAAGACAAAATAGTAATTGCAACCATCAAATCGTGGAATATTGATAACGCAAAAGAGTTCATGTCCATCAGTCCGCAATTGAAAATAAGTCTTATCACTGACAAAGATGATTTGAATTACGAAACAATTAAGGAACTCAAACCAAAGTATATTTTTTTTCCTCACTGGTCCTGGATTATCCCCCCAGAAATCTACGATAACTTTGAATGCGTAGTCTTTCACATGACCGATTTGCCTTTTGGTAGAGGGGGCAGTCCCCTTCAGAATCTTATCGAAAGAGGCATAGAAAAGACAAAAATCTCAGCAATCCGAGTTGTAAACGGTCTTGACGCAGGTCCTGTCTATTTTAAACATGATCTGGATTTGGGTGGGACCGCGACAGACATTTTCGTCCGCGGTTCTGAAATAGTGTTTAATACAATGATCCCTCAAATATTAAATAATTCCCCAGAACCAACCCCCCAACAGGGTGAGCCAGTTCTCTTCAAACGTCGCACACCGGAGCAAGGCGACATATCTCATCTGGAAAGCACTAACAAGGTTTATGATTTCATCAGGATGCTTGATGGCGAAGGATATCCTCATGCATTTATCGAAACGGATAGTTTAAAAATAGAGTTCACCGGAGCCCGTAAGAATGATAGTTTTATTTTGGCCGAGGTAAAGATAAGGATAAAAGATGCGGAATAAAATACTGGTTATCGCAGCTCATCCGGACGATGAAATACTTGGCTGCGGCGGAACGATGGCAAAATTGGCACAACAAGGCGATGATATCTATACTTTGATATTGGGCAAAGGCATTGCTGCGAGAGGGCTTAAAGAGCAAGATGTTGCTAAAGAGACAGAATACCTGAGCAGCTGCATGACTTCTGCAAATCAGACTGTCGGATCAAAAGAAGTCTTCAGTTTTGATTTCCCCGATAATAGTTTTGACTCTATTGCTTTGCTTGAAATCGTGAAAGTAATTGAAGAAGTTAAAAACAAGGTCAAGCCCGATACTATTTTCACTCATTACTACGATGATTTAAACATAGACCATCGTCTTACGTTTGAGGCGGTCATAACTGCGACCAGGCCGATGGCAGACGAATCTGTCAAGGCCATTTATTCTTTTGAAACAATGTCATCTACCGAATGGAAGTATCCTTTAAGTTTTTCACCGAACACTTTTTTTGATATATCTGAAACAATAGATGTTAAACTTAAGGCTTTGGAATATTATAAATCTGAGATGAGGGAATTTCCGCATCCGCGTTCCCTTGAAGCAGTTGAGTTATTTGCCAGGAATTGGGGAGTTAAAACAGGATTGAAATTTGCGGAAGCTTTCGAGTGTGTCAGATGCATAAAATAGACAACATGAAAATAGCGGTTTTAACGTCAAAGGAAAGCTGGTTTGTTCCCTACTCAGAAAGGTTTGTTGCCAGCCTCAAAAGTAAAGGGCTCGAAGCTGATTTATTCTTTTCTCATAAGCAAATAGACGGCAGCTATCAAATAGTATTTATGCTAAGCTACTTTAAGATAACCAGCGAAGCATTTCTTGAAAATCACAAGCACAATTTAGTAGTTCACGAGAGCGACTTGCCATCAGGCAAAGGATGGGCGCCTCTATTCTGGCAGGTAATAGAAGGGAAAAACAAAATTCCGGTAGTACTTTTTGAAGCCGGTAGCGGAGTGGATGACGGTGATATTTTCATAAAGGATCATATCGAACTTGAGGGGCACGAGTTACATGATGGAATACGGAAAAAACAGGGCTTGAAAACCATCGAGATGTGCAAATATTTCATTAAAAACTATGAAAACATGTCAGCTACGCCGCAAAATGGGCATGAAAGCAAATACGCCAAAAGAACTGCTAAAGACAGCGAGTTAGATGTAAATAAAAGTCTTTCGGATCAGTTTGATTTACTACGAACAGTTAATAATGACGACTTCCCTGCTTTTTTTAACCACGGAAAGCATAAGTATATTTTGAAAATATTTAAGGCAGAGTCCCATTGAAAATCGACAATAAAGAGATTGGCAGTAACAGTTCAATTTTTATTATAGCAGAGATTTCAGCAAATCACGGACAAGATTTTGAGACGGCAGTAAGCATGATTAAGTCTGCCAAAGAATGCGGCGTTGATGCTGTTAAATTCCAGGCTTATACACCTGATACTATGACAATAGATGTTGATAATAAGTGTTTCATCATCGACCATCCTCAATGGGGCGGGCAAACACTTTATGATCTGTACAAAAAAGCGTATACACCGTGGGAATGGTTTCCTGAACTTAAAAAAATAACGGACGATCTTGGATTGACCTTTTTATGCTCTGCATTTGATCCATCCAGTATTGATATGTTAGAGAAATTGGAGATTTGTGCCCACAAGATAGCTTCGTTTGAATTGGTAGACCTGCCGCTAATCGAATATGCAGCACAAACCGGCAAGCCTTTGATAATGTCAACAGGAATGGGGAGTCTTGAAGATATACAGGATGCGGTTGATACTGCAAGAAACGCAGGAGCAGAAGAAGTTACACTTTTAAAGTGTGTATCGAGCTACCCAGCTGCCCCCGAAGACATAAACCTTGCCACCATACCGGATATTCAGAAAAGATTTAATTGCCCCGTTGGGCTTTCTGATCATAGTCTAGGTATCGCGGCTGCTGTGACTTCGGTAGCCTTGGGAGCATGTGTGATTGAAAAACATTTCATCTTATCCCGAGAAGTCCAAACTCCAGATAGTTTCTTTTCGATAGAACCTGGTGAATTAAAGCAGCTCGTAGAAGATATCAGAATTGCTGAAAAAGCTATTGGGGAAATCCATTACGGATTGACCGATTCCGAGAAAAACAGCAGAGTATTCAGGCGTTCACTTTTTGTTGTAAATGAAGTCAAAGCAGGAGACGTAGTCACCCCGGATAACGTCAGGTCGATACGTCCGGCGAATGGACTGGCCCCAAAGTACCTGAAGAATATAATCGGCAAACATTTTTCCATGGACATTTCAAAAGGAACCCCTCTTAATGATGGGCATATAAATGAGGGAATGTTAAAATGAATGCAGCGATAATTCCGGCACGAGGTGGAAGCAAACGTTTACCCGGCAAAAATATCAAAGATTTTGCTGGTAAACCCATCATTAACTACTCTATAGAAGCTGCAATTGAAAGCGATCTTTTCACAAGGATAATCGTTTCCACTGACTCAGAAGAAATAGCCGACATTGCCATAAGGGCAGGCGCGGAGGTTCCTTTTATTCGGCCTGAGGCACTTTCCGACGATCACACTCCTACTGCCCCGGTGTTGGAGCATGCGATTAATTGGCTAAACGGCCATGGGGAGAAAGTAAATAATTGCTGCTGTATTTATGCTGCAGCTCCTTTTGTGACGAGCAAGTCTATAGAAGCCGGATTTTCACTATTATCTCAAAGCGAAGCGTCTTCTGTTTTTACGGTAACAACTTTTGAGTCCTGTATTTTCAGGGGGCTTAGCGTCTCAGATGATGGTCGCCTCAAAATGCTATGGCCAGAAAACGAGCTTAAAAGAACACAGGACTTCGCCGAGGTTTATCACGATGCCGGACAACTCTATTGGTTGGACAGTAAAAAGTTTCTTGAAAGCAAAAAACTTTTCTCCGAATATGCTCTTCCACTGATCTTACCCCGACATCTTGTACAGGACATCGATACTCCCGAGGATTGGGAAACAGCTGAGTTTATTTTTGAGGCCTGTAAACGCAAAGGTTTGTTATAATTTCATTTACGTTAAACCAACTTTTGTAGATCTCACAGATCAATCAAAGCAGATTGACTACTTGCCATTGATATTAACCAATTGAACCTTCTCGCTTAAATAAAATAAATGAAACCATCTTACAAAAATAAGATTAAAGATTTATTGAGGCCTGCATACCATTTCGGCAAGGACATCATTGATCTATCAGGTAAGAAAAGACTGCAAAAAAACATTGCTCTTAAGAATCTGTACAAAGGACAAAGGGTTTTTTTATTATTAACTGGTGAATCGCTTCAACAAATAGACATTACTAAACTAAACGATGAAAACACTTTTGGTGTGGGTTTCATTTTCCTTCATAAGGACATCCTTAAGACAAATCTGACTTATTATATGAATGCCGAACCGAGCAAAAGTTTACGTCCCGGCAATCCTAATTGGCCTGAGCCTTACCTGGGTGCACTCAAACAAGATGGGATGGTGCAGTTTTATAGAGAGGCTGACGAAAGACTTGACGATAGCACGACATTAATTTTAAATAGTGACAATTACAAATTCATTCCAGGTAATGATCTTTTCAAAGGTAAAACAAAATATTTCATTAAAACAAAAAAAAAACTCTGTCTTAACGAGAAAATTCCTTATGAAATTGCTGCCGATCTGACCAAGCGGAGTGTTTCTGGCGGCGGTTCCGTTTTTTTTGCGATTATGATCATGATGTATATGGGTTTTAAAGAGATTTATTTATGCGGTGCCGGGTATACTTACCAACCTAGAAATGTTTGGCATTTTTATGACAATATCGTATTTCCAAAAAGTATCGGAAGAGAAAAAGCCGAATCAGAGGCCAGAAAAGCTATTGCGAATCATAACTGCAAATATGATTCAACACTGGAATTTTATGGATTATTCGAAAAGGATGATCTCTACAGAACTGTTGGTGTATACAAAGTAGAACAAGGCTTACATTCGAGTACCCACCAAACTTTAAACAATTATGCAAAATCCCAAGGAGTAATAATATACAACGTTGTTCCTGACGGATTTAAGAGTCCAGTTTATGAAAAAATAAGCTGGCAGAAGATTCTGAACGAAAAAATCCCCGGCAACGGAGGTAAGACTTAATTTATAAATCATTAATTTCTTTAACCTATTTCCAGATTACATTTATATTTATTAGAACACTTTTTGTCAAAATCATCAATTAAAAATAACGCTGCGACCACACATCCTCCAAAAGGGGCATTCGCGAAAGATGTACTTAAAATGGCTTCGGCTCCATTGTGTACACAGATTTTAGGGATAATTTTAATGCCTGTGATAACCAGGCTGTATATCCCTGATGTTTACGGTACATTTCACTTATATGCTTCTATCGTAATGCCTATCGCTGTATTCGTTACTCTGGGTTATAGCGGATCTATCGTCTTACCTCAAAAAGATGAAGTTGCAGCGAATATGTTTTTTATTAGTCTTTCGTTTACAGTGATTATAACCTTGCTGTCGACATTGTTTATTTTTTTTGGCTCAGGCTATCTTTTAGATTTGCTTAACGCGCCAGAGTTAAAAGTATATCTTTGGATAATTCCAGTAAATGTATTTGCCCATGGTGCGTATCTCTCTCTCCGTTCCTGGAATGTTCGCCATAGAGGTTTTAGTCGCATTGCCGTATCGAGGATTTCAGATTCAGTTGTTAATAAAGGTGTGCTTATTGGTGCAGGACTTTCTGGTCTTGCGACATCTGGCAGCCTGATTGCAGGGAGATTGGCCGGTTCAATTACAATGAGCGGTATTCTTGGATTAAGAATCTGGAAGGAATACGCTCTCTTATTTAAATCTAGTATTCGATGGAAAAGTGTAATCCAGGGAATCAAGCGGTATCGTAAATTCCCAATTTATAATCTTTGGAGCGACCTAGCCAGCCGTCTTGCAACAACAGTAATAATTTTTTTGTTTTCATTTTATTTTTCCAAAACCGTTATTGGCTACTATGGTTTATGCATTGTGATCCTAAGCCTTCCAATGTCATTTATAGCTGGCTCGATAGGCGAAGTATTTTATCAAAAGAGTGCAAAGGCCAAACAAGACGGAACAAATGCCTCATTAATTGCAACTCTGTTTGACCAAATGGTCAAGATAGGCATGTTAGCATTTCTGGTACTTGCAGTTTCCGGTGACGCACTTTTTGGTTTTGTTTTTGGAGCGAACTGGTCAGAAGCAGGAGTATATACCCAAATTCTCGCTTTTAAAATATTTGTCGATTTTATAATGACTCCAGCGAGCGTCCTTACAAACATTATTGAAAAACAAGAAGCCATGCTAATTTTCTATATCGTTTCAATCATTATAAGCGCAATATCAATAGTGATTGGCGGTCTAGCAAACAATATCTATATTGCATTATCCTTGTTTTCACTGCTAAATGGAGTTGCAACCATAGTGTTTGGCCTATATATGTTCAGAGCCAGCGGGGTATCGTTATCCAGGATAATCGGCATTCTCTCAAACTGCTTTGCATCATGCTTACCGGTGATCGCCATAATAACATCAGTCAGGTTATTCTTCGACTTTTCTAACATGGTTTTGATACCGATCATCACGGTAAGCTGCATAGTATACTATGTGATACACATAAAGAAAGACGAAGTGCTTAGGTCTGCAATCCAGTCAGTATTTAGAAAAAATACGCCTTTGGAAAATAAGTAACAATGACATATATGAGCAACGCTAATAATTCATGAAAAAAGTCATATATATTTCACACGCGCATCTTTCCGAAAAAATTGTACAGGACTGGTACATAGATGACCTTCGATTAAAAGGAATAACTGTCGAATTCTGGGATCTTACGCATCTACTCTTTGGTGATTTAATGGAAGCAAATACAATACAAGCGGATTATTTATTAACAATCAACACCTACGCTGAAATTGAAAAGAGAATACGACTTCCAGAAAATAGGGATGCTACATATATAATACTTGTAAATTATTACAGTCGTGTTATCAGGCTGTACAGGATGATAACCAAATACAACTGCAGGCTTTTTTTCATGGCTTGGGGGGCATTTCCATTTAGAACCGTTCGAGACTGGCAAAAAGTCATCTTCGGTTTAACTACCCCTTTGAAATTGATTGAAAAAGTAATCAGCAAGTCAAAATCTTTATTATTCAAAAAGTTAAAACTTATCAAACCCTTCGATGTTGTTTTTGGGGCGGGCCACGCCATTTTAGACAATTTCCCAGATGCCTGCAAGGTGGTACCTACAAATTTGCCTGATTTTGATCATTATGTGAAAGGGAAAAATAAAACTGATAAGCTTGTCGAGGGACGTTATTGTGTGTTTCTTGATGTTTACTTTCCTTTCCATCCAGACTTGAAAATCGAAGATCTTGAAATCGCCGATGCAAATGTTTATTTCACCTCAATTAACCGCTTCTTCGACCTGTTAGAAGAAAAACTTGGAATTAAAGTCGTCATTGCCGCTCATCCGCAATCTGATTATGAAAGCGACACATTCCATGGTCGAATAAATTACAGGGGTCGAACTGAAGAGTTGGTTCGCGACGCTGAGGTTGTAATATCTCATTATAGCACGTCAATTAGTTATGCAATACTCAATGAAAAACCTGTAATTTTTATCTATACGAATGACATGGAACGCCTATACAGAGAACGCCTAGTGATGCGTGTACACGATTTTGCTAATTATCTTGATGCCAATATTTACAATATTGATAAGATTTTCAAATTTGATCAGATTGACATAAACGACATTAATCTGGAAAGCTATGAGAACTACAAGTATAATTTTTTGACTACACGGCAATCAGAACGCACAACGGCACTGGACATATTCTATCGTGAGATCACAAACAAATAAATTTCAACTAACTCTTGAATAAGTCCTTTTAACGATTTAGCCGCTATAAAAAAGTTTTGTGTAGAATATAATAAAGGTGTCTTAACCAATGGAAAACAGTTATCATTTTCTTAAAATCCCATACAGATCCCCGATCAAAATTGCAAATGAGGGACTTTTAAAAAGTATGTTGCATGTTGCTCCCAAATACGCAAAAGGCAAGCTCGTTGATATAGGCTGTGGCACGAAGCCTTATGAAAATATATTTAGGCCATATGTCGATAGTTATTTTGGTGTTGATTATAAGTCATCCGCAGAGTCAAATTACGGCGATCAGACCAATGCAGATTTATATGTCGATTGCACCGAAACCGGTATAGATAAAGAATCGTATGACACTCTTTTATCAACACAGGTGATGGAACATATTTATGACACTGATAAGTACGTCAAAGAATGCCACAGATTGCTAAAAAAGGGAGGCAAGGGGATTTTTACTATTCCTATGTCGTGGAGGTGCCATGCCGAGCCTTATGACTATCATCGTTTTACTAAATATTCCCTGGAAAAAATATTTACATCAAATGGATTTGATGTAATAGAATTGACTGAGATCGAAGGAGCATTTGCTTCTTCAATTCAGCATTTGGTAGTTTTTTTGACTAATCGACACGGTTTTAAAAACATAATATATAGGGCCGTAAGAAAAGTGACGCATATCGCGCTCTTCTCTGTGCTGAATTTTTTGGGTTTGAAGTTGGACAGTTTATTTAGAGATGATAAATTTTGTTTGAATTATTTGCTGGTCGTACAAAAGAAATGACCGCGACTTTAAAATATTTTGAATGAATTATCATAAACAACCAAATAAAACGGGAATAACATGAATAAATTATTGATAGCAGCTAGAAATATCTATCCGGCAAGTCCGATAGCACTGATTGATATCGGTGCAAGATGGGGCCTTCAAAGACCATGGAATAATTTTCCTGAAAAACATCTGAGATATTTCGGCATTGACGCAGATGCCGAGGAATGCAAAAGATTAAATCTTATTAATAAAGATAACGCTTCGTTCGTTTATTGCCCGGCAGCAGTTTTGGACAAAGAAACCGATGAGACACTTTACCTGACCGAAGAAGAAGGTTGTTCTTCGGTCTACAAACCAAACAATCAAATCATAAACAGATACTTTTTCAAAGAACAATGGAAAATTAAAAAAGAAATTAAGATAAGAACAACAACACTTAATAATGTTTTCCTGGAAAACAAGATCGATCCCGATTTCATAAAGATCGATACTCAGGGTTCTGAATTAAATATTTTAAAAGGAGCAGAAAATCACCTTGACCAGGTTCTGGGTTTGGAGTTAGAGGTAGAATTTCTTGATCTCTATAAGGATCAGCCGCTTTTTTCTGATATTGATTCATTTGTCAGAGAAAAGGGGTTTGAACTGTTTGATCTGAACAGATATTGGGCTAACAGGTGCAATTCTAGCAAACACCATTTGAACAGAGGTCAAATAGTGTTTGGTGACGCAATCTATTTCCGCTCTATTAATTCTTTTTACAATTTAGATATGTCACTAGAAAAGAGAAAAGAGAAATTATTAAAAATAGTACTCTCGCTTTCTTTGTACGGTTTTTTTGATTCTGCGATCGACTACATCAATCATGACTCTTCACCTCTCAACAGTGAAGAAAAAGATGCTCTTTCAGAAAAACTATTGCAAATAACTCGTATTCCCATCTGGCAAAAGATATTTTTAAATAATAAATTCGCTAATAAACTTGGTAAAGCCTTTAAAATAATCGGAAACTTTTTGTCTTATCCCCTCAATACTTATGGCTGGGGCACTGATTACAATGCTATTGATGGCAGGTTCCCATATTTTAAGAGAAAATAACCGGATGGCTGTTGGATTTATTGAAAAGTGAGAATTACTTGAAAATATTATTATTTACTGAAATTTATGATTGCGGGGGCGTTGATACATTTCTAATTAATCTTATCAACCATTGGCCAAATGACGAGGATTCATTTGTTATAATTGCTAATAGAAACTATCCGGGTCTTGATATCGTTGAAGATAATATATCGCATCCATGTGAAATAGTACGGCACGATATACCATTATATTTTAATTTTTCAAATAACCTACTTCTGCCTAAATTTATAAAAAAAATGATTTCACCGATTCTCCGTTATATCTTTATAATCTTCCATATATTTGCATTTCGAAAAATCTTGCTTAGCAAAAAAACAGATTTTCTCATGGTTATCAATGGCGGCTACCCGGGAGGTGACTCCTGTCGAGCTGCAAGTTTGACTTGGGGATTATTCAGCCGGAAACCAAACGCCATCCATAACTTCCACAACCTTGTAGTAAAGCCCCCTTGGTACTTTTTTCTACAGGAATACCTTTTTGACACTGCCCTTTCTAAATTTACAAGCAATTTTGTAACTGTTTCACGTGCATCGGCAGACTCAATGAATGTGCGACGGACAATATACACAAAAAATAACACTACCTATATTCACAATGGCCTTAATATTTTGCCCATTCAGCATGAATATCCAATTAATATACGAGAGCAAATTGGAATTTCCCCATCTACTCCTCTTTGTCTCATGTTAAGCACGTATGAGCCAAGGAAAGGGCATTACTTTCTGTTTCAGGCATTTAAAGAAGTACTTAAAAAAGTTCCTAATGCTCACCTGCTCACTTGCGGATTTGCGTTTCCACATGAAATAACCCAGGTGGAAAAATATGTTAGGGATTTTCAACTAAATGACAATGTCCACTTGATGGACTTTAGAAAAGATATCTCTCATCTGTTATCCAATGCAGATATCCTGTTGGTTCCTTCACAAGCATACGAATCATTCGGTTTTACCAGCGTCGAGGCGATGGCACATAAAGTCCCTGTTGTAGCAACTAACGTAGGGGGCATTCCAGAGGTCGTAGCAAATGGTGACGGGGGATATTGTGTGGAAAAAACTGATGTTTGTTTATTTAGTGATCATATTATAAAATTACTTTTGGACAAGGACCTCAGGGTAGAACAAGGAGAAAAAGGTTTTCTACGCTACAAAAGATTATTTACTGCGGATAAAATGGCCCAAGATTACGCAAGCTTGATTGAAAATACTGCTAATTTAAATTAAGAACCAATTTTTTTCGGCAAACATAATAAATATGTAAAGATATATTTAATAAAAGTTCAAATCTCATGCGATCAATTAAAAAAGCACTACTATTTATCCCGCCTGCATTTACTTTTAAGAGCGAGTTGGACATTAATCCTCTGCCGCCGCTTGGATTGGGTTATATTGCCGCTGTTTTACAGCAACAAGGAATTGAAGTTAAAATCGTAGACGCTCTAATGATGGGCTGGCATACCAGGGTCGACATTGATAATGATCTTATAAGAATTGGCTTAAGCTTTGCCGATATACATAAAATCATTCTGGACTATGGACCGGACATGGTTGGCATAAATTCATTGTTCACCAAGCAACGTAATAATGCACATGAAATATTTCGTTTGGCAAAAGAAGTAAACCCCGAAATCATTACTGTATCAGGCGGTGCCCACCCAACAGTTTTACCTGAAATGGTTTTAGCTGACAAAAACGTTGATTTTGTCGTGTTGGGCGAAGGTGAGGATTCCATCCTTGATATCCTTAAAATAATTGAAGGCTCCGCCGACAATCTTCAACTTGACGGGATCGGACTCAAAAAAGACGGCGAAACTATCATCTACCCCAAAACAAGATATATACAAGATGTTGACAGTATCCCATTTCCTGCATGGGATGTTATGAATATGGATCTCTATTTTGGTCTCGGCGCTTCGCATGGCAAAAGACTCCATAGCCGTTTCATGCCCATTATGACTTCACGCGGTTGTGGTGCTGGCTGCACTTTTTGTTCCGCTCATCGCGTTTGGGGCAAAAGCTATAGAATGCGTTCGGCCGAAAATATAATCGAAGAGATGAGGGTGCTAAAAGACAAATACGGCATTAAAGAATTGATGTTCGAAGACGACAATTTAACTATGAATGTTAAGCGTGCCGAAAAAATATTCGATTTAATGATCAATGAGAATTTTAATTTTGCCTGGGACACCCCTAATGGAGTCGCTGCTTTTGCATTAACCGAATCAATAATCTTGAAGATGAAGCAAAGCGGTTGTTATCAAATGAATCTAGCACTCGAGTCCGGAAGCCAGTATGTTCTCGATAGCATAATAAAAAAACCCTTAAAGTTACACAAAGTAAAACCTTTAATCGAATATGCAAAGAAAATTAAATTGGGCGTCTCTATCTACCTGATCATTGGCATGCCCGGCGAAACTCTCGATCAAATCCAGGAAACGTTTCGCCTGGCCAAGGATATGGAAGTTTACCATCCTCATATTTCCATAGCTACGCCCTACCCGGGATCAGAGCTATACGAAACTTGCGTCAAGAATGAATATATAAGCCGAGAATTCAATCTTGATGATCTTTTTATCCGCAGTTTTTGTATTACCACCGATGATTGGAACGGCGAAGATTTAAAGAGGGCATTGAAAAATGGACGTAAGTATCTTCTGAAAGCTAAGTATAAAAAACACCCTCATATGCTTGCTGTAGATCTTTTTCCTAAGTTCTTGAAGGATCCTGTCGGTTTCACTGCAAAGGTAATTAATTTTTTCAAATAACTCTTTCGAAATTATTCTTTATGACAGAAGTGTATAGACAGAATATTCGACTCTCTCGTTCTATAGTCGGACAAAGAGAAGCAGACGCGGTGTCCCGAGTCATTGTAAAGGACGGGTATCTTGGGATGGGGGAGGAAGTTAAACTCTTTGAGGAAGATATTGCGGGATTTCTTGGTGTTGACAGAGAATGGGTTATTTGTGTCAACTCCGGTACTGCTGCCTTGCATTTGGCGGTTGAAGCAGTAACCCAGCCTGGAAATGAAGTTCTGGTTCAATCACTTACGTTTTTATCCTCATTCCAGGCAATATCGGCAGCCAAAGCAGTTCCCATCGCTTGCGAAGTATTACCACAAAATGTCTGCATTGATCTTGAAGACGCAAAAAAGCGGCTATCTTCAAATACAACTGCAATCATGCCGGTTCATTATGCCAGCAACCCCGGCGATCTTGATTCTGTTTATGAGTTTGCAGATAAACATAACCTAAGAGTTATCGAAGATGCGGCCCATTCTTTTGGTTGTATTACTAATGGTAAAAAAATCGGTTCCTTTGGAGACATTAGCTGCTTTAGTTTCGACGGGATCAAAAATATTACAAGCGGCGAAGGTGGAGCCGTAGTAACCTCAGATCAAAAAGCAGCTCAATATATTCGTGATGCCCGGCTTCTTGGAATTGAAAAAGATTCGCAGAAAAGGTACTCGGGTCAGCGAAGTTGGGAGTTTGAGGTCCACAATCAGGGTTACCGTTATCACATGAGCAATATAATGGCTGCAATTGGCCGTGTCCAACTTCAAAGGCTTATCGGTGAGTTTGCTCCAATACGCAAAAAACTTGCCGGGAAATATCGTGAGATTCTGGATAAGTCTGAAGATATTCGTTTTTTTGAAACTGATCCGGATATGGTGATTCCACATATTCAGCCGATTAGAATACTTAACGGAAAAAGAGATGACTTGCGGACGTTTCTAGAAGAACAAAATATCGGCACAGGGATACATTACAAACCGAATCATTTGTTCGCATATTATGGTAATGGCAGTGCAAGTTTGCCAGTTACAGAAATGTTATATGAAGAATTGTTATCTTTGCCTTTGCATCCGGGTTTGAGCGAAATGCACATTGAGTACGTGTGTAAAAATATCAAAGAATTCATGAGTCGTTAAGAATTTAGTTTGAGGAAATATAATGAAAACTGTTATTTTATGTGGTGGCCTTGGAACTCGTCTTAGTGAAGAGACCCAGATAAAGCCAAAGCCGATGGTTGAAATCGGCGGACACCCTATTCTTTGGCACGTCATGAATATTTATTCACATTATGGTCACAAAGATTTTGTTTTGGCCCTTGGGTACAAAGGGGAGGTCATAAAACAATACTTTGTCGATTACAACCTGATGACAAATGATGTCACGGCATATTTAGGTAAGGGCAAAGTGGAATATACCAATAATGGTGCGGAGGACTGGACGGTTTCAATGATGGATACCGGCAAAAATAGTCTTACCGGTGGAAGGCTGCATCGATTAAAAGATATGCTTCGGCCGACAGGTAGATTTATGCTTACCTATGGAGATGGTGTTTCAGATATTAATGTTAGTGAGTTGATTAAGTTTCACGAAAAAAGCGGAAAGATAGCGACGGTTACAGCTGTTCGGCCTCCGGCACGATTTGGTGGAATGGAAATTGATGCAGATGCGGTGATAGACTTTAAAGAAAAACCCCAAATTGGAGAAGGCTGGATCAACGGGGGCTTTTTTGTTTTTGAGCCGGAAATATTCGATTATCTACACGGGGATATGACCGTTCTTGAAGGAGACCCAATGGAAAATCTGGTCAAAGACGGACAGCTTGCCGCCTATCGACATACCGGATTCTGGCAGTGCATGGATACATTACGAGATAAAAATTCCTTAGAGGCAATGTGGGCCGATGGCAATGCCGCATGGAAGTTATAAAGCAAACTCCTTAAAAAGCAGGTGATTGATGTTTAATGACATATATAAAGGAAAAAAGGTTTTTGTAACCGGTCATACCGGATTTAAAGGATCATGGTTATGCTCCTGGCTGCTCCAATTAGGAGCGGAAGTATGCGGTTATTCCAAAGACATTCCAACAACCCCTTCCAACTTTGAAATTCTAGGTTTAAAGGGCGAAATCCAGCATATTGAAGACGACGTTCGTAATCGCGGCCAACTGCTCAAAGCTATACAGAATTTTCAGCCGGACATTATATTTCATCTGGCAGCCCAATCCCTGGTTCGAAGATCTTATACTGACCCGATTACAACGTTTGAAACTAATACATTAGGAACCCTGAATATATTGGAGTGCATTCGTCAGTGCCCGTCAATTCAGGCGGCAGTGATAATAACGAGTGATAAATGTTATCGCAATGTGGAGTGGACATGGGGGTATCGAGAGAGTGACTTTCTAGGCGGCGAAGATCCTTACAGTGCATCTAAAGGATGCGCCGAACTTATAATCTATTCATATAATAATTCTTTCTTCCAAAATGGTCCGAGAGTATCAAGCACTCGAGCCGGCAATGTGATTGGCGGCGGCGATTGGGCCGAAAACAGAATTGTTCCTGATGCTGTTAAGGCATGGTCACGTGGAGAATCAGTCATTATTAGAAGCCCTGATGCCACCCGGCCCTGGCAGCACGTTCTTGAACCTTTAAGCGGCTACCTTTGGCTGGGAGCCATGTTAATTGAAAACAATAAAAAGATTGCTGGAGAGGCATTTAACTTTGGCCCTGCCGGTTCCATAAATCAATCAGTGGGACAACTTATCTCGCAGATGGTAAAAAAATGGCCCGGTGCAAAATGGCAAAGCAATCAAGTCAATTCCAGTAGTCAAAAAGAGGCCACTCTTTTGAAGCTGTGCTGCGACAAAGCATTGAATTCTCTCAACTGGAATGCGATTCTTTCTTTTGAAAAAATGACAAGCATGACGGCCGAATGGTATCTATCTTACTATAATCAGGGAAAAGATCGTATGTTTGATTTAACTACTCGTCAAATAGACGAGTATTCATCCTTGGCCAGTGCGGAGGGACTGCTGTGGGCTGTATCATAAACCCGGAAATACAGAGCAAAATAAACGGGCTGGTTATTTCCCCTCTCAAACAGATTGAAGATGAGCGAGGCGATATTTTGCATATGCTGCGTTCGGATTCCCCGCTTTTTTCTAAATTTGGTGAGGTATATTTCTCTAACACAAACCCAGGCGTGATTAAGGCCTGGAAACGGCACAAAAAAATGACACAATTGTTTGCCTTGCCAGTAGGAAGAATTCGTCTGGTAGTTTTTGATGATCGATCGAACTCACTAACTAAAGGGCAGCTACAGGAAATCATTTTGGGACGTCCAGACAAGTATTATTTGGTTTGTATTCCACCGATGCTTTGGTATGGTTTTCAGGGAATTTCCGAAATACCTGCGTTAATGGTCAATTGTTCTGACATTCCGCATGATCCAAATGAATCTGAACAACTTCCTTTTTTAAATGATCACATTTTTTTTGATTGGAAACAGGTGTAGTTTTATACTTCAGTCAGTTTAAGTTACTTAGAGAAAAACCATAATGACAACGAAAGAAACAAACAATTCAGCAAGCAAACCCTTGGTAAGCGTTATTATGAATTGCTTCAACAGTGCCAAGTATCTCAAAGAAGCAATAGATTCCATTTACGCACAGACTTACAAAAACTGGGAAATAATTTTCTGGGATAACGCCTCAACCGATGGCAGCGGTGAGATTGCCAGAAGCTATAATGATAAATTACGTTATTTCAAAGGGGAAAGAACCATCCCCCTGGGTGCAGCCAGAAACAAGGCGATCGAAAAGGTACAAGGTCAATTTATTGCCTTTCTGGATTGTGACGACTTATGGCTTCCGCATAAACTTGACACTCAGATCCATCATTTTAATAATAATTCAAATCTTGGATTCCTTTATTCAAATGCCTACGTCATGCAGGATGAAAAACAGCGTCTGGTATACTCGATGCGAACAAAAATGCCTCAAGGCTCGGTTTTCCGCACTTTTTTAACTCACTATCCAGTAAATCTGCAAACCGTGATCCTTAGAAAATCATTGTTGAACGATATGGATCATTGGTTCGACAAGAAACTCGATCTTTCTGAAGAATATGATTTCTTCCTAAGGCTGTTATATAAGACTCAGGCCGGTTATCAGAAGGAACCGTTAGTAGTATACCGTTTACACCCCAACATGAGCACCGTAAAGAAATTTCATAAAATCGAAGAGGAGTGCTTGTGTATATTGGACAAGCTCCACAACAGTATTCCGAAATTTGAAGAAACGTATCGAGACGAGATCAGATTGTTTCGTAGCAGAATTGCATCTGTAATGGCAACAGAATATATATTGCGAGGAGAAAAAAGTAAGGCACGCGGCGTTTTGCGATCTTATCTGTTTGTAAGTACAAAGTATTTTGTATTGTATTTAATGACCTATATGCCGGTGTTGCTTTATGTTTGGCTTCATGAAAAGAAGGGTGGAATTATTCTACGACAGAGATTGCGATATCTTCATTCGAAAAAACTTTCGGGGAATGATTGTCAATGAAAATATTGTTTGTATATTCTTTTGAGGATGCCCAGTCGGTATCAAAACCTATTCGATCATGGTCAGATATCCAGTTTGGAATTTCCTATATTTCTTCTGTATTAAAAACTCATGGTCATCAAACTCAACTATTGGTATTGGGAAGCAATAACCGTTGGCGGAATAATGAAAAGCTCGTAAGAACAGCCATAGAGGAGTTTGGACCACAGATCATTTGCTTTACTGCTGTCGCTTCTCAATATACTTTTATCAAAAAAACAGCAGGCTTTATAAAAAACCAATGGCCCGACAATTTTCTTGTTATCGGGGGCGTACACGCAACGCTGAATCCTTCCGAAGTGCTCTCTGACTTTTTTGATGCTCTTTGTATAGGCGAGGGAGAGCATCCAATGGTGGAATTATGTGCTCAATTAGAAAAGGAACACTTTCCACGAGAGATAGCTAATTTGTGGATTAAATCTCGAAATGGATCGGTTGAGAAAAATCCTACTCGTCCTTTTCTTGAAAAACTTGATAGCTTACCATTTCCAGATCGGGCAATGTGGAAGCCGTGGATGAAAGAACAAGTCGGAGCGGGATTGTCTGTATTGCTCGGACGAGGCTGCCCATATAGCTGCACCTATTGTTGTAATCATGCTATCAAAAAAGTGGCCACGGGAAAATATATTAGAACACGTTCTCCCAAAAACATCATTGAAGAAATCGCTTTTCTTCACGACGAATTCCCTGCACAAAAACAGATCTATTTCGAAGTAGAATCTATAGCCTTGGATAAACCATGGCTGATAGATTTGCTTGCCAAACTCGAGGAGTTCAACTCGACAATTGACAATTCGATCTCTTATGGCGGTAATTTCCGAATTTCTTCGCAATCAATTGATGAAAATATATTTATCCTTCTAGAAAAAGCAAACTTTTACAAAATCAACATTGGCCTCGAAGCAGGGAGTGAACGGGTTCGGCGTGAGGTACTAAAGCGAAACTATTCAAATAAAAATTTCTTAGATGTTGTATCTATGGCCCGTAAACACGGACTCAAAGTTTGGGTTTTTAATATGATCGGTCTCCCCGAAGAAACATATGATGATCATATGGAAACTGTATCGCTAAACAGACAATGTCAGCCGGACGCTCATTATACTGGAATATTCTTCCCCTACCCCGGAACAGAGTTATACAATACTTGTATTGAAAAAGGTTTCATAAATAGTGCCAGCGATATTCGAATGGAACGTATACACGCTGTTATTGATTCCCCCAATTTTACGAAGAAACAGATACAAAATTCGCATATACGGTTCAATTACCGTGTTTATAAGGGACACAGACCTCTTTGGAAAATTTTGATACAAACCGTGATGGTTAAGGTTTATTTCAATTCAACCGCTAACTTTTTGTTCCGTAGACTTGTTCAACTTCCAGTAATAAGCCATATCCGATCAAAGTTAGTAAATCAGTAACAGTAAAATGGAGTCCCTTTTTATCATGAGATCTTATGTCATCGTCAAAATAATCTCCCCGCATAATAACGTTATGTTTAAAAAAAAGTAAAGGCAGGCAGACAACATTGTTAATTCATACTGAAAATATATAACAAAAATCGCAAATAAAGCTGAACACCGTTTTAAAACCTTATATGTTTACAAGTATTAAACATTTTGTTTCATATTTCATAACATACCTACCCTCATTTTTTTACGTCCTGATTCACGAAATGAAAGGTGGGGTCATTTTAAGGCAAAGATTACGCTATCTTCATTCAAAAAAACTTTCTGAATGATCTTCTTATGAAAAAATCCGATCTTGTTAAAATTCTGTCGCTAACTGTATTATTTCTTAGCATAAACAGGGGCTTAATAGCTTTGTTTACGAAAGAAATCATCCCAACGCAATTGCTATATTACGGAGTCACACTTTTTGGGATATCCGTTTCATTAATTGGATTAACTACACGAAATAAACTATTTAAAGGCGGCAAAACATTATATCAACTTTTGATTATCAATTTGCTGATATATATTTACTGGTTGCTCTGTGAACTACTTTTAGGCGGAATGTCAGAGTCAATTCTTTACTTTTCACATATGGCACTGATACCTTTCGTAATATATTTGTTTCTCGATATAGATGAAAACGTTCTGATTCGAATGCTATTTACAGTATCAGTGATTATCTCGACATCCTGTATATTGGACTTCATCCTGTTAAATACTAACATCATCCCGGCGGGAAAAGATTTTTATATGCATTACCAAACCTTACTAAGACAGGATAATAGACCACTTTTGAATCATGTCGCATTTGTTTATCGTGCTAACGGCATTACAGGGTCATCATATGATTCCGGAAACATGCTGGCTATCCTTTCACCCTTTTGGCTTGCAATGTTGGCAACCAGAAAAAATACTCGTTATCTAATTATTTTTGTTCCATTTTTTTTTATTTCACTATTGACAACATTTTCAGTGACAAATATTCTCGCTTCATTGGCAGGAGTTGTAATAATTTTCATCTATAAGATGAGTTGTTTGAAACGAAGAGATATTAAAGCGATATTTACTATTTGCGTCACTAGCAGTGTTATGTTTTTTATGATAGATCATTTTTGCAATTTTGATTGGTCCCTTCTGACAATATGGACCAAAAAGTTTCAATCAATAGAGCTTCAATCTGCCACAAGGCTGGGAACTTCAGATTATTTCACAGATACCCTTTTGTTTTTCACTGGCCATGCCCAGGCAGTTCGATTATCCGACGTACCGTTTACAACTGAGTTTGCCGTATTAAAGATGGCTTATCACTCCGGTTTTTTCATTTTGATAATATCATTATTGCTTATGTTGTATCCTGTTCTTTGTTTTATTAAAAGTTCATCACGTACACGAATGATGATGTTACCGGCGACAGTCGCTGTTGGTGTTGGAGTTCTAAGTCTTTGCCATTATGGCTCTGTGATTAGATCGACAAATATTTTCTTGTTTTACACGATGTTTGCAATAGCAATCCATAATAAAAGATGCGAGCTTTTGTCAAAATAGTAACTTGTACTTCCATGCTTGAAAATACGCCACTAGTAACACATATATTTCAGATTTATCGTGGTTTCAGTTCTTTGTGTTTTTAATTAAAATATTCCTCAAGTATCTTTGTGAATCAATGTGCAATAAAAAAACTTCAATTCATTTCTTCTACCCGAAAGCCGCTTTTCTAACTGGTCAAGAAGTCGCTTCCAATCTGATCCTGCAATCTCTATCGCATAGATGGAATATAAAGCCATACCATATTCCTGCCGTTAATCGCAATGAGAAATTTAAAATTTGGGTTTTCATTAAATACACATTTGACATTCTAAAATTATGGACATTAATTATTTCTCTCATTTTTCGCCGCAATATTGCAATCTACCTAAACTTTGGACAAAGTTGGAACTCAATACTAAGAGACGGTGTACCTTTCATTTGTTTGAAACTGTTTCGACGGAACATACCCCTGGTCATTTCGCTCCATGGGCATTGGTTTGCTAAATGGCCTAAAGCCAGTTGGAAAATGCGTGCTTTTCTCAGAGTACTTTCTATTGCAAACATTGTAGTCGTACTTAGTGAAATTCAGGAACAGTTTCTGGTTCAGTGCGGCATTAAGAAAGAGAGTATCAGCGTAATTGCCAACACATGCGAGATTGAAGCTATTTCAGATAGTCAGCTAAAGACAAAACATCTCTCTGATAAAGTAGTGAAAATATTATTTCTCAGCAATCTTATCGACACAAAAGGATATAATGAATTCCTTGGTATGCTTGGGCTATTAAAAGATACTAATTCCTCCAGACAGATTGAAGCGACTCTGTGTGGGGACATTATACAAGTAGGTTTTTCCTGTGAACCCGCAGAAGCAACAGAAAACATTGAGGATGCTATTTCCAAACTTAACGAGAATGACAACATCTCTGTCACATGGAAAAAAGGCGCATTCGGCAAAGAAAAGCTTGGCTTACTAAGAGAGTCTCACATTTTTGTTTTTCCCAGTCGTATAGAAGCACAGCCGATTGTTCTTCTTGAAGCATTGGCATCTGGCTGTGCGATTATCAGCAGCAAAGCAGGTCTAATCCCATCAATGCTGTCTGAGGACGCTGCGGTGCTCCTGGAGAATTTAAGTCATGAGGAAATTGCTAAACAAACTGTCAAACTCATTAATAATCAACATATTAGAATTTCTCTCGCACAGACAGCGCTTGAACGTTACAGAACTCTTTTTTCAAATTCTATCTATGAACAAAACTGGAACAATCTTTTTATCAAACTTACAGAATAGAAATGAAAATTTCAATAATAACCGTATGCTTTAATAGTGCCGCCACGATTGAGGATACTATTAAAAGTGTCCTGAGCCAGGACTATAGTGACATTGAATACATTGTTGTTGATGGCAAATCCACCGATCCGACGCTTGAGATATTAGCAAAATACCGTGATCGAATTTCCAGACACATTTCTGAACCCGACTCAGGTATTTACGATGCCATGAATAAAGGAATCAATCTGGCATCGGGAAGCATAATTGGTTTTTTAAATTCTGATGATATCTATGCCAACAAGGAGGTCATCAGTAAAGTCGCCCAGGTAATGCAAACCAAAGATATAGATTGTTGTTATGGCGATCTTGAATATGTTGCCGAAAACAATCCAAACAAAATCGTCAGGAGGTGGAAATCACAGCCATATCACGATAGTCTATTTAGAAAAGGCTGGCACCCACCTCACCCCACTTTTTTCGTCAAAAGAAGTGCTTATTACACCTATGGTGTTTTTGACCTTAGCTATAATATTGGCGCAGACTATGAATTAATGCTTCGATTCCTGCAAAGATATAACCTAAGAACAAAATATATTCCTAATATACTTGTAAAAATGAGATGCGGTGGTATAAGTAATAGAAATCTTTATCAGATTATCAAAGCCAACATTGAGTGTTATCGTGCCTGGAAAAAGAATGATCTGAAAATGTCGCCGCTGACAATTATAAGAAAACCCTTTTCTAAAATTTCACAGTTTGTCTATGCAAAAAGTTAAACATATATTAGTGCCAATATTCATTTGTTTTATAGACTATGTTTTGGTCATAATTTCATTTTTTGTGGGATATTTGCTCAGGTATGGCGTTGACATCCCTAAAGCCAGTTTTGCCCCTTTCAAAGAATCTTTTCTCGCACTTGGCATTATTTACCTGATGGCTTTTTCGTTTGCAGGCATCTTCCGCAAGAGATTTAGTTCACATTTGCAATTAGTCAAGAAGGTTTTTATTGGAATGGTAGTTGGAACACTTTTCTCGTTTGCATTCATGTATACGTTTAGAATTAAATGGTCCCCTTTCCCTTCAAGCCTCTTTTTGCTTGGTGTTCCCACTGGTACCATCCTTGTTTCAGCCGCCAATATTATTGTACACAGAATCGCAAAAACTTTAAAAACTAATGTTGTGGTCGTAGGTGGCAATCCAGACGAAGAAGTATTCGTAAATCGTTCCCAAATTCAAATCATGCATGTAACAAACATTGCTGACATACTTCAATACAAGGATATTGATGAGATATTGATTTGCGAGCATATCGAGAAGGATTCCCAGCTCAATCTTCTTATTTATCTGCTCAACATGCTTAAAGTAAATGTCAGTTTCAGGCCGAATCTTTACTCTGACCTTCTTTCCGAGAATATAAATCAAGAAAACACACTAAAATTTCTCGCCACTTCAATAGGCCGAAAATCTGATCTTGAAGAAACCATGATCTTTCTTGTCGACATATTTGGATCGCTTGTGCTACTCCTTCTTGCAGTTATCCCCATGTTGATTATTTCTATTTTGATCAATCTTACATCTAAAGGCCCAGTTTTCTATACACAGATTCGGGCCGGCAAAAACAGTAAACCTTTCCTTCTTTACAAATTCAGGACAATGATAAATGAGGCTGAAAAGGTCTCAGGTTTTTCTCCAGCCACAAATGACGATCCTCGAATAACAAATATTGGAAAGATATTAAGAAAAACAAGATTAGACGAACTTCCTCAGTTATTTAATATTTTGAAGGGTGAAATGAGCCTCGTTGGTCCAAGGCCTGAGAATTTTCATCGAGTAAAGCAACACAAAGCCTTACAGGGATTAAGACTTTCTGTAAAGCCAGGCCTGACAGGTTTGGCACAAATAAGAAGCTTTTATGACTTGCGTCCCAAACACAAAATCAAATATGATTATTTATATATTCAAAGAAGGTCGGCCCTGCTAAATATATACATAATATTGCAAACCATCCCCGTAATAATCCTGCGAAAAGGTTTGTAACTCCCTCCTACATTTCACTTCCTCGACTTACAACGACCTTTTTCTTTTTTCTCCGTTGATTAACCCAATATGACACTTCACCGCTCTCTTGATCGCCTTCCACTAATTCCACACGGTAATAACCTCCCATGCTGTTATTCGAATTTTCCATTCGCAGCCTTTTTCTGTCTGCATAAAATGCGATACGTTTATCTGGTACAACAACAACTTCCTTCTTCCCTGTATTGTCTCTTAGCCACTTCGCAGTATCCTTATAACCACTCTTATCTATACCAACAGGCCTGAGCAGTTTTGGAATACATATTCCGACGCCAACCAAAAACAAAATAACAAACCATGAAAACCGCTTATCCTCTGTGATGACGGCTTTTTCTTTGTCCTGATTGCATTTGTTATTCAACCAATTACCCACGATCTGCAATCCAACTGGAACATAAAAAACAATAACTACGACCAAAGGCAAGGTCCACCTTTGGCTAACAAGCGGCTGGATATAACAATAACGAAGTACTATCATGGCGAGATTCACCAGGATAAAAGCTGTCACCAGCACCGAATACTCGTATCTAACGCCCTGTCTGAAATAGGCCCACAAACCTATAAATAAAAACGGAACAAAGAACCACATCATGGTTTCACCGATTTTTTTGAAAATTTCACCAAGAGCTTTCAAAACATTTCCAGAGATAATTCCTGCAGAATTAGAGCATAAACCATTCGCATTAGCTATTTGCGAGTCAGTTTTGTCCGACAATTCATTAAAAGAAAAAATTCTCATAGTACGGATTACTCTATGAGGAACAATTCTGCCTAAACATCTCATGTATGGTGATGCTGACATCGTAAAACCCAAAAGCAATAATCCCACCGCAGCGATCACCTTCCATCTACTCAAACCCCACAGTTTTGGCCTAAGCAACCCCAGTCCTCCCCATAGAAAACCGTAAACGAGTATTTGTAAACTCTCGGAGCGTATCCAGTATCCCAAACCACAGCTTAGGCCAACAAGGCCAAATAGCCACCACTTCCGAGATATTGCAGTCCATAGCAAGAAGAAAAAACCCGTAGATAGAAATAGAAGATACGGCCATTCCCTGACTACGTCACAAACGGTTTTTGATGGAAAAGGTAAAAAGATCAATATCAGAAGTGCCGAAAAGCTGTTCTTACTTCCTACTAATAATTTTCCCATAAAGTATAAAGGGACAAGAGCCAGCAGTCTGCACAGCAAAGTCACACTCTGAGCAGAATATATCCAGATAAACACAGATGAATCATCAGAAAGCACAGAAGCGCACTTGTGAGTGACCAATATCAGAAACGGATAGCCCGGCGGATGGTTTTTAATGATCCCAATCGGGTCGCTCATGAATTGCTGGGCGCGCTCTATGTAGAATACTCCATCTTTGGAAATAAGAACCGTTGTGATGATCAGGTAGATGCCTATTACAAGTGCAATTGCCAATAGAATTGCAAGGTGCTTTATGGCCTGCTTGTCTATTAGTTTGTCTTTGCATTGTTCAACTGACATCTCATATCCTTCCAATGGACTTCAATCCTTCCCACCTTCGTACTTTCAAATCTTCTTTCTTTCCAACTTGCCACCTGCCACTATGGTATCTCTGAGAATACCCTAAACACTTAGGACTTACAACTAAAAACTTGCTTTTCTACCAAAAAGGCCCAAAACATAGGTGGTAGCAAACAGCCCCCGCCCTTTTGGCGCACTTAAAGCTTCCTGCTCATTGCTGTCTGCTTGTTGTTAATTTCAATCCATCCTGCGCAAAAATATTATTTTTAGAAAAAACTTTGCGGTTCAATCCGTCTCATGAGTTCTGCCAATATATCCTGACTTGACAGATTTTTTATGGCGGTCAAAATTATATTATTGTAATAATAATATATTCATTGAGATCTGTGAAAGGACCATAAAATGATTAGTGATAAACAAATAGAAGCCAACAGAAATAATGCCCTTAAATCAACCGGACCGAAGACCACCGAGGGCAAGTTAATCTCCTCGAAAAATGCTACTACCCACGGCCTGTTGTCAAGCCATGTGGTTATCAAAGATGAAAACGCCCAGGAGTTTGCCGATTTCCGTAACCTCATGACAGATTCATTTCAGCCGGTCGGCATCCTGGAACAGCTGCTCACAAATCGGATAGCCGCTTCATTTTGGCGTCTAAACCGCGCAGGCCGAATCGAGGTCGAGATGCTAAACAGCATGTTTACTCCCAAATCGGTTTCAAAGGGCAAAAACTCTTTGCCCTTTATCGTACATTTCACAAAAACATACACCGGTCTACCCGGCAAGAATGAATATCCTGTCGAAGATGAACCTGCAAAAACACCAGATAATGATTCACGGGATGACTCGCCAGAACCAAACGATCTGAAATTGGGCCAGGCAGTGGTTGCAGATTTTACTTCAGAAAATCTGCTGGAAAGGCTCCACCGCTACAAGGGCCAGATTGACAAAACCCTCTACAAAGCCATACATGAACTTCAGCGTCTTCAGTCAACTCGTTTCGGTCAGCCAGTATCCGCCCCGCAGATACTGGACATTGATGTAAGTTCAGGAGATATACCCATTTAAAAGGAGACTTTTAAATAAGCAAAATTACCAAACGAACCCATTTTAGGGATTTAATATTTGGACTCTGCAGAGCACCAGGTATACTACATCAGTTGTGTTTCGTAGAGACCGCGATAAAGGGGGCTCTTTTCCATCAGCTCATCATGCGTGCCCATCGCCGAGACCTTACCTTCGTCCATGACCACGATCCGGTCAGCCGATATCACCGTGCTGAATCTGTGCGCGATAATGAAGCAGGTCCTGTTGGTCATAAGCCCTTTCAATGCTGCATTGATCTTCGCCTCACTGTCAGCGTCGATCTGGCTCATAGCCTCATCGAAAATCAGTATCTCTGGATTCTTAATGATCGCCCTTGCGATAACGATCCGCTGGAGCTGGCCGCCGCTAAAACCTGCATTGTTTTCACCGATCACAGTATCATATCCATCCGGCAGCGGCTCGATAAACTCATGAACATGAGAACGCTTTGCAGCCTCGATGACCTCGTCAATGTGAGCTTCCTGCTTGCCATAGCCGATATTCGCCGCAACCGACTCGTTGAACGTCACAACATTCTGGGTAACCATACCGATTTGGGCGCGAAGACTTTTCAGAGTGCCGTCGACGATCTCCTTGCCGTCGATCAGTATCGAACCCGAATCCGGCTCATAAAATCTCGGGATCAGGTTTATGAGTGTGGTTTTTCCCGAACCGTTAGGCCCGACAACCGCTACCGTCTCACCGGCTTTAACCGTAAGACTTACACCCTTAAGAGTTGTTGTTTCGTTTCCGGGATAGGTAAATACAATATCTCTAAACTCAATGCTTTCATGCAGAGGCACAAGTTCGACAGCATCTGCTTTTTCAGGCTCACTCGGAACATCGATAATCTCAAACACCCTCTCAGACGCCGCATTGGCGCCCTGAAGTTTATTCCAGACATCACTGACCTTACGAATAGACTCAGCGGCAGTACCAAGCAATACCAGCAGAGTAAGAAAATCACTGGGCTTAATATTACTGCCCGGACTGGTAACCCAATATATACCAACGAGCAGTGCGGCAGAACCGGCGATCATACCCATAACTTCCATCAGGGGATTGGTCATTGCCTGCACTTTTGCAATTCTAAGAGTATGCCTGAGCAACCGGTTATTAATACCACGATAATGCTCTGCCTCTCGCTCCTGATTATTATAAACCTTAACCACTTTCAAAGCATTTACGACACCTGTCACCCTGCCGAGCATTCTGGCACTGCTCACCAGAGACTTCATCGTAGCCTTTCTTATTCGCTTGCCAAGTACCCCAAACAGCCCTATCGTAACCGGTGCCATAGCAAGAAAGATCAAACACAATTTCGGGCTGATAAACATTGCACCGGCTAGAACCGCAATAGCCTTCATTGGCTCACGCAGGGCTTTACCGAGCAATATTTTAACGCCTCTCGCAGCAGCAGCCGTATCTCCGACAATCCTGCTTGTGGTATCACTGGTACCTTGATGAGAAAAACGTCCCACAGGCATATCCATAACCTTAGCGAAGCAATCCTGCCGGACTTCAGCTATAGCCGTTTGCACAATTTTTTCGGCAAGGTAATTCTGAACGAATCTCGCAAAACATCGTATCGTAGTAACAACAGCCATAACAAGTATTATGAAAATAATCGCCTTACGCTTTGTTGTTTGAGACTGCCCCCTGGGTACGAATTTCATCGAACTTTGCACTCTGTCTATCACCCAGCCCTGAAAACCTTTCAGTTCAGGAACTTCAAGAGAAACCGTCATCTCTGTAGGTCGCCCTAAGTTACTATCCCTTATTACCAGCAGATCGATCTTGTCAACAGATTCAGCCTTGGCCAACTTTTCAAGAAGTACAGCCGATGAAACACTTATTTCCCCGTCAGGAACTCTGTCACCAAACCCGATTATCTTATCTTGTAATTTCAGCCCTGCAACTGACGCAAGCCCTTTGCTGTCAACGCTGGTGATCTGAAGATAAGAAGCAACATCGGATTTGCCGTCTTCCGTGAAATCCGAAAGTTTAGGCACATAGAAATCCATACCATACCGGCTGTCACAAATCTTCCTGTCGACCCAGCCGTGGATTCCCTCCTCACCCATCATAACTTTAAGCAGCGGCCCGATCGTCATAAAGCTAAGCGCAAAAAGCACCGCGATTACAAAAACAACGCATACGACAGCAACAATCCTTGGCCACTGAGGCCAAACATACTTAAAAACCCGCCAAAAAGCGGTCAAATCATCTTTTTTTCTGGACATCAAATACTCCATTATTAGTTCTAAAGGGCAAAAGAATAGCACACTCATGCCCCACGGTCAAGAGCAAACCCAACTATAAACCGGCAAAAAAGGACCGTAATGCCGCATGCACTCCTTATACGCCCGAGATAACCCTGGTCCTCTAATTATTAATCGTAAACTACTCTAACGTCTTTTTGATAATATTCACTAATTCCCCGCCAATAACCCCCAAACCAAACTCACCAACACCATCTCGTCCTGTTTTACCCATCCTGCCTCTAATATCCTTATCGGCAATAAGCTTATTTAATGCCGCAATCCACTCCTCAGGCGTTTCTGCGGTCAAACCAGCCGCCTCATCATTAATTAAATCCCCATTAACCCCAACAGGACTGGCAACAACCGGCAAGGACGCGGCCATATACTGCAGGATCTTAAACCCGCATTTGCCGCGGGTAAAATTGTCATCCGTAAGAGGAGCAAGCCCAATATCGCTTTCTCGCAGTTGTCGCGACTGCGACTCTAATGCCCAGTCAACTTTTTCAACTTCCATATTCTCCAGATCAAGAAACGCATCGCAAATGATCCGCAAAACAACATTATCATATCGCCTGCCAATCTCCTCAAGCACCTCTCTTAAACCCTCCAGATACATAAGAGTACTCTTACTGCCGATCCAGACAAGCCTGACTTTGCCGCCATCAACTCTCTCAGCGTCTATATCGTAAGCACCAACATCAAGCCCCGTAGCCAGCACTTCAACATTACTGTTATATTTCAAAGCATGCTCAGCAAGGTACTTGTTGCCTGCGACCACAACATCAGCAAGTTTAGCGGTCCGCGCAAAATCCATCAGCCGCTTAGAGCTCCCCCTGCCAGGCCGTTTATCGTCATACATAATAGCGTCATCAAAATCATAGATGATCTTACGCGAAAACATCCGAAGAAAGAAAGCGTCGAAAAAATTCAAACGCTTCTTATGCAGAAAAACCCCATCGAATGAGCCAGCCCGCCGAAACAACCGCCAGCGAGACAATATCCCCTTAGGCAAAACAACAACCTCAGCCTCAATCCCCACGTCATAAAGCCGCCCAATATAAACCCCAAACCGCTGCCGATAACTAGGCCGATCAGGATTATTTGATATTACAAGTAAATTCAATTCTCAGCAGTGCCCGTTAAAATTACAACTGATTCTATTTCTTAACTTTCCCAATCGCAAATATATTCGTCGCGGGGAAAAGATACCGGTAGCCTGTAAGCCATTTCAAAACGCCAACCTTGGAGAGCATTTTCAATAGTTTAGCCGATACCGCACGAACTAAATTCCCATCTTTCTTGTGAGCCGTATAGCTAAATGTTATTTTGGTCAGTTCTTCGTCTATTTTGCGGAAATCATTTGGCCTCGATGTGCAAGCCAGGCTCTTTTCGTCGATAAAATCAATTTCCGAAAACAGCTTCTTGATCCCTTGAGGAGTAAATCTCCAGAAATCTTGCGGGTAACCATGTATCTGCCAGCAGAACGGAACCGATAACACGATATGCCCGCCCGGCTTTAATAATCGCGTAATATTCTCTGCCATCTTGAACGGATTTTCGCAATGCTCAAGAACGCTCAGGCAAAATATTGTACCAAAACGCTTATTATCAAAGACTTCACTCAATCTGTCGAAATCAACTGTCATATCCTGAACAATATCGACGCCTTTCCCGCTGAACATATCAGTTCCCGTGTAATCACCTTTGTCTTTAAACAGCGGACGCAAATCCTGGGTGTTACCATAGTCCTTAGAGCCGATCTCCAAAAAAGGCCCTTCAAATAAATCCGAATTACTTTCTATATAGTAGTATTGATTAATGTCGCCCATTTACAACCTTTCACTAGTAATCACTTCATAAAAATAAAATGTCGAGCTCAAATAAGTCAACTGATTATCAGTTTATTAAAATCAGCTTTCATTTAAAACCATTACAAAACTCTATAAAATATTTTAACCCGTTCGGTAGTTTGACACAATAAGTAATTTCAATGTTCGCTTTTTAAGAACGACACTCTCTTGCATAAATATCGCCCCCTGCAACACCTGACAACCCCAAGCCCTTTACAACGTCAATAATCTGTTCGCTTGAAATAAATTCTGGCAGCTCAAATACCATTGATTCGCCTATAGAATAATTAAACTCCATCATACTAATTTCATTCAAATGATTAATGCACTTAACTGTAGATTCGATAAGGCCTGATGTAAACTCAAAAGATATGAAAGGAATCTGTTTGGATAGACCCTGCAAAACATTGTACTCAAATCCCTCGACATCAATCTTACAAAACACCGGTACACCATTTTCTGAAATCAGATCATCCAATGTCGTTGTTTCTACCAAAACCTTTGTATCCCAATTGCTACCCTGAAATGGCTCATGTTTTTTTGCAAATCCGATCCATTCAGATGACATAGACGAAAGAGTACTAGCATTACTAATAAAAAACTCCTGCTGACCTCGGACTTTATCAAGAGCCTTGTTAATCAGAATAAAGTTTGCATTATCGCCAAATCTATTATCCAAATGCTTGCAACATTCTTCCTGTGGTTCGACCGAAACAACCCTAGCTCCTAGTTCTAGAAAAACCTCAGCGCGGTTTCCCATATTAGCGCCAATATCAAAACATATCTGCCCCGGCTTGATAAATTGAACATAAAACGATTTCATCTTTTCTTTCTGACGCTCAGCTTTCCGCTTACGTCCTCTTTTTTTCTGAGATTCCCTGTAATAACGATAAAGACTTTTTAAGTAATTCACGATAAACTCCTATCTTGTTGATTATTTGCATAAAAAACTATTCAGGCTGCTCAACAACCTGTTTTCCTTTAGGGAGACTCACCCAATCCTCAGGATAAAAATCTTCATCTCTGATATCCAGCTTATCAAATGCAGGCGAAGGACATATTACAATCTTTTCCGGGTTCTTATTCAGCCACGCACCCCACCAGCTAAATGAGCTATTGGCTATTATATTATGTTTACAAAGACTCATCAAACGCATATCTTCAAAGCTTTTACTGCCGCTATTTTCAGTCACAAACGTTGCTGGGCAATTGATTTCCAGATTATCCTCTACATAATCAAGGTCATTCGTGAAAACAAAAAAATGCGGCTGCTCAACATTCTTTGAGATATAATCGACTGCCCTTTTATAATACTCAAGACTACAAACGCCAAATTTATCCTTCGTTTTTTCATTAGAAACATAATCTCCACGCCTGACATGTAAACTAACGGAATTAGAGGATGAGATCATATCTATAATTTTACGATTCTGCTGACCAGGTTCTACATTAAAAGCAAATTCTTTCCGAATTACTTCTTCAGAATCTACAAAATATTTATAGCTTGGGAAATAACCCTGAAGATATACTTCTGACGGCAGATTCAATAGACTCTTATCGAATCCCACTTTTTTTCTTTCAACAATACCAACCATCCATGAGCCTGAAAACTTATTTGCGATCGAGCAAAACAAAATCGCAGCCGCTTTTTTTAACTTGTCCTGCCTTCTGACCTTCAGAACTTTTTGAACAGGCTGGCTATCTGTAATTTGAGCCGGAATATCAAAAACATCAAGCGCATAAGACCTTAAAGAAAGCCCCGCAGAATTCATACTTTCATTGTCACTGAGCAACGAAGGATCAATGATCAGTTCATTGCCATTCTTTAAACACAAAGTCCTTGCCATGGCATACTGAAACATTTGATTTCCCATACCACCCATGAGCCTAAGAAAAACCATCAAAACTCCTTATATACACAAACCCTATTATGAATTTTTAATTCGACTGTCTCAACCACATAAACATGTATTGCCTAATTAAGCCAAAGACTTCTAATCGTTCGCCTGCACCCTGAGCGAATGGCTTTACGCTTGTTTTCAATTATCTCGCAGTTCTTTTGCGAAACTACTTCGACAAACTGCGTGACTTTGCGTTCATCGTTGGAATCACTTGTAAGCATCAGTGCCGCAAGAGCGAATCTAACTGCACAGTCAGGTGACGATTGATTGCTGGAATAAACATATTTCGCAAACTCAAAGAAAACCTGGGATATTTCATTGAGCCTGTCGCGGCCCTGAAAATCCGCAACCGCACAGGAAAGAGCCTTTCCAAGCCCTTCCCAGCTGATATTTCCTGTTTTTTCCGAAATTGGCTTTTCGCTTTTACACTTTATTGCATCTTCAAGGATCCGGCACTTTGATTTTGCAATTGCCCTCTTGTGCCTGGATGAAATTTTGTTTAAAACTCGCCGTACTTTTATTTGTTGTTGAGGCAAATCCGTCAGAACCATCCCCGCAAAAGCGAAACGGACAGTCGCATCGACATCCCCGTTCTGTTTACGTAATCGCCGAGCCATGCTCGCGACACGGTCACCGATACGCTCCACTCTATGGTCTTCCCCTGCCATTCGTGCAACAACCTCTATCTGAGGACCTAACCATTTCCAAATATTATGGCTTGTATTACTATCATGAATCCTCAATCTCCAGAGGGATTCATCGATAAAACCGACTTTATATTTATCAAACAACCGAATATTTACCGGCCAGTCGTCAAGAAGATAGTCCCTCCAAATACCAATAATGTCGTCCTGGAATACTGACCGTTTCGCGAGCAGTCCCTGTATCGAAATACCGGAAAGATTTTTAAGTTTTAACATTCCAAACGCCGCACCTGAATCAACTGTTTTTTTCGTTTTTCCCAGGTCGCGTTTCATAACCTTACCGCTTTGAGCATACATAACATCGCCGCCAACGTAAACCGCGTCAAGATTCTTAGTTCTTAGCTCGCATACCTGTCTTTCGATCTTATCAGGCATATAAAGATCGTCCTGCGAAAGCTCGGCAATATACTCACCGCTGCAAACTTCGACAGCATCGGCCAGGGTTTGCCCAATCCCCTTATTGCTTTCATGCCTTATAAGCTGAAACCCAATCTCTTTGGAAAGCTTTTTTATGTACTCAGAATCCTGTTTATCAGGTGAGGCGTCATCAACGACTACGATCTCAACATTATCGTACGTCTGCCCAAGGACCGACTCTAAAGCCTCTCTAATGTGCTTTCTGCCGTTATAATATGGTACGATAACAGACACCAAAGGCCGCTCATTTGAAAGCATTGATCACCTCGACAACTTTCGCAGCTTCTACTTCTTTCATCACAGGTGATATCGGCAAACTAAGTACTTCATCGGCTAACCGTTCTGCGATAGTAAAAGACAAGCCGTTATATTGAGGGTAACATTCCTGCTTATGAGGCGGAACTGGATAATGTATCTGACTCTGAATACCATTTTCTTCAAGATAATCCTTCAGGGCATCGCGTTTTTTTGACCGCACAACAAACAGGTGCCACACATGATCTCCCGCATTCTCAGGAACTCCTGGAAGAATCACATTATCATTAATGATTGCTTTAAGGTAATAATTTGCTGTCTTACGTCGAGCTGCGTTATCCTCATCAAGCCCCCTCAATTTAATACTCAATATCGCAGCCTGAAACTCATCCATCCTGCTGTTTGAACCAACATATTTATTGTAATACTTTTCATGTGAACCATAATTCCTAAGTGCCTTAATTTTCTCAGCAAGATCAGCGTCATTTGTAACAACTGCTCCTGCATCGGCCAATGCACCCAAATTCTTACCGGGATAAAAACTATACCCTGCAGCACGACCTTGGAAATCCACCGGATCAAAGCTTTTCAAAAGCGTAGTACCATGCGCCTGGGCTGCATCATCAATAACCTTAAGTCCATGCTTCTCTGCAAACGAACAAATGCTCGCCACATCGCATGCCTGACCATACAAATGGACTGGCATAATCGCCTTTGTACGAGACGTGATCTTTTCCGCGATCTTTTTGACATCGATCAGGTAATTTCGCTCATCAGGCTCAACAAAAATAGGTTCAGCCCCACACATCGTCACCGCAAGAACGGTCGCAATAAATGTATTTGCCGGAACAATTATCTCATCACCCGGACCAAAACCATAAGCCTTAATAATGAGTGCAAGTGCATCTAAACCACTACCAACACCAATTGCATGTCTCGCGCCACAATAATCTGCAAATTCTGCCTCAAAAGCCTCGATCTCTTTACCCAGCAAATACCAGCCCGAATCGATAACGCGGCCCAAAGCCTCCCGTATACTAGACTCATATCTGTGGTTAACTTTTTTTAATTCAAGAAATTTCATCATAATCAAATGCGATCTATTGGTAATTTATATGTAGCTGAAACTCTATACATGTATGAATCTAACCTACGAACAAATGGACAGTTCAACGTCATAATCAATTGTTGACACCATCAATAAATTAGTATTTTCATCAACCAGAGTCCCAGGCTTGCCTTTACTGCGGTTACCAGTAATTGCAGAATTACTGATCTGGAAACCAAAAACAGACGGTAACTGATACTCTTTGAAACTGTAAGCTCTAATCTGATTGCAAACTTCAAACGCTGTCTTGTTAAAGTCAACGTCCAGGTAACTGTAATCTATAGAACTTTTTGAATAATAAGTCGCTCCAAAACTATCTTGGGGTAACTGTTTATATGTATTATCAATCAAACTCTCAATGTTATTCTTTAAAACCTCAAACGCATATTCGTTGTATTTTAAATACAAATCTCTGGCAGTGTCATCACACTCTATCGGAAATTCCATCTGGTCGATTATATCGCCTGTATCAATACCGTTATCTATGACATGAAGAGTTACTCCGCTTGATTGCTTTCCATGAAGTATTGGCAAAGCCGAAGTAAACATACCCCTGTATTGTGGTAGTTTTGAAAAATGTATATTATAAAGCCGATTACTAACAAAATCCTCAACTTTAATAATCTTATCAAATTCAAGAGATAGAAAAATAAAATCCTCTAATGGAAATAAATCTTCCATCCGGTCAAAAACATCAACACCCAGTTTATTTGATGCAAAACGAAGAGATTTTTGCCATGTATCTTTTCCGCAATCATTCTTGTTTGGCAATGCGATAATTCGATATTGACCAAAATGATTACAAAGATAACTTAAGGTATTAGATGCTATATCATTTTTTCCCGCTACACATATTGTCAACATAAGTCTCTAATCCCCAAAAAACTTTCACAACCAGAACTTAACTTGTTTCATTATAAAATTCATCAATATCCCGAATATAATCTTCTTCACCGTATGGCTCAGATGCCAACACAAGACATACTGATCCTGAAGAAAAATTATCCAATTCCCTCCAAGTCATCGGTGGAAGATACAAACCATAATAAGACCTGTTCAGATGGTGCCGCTGCTGTTCTTTACCGTCATTCAAGACTACGTCAAAACTTCCGCTCGCCGCGATTATAAACTGATGCAGTGCTTTATGGGCATGACCGCCGCGAACACCACCGCCTGGGACGTCATAAAGATAATAAACGCGTTTTATATCAAATGGAATATGTTCGTTCTGCTCAATAAAAGTAAGATTGCCACGGTGATCTTCTATCTTGGGCAAATCAATTATCTTGCAATCACTTAAACTCATTGCTTTCTCCTTAAGCCTTGGAAACTTTAGCCTTACTTAATTCATCTTCATATATTTTCTGTAGTTTTTTTACTAGAACCTCATGACTGAAATTCGCCTTGACATGCTTACTCGCACTTTCTGCAACTTGTTCTAACTCCTCACTGCCCATCGCAGCATAGCCCAGCATCGCTCCTGCCAACGCACCTGCATCACCCGGCTCGACAAGTTTGCCAACTTCGTCATTATCCAGAAGCTCTGGTATCCCGCCTACGCTCGTTGCCAGACAAGGCAGCCCGGAAGACATCGCCTCAAGCAGCGTCAAAGGCATACCTTCAGCAATCGAACTCATTACAAAGCAATCGCATGCCTTCATCAACTGCGGAATATCTGACCTTCTGCCCGGCATATGAACACTATCTTCAAGACCAAGGCTCTTTACCAGTTCTTCCATCTCTACCTTATCCCTGCCAACACCTGCAATAAGTAAATGACAGCCTGGATTATCCTTCAGAACTTCCGAAAATGCTTTTATCAAATACTTAAACCCTTTTGTCGGGGCAAATCGCCCTACTGCCAGAAACAGAAAAGCATTCTCAGGCACACCCAATTCCGTACGAATACCTTTGACGTCTGCAACAGCTCCTGAATACTTCTCATAATCAACAGAATTCTCCAATGCTACTACTTTGCAACCATCCAGGCCGGGATTGCCAAACCTTATATCTTCACAAACTTTATTAGCACATCCGATCACTTTATCAAGCTTTGAAAACATAAACCTATTCAATAGTTTTCTCTTAAAATTCTTTGTCCTGTTCAAGCCATGCATATGCGCTATAACCAACGGAATCGATATGAAACACCTCGACATAGACGCATAAAAGCAAGGCTTATGTCGATGAGCATGGAGAATGTCAATTTTCTCTGATTTCAGAATCTTAACCAGTTTCCATAAAATACCAAATTCTAAAGCATTGATTCTGTGATCACCCGAAAGATAATAAACCCTGTGACCATTTTTGTCCACTCCATCAGGATCACCATCCAGCTTTTTAAGAGAAATGAAGATCAACTCAAATCGGTCAGGGTCCAATCGCCTGGCCAACTCATTAAAGGACGTACCCTCGCCAACATAAGAAGACCAGAACAATGCCACTTTTATCTTGTTATTTGACAAATAAACCTCAACACTAAAAATGAACCATTCCACAAGAAGAACTCATGGACAATCAATTAGAAATTTACACACTGCAGCCTCTATGAAAATCAACACAAACGGTAGAATCATTTACCTTCGCGATATACTTTATTCTCAGCAAAATCAAGAAACGACTCTATATCATTTGCCAGCAACAAGGGTAGAGCCTTGGCTATCTCATCACGGTCCCACTCCCACCATTTCACCTTAACAAGCCGTTCAATTATTGCATCATCAAAACGTTTTTTTATAAACTTAGCCGGATTTCCACCGACAATGCTGTAGGGAGGGACATCTTTGACAATTACTGAACGAGCTCCGATCACCGCCCCGTCTCCAATTGTAACCCCCGACAGTATTACAGATTCAAACCCGATCCAGACATCATTGCCGATAACTACATCGCCTTTAGTCCTGGGATGACCTGAGATCCCCTTAGCTTCATCCCACATCCAGCTGAATGGGTATGTCGTAACCCAGTCGATTCGATGCTCACCGCCAAGAAATATCCTGACACCCGAGGCTATCGAGCAGTAAGCGCCTATCCGCAATCTAGCCCCCTCATCCCAGCCGCGAACCTTCAAGCCATGACCGTATGTACCTACGCCGATTTCGTGCTGAGGATACCTTTCCTGCAAAGACAACTTCTTCTTTGAACGAAAAAAGTTACGTAATATTTTATTAAAAAGCTTTTTCATTTAATCGCTCTCACATGCAGATTTTACCGGCTCAAACACAACCTCGATACCGTGACAAGGAAACATGTAACAAAGATTTTCCTCGTAAAACTCCTGTAGCCTCGGATGAAGGTTAATAATTCGGCCGAAAAGTTTGCGGAAGGGATTCAACACTTTAAACGAAGATCTGAATTTCAAACGCAAACGAGTAACCCTGATCTTAACATCGCTGTAATAATCCGGAACTTTTCGCGACGGCTGATCCTCAGTATTGACAAAATAATAAAACGTATACAAACCAAAAGGCCGGCAATGAGTATAGTCCGAATAGAAATATGGGCTCGAGAAATGAGGAACATAAATATAAGCTTTTCCGTCCGGCTTTAAAACCCTGATGATCTCCCTCATTAATTCCTCAAAATTATTCACATGCTCAAGGACGCTTCGGCTATGAACAGCATCTACAGAGCAATCAGGAATAAAGGAAAGGCCTTCTTCAATATCGGCAACAATATCGACTCCGGGCAGATCGGAAATGTCGATCCCAATACGGCCGGCTTTCTTCTTCCTGCCGCAGCCGACTTCAACTTCGACAAACTCTTTATCTAATGCTTCATCAATATCAATTTTAATAGTTGGTTTCATTATTATTCCACATAAAAATTTAGTCGTAACAATAACACTGCAACAAAACAGAATGACTAATATAGAGGATATGACTCCGGGTGGCAAGTAAATTTAACCAACTGCAAATCAGCATAGCCGTTTAAAGCCGCCCAAGTCCTTGATCTTCGGCTCTTCGCCACAAAGACTGCAAAGCCGGTTCCGCCCCAACGTAATCTTCCTGAATGACATATTGATCGCATTGTACGTCACCAGCGAATTTACGGCAAGGTCGCCAATTCCCAGAATATACTTCATCGCCTCTGTAGCCTGTAAAGTCCCTATTACACCGGGGACAGCACATAACACCCCAACATCGCCGCACATCGCGACTGTCCTATCCGGCGGCGGAGCGTCGAATATGCAGCGATAGCAAGCCGTCTGGCCAGGAATGATCGTCATCAACTGACCCTCAAAACCGACGACTCCGGCATGGCATAAGGGCTTGCGCTCAAAAAAACAGGCGTCATTGATGAGAAATTTAGCTGAAAAATTATCCGTAGCGTCGATCACAAAATCATAACCGGCGATTATCTCGCGGATATTGCCGGCGCCGGCCCAAACCTTATGAGTTTCGACCTTCACATCCGGGTTCATCGCACTTATCTTATTCTTAGCCGACTCGACCTTGTCAACTCCGATATCAGGAGTATGATGAGCGATCTGCCTCTGCAAATTTGACAGGTCAACTTGATCAGGGTCGACGATCCCTATCGTCCCAACCCCGGCAGCGGCCAGATAAAGACACACCGGACTGCCAAGCCCACCACAGCCGATAACAAGAACCCTCGACTCTAAGAGCCTGGACTGCCCTTCCTCGTCGACACCTTCCAGCAAAATATGCCGACTGTAACGCTGCTTTTGTAATTCATTCAATCCCACAATAACCTCTATATAATAGCATCGGCCGAATGGCCGTATCCATAATTTTGATTTTTAATTTTTGTTTTTTAATTTAATCATCAAATTCCGCAAGCAAAAATGTATGATCGCTGGGACGCTCTTTCATTCGCGGTTCTTTATCCACCCAGCACCGCCTGCATTTCGCCGACATCGCGGCAGTAGCCATAACATAATCCAGCCGCCACCCCGCATTCCTCTCAACCCCGTTGCGAACCCGGTAATCCCAGAACGTATACTGACCGCCCTCGTCGCTGAATTTCCTGAACATATCCTCAAACCCCCACTCAACGACATCGCTTATAGCATCGATAGACTCCTGGCAATAACATACGCTCCCCCACACAGTCTTTGCGTTATGAACATCCCGTTCGTCCATAGCGACATTGAGATCCCCCATCCACAACACCGCTTCATCCGGGCTAAAATGCGACTCAAAATACCGATGCAGCCGCTTAAACCAGTCGAGCTTATACTGAAACCGCTCGGAATCCGGCGAAGTGCCCTGCGGAACATAGGTATTAACGATCGCAACATCGTTTACAAAAGCAGTGATCATCCGAGGCTCATCGGCCGGTTCGCTGTCAAGACCAAACTCAACATCCTCGATAGGATACCGGCTAAACAGGGCAACACCGTTATATTTCTTCTGCCCACGAAAAACAAACTCATACCCGCAATCGCCAAACGCCTCAACAGGAAAATCTACATCCTGAACCTTGGTCTCCTGCACACACAGGACATCGGGTTTTTGTTCGGCAAGCCAATCGAGAATGATCCCGATACGACTTCTGATCGAATTAGCGTTAAAGGTAGCGACTATCATATATTAGCTTTCAAATTCACGTCAAACGCCTTTCGGTTTACTCTTTACGCCTTACGCTATTCGCTAACCTTCTTTAGTGCTTCTGTAGTCGTGTAATACTTAGCGATCATATTCGGTACTTCCCAGTCAGGCAGTTTGCCGTCTACAAGATATCCAAGATATTTCTCAGTAACCTGACCGAAGTGAGCTTCGTGACCGACGTGGTATTTTTTCGGGATGTTAACTTTCCACCTGTTTACCCCGGCCGGTTCAAAACTAATGCCAGGATATTTCTTCTGGAGATCGACATCAATAGCCTTAGTCAATGCCACCACAACGGCACTGCCATCAAGAGCCTCGACATACAGGGTAGGCTTATACCCCTCATCTTTGCTCTGCTGAATGATAATATTGCATCGCGTCCCCCGCATAATAGAGTAATGCGTATCGCCGGTACCTTCAGGTGCCTGGTAGTTCCACACAACCGAAACCTTAGCATGAACATCCCTGATCTTATAAACCATCTCGCCATTGCTGACAGCACTGACCGTATCGCCTTCAGTGTATTTCTGCAGATATTCCGGTACAGCATCAAGGCGGGTGACCTTTTTAAACTGCTCAAGCGTCATATCCGTCGCCCAGCGCTTTGCCGAAAGCATCTCAATATCCTTCTTATAGTCAATGATCTGCCCCGGAAAACACTCCCACTGGATCAGATCCACAAGATGCGTAGAGACGTCAACAAGCCCTTCGCCCCTTTGCGAAGGGTCAAAGAACCAACCCGGCCGTTTAATAGGATTACCGGCGACATACTTAAAGAAATGATGCACGCTTTCCTTTGTAATACCAGGCTCTTCGGGCGTTCCCTTTTTCAACTGCCCAAACAAAGCCGGCGTATTGGCAAGCTCCTTTTGCAGCATAGTATTTATCTCATGCCGCTCTGTCATAACGTCATAGATCAAAACGCCATTCTTTTCGGCAACTGCAAAAGACTTAACCAGCAGGTCAAACTTATCCGGCCGAATAACCATAGGCTTATCGGCAAGAACGTTAAGCCCGCCGGCAACGGCCTTATAGATATAGTCGGTTTTCCTGGAGTTATTTCCGGAAGTGATAACGACATTACCTTTTTTCTCAGCGATCACCTTTTCAAGAAAATCATCGCCCGTATAAAGCTTCTCATCCCATGTCGTCGGTGATTCGGCTCGCGTATTGAAACCCTTAATACGATTAAGGTGATCCCCCACATCGGGCCCATCCGGTGCATAGACATACACGACAGGACTAACCTGATCATACATCGTCTTTTGCACCAACGCCGCATGAAAATGCCCCGGGTCAAGCGTCAAAAATTTCACTTCACCGGCAGCACCTGTAAATTCCTTTTCCATTTCTTCACAACCCATACAAAGCAGCATTATCGCCGAAACAATCAAAAGAGTTGAATATTTTCCCATAACTCACAATCCTTTGCAATTCATTAATAAAATAGCCTCGGCCTTTAGGCCGTACCCAAAATTCGTAATTCGTAATTCGTAATTGTCAAACTGTTCCCTAGGACAGTTTGACCTTAGTTGTACCGTATTCACCCCGCTGGGGCCTCGAGAGCATTGCGTTTGCTTTGGCGTTGCCGATAAACTTTTCCTTCTTTGGATCCCAACGCAATTTGCCCGGAAGCTTCATGGCAATACCGTTTAACAGGCACGCGCTGCACGAACGGTGACCGACCTCGACAGGCGCGACCGGCTGTTTCCTGCTGCGAATGCAGTCAAGCCAGTTCTTATGCATCTCGGGGCTGTGATAAAGTTTGGTCTCATTGTCGCCGATCTTCGAGTGAAGTATCTTCGGGTCGCTTGCATCGAGTGCCCTTTTATTTGAACTTCCCGAACTTGGATCGCTCGCCGTCACCTTCGCATTGCCGCGGGACACAAACAGCCAACCTTCGCTGCCGATGAATTTAACACCGTTAGTAAACCTGCTGCTAATTTCCATGGTCACACCGTTAGCATATTTGGCATGTGTCGTGAATTTCCCATGCACATTCCACAGTCCGCTAGTCGGAAAGACAGCTTCGCCTTCGACTTCGACGGGACCGCTGTATTCCATACCCATGCCCCAGTGAGCAGTATCGATATGATGTGCGCCCCAACCGGTGATCATTCCGGCGCCGTAATTTTCAATACAGAGCCAACCGGGCCTGCTGAAATTATGCTGTGGATGAACACCTTTCACTGTATAGTCCACCACTGGAGTCGATCCAAGCCACATATCAAAGTCAAGATTCGCCGGAACTACAGACTTTGGCGCATCGCCCCATACCGGATCCGAAGGAAGCCCGACCTCAACATGCTTGAGCTCACCGATCCTGCCGTTGCGGACCAGTTCACAAACACGCTTAAACTGCGGCCACGGCGTAGATGCACGCTGCTGGCTGCCGATCTGCAAAATACGTTTTTGCGCTCTGACAGTATCGCTCATCGCACGCCCTTCGGTGATAGTCAAAGACGCGGGCTTTTGCAGATAAATATCCTTACCGGCAAGTGCCGCCTCCATCGCAGGCTGTGCATGCCAGTGGTCCGGAGTAGAAATGATAACCGCGTCAATGCTCTTGTCCTGCAGCATCTCGCGATAGTCCTGGTAAATCTTAACATCAACATCTTTATTTTTGCCGCTTTTTTTACTGTATTTTTCCTCGATCCATCGCTTACCGTCTTTCGCACGGTTCATATCAACATCGGCAACTGCTACGATACGACAAGCATCATGCTTAATCGTCTCGCCAAGGTCATAATGTGCAATACGCCCAAAACCAATCTGAGCGACATTGATCTTATCATTAGCAGCGATCTCTCGCATCGCCATCGCACTGTCACCGGATGCAAGAAATACACCCGCCGAAGTAGCCGCAACACTCTTAATAAATTCTCTTCTCTTCATAATACCTAAACCCCTGAAAAAAGTTTCGTAGGATGGGCTGTGCCCATGCTGAAAAATAGCATCCGCCAAAAGCGGTTTCATTCATTATACATTATACAATAGACAATAATCATTTAGTTCCCATCGCCCACTTAATTCCGCCTTCGATATGTTTTATGAAGGTCGGATCCTTGTAATACTCTTTAGCGTGCCCCAAAGCGGTGTACCATTGCCTTCCGCCATCGAATTCCCGATACCAGCACAGTGGAGTATAATCTCCGAATGTATGACCTGGATGGCCTTTCTTTGGGTTATTAAATTCAACTGTCCGCAAATCCGCGGCAAGCAGAATATGATTAGTCATACTGAAACGGTTAAGAATATAACATTCATCCGTCCATTTCCAGATGTCCGGCAGAAATTCCGTTGACGGATGCTTTTTGTCAACGACCTTAATGTCGAATTCCTGAATCTTAGGATGGCTTACGAATTTACAGCCGACATTTTCCCAGTACCACGGCCACTTTCTTTCCGAAGCACACGCCGAGTGGATCGCTACAAAACCGCCGCCGCCTCGAATGAATGCCTGAAAGACTTTTTTCTGCTCATCGGTATCAAACGTCTCATTATTGGTATTAGAAAATACCAGCACATCAAACTCCGCGATCTTTTTGGTAGTGAAGATCGCCGGATCATCGCTCGCCTCACACGCCCAGCCGTTTTTCTTACAAATACCTTTTATGCACTCAATACTTGTAGGGATATTCTTATGCACAAACCCCTTGCCATTCTTGGTATAGATCAGAATTTTCCTGGTTTTCTCCTTACCGCCCTTAATTTTGGCCTTGGATTCGGCTTGCGTGCTCCCATTAATAAAAGACATGCTAAAGCACCCAACTACCATAACAATAAACACAAAAAGTCTCGACTTCATTACAAATACTCCGAAAATTAAGACATTTACACCATCACTTACCGACACAGGCTAACTTAAAACATCAGCCGCGTCAATAAACGCTTTAATATTCTCATTAGAAACATTCTGCGGCATCCCACCGCCGCAAGACAAAATCACTCTCGACAAATCTCCAAGACCGGCAACAGAGTCCTTCACGGCTGCCTGAACATCGGCCGGCGTACCTTCAGCCAAAACATCACGAGGAGGAATATTTCCGAAAATAGCAACCTTATTGCCCGTCAATTCCTTAAGCTCCTGCAAACTGTGCTCAAAGCTGGGATTAAACAGATTCACACCCATCCGCTCAAGATATGGTGAACTGACAAGACCGCTGGCGTCGTTATGAAGCATATTGATCTTCGCGTCGAATGCACCATAGATCTTCTTAAAGTAAGGAACAACATATTCGCTGCACTGGGCGTCACCGACAAAACCAACAATATCATCCAGAAGCAGGATACCTTCAATCGACGGAAAACTTTCGATCTGGTAACCGATCCAGTCAACAAGAAAATCTGTGATCAAACCGACGAGTTTATGGCATCGCTCCTGCTCGGTCATCATACCCATCATTAACTCAGTGGTCCCCATCAAAAACGAAGCAATATTAAGCGGCCCCCTCGCCACGGCGAATTTGATCTGATGTCCCATCCCCTCGATCTTCGGCTGCGTACGTTTAAGACGATTGATAACAAACGGCAAAAGACCGTCAGTGCGAACATCAGGCCTGGCCAACAGATCAACTTCGCTAAAACTCGACAGAACCTTATCAGCATGCGGCATTTCGTGTTCAAACCACTGACACTTCGCACCAAAAGCACTCGGTTCGGTACACATGCCGTACTCGGCCCAGAAACCGGGAAGAAAAGTAGTCTCCGGAAATGTTTCGATAGCTTTCTTATTCGCCTCAAACCAACACGTATCGTCACTGAAATAATCCATCGTACTGACCCCATCCCAGCCGGGCAGCCAGGGGCAATCAATAATAAAACCTGTTGGAATCTTCGGCAATCGTTCGCCATTTACAACACTTAAAAGCGTATCCCATTGGGACTGATTCATGCGTAAACCTCAATATTCAGCGTAAAAAACAGGTTGACCTTTACTTTTGGCCTATAAAACCCCATTATAACAATATTGAGTGCCGAATTCAATCATCAAAAATAATTAATCACTTCTCCAGTATAGGTAAAAATGCTTTTCTTTTACCCCTGCTGATTCTCTGCCTTCTGCCCACTACCTTCTTTTCTTAGTGCGTATGTTTTTTCGGCGATATGCAACCCCACCAGCCGGGCAACAAAGATCGTCAGGTATACCTGACCAGCTATAGCCTCAAAATTTGCCAGCATCATCCCGAAATTACCTTTCGGCACAATATCGCCATACCCAAGCGTCGTTAGCGTCGAATAGCTGAAATAAAACAGCGACGCCCCTTCGTCAAATTTGATTATGCCATTATCGAGATTGTTCAGACAGATATATACCAGTGCCCAGAAAACCCCAATCAACAGGTATACACATATACCGCCGAGGATTGTATCGGTGTCAACCTTTTCCTTCTTGAACATACTTCCCATCAACAGCACTATCGTCATGCCGATAAAGCAGCAGCTCATCAAGAGGTTTATATTCGAGAGTGGATTTGCAATTGCGGCATTGGAAATATTTGAGGCAACCCTACCGACTGTGTACTCGACGACCTCTATAGAGACACATATCCAGAATAATTTTTTATTGGTGACGGCAACCCGCAGGCACAAAATAATCGTAACCATCAACGTAAATGTGATGATATGGATGCCGGGTTTACTTATCCCCTTCTCGATCTCCGGCGCAAACGCCAGCGATATCACCAGCATCACCAGCAGATGAAAATATTTATTGGCAATAAACCGATCTTTGTTAAATATTCCAAGCACTCGCCAAGCCCTTAAATTCCCTGTCCTTCATTTACATTATCCTCAGACGAAGTTTGTTCCTGTACGGTTTTTTTATGCGTTTTTTTACCAAGCCCATCTGACATCTTCTGGATAACGACATAAAGAACAGGTATAAGAAATACACCAAACACCGTCGCTACAGTCATTCCCCCAAATACTGCGGTCCCCAGAGATCTTCTGCTTGCAGCGCCTGCGCCGGTTGCGATAACCAGCGGCAAAACTCCAAGTATAAACGAAAAAGCCGTCATAAGTATCGGCCGAAACCTCAGCTTCGCCGCCTCGACAGCCGCCTCGACAACGCTTTTACCACTCTCGCGTTCCTGCTTTGCGAATTCCACGATAAGTATCGCGCTCTTACACGACAAACCTATCAGCAGTACAAGCCCTACCTGCGTATAAATGTTATTATCGAACGCCCTTGCAAACGTCGCAAGCATCCCACCGAATATCGCCAGCGGAACCGAAAGCAATATCGCCATCGGTATAGACCAGCTTTCATATTGCGCCGCAAGAAACAGGTAAACAAAAACCAGTGCCAGCGAGAATATAAACGGAGCCATATTACCCGCCTGTATCTGCTGAAAAGTAATCCCGGACCAGTCATAGTCCATCGACATAGGCAGTGTTTTATCGGCAATGTCCTTAAGTGCAGCGATCGCCTGTCCGGTACTCTTACCCTTTGCCGGTGCCCCGGTAATCTGCGAAGACGGATACAGGTTAAATCTGAATATAGTCTGCGGCCCTGCCGTATCTTCAACCTTAAGTATCGTATCCAGCGGAACCATATTGCCCTGCTCATCTCTTACTTCCAGCTGCTTGATGTCTTCGACGCGGCTTCTGAACCCGTGGTCGGCCTGAACCATCACTTTAAAAGTCCTGCCGTAAAGGTTAAAGTCATTGACATACGCAGACCCCAGGTAAGCCTGCAGCGTATCAAAAACGTCCTGAAGTTCAATATGGAGTCTTTTCACCTTGACTCTGTCAACATCAAGATACAACTGCGGCACGTTTGCCTGAAGGTTGCTGTTTACCCGCGTAAGCGTATCGTGAGCATTAGCGGCGGCGGTAAAATCATCGGCGATCTGTTCAAGCTGGTTGATCCCGGCGCTGGCCCTGTCCTGCAGTTGAAACTCAAATCCGCTCGCGTTGCCAAGCCCGGTGATCGGCGGCGGCAAAAACGCAATACACTGCGCGGTTTTAATTTTCGAAAACTCCCTCTGTATCGACGCGATGATCTCGTTTACATGCAAAGACGGTTTGGTTCTTTCGTCCCAGTCATCCAGCGTCACAAAGCAGCATGACATATTATTGATGTTGAGGCTGTCTAGTATCGAATAACCCGAAATAGATATCACGTCAGACACACCAGGTGTCGCTTTGATTATGTCAATTACCTCACCGGTTATCTCATCGCTTCGCTCCAGCGTCGCTCCGTCCGGCAGTTCGCATTGCACAAAGAAATAACCCTGGTCCTCGTCCGGGATAAATCCTCCGGGCACACTGCCAAAAATATACAGCGTAAGCCCAAGCATCACACCAAACAGAATAAGCGTCATCGAACTCTGCCTTACGATCCGCTTTATCACACCCATATACTTGCTTGCCGAACTGTCGAAGCTCTTGTTGAACCAGTCAAACAGAAAACCGTGCTTCTCTTTCGATGGTCGAAGAACCATCCCGCAAAGTGCCGGGCTAAGCGTAAGGGCATTGACAGACGAAAACACCGTAGCCGTCGCTATAGTAATCGCAAACTGTCTGTAGAGCCTTCCGGTGATCCCCCCGATCATACCGGTCGGAACGAAAACAGCAAGCAGAACCATCGTCGTCGCAACTACCGGACCGGTTATCTGCATCATAGCTTTTTCCGTCGCCTGCTTAGCCGGCAATCCCTCCTCGTCGATTATCCGCATCGTATTTTCCACCACCACTATCGCGTCATCGACCACAATGCCGATAGCAAGCACCAGCCCGAAAAGCGAAAGCGTATTGATCGATATCCCAAGTGCCATCATGACCGCAAACGTACCGATAAGCGACACCGGGATCGTTATCGCAGGTATCAGCGTCGTCCGCAGGTCCTGCAAAAATATATACACTGTCAGGATCACCAATGCCACGGCGACGAACAGTGTCGTTATGACCTCCTTGATCGACTCTGATATAAACAGTGTCGGGTCATAAGCAATGTCGTATTCAACGTCTTTCGGAAATTTCTCGGAAAGCTCGTCCATCTTCGCGCGGATCGCGTCTGCGATAGCAAGCGCATTTGCACCCGGAAGCTGATAGACCCCGATAGCTATCGAAGGCGCACCGTTAAGCTTTGCATTGGTCGTATAAGCTTTCGCTCCAAGCTCGACCCTGGCGACATCCTTAAGTCGCAGTATCCTGCCGTCCTCGCTGATCTTAAGTATTATATCTTCAAACTGCTCAACCTCGGAAAGTCGCCCGAGCGTATTTACCGTATACTGGAAGACCTGCCCTTTGCTGCTCGGAGGCGCACCGATCTGACCGGCGGCAACCTGAACATTCTGCTCGCGCACGGCGTCAAGAATGTCATTTGTCGTAAGATCCCGCACCTTCAGCTTTTCCGGGTCCAGCCAAATCCGCATACTGAACTCTTTGGCCCCGAACAGCTCAATATCGCCAACACCGTAAATCCTTTTCAGCTCATCCTCGATCCGCAGCTTGATATAGTTACTCAGAAAAATCTCGTCGTATGTCCCCTCCGGAGATATCAGGTTCACCAGCAGCGTCAGGTTAGTTGATTGCTTTTTCGTGTTTATGCCTTCACGTTTAACGTCCTGCGGCAGTACGGGTTCGGCGATCTTAACACGATTCTGCACCAGCACAGTCGCCATGTCCACATCCGTACCAACCTCAAAAGTTATCGTAAGGTTCATCGTCCCGTCGCTTGAGCTCTTCGACTGCATGTAAAGCATATCCTCAACGCCGTTGACCTGCTCCTCGATTGGCGCAGCCACTGTTTCGGAGATAACACTTGCGCTGGCACCTGTATAAGTAGTAGAGACCTTAACCGTAGGCGGCGTAATATCGGGTGTCTGCTCAATCGGCAAAAGCGGTATCACGATCAAACCGATAATGACGATCACGATAGATATAACGCACGCGAAAATTGGCCTGTATATAAAGAACTTACTCAACATCCCAGGGCATCTCCTTCTTTGTCTTAGGTCTCTCGATACCCTTTTTCTCCGGCACGGTTTTGTCACCATCCGATTCCATCTCAGCCAAATTCTTCTCAAGCCGGTTCAGCTTTTCAATCATCTTATTCAGCTTATCTTCCATCCCATCGGCCGCCGCATCCTTATCTTCGGTCTTTTCCGCCTGCTCCTTGTCAGGTTTCGGTTTTTCAGATGTGTCGATAGTCACCGGCAAACCCGGCCTGGCCTGCTGGTTCCCTTCGACAATATACACCTCGTCCGGAGTAATACCCTCTTCGATAACCCGCATACTCCCGGAAAGCATCCCGATAGTAACCGGTCTTTGCTCGACAATGTCACCTTCGCCGACAACAAGCAGAAATTTTCCCGCGATCTCAGTACCGAGCGCACTTTCCTCAACAAGTATCGCCCCTTTTTTGATCTTCGCCGGAACCCGCACCCTCACAAACATCCCTGGCAAAATAGGATCCTCTTTATTGGGCAAAATCCCCCGAACTTTGATCGTACCCGTCGCCGGATCAACCGTATTGTCTATGTAATCCATCACACCTTCCCTGGAATACTTCTTTTCACTGGCAAGGCCGACATAAAATGCTCGCCCGGTATTTCTTTGCTGCTCCGGTTTTTCCCCGAGTACTTCCAGCAGGATCAGTTCGCTAACATTGAAATAAACATAGATAGGTGCGACTTTGACAACGGTAGTAAGCAGTGTCTTTTCCGTGGCGCCTACAAGATTTCCAAGATCAACAAGCCTCCTGCTCGTTCGCCCGTCTATCGGCGAGACAACCCGCGTATACCCAAGCTCTGTCTCGGCGTTTATCAGCACTGCCTCGGCCGCCTTAAGCTCCGCCGCAGCGATATCCCGCTGAGCTTTCCGTGTGCTCACCTCACGTTCGCTAACGGCATTGGTCTTAACAGCCTCTTCAACCCTTTCCAGATCGATCTGAGCCCTTTCAAGTTCCGCCTTACCCGCCCTTACCTTCGCGGCCGCTTCGTCGCGTTTCGCATCGTATTGCGTAGGGTCAATAACAAAAAGCAGCTCATCTTTTTTGACCAGGTCGCTTTCCTTAAAATGTATACTTTCAAGAAATCCCTCGACCCTGGCCTGTACATCGATAAATTCCATAGCCTCAGTATTACCCGTAAAATCATAGTACCGGGTAACGTCCTTAACCACCGGCTTTGCCACCCTGACAGATGGTGGCGGTGGCGGCGGAGCCTCCTTTTCCTTGCGAAAGTAGAACAAGGCAGCTAACCCGCCCACTGCCGCCAAAAGCAGAACAAAATTAACAATCCCCCGTTTAATCCCCTCTTTCATTATTTTCTCCTTTTAGCTATCAATAGCCATCCGCAGAGTGTGCTTCAGCACACGCGGTCGACTAAATTATTTGAATATCCAATAACGAACAAGGAACACCCAATAACCAAAAAAACAGATTGGCCTATTAGCTTTTACTTCCTTGTTCGATATTCCGTGTTGGATATTGGATATTCGCTTTTTTCACTTCTTCTCCCCATCCACCGCCCAGCGCCTTGTAAATCAGTATAAGACTCTGAACCAGTTTCCCCCCGCTTTCGGCAAGCTGGTCCTGCTGACTGAATAATGACCGCTGCATGTCGAGTACATTCTGGAAATCCGTCAGCCCCGTCTTATAAAGCGTCTCGACCAGTTCGACAGATTCCTTAGATGCATCGACCGATCTTTTCAACGCATCCTTACGGTCGTATTCCTCTACATACGCCGTCATCGAATTTTCAACTTCCTCCATCGCAAGCAATACCGTATTTTCATACTGTGCGAAAACCTCTTTCGTCAGCGCCTCCTCAAATCTTATCCTGCTCCTGATCCGATCGCCGTCGAATAAATTCCATTGGAATGTTGGACCATAACTGTATGTTCTGTTCCCCCGGTTGACAAGCCCGTTAAGCTGGCGCGACTGATAAACGAATGTCCCCGTCAGCGTAAAGATCGGATACAACTCCGCAGTAGCCGCCCCTATCAAGGGCGTCTGTCCGGCCAGCCGTCTTTCCGCACGCCGAATATCAGGCCTCTGACGAAGCAGCTCCACAGGAAGATCGACAACAACACGCCCGGGCAGCTTTGGCAATGAGTATTCCTTTTGCAATAGCTCATCAATTTCACCCGGCATCAACCCCAGCAGCACGCAAAGCCGGTTAGCCGCCGCCGTCTTACCAAATCTCAGCGGCGGTATCGCCGACTCTGTCGTAGCCAGGTTAAGCTTTGCCTGCTGCACATCCAGCTGCGGAACTATCCCCGCCCTGAAAAGGTCCTGCGTAAGCTTGAGCGTCTTCTTCTGCAAATCGATATTCGCCTCGGCCAGCTTTATCCGAAGTTCCAGCGCCCGAAATTCGACATAGTTAAGCGAAACTTCCGCATACAAGGAAACCAGCACATCGCGGTAATCCTCAATAGACGCCCCGAGTACCCCCTCAGACGATTCGACCGACCGCCTTATCCTGCCGAAAACGTCGATCTCCCACGCCGAATCGACGCCGAGATTATGTAGATTGATATTGCCCGAATTGCCCGACTTGTCAACGCCGAACGTCCCATCATCGCTCAACCGAAGCCGCTGATAATCCCCCACCCCGTCAACTTTCGGATAAAGTCTCCCTCTCGAAAAACTAAGATCCGCCCTGGCCTGTTCGATCCTCCGCCACGCCTGCTCAAGCTCCAGATTCCCATGACCGGCACGGGCGATAAGTTTATCCAGAACAGGATCTTTCAGAATCTGCCACCACGTCTCAAGGTCGGCATCACCGCTTTCAAGCCCCTTTACAGCCTTCTGCTGCCAGATATCCGGCATCTCTGTCAAAGGCCGCTCGTAATCAGGCCCAACAGGCCTGCACCCCTGCAAGACCACCACAAGCAAAGACAGTATCACTAGAAATCGGCCGCATTTCGCCGTCAAGTACCCCAAAAAGCATCCCCCCCGGATAATTACAAATTGTCAGTTAAAACCACAAATCCATATCGACACCATTCAAACCGCACTTTACATGAAACCATACAGGCTGCATCATCAGCTGCAATTTTTCATTTGAATTGGTATATTTTGGTATACTTACTCGGCGTATATTGCTAAAATGGGCGCATGTCAAAATATCCGATAAATCTCGACCTTGCTGGAAAACCCGTCACCGTAATCGGCGCAGGCTCTGTAGGAGCAAGGAAAATTCGCGCCCTCTGCGATGCCGGCGCAAAAGTAACCGTAGTCTCCAAAAACTTCGCAAGCGACTTCGACAATATCTGCAAAGGACTGGACATCGAAGTCATCGAAGGAGTCTACAAGACCCAACACATCGAAAATGCAGTTCTGGCGATCGCCGCAACCGACGACAGAGCCCTCAACGAACAAATCTACAAAGACTGCCGCAATGCCAAAGTTCTCTGCAACATCGTCGACGTACCCGACCTGTGCGATTTCTACGTACCGGCGGTAGTAAAACGCGGCGACCTCCAGATCGCAATCGGAACCGACGGAAAGTGCCCGGCATATTCAGGCCGAATAAGAAGAAAACTGGAAGATATATTCACAGAAGACCACGGAAAATTCCTCGATGAACTGGCCATCGCAAGAGAAAAAACCATCGCAAACACCCCGCCCAAAGTAAGAATGCCAATCCTGAAAAAACTATCAGAAGACGAATCGTATGAGTACTTCCTGAAAAACGGTTCAGAGAATTGGCAAAAAAAAGCAGACAAAACAATAAAATCCTGGCCAACCGAATAATATATAAAATTAAAGAAACCGGGTTTCTTTTTGGTAAACTTGGTAATCTACGACTCGAAAATTTAAGGATTTTCACAGTTGACTTTGTATAGTGTGGGCTTTATAATCTCACTATGCCAAAGAAAAAACGCATAACCAAAGCTGGTATCGCGTATCACGCTCTTAATCGAGCCAACGGCAAGCTGAGGATATTCAAGAAAGACCTGGATTTTATCGCCTTTGAAAATGTCCTTGCCGAGGGTATCGAGCGGTTCGATATACGTCTGAGCGGCTATTGCATCATGTCAAACCACTGGCACATGCTCCTTTGGCCGGCTAATGACAACGCACTCCCTGAATTCATGCACTGGGTAACATTGACCCATGCTAAGCGATGGCACACAGCCCACGGCACAACCGGGATAGGCCATCTCTACCAGAATCGCTACAAAAGTTTTCCGATCCAGAGCAATTGGCGATACCTCAAAGCAATGCAATACATAGAAGCCAATCCTCTACGAGCTGGCATAGTAAAAACCGCCGCCGACTGGCAGTGGTCCAGCTTCGTCCACAGCTTCGTCCACAGAATCGATCCTGAATTTCGACCCTCAAAGCCCTTCACCCTGAACCCGGGGCCGGTTCCGCTGCCAAAAAACTGGGCTGAAATAGTAAACAAACCAATCCCAAAAGAACAATGCGATGAACTGGTTAACTGCATCAAAAGAGGCTGCCCCTACGGAGAAGAGGACTGGAAAATAAAAACGGCGGAAGAATTAGATTTAGAATCGACATTAAAGAAAAGAGGCAGACCAAAAAAATGGAAATAAAACAAACAAATTACCTATCCCCCCAAAAAGAAACCCGGTTTCTTTAATTTACCTAGAGAGCAAATAGAAAATTTACAATGGGACAAAAAAAATTAAAAACAGTTGTTATTGTTTCACTAGGAATACTCTTTGTGGTTACGGGGCGGTTTTTTTATCGCAAGAGTCTCAGTTTGAGTGATGCATTATATCGTGGCGATGTGAAATTAGTCCGAGAGAAACTTCAAGCAATTGACAGTCTTGATGAATATAAGGATGGACGTGCATATATAACACAGGCATTCGGATTGCATTATCGCGGTCGAAGAGGGCAAACCAAATCTGAATCTCAGATAGAACGTGAAAAAAAAGTAGTTTATGAATTGGTCGAACTTCTCATACAAAAAGGAGCAGATGTTAATTTGCCAGAAACTTATTCTTACAAGCAGACTCCGCTGCATTTATCAATACATTTTGAGTCGCCAGAGGTTATGGAATTGTTGCTTGATAATGGAGCCATGTTTAGTGCTGTTGACGACGATGGAGATACACCATTGATATATGCTGCGGGCACGGCAAGGCATCAGTGCGTTGAATTGCTTTTAAACAATGGAGCGGGATCGACAATTAATGTTCGTAACCAGGATGGAAATACAGCTTTGCATGAAGCAGTCAGGTGTCATGGTCTTCCAGATATTATTGAACCATTGCTAAATTATGGTGCTGACCCTTTTATTAAAAATAACAATAATAAAACTGCCATAGATTTAGCAAAAGATTTAGCAAAAGATTATAACAGAAGCTATGTTTTAGAAATCATCCAAAGACACTTAAAAGATAAGACGCAAAATACCCCTCAAGTAGAGTAAATTAGAGAAACCGGGCTTCTTTTTGGGGAGGAATTAAAGAAACCGAGGAATTAAAGAAACCGGGTTTCTTTTTGGTAAACTTGGTAAAATAGCATTTGTGGTTTTGCGCAAAAAAAGCCCCCGTCTGCATTACACAGCGAGGGCTTTTGTATTTTGTATGATCGAAAAACTTATGCTTCGATTGCGTCGATTACAACCTGCAGGTATTTCTGGCGGTGGCCGATTCTTCGGCTGCTGTTTTTGCGTCTGCGAAACTGCATCGGGTAGAGTTTGGCACCTTTAACTACCGAATCTTCGGCAGTTGTCTTAAAGCTGGCGATGACCTTAGCACCGTCAAGGAACGGCGTACCGACCTTAATATCCTTGCCGTCAGCTACGAAAAGAACCTTGTTCAATTCAATAGTCTTGGCGTCAGGAGCGACCTCGGTCAGCTCGATATTTACCACGTCACCCTGGGAAACCTTATATTGTTTTCCACCTTGTTCGATTATAGCGTACATCTGTTAAAACTCCTTACATTGTTACTTAATAAATGAATAGTCAAGTAGTTTATGAAGTCCGGGCGGCAAAGTAAAGAAAAATTTCACACTTTTCTGATTTTTTCCAAGCTTCTATTGCAAAATGGGCGAATCTATTGCAAAATATAGCCGAGATTATGACTTTCAGGGAGCTTTACGATGCAGCTTGCGATGATACAGGACAAAATAATACCTTACGAAGAACTGGAACCGGTATATCTGGACAGGGGAACCTTCTTTGGAGATGGCGTTTACGAGGTCGTCAGGAGCTATAACGGCAGGATATTCGCACTCGAAAAGCATCTCCAAAGATTCGCAAGATCCATCAAAGAGGTACAGATCGAAGGGATCGACATAGAAGATGTGCGAAGTCGAGTAGAAACCGCCTTTGATCACGCAAGTATAGCTGACGCAAAGATTTACTTCCATGTAACAAGGGGGTCGGCAACTCGAAATCATGGCCCAACCGCCGAACTTAAGCCGAATTTCTTCCTGACAATAACCCAACTCGATGACAACAAAGGGAAAAAAACCAACGGAATTAAGGTGTCGACATACCCCGATCTGCGATGGAAACGCTGCGACATCAAGTCGCTAAACCTGCTGCCGAATGTAATGGCCCGGATGGATGCCGAGAAAAAAGGCTGCCAGGAGGCGATACTGATAGATGACAACGGAGATATAACGGAAGGGTCGGCGTCGGCATTTTTCATGATCCTGGCCGCTGAGAAAAAACTCGTCACCCGCCAGCTTGGCAAAGAGATCCTGCCGTCAATTACACGGGAAATCATTGAAAATATCGCCCCAAAAGTAGGTCTAACTGTCGTAGAACACAAAATGACCCCCTTCCAGGCAAAAAACGCCGACGAACTGACCATCGCAGTATCAACTCAGGATGTCGTCGGAGTAGTAGAATTCGACGGCCAAATGATCGGCGATGGAAAAGTCGGCCAATACACAAAGAAACTAATGTTGGAATTTGAAAAATTCGTAGGGAAAACAACCCCCTGAAAAAACACCGCTAACTCTTTAAACGCCTTGACATCAAATAGTTATAAAATTTCACTTGACTCGACTATCTAGTAAGACTAAAATAGCCCTGTATTAAGCATTTCAGCTTTTCACTGCTGAAGCAGAAATTATAAATGGACTTTGCATTATGAAAAAACGTATTAAATGCTATAAACATTATTCTCAGGAGACAAACATGAAAAGTTCAACCACTAAGATATCTATCATTATCACCATTTTAATATTATTCTCATCGCAGGTTTTCTCCGAGGTCTATCTTCCGGGTACTCAACCGGAGGAAAATGACATCAAATTCAGCAAGATTAAAAGCTGTAAGATGTGCCACAGTAAAACCAAAGCAGGTGACGCAGACCCGTTTTTCTCCTGGCAAGGCGGGATGATGTCCCAGGCTGCCCGTGATCCGATCTACCGCGCGACACTTACCATTGCCAACCAGGACGTACCCGGAGTCGGTGAGTTCTGCTGGCGGTGTCACACTCCCAAGGGATGGCTCGAAGGCCGGTCTACCAAAGCAGACGGCTCTAATCTGACAGAAGAGGACAAGCATGGAGTAAACTGCCAGGTTTGTCACAGGCTTGTCGACCCGCTCTCGGATGAAGCAAAGAAACTCGCCAAAGATATCCCCCCGGGATACGGCAATGCCATGATGGTCGCAGACACTGAAAAAACCATGCGAGGCCCCTACTCAGACATCGACGGCAAGGTTATCAGCCATAAGATCCTGAAGTCTGACTTCCACGCATCCGGAAAACTTTGCGGCACCTGCCACGATGTCTCAAATCCACTATTCGCAAAAGACGTAAAGACACAGCACCCATACGAGTTCGGCCATGTCGAGCGTACTTTCAGCGAATGGTCGATTAGTGCATTCCCGGCAAAAGGCCAGGAAGGAAGTTGTCAGCATTGTCATTACAAAACAGTTGAAGGCGGGGCAAAGGCATCTAAGTACAGTAAAAAGAAACGCCCACACTTCGTAAACCATGGAGCCGTTGGCGGTTCTACGTGGGTCCAGGACGCGGTGGCGTATCTCTGGAAGGACGCGGACATAAGCAAGAAAGCACTCGACGCGGGTAAACAGCGTGCAAAAGCTCTGCTGCGAACTGCTGCGAAACTCGAGCTGAAAATAGAAGGGAAAAACCAGGCAACTCTACGAATTACAAACCTGACAGGCCACAAACTGCCTACCGGATACCCGGAAGGAAGGCGTATGTGGATCAATACGCAGTTCATTGACGCAGGCGGCAAAGTAATAAAAGAGACCGGAAGATACGGCGAGAAAGAAACCGTACTCGCGGGCAAAAAAGTAACGGTACCGACACTGCTCGATCCGGAAGATACAAAGATATATGAATCACTGCCGGCGATAAGCAAGGCACAGGCGGCAAAGACCGGCAAACCGGCAGGTCCGTCGTTCCACTTTGTACTTAATGACATGATCGCCAAAGACAACCGCATTCCGCCGGAAGGTTTCGTAAACAGCAAATTCGAGGAACATCTGTGCGAGCCGATTGGTGCAACCTACGCGGACGGGCAGAACTGGGATGATACTAAGATGTCGATTCCGGCAGGGACAAAAAAGATCGCCGTCCAAATCATGTACCAGTCGATGTCATGGGAGTACCTCAAGTTTCTGGTGGAAGAAAACAAGACCGACGACTGGGGCAAGAAACTCTACGATGCCTGGAAGAACACCGGTAAGTGCGAGCCATTTGCAATCGCGGAAATAGGGAAAGAAATCTAAATTGGCGTTAATTTTTGCGAGTAAATTGCCTATCTTGTCAAAAACGACTCCAGGGGTTCGTTTCGTTCCTTTACAGATTGAAGAAAAAAGGGTGTATTCAGGACATTGCAGACATTTCCCACCTATGGTTTTGGGCGTTTTTTTTGAATTATTTTGAAATTAATTGACAGAAAACGAGAAAAAAACAGATATTTTGAATTATTTGAAGAGAAATGGCGCGCTTTTGAACATTTTTTGACGCCTAATTCAGAGGATAAATAAATTCAACAAATAGAGAATGACTGCTTTTCAGGCATTCTCGTGAGTAGTAAGTGGTAAGTGGAAAAGAAAGTAGTGAGGAGTTCAGCGGTGTTACGTAGACTATAGTATATGTATACCCAAAATGTCGCTCGTCGACATAGCGCGCGGTTCTAGTGACAAGTTGGAAGGTGGCAAGTGGGGGTTGACAGCAATTAC